>CAZYHS010000005.1:81826-92121 GCA_964647545.1 uncultured Pseudomonadota bacterium | reverse complement strand
GGAGCAAAAAAGCGATGTGGGCATTAGCCCACGTCGCTTTTTTATTTCAGTCGCAGAGTTGAGAACCTTTCTGCCCAGCGGGCGGACTGGTTCGATAAGGTCTGATTTTATCGGAGCATTTCCCCGTCTTGCTCCGTTACGCATTCGTATTTTCTGTTGGGCATTGAGAGTTTGGTCAGCTATATAATTTCAAAAAAACGGAGGAATTTATGCAAGCAATTAGATTTGTATTTGCAATCTGTGCAATTGGCCTGCTTTGCAGCTGTGGCTCGGGCTCTTCTCCAACCTACGATCTGCAACTTGCCCTCAGCGAAACCACCGCGGCAAACCTCGCCAAGGCAAACAGCACGAAAGCCGTTGACCCTTCAAACTGGAAGGTCGCCTGCGTGTCAACCCGCACCGCAGCAAACAGAACGGTTAGAACTGGTGAATGGGATCCCTCAATTTCGAAATTCGTTGTCACAAAAATCCCAAGCGGACAGGGAACCGTCTGCTACCTTGAAGAAGACGGCGTCGCATTCTCGACGATTCAATATTCCGACGACGACGCTATCGGAAACAGACGCGACGGAGCAAAACTCATAAGTGACGGTACCGGCACAATTACATACGCAACCGACTCCTCGGAAGCCCTTATCTCGACTGGCTCAGGCGTCGAGGCTCCAAGAGCAGAAGACAGAACCGTTCTAAACGGCGAATGGGCAATCAATTGCAGCAAAATCAAAAATATTATTACCGACGAGGAAGACACCACACAATCATGTTCTCCCGAACTTAGCGATATGAGCATCTTCCCTCACCTGATCGCCGCGTCAGATAGCGCCTCGAAATTCAAAGTCAGCTACGGGCTTTGGATGTCGCATGACGCCTATCAGGCCTGCGGCTCAACAGAAGGACTTGATAATTTACCGTCTAGCTGGACGCTCGACAGTTCGATCAGCCCAACTATGGCGAATGCATTCAGCTGGGACGCTCCATTTGCCGCCTTCACCTACGAAACATCGTCGGCCGACATTTTCACAATGATAAAAGCGGCAAACGCGGACGGCATGACGGCATTCACAACTTTTAAGAACGATCCCGAAAATGCAGAGTTTTGCACAGACACAGATGACGTTTGCGCAGCAAAATATTACGAAACGGTCATGAGAGAATACGGAAGAGAAAATCACGCGGCAGTCTGCTGGCCCGACCTGATATTTAATTGGACAGCAAATGGCGTGGTGACGGCTTCTTCGTGGAGCGATCTCGGTTCAAAAGCACGACCGCTGTCGCGCTACGCCCTAGCCGAAGCCTACCAAAACGGACAAGAGACTTACATGCGTAGCTTCGAAACACAGATAAAGAACGTGGCGGGAGAAATCGGCTCGGCAGAATGTGTCGTTAACAGCGAATTGCTAATTGCCATCATCACCCCCGGCGGCGACCCGGACTACGGACGCGCAATCATTACTCCGGGCGGAGATCCCAGCCCGCACGTTATGCCCGTTGGCACAACAAACAGCACAAGGTTTATGGGAAAGACGACGGTCCGTTCAACCGACAATACCACCGAAGGAAACAACCTCTGCCAATCGTATCTTGGTAGCTCGGACGAAAAAATTCGCAGAGGATTTTTTGCTCAGACTGAAATGGTAATGATCAACCCGCTGCCGACCCCCTGATCACAAAACGCATTGCACACAAAAAACCCGCGGTCTTTTTTAAGACAGCGGGTTTTTTATTTCACGATCCGAAGGCCTACTTAAACAGCCCCGCAAGATCGATTTTTTCCCAGCCGAAATATTTCGGGAGCCTGATCCAAAGCGACAGATCGCTTGGGTTAGCTACGATTTGATAAACTGTTTCGACGCTGTACCCCGAAGTCGGGAACGAACCTCCGCCGTTTGGAATTGTCGTCTCAAACATCGCCTTCATCGTTTCGTCGGTGAACTTGCCGCGATAGGTTTCAGAGTTCGCAAGGCTCATCCAGTTGTCGCGCCGAATGACCGTGTAACCCTGCGCCGCCGGATTGCTCGGCAGCGTGTTGATCGTCCACTCTTCGGGATAGGTCACGTAGTGGTTCGATGTCGCAACGAGGCCGGTGTTTCCTTCGTCGGTAAACCGGTAAACGCCCTGCGTGCACCAGAAATAAGAATAGGCAAGTTCGGAGCTGGCCGCCGTCATCACAAAAGATGCCGACGACGGTCCGGCCATAAACTTTTCGTCGAGCTCCTCCATTGTCGAAGCGCTCATGAGAAATTCGATGATGGCGTCGTTTGCGTCCTGATACGAATCGTCGGTTGCCGACGACATCATGCTGCCGTCCTGCAGGTCGATCCACAACCCCTTGTCGTTCATCGCGCTCTGCTTGTGCTGAATTTGGCCAAGGTAGTTAATGTCGGCGACCGAGTTGCCGCTTGTCGGATTGTAAACCACAACCGTCATGTAATCTTTAAAGCGGTCGAGCGGCACCATGTCCCAATTGCGACCGACAACAAGCGGGCCGTCGTTTGTATATTCGCCCCACGCAGCGACCGCCGAACATCCATAAACCGCGCCGACCATCGCCGAATTGATAATTTTAATCTGTTCGAGCGAAATTTCAGACCCCTCCGCCATTCCCTGCAAAAATTCTTTCGTATCTGCTAAGCCGGCGGCATAGGTCGCCTCGCCTTCGGCGAGCAAGTCGGCGTAAGGAATTCCTTTTTCGCCGACGAGGTAATCTAGAACGACGTCGTCGTAAAAAGTTTCAAGGTCGGTCGCCAGAAGATAGCCGTACTGCCGCCCCATTTCATTGAATGAACCGACGAGACTTACAACTTTGATGTTGCCGTCACCGGCTGGCGTGACAGTTTTGTAGAGGGTCGCGCCATTGTAACTTGCAATAAGCTTTAGCCCATAGCTTCCCGACCCGCCGCAGCTGCCGACAAGACTCACAAGCGCGAGTACAAAACAAAGTATGATTTTTTTCATAGGCGCTATTTGTAACTAATTTGCCCATGACTTGTAAAGAGAGGGATTGTCGCAGTGATTAAATCGGCCCCACACAAACTTCCTTAACGACAAGTGTTACGGCCTCTGATAGAGAAGTCAAAAAAAGGGGGCTCCAAGTGAAAACAAAAACATTTTCGTCACAATTAATTATAACGGCGGCGATGCTTGTGTCGCTGACACTTGCCGCATGCGGTGGTGGAACTAGCGCTCCGCAATGCGTTGCAACGACAAGCTGCTGCGGCGGCAGCGGCTATTCGCACGATGGCGGAACAAGCTGCTACAGCGATTCGTCATGCACTGTCGGCTGCCCCTCCGCATGCGTCGCCGACGGAAACTGCTGCGGTGGTAGCGGTTACTCAAACGACGGCGGCACAACGTGCTTCATGAGCGCAAACTGCTCCAACGGCTGCGACGGCGAAAACATCACCGAACTTAAACTCACTAACACCGAGCCAACCGCGGTCACGATCGGATTTGTCACAGCAGCCTACGGCGGCGCGTGCCCCGAAGGCCAACTTCTCACCGCGCAGGAACTCTACACCGCCGGCTGGTGCACAGACTACGAAGCCGGAGTGAGCGGCGCCGGCAAATGCCTAGTTACCTTAGGCGCGGCTGGCAGCACAACTTCAACTCTTTACGTCCCAAATCCAAGCAACAAATGCATTTCTGGAAGTTTCGGAACCGGCGGCTTTGCGTCATGTCAGACATCGACCTATCCCGACGGCTGGACACAGGGAGAATTTACGCTCAATCCAAAATCGACAACGCAGGAAGCAGTCGACATCAGCACGGTCAACGGCGTAAATTTTTCGTTGTCAATCACACTGGCAGATGCCGGCTGGGCCTACGAAGATGGCTCGCCAATTGAAAATCAGACGGTCGGCCCGAACGTAAGCGGCACTAACATCGGCATCAAAGGGGTTTATCCGGTCAACTGCACCGATTGCATTCGTCTTGTCGGCGACATCACATGCTCCGGCCTGACTCCAAACCCGCCGACCTGCAACTCGTCGCGCATCTGCAACGTCTATCGCAACAACGCCCCCGGCGGCACAGTCGAATTTAATGTTGGTGATAGGTTATAAAGCTCTGCGACAATTGACTTACTTAAACTCTAGTTTAAGCCCGACGCCGACATCTTCGACGTGCGCCACTTTTGAAAGTGCGCATTTGGAGGTGAAATCTGTGCAGTGGCACGGATGAATTTGTGCGGGCTTCAGGCGCTTGATGAAACCAACAGTTCCGCGAAGTTGTTTTGGCTGGGGCTTCAAAAGGTGGAGCCCGCCGATGATGTCTTTAACTTTTTGCTCCCCAAACAGCGAGAGCGCGTAGGCAGTTGTGTTGCAAACTCCGGCGTGCGCACAGCCGGTAATAACGACTAGCCCGTCTTTTGCTGTGTAAACAAGAGATGAATCATCGCGGATAAAATCGTCAATGTATTTTGAGCCACAGCAAACCTTGCCAACCGGCCGCTTCGCTTCAAAATCGAATTGCCTTGGAATCTCGCCCAAAAACATCAGACGCTTGGTGACGGCAAAGGGTTCGGCCGTGCAAACAACATCGAAATATTTTGAGAGCTCTTTTTGTGACACGTTAGCGCCGATTTCACCCATACCGGCATCTTTTCTTTTTGCAAATACCGACGGATGACACACAAGGATTGGGCGCTTTCCACTTCTTTTGAGCAACGGAATCAGGTGCTTCAAACCCCACGTGTGGTCGAGATGCCCGTGCGACAAAACAATGTAGTCAAGCTTGGCGAGGCCGATCTTCATCTTCTTTGCGTTTTCGATGAAGGCCGACGAATATCCGGCGTCGAAAAGAATTTTTTTGCCGTCGTCTTCGATGAAAAAAGACAACGCCGGCTCGGCTAAAAAATAGCGGTCGATAATTGTGTTATTGTCGAGAAGAACCGTAAGCTTCATTTGCCCCCTCCAAATATCGGTTTAAGGCAGCTTTTTCCGTCAAAAATTCACCCCGACCTTGCATCCGAGAGCGCTAAAATCTGACCAGTAGCCGACTTTCTTTGACGACTGCAGCAAATAGAAAAGCTCGAGAGAGAACATTTCGGTATACTTCGCTTTGGCGCCGGCAAAAAAGCGGTTTATATTAAAAACCCCTTCGTTGATGTCGATAAAAATTTCGTTGGCCAGATTCGGCGCTATAGAAAACTCGCCGAAACTAAACGGCACCGACACCACAAACTTGTTTCTGTACCGCGCGTTGAATTTCGAACCGTCAACAAATCGAAACTCAACCTGATTTATATCGGCAAAGGTGACATATTTTGTTTTCAACTTAAACGTCCACTTTGGCGTCGGTCGCCTCTCCTGCCGCCACGTGTGAAAGTTTTCATCAACGTCGTAACCCCTGCTTTCAAACACCTGACTATAAAGAGCTCCGGCGCTAAACCATTCTGTGACTTCGTACGAAAACCCCACATCGGCCTGCGAATAGTAAAGCTCGCTCATGTTTTGACTAAAACGAAGTTCTTCACTGATTTGCAGGCTTAGTTTTTTATATATTTTCCCTTCAACGTTAAACGACTGCCAGTATTGAGCGCCGCTTGCGAACGAAGAGGCCGGAGCGAGCAAAATGCCAGCGACAATGCCGACTAAAATGCGTTTAAGCTTTTGTCGGCCGTCAAATTGAGATTTTTTTGACTTTGTCATCTTGTCGTATTTCGTCCAACAGCATATTTTTTGCAAGCCTCATTTGGTTATATCGAAGCAACAGAACATTCTTGGCCGGAAAATGGCAATTTGACACCACCTGTGGGTCGTGTTACGCGGCGCCGGTACTTAATAACGGAGGTTTAGAGTGGAAAAATTAAAAGGTTCGCAGCGAAAACATTTACGCGGGCTGGCTCATAGCTTCAAGCCGGTTGTATTCCTCGGCAAGGCCGGCGCTGTTGAAGGAGTTGTCCGTTCAGTCAACGAGGCGCTAGACGGCTGCGAGCTCATCAAGTTGAAATTCGTTGATTTCAAAGAGAAAGAGCAAAAAGAAGAGCTCTCCGCAAAGATCGAAGAAGCGACCGGCGCCGAATGCGTCGGCATGATCGGCCACAACGCAATTTTCTACCGCCGCCACAAAGACCCCAAAAAACGCAAAATTACGGTCTGACAATAAAATGCTTCGCTCATGACAAACGCCAAAACACTTCTATCCATCGAAAAAATTTTCGACAAAGGGCTCGACGCAAAGAATACCGGCAAGATTTTAAAAATGCTGGGCGGCACAATTGATGCCGGCATTTTAAAGGAAGCGCGGCTCTACTCCGACTATCTCCCGAAAATGGAAGAGCTAAGTTACACCGAGAATGAGCGTTACTTGCATTTTCTGTGGGACGCGCTCGACAAGCTTCCAATTAGTACCGTCGCAAACTTCGCAATTCCGTTCAGACGTCTTATCGCCGAGCGGCTCTTCAAAAAATGTGGCAAGAATTTCACCGCCGACGAGAACGTCCGCTTTAATTTTGGAAACAACATTGAAGTCGGCGACGACGTTTTTATCAATCGCGGAACATTTATCGATTCGAAAGGTGGCGTGAAACTCGGCAATTCCGCCGGCATCGCCGAGTTCGTCGTAATTTTCACCCACTCGCACTCCGAAGGGTGATAGCGTTTCTGATTTTACCCCTGCCTGCTCAATAATTTTCTGCGCACATATTTTTCGGCTTCGATCACTAAATAGACGATCAACCCGACCATCGCTATCCGCACCCAAGCGCCAAAAGAAAGTGGCGCGCTCTGAAAAAAGCGGTTCATCGCGGGGACGTAGGTAAAAGCAAGTTGCAGCGCAATCATTATTGCGACACCTGACAGGAGCCACGTATTTGAAAAAAGCCCAAGCCTGAACATTGAGCGGGTTAAAGACCTGCAATTAAAAAGATAGAAGAGCTCACCAATAACAAGCACACCAACCGCCGCTGTGCGCGCCTCTTCAACGCTTGCGCCGGCATCGACCTCATAGAAAAACAGACCGTAAACTCCAAGCGCCAACATGGTGCCTACAATCAGCGTTCGCACAACAAGACCGGTCGTCATAATTGGAGTTTTTGCATCACGCGGAGGCCGCCGCATAAGGTCGGGTTCTTTCGCTTCGAAAGCAAGCATCATGCCAAGGCAAATCGCAGTGGTCATATTGATCCAGAGAATTTGCACAGGCGCAACCGGCAGAATAAGACCCGCAAAAATTGCGACAATAATGGCGAGCGCTTCGCCTAAGTTTGTCGGAAGCGTCCAGACAATGAACTTTCTTAAGTTGTCGAATACGCACCGCCCCTCTTCAACCGCCGCGGCGATCGAGGCAAAATTGTCGTCGGTCAAAACCATGTCGGCAGCCTCTTTCGCAACTTCGGTGCCGGCAAAGCCCATGGCGATTCCGATGTTCGACTGCTTTAGCGCGGGGGCGTCGTTAACTCCGTCGCCGGTCATGGCGATTATCATCCCCTGCGATTGCAAAGCTTTCACAAGTCTTAATTTTTGCTCTGGCGTAACTCGTGCAAAAACAGAAACTTCGTAAGCAGCCTTCAGCAATTCGGCGTCGCTTAGTTTTTCAAGCTCTTTGCCTGACATCGCCAAAAGCGGCTCATGATCGCTACCGGCGGCAAGACTGCGTCTTAAACCCAGCTTCTGTGCAATTGCTTTAGCCGTCACAACGTGATCGCCCGTGATCATCTTGACCTGAATACCGGCGCGGTAGCAGTTTGCGACCGCCGTGATGGCCTCTTTTCTCGCGGGGTCGATCATTGCCTGTAGTCCCAAAAACACCAGCCGCTCGCCGATATCACCGTGCGATATCGAATCGGCTCCGGAGGGCATCTCCATTTTTGCAAAAGCAAGAACGCGTAAACCTGACGACCCCATTTTTTCGACGATTTTTTCGATTTGAACGTGGTCGATAGAAATTATCTTCCCGTCGTCTGCCAGCTGAGAAACGCATCTTGGCAAAAGTTTTTCGATCGAACCTTTTATGTAAACGAACCGACCGCCGTTTTTCTCTTCGTGAAGCGTCGCCATGTACTGATGCTCCGATTCGAACGGGATCGAATCGATGCGTTTCAGATTTTCGGCGGCGTTCTTAATGAAAGGTTCTCCCTTTTTGGAGGATACGATCAGAGCCCCTTCGGTCGGGTCGCCTTCGACAACGGGCTTTCCTTCCTTATCGACTATGCGGCTGTCGTTGCAAAGAAGGCCCGCCAGTAAAATCTCGCGCAGGGCCGCTTCGCCAAAAGACTGCGCTCCGTCCTCTCTGGCAATTGCCCCTTCGCTGGAATAGCCGCCCCCCGAAACTCCGTAATGTGCGCCGCCGCAATATATCTGCTGCACGGTCATTTGGTTTTCGGTAAGCGTTCCGGTCTTGTCCGAACAAATTACGCTTGTGCTCCCCAAAGTTTCCACCGCGGGAAGTTTGCGAATGATCGCGTGACGCCGCGCCATTCTTGCCACTCCGATCGCAAGAGTTATGGTTACGGCCGCAGGCAGACCTTCGGGAATTGCGCTAACGGCAAGAGCTACTGCCGCCATGAACATTTCAATGGCCGAATTGCCTCGAATAACACCGACGGCAAAGGTCAACCCCGAAAGAGCAAGAATGACGTAAAGCAGTTTATGACTGAACTGGCCTATCTTGATCGTAAGCGGCGTTTGTAAATCATCGGCGCTTGAAATAAGTTCGGAAATTCTTCCGACTTCGGTCGAGTCGCCGGTCTCCGCCACAACTCCGCGCGCCTGTCCGTAAGTGACAAACGTGCCGGCGTAGATCATGTTGCTTCTATCGGCCAGCGTGGTCTCAGCGGTTAATGCGGCGAGGCGTTTTTCGACCGGAACAGATTCGCCGGTTAGGGCCGATTCGTTCACAAGCAAGTCACGCGCTTTAATCAGTCTGATATCGGCTGGAACTTTATCACCAGATGAAACCAGCACAATGTCTCCGGGGACAAGATCGACCGATGAAACCTTCTCCTCGCGGCCGTTTCTTAGCACGGTAGCAAAAGAGGCCATAGAGCGCGACAGAGCGTCGAGCGCTTTAAGCGCTTTGGCCTCTTGCATAAATCCGATCACCGAGTTGACAAAAACAACGGTAAAAATGACCGCCGAATCGACCCATTCTTTTAAAAACATTGTCACGATAGTCGCGGCAAGGAGAATATAGATAAGAGGCTGATGAAACTGCAGCAGAAACCTCAGCCAAGCCGGAGTCCCTTTTTTGGTAGTGATCTGGTTGGCCCCAAATTTCGCGCGCCTCTTTTCGACCTCTTCGGTTAAGAGACCGCGTTCGACCGAAACTTCGAGCTTACTCAGCGCAGCTTCGGACGACAACGCGTGCCACGACACCTTCGAAACATTTTGAGTGCTTTGAACGGACATTAATCCCCCTTTGGTTCTTTTGTTCTAAATCGGTCAGCGACGAGCGCGAAAATTTCGAGACGGCTTTTTTCTTACGTCATCTTTGTTAGCGGGCCTTGGCGCATTTTCGTCGCGTTGCGGACGCGCATGTTCGATCCCAAGCCCGCGCATTATGTCGGTACGGGTCACTTCGGCGACCCAGCGGTCACCGAGCGATTCCAGAGCCAGCGAACCTATCCGAACGCGCTTGAGACTTTTCACAAGATGACCGACGCTCGCCAGCATTTGCCTTACCTGCCGCTTTTTGCCTTCGGTTATCGTAAGTCGCACGACCGATCTACTTCTGTTTCCGGCCGGGATCTTTTGTTTTTTGATAAGCACCGCTTTTGCCGGACGCGTTTTATAAACCTTGTCATCGACCAGAATTTCAACGCCGCTTTCGAGCTTTTTGAGCTCTTCGGGGGTGACAACCCCCTCGACAAGCGCTTCGTACTCTTTTTCGATCATTTCGACCGGCTGCAATATTTTGCTGGCCGTGCTGCCGTCGTTGGTCAGCACAATGAGACCTTCGGTATCGACATCGAGACGGCCGACGACAAAGATCGAGCGCATAGCTCTTGGCTCGGTGGATAGCAGATTTATCAATAAATCGGTAACGTTCGGATGTTCGCCGCGCTGGCAAGAATGCCCTTTGGGTTTATTGACCAGAAAGTAGCGGGCGGTTTGGAGTTTAATGCGTTCTCCGTCCAAAAAGACCTGCCGCGATTTAGTGTCGAAAATGTAGCTTTCGGCGGTGACCACTTCGTTGTCAACTTTGACACGCCCTTTCTTAATCATCTGCGTAATTTCAAAGTTGTTTTTTGCGACACCTGCACGCGCCAAAAACTGATGTAATCTAAGTTTCATAGGAATTTGCGGCTTATAGGCCAGCCCCGCCCCGCTTGACAAGAGTTATTTGGCGGGGTAGAG
>CAZYHS010000005.1:76628-81726 GCA_964647545.1 uncultured Pseudomonadota bacterium | reverse complement strand
AGTCACAGACTTGCAGGATCTTTGAAATGTAAATAGGTCGTTTTTTCGGGTCGCTTGATTACAGAATCGGGCGGGCCCGCCCGCCTCGCCTCGCGAGCCGAACACAAGAGCTCCATCAAGCCCATGCTTTTGCATATTTTAAATGCAAACAACGGCTTGTTGCACGCTCGGCTCGCGTGGCGGGCGGGGGGTGAACTTAGCTTCGACGTGGGTATAGATTCACGACTAGCCGCATGCCGACCACTTCTATCAAGTCGTAAAACTGGCTGAAACAATTAAGTGCTAACGACTACGCACTCGCTGCTTAATTAAAGCAGCATGTCGCCCGCTGACGCCTGCTGGGCGGTCACGACACCAATAGCAGCGCTGGCAGCGTTAAACGCCTGTTGATACGCTGCGAGACTTAAACGGGCATGTCTTTTCGGCATCTACGCCTTTTGAGGAGGCCAAAAAGACGAGAACAAAACAAAAGGCTAAGCATGTAGACGCGGTTGTGATGTACCTTCGGACGCGGGTGCGATCCCCGCCACCTCCACCAGTTTTACCGCTGTTTTGCGGTCCGCGCCCGCGGATAATCTCCGCGGGCAAAATGTTTCACGATCGGAAATCTATGAACTCAAAACTTGCATCGATGATCGACCACACACTTTTAAAGGTCGAAGCAACTGCCGACGACATCAAGCGCACCTGCGACGAAGCAAAAAAATATGGCTTTGCAACGGTCTGCGTCAGACCGAACTACGTTTCACTCGCCGCTAGCGAACTTAGAGGAAGCGGCGTTCTGCCGATCGCGGTCGTCGATTTCCCGAAGGGAAACGGCTCGCCAAAAGCAAAAGCCGAAGAGACTATTAAAGTAATTCAAAACGGCGCGCAGGAAGTCGACATGGTTTTAAATGTCGAAGAGCTCAAACAAAAAAATTATCGCGAAGTGTTCGACGGCATCGACGCCGTTGTGAAATCGGCCGGAAAAATCCCTGTAAAGGTCATTCTTGAAACCGGCGAGCTCGACACAGACGAAAAAGTCGCCGGCTGCGTTCTGTCGAAACTTGCAGGGGCCGCGTTCGTAAAAACATCGACCGGCTTCGGCAAAGGTGGCGCGACAAGTGAAGACATTGCGCTCATGCGTCGCGTTGTCGGCCCCGAAATGGGCGTGAAAGCAAGCGGCGGAGTTCGCACGTTTGAAGACGCCGAAAAAATGATCAAGGCCGGCGCAACTCGAATCGGCACAAGCGGCGGAATTGCAATTGTTACCGGCGGCGAAAATAAAGGGAGCTATTAATGACCACCAAACCTAGCAAACTTCTCGAAACGTTTGAAAACCCCGAGCCAAAGCGCAACTTCGTGATCGAAATTGAGTGCCCCGAATTTACATGCCTCTGTCCGAAAACGGGACAACCCGACTTCGCCGAAATTTTCATCTCCTACATTCCAAACAAACTTTGCGTCGAGCTCAAATCGCTTAAGCTCTATTTGTGGAGCTATCGCGACGAAGGTGCCTTCCACGAAAAAGTTACAAACGATATTTTGAACGATCTCGTCCGCGCCATCAAACCGCGCTGGATGGAAGTCGAATCACGCTTTAACGTCAGAGGCGGCATCTACACCAACATCATCGCAAGCCACGGGAAGAGAGTTTAGTGAGTCTTGTAAGTCTACCAAGTTTAATTGTGGAATTGTGAGATGACCACTTAGCCTTGACACCAAGGCTTGGCGAAGGCGGATCGACTTACAACCGTCATTGTTATTTTTGATTCTTTTTCAACCTGCGTTTATTCTCAGGCTCTTTGAGATAATTCTTGTTCGATACCACCGGGCGCTTGATCTCTTGCTCAAGTTTTTGCCTTGCACCACCGGCAATTGCACCTCCTCTTTTGGCATCTTTCTTGAGCTTTGATACGCCCTTTGAATCTTCAACCTGCGTGATCTCGGTGGTGGCCCGCTCGCCAAGCATCGAAAAAATGAGCTCAAGATCGTTCATGTGGTCACGAAGGTTTTCTCTGCCAAGGCCCTTGAACTCTTTATATTCCGAAGGCGTCATGCCAAACGTTGCTTGCGATATCTCGGCAGTGAGAATTGCAAAATCTCTATCTTTTTCGGCGCCACGATTTTTCCATTCGTCGGTCAACTCCTCGCGGATGGCTATTCCACGCATGCGCTTCTCTATCCAATTCTCGGAGTAGCCCTTTGCCTTGTAAAGTGCTCTGGTCCGCTTTGTGGCAAGCTCCGGGTCTTCGATCTCTTTCACGCGCTCATATCCAACACGTGCTAGCCAACGTTTGAATGGCTCAGCCTTGGGCGATGGAATGGACTGGATGATGCGGAACATGGTTTCGGTATTTGCACAGTCTGTTTCGTAGAATTTACCGTCGGACGACTGCAATTTCAGTTGTACGATTTTTTCGTACAACTGAACAAACCCTTCCTTATCTTTAAGACTGATCTTAAGATCAGACCAGTATCGTCTAGGATTGGTGCTATCAGTCAACGCCTCGACCACATCGACCACCGAGAACCACCACTCGTTCTTTTCGATGGTCTTTCTAACCTGCTTGCCTCTGAAGATCGCGATCTTAGTTTCCATATCTTGCCTCTGCAAATTTCATATATTCAAGAAACCTTGACCGCAATGGATATCTGAACTATTTCATAGCAGTGTACGGTTTTTTGAACACGAACCACGAACGAGCTCCCCGCTTAATACCGCGGGGATGACAGGGTTCTGCGCAGGAAATGACCAAATGGGGGGGGGAATGAAAAAGATTATTTTCGCGGTTCTCGCGCTTCTAATTGCAAACGCAGCGATCGCTGCTGACAAGAGCGTTAACTTCGCCGATTTTTTCACCGATGCGACGATGCGCATCGATTATTTTCACACAGGCTCGGCAAAGAGCGAAAAGTTCGCGATCGACTCCATCTACAAACAGGGAGAGTGGGCCGGAAGCACAACAAATCTCATCGATGACCGCAACCTCGGCCGCTACACCGTTAAAATCTTCGACCACAAATCGGGCAAGCTGATTTTTTCGCGCGGTTTTGACGCCTACTTCGGCGAATACAAATCGACCGACGACGGCATAAAAGGGATTGAAAAAACTTATCACGAGTCGGCTCTCATTCCGTTTCCGAAAAATAAGATCGTCTTTGTTGTAGACGGCCGTGATAAAAAGAATCGCCCCTATCAGGCCTTCAGAAAAATTATCGACCCGTCAAAAGATGGCACACTTAGCGAGGCGCTAAAGCCAAGCGACGTGCAAGTCATTCAAGTCTCGGGCAAAAGCGACCCGCATAAATCTCTAGACATCACCGTCGTCGCAGAGGGCTACACAAAAAGCGAACGCGCAAAGGTCGAAAAGGACCTCAAACGTTTTGCCACAACGATTTTGAAAGTTGCACCGTTCAGTAAATTCAAAGACAAAATCAACATTCGCGGGGTTTTCAAACCATCGAACGAAAGCGGCTGCGACGAACCAAGTCACGGCATCACAAAAAACACATCCATTGATGCGACATTCGATTCGCTCGGCAGCGAGCGTTATTTAATGACCGAAAATAACAAGGCACTGCGCGACATTGCAGGCGAGGCCCCCTACGACGCGCTTGTCATCATGGTGAATCACAAACGCTACGGTGGCGGCGGAATTTTCGGCCTCTACTCGGTGTTTACCACCGACAACCAGTGGTACGAATATCTCATCACTCACGAGTTTGGCCATTCGTTCGCAGGACTCGCCGACGAATATTACAGCTCGTCGACCGCCTACAACGATTTCTACCCGCGCGGAATCGAACCGCTCGAGCCGAACATCACAGCCCTTCTTAAAAACGAGCCGCTCAAATGGGCAAACCTTGCGACCAAAGGAATTGAAATTCCAACCCCGTGGGAAAAAGCCGATTACGACAAAATGGACGGCGAGTATCAAAAACGCCGGCAGGAGCTGAATAAAAAACTGGCCGAAATGAAAGTTGGAAAAGCGCCGGCAAAGGAAATTGCAAAGCTCGAAGCCGAAATTGAAATTTTTTCAAAAGGTAGCGCGGTGAAGTCCGACAACTTTTTAGCGAAGAGCAAGTTCGTTGGAGCCGTCGGCGCGTTCGAAGGCGCAGGATATTCATCGCAGGGTCTCTATCGCCCGATGCTCGACTGCATTATGTTTACAAAAGGGATGAAGCCCTTCTGCAAAGTTTGTCAGGAAGCTATTAAAAGAAGCATTGAACTCTTTTTATAAAACAGAGGCCGCCCATGAAAATTACAATTTTTAACAGCAGCCCGCGATTTGAAAAAAGCAACACGCACAAAATTTGCGAAGCGTTTGCAGAGGGAGCGAAGTCGGCCGGCGCCGAAGTTGAAGAAATCTTTCTGGCCAGAAAGAAAATTCACCACTGCATTGGTTGCTTTGATTGCTGGCTAAAAACCCCCGGCATCTGCACAATTAAAGACGACATGGCGGACCTGCTAAAGAAATTTTCCGAAAGCGATCTCGTTGTTTGCGCCACCCCGCTCTACGTTGACAACGTCTCCGGAGTCATGAAAAATTTTATGGACCGTCTCATTCCGGTTGCCGACTGTCATTTTGAAAAAGATGCCGGCGGCGAATGTTGTCACAAATCGCGTGGAAGAGGTCCCGCAGGCATCGGCGTAATTTCAAATTGCGGTTTTCCCGAACAGAGCCACTTTCAGGTGTTGACCCTTCTTTTTAAACGCGTCGCGCGCAACATGAACGCCGACTTTGTTTTTGCGATCTACCGCGGCATGGGCGAACTTTTGTCGGCCGATCCAATTTTACTTAAGCCTGTTATCTGGAATTATTTAAGGCACGTGAAAAAAGCGGGCGCCGAAATTGTTAAGTTTGGCGCCATCAGCGAAGAGACCGCCAAAAAACTGGAAGCGCCCCTCATTTCTGAGGAGCGCTACATTGCAGAAGCAAACAAATCGTTCGACAAGCTGGTTCCCCACTAACTACCGCGGGGATGACAAGCCGTCGCACATCAGTGGCCAGCCGTCATTGGCGCTAGCAACAACCTTTGTCGTGCGGGTCGCAGCACCCCTTGCCAATGTGATTTTTTTCAAGAAACCTCTCCAGCAAACACCACTTTGTAAAGG
>CAZYHS010000005.1:0-76528 GCA_964647545.1 uncultured Pseudomonadota bacterium | reverse complement strand
TTGCCAATGTGATTTTTTTCAAGAAACCTCTCCAGCAAACACCACTTTGTAAAGGCCGACTGAACGAGATTTATGCCGACAAGCATCGGCAGAAGCAGCCACCAGTAACTCTTAGACACCGCAAGCAGCAAACCGAGCAAAATTAAGCTCCCCGCCACCAGCCTTATGATGTGTTCGCGTTTCATTTTTTCTCCTTTGCAGCCGGTTAAACGTGCTGCGGTTTAAGCAGACATTCGCGCTGACGGCCAGCCACCATGTAATAAAGCAGCGGGACGCTAAAGCGCGAAAGAAGCGTGGCCGCCACCTCTCCCATCATCAGAGAAATTGCAAGCCCCTGAAATATCGGGTCGAACAAGATCACGAACGCACCGACAACGACCGCGGCCGCGGTTAGTAGCATCGGTCTAAATCTTACCTCGCCGGCGTTGAGCACCGCGTCGTGCAGCGGCATCCCCTGACACAATCTAAGCTCGATGAAATCGACCAAGATGATCGAGTTTCTTACAATGATACCGGCACCGGCAATAAAACCGATCATCGACGTTGCAGTGAAAAACGCACCGAACATCCAATGTCCAACGATAATCCCGATAAGTGAGAGCGGAATCGGAATCATAATCACAAGCGGCACAATGAACGACTCGAACCATCCGACAATTAAAATGTAAATGAGGATCATCACGACTGCAAAGGCAATTCCGAGGTCCCGGAAAACTTCATATGTGATTTGCCACTCGCCGTCCCACTTCATTGTGTAAGCGTCGGTCGTTTCGGGTTGCGCGACGCTTCTCACCTCAACAAACGCGCCGTCGGGAGCTTTGAGCTCTTTTATTTTTTTATTGAGGGCGTTTATCGCATAGACTGGGCTCTCTTCGCTGCCAGCGAGATCGCCGATGACATACACAACACGCTGCAGATTTTTATGATTGATTGAAACTTCTTCGGTCGTATCGCGAACCGTTGCGACATCTTTAATGCTAATGAACGAACCGTCAAGCGACGGCACCTTTAAATTCATCACGTCGTTAATATTTGCACGGGAGGCCTCTGGCAGACGCAAAACGATCGGAATCTGCTCGCGCGTCTCTTGGCCATAAAGCAACCCGACCTGCGAGCCGCCAAAGGCTGTGCCGATCGCGTCAAAGACCCGTTTTATCGGCAGCCGTCTGAGCGACGCCGCCCGTCTATCGATGCTGATCGCTATTTTTTCCTGCGGCCGCTCAACAAGCCAGTCAACGTCAACAACGCCTGGGGTCTGGCGATAGAGCTCCTTGATTTCTTTAGCCAGCGAGATTTGTCCCTTTTGATCGGGGCCGTAAACTTCGGAGACAAGCGTTGAAAGAACCGGCGGGCCGGGGGGGATTTCCACAACCTTCACGCGTGCGCCGAATTTCGCGGCAATTTTTTCGAGCTCGGGACGAACGCTCTTGGCGATTTCGTGGCTCTGCCTGCTGCGCTTGTTTTTCGCTACCAGATTGACCTGAATGTCGCCCTGATGCGGCGCATCTCTCAAAAAGTAGTGCCGCACAAGTCCGTTAAAATTAAACGGCGCACTTCCACCAGCGTAGATTTGATAGTTTTCAACCTCGGTGACGCTTTCGAGATATTTTCCAAGCTCCTTGCCGACCGCAACCGAGTCTTTCAGCGGTGAACCTTCGTTTAAATCGAAGACGACCTGAAACTCGCTCTTGTTGTCGAACGGAAGCATTTTAACTTTCACAACCTTGAAATAGACAAGACTGAAAATGAAAAGAAAGAGAACTCCTATAATCGCGCCGAATTTCATCCGAGCTGCGTGTGAATCGAGAAGCGACCCCATCACGCGATCGTAAATCCGGTCGAGGAGCGACTTTTTACTCTCGGCCTTTTTCTTTTCGTGTTCTTCGAACGCGTTTTGTTCAAAAGGTTTGCGGTGAAGCTTAAGCGCCGCCCACGGGCTTATCGAAAACGCGATCACAAGCGAAAAAAGCATCGCAAGTGACGCGCCGATCGGGATCGGGCGCATGTAAGGGCCCATTAGTCCCCTCACAAAAGCCATCGGCAAAATAGCGGCGATGACTGTAAAAGTGGCAAGAATTGTCGGATTACCGACTTCGGCAACTGCCGTGACAATAATGTCACGCAGACTTTTGCCGCGACGATGTTCTTCGGTATGCAAATGCCTGTGAACATTTTCGACAACAACAATTGCGTCGTCCACCAGAATACCGATCGAAAAAATCAGCGCAAAAAGAGTAACGCGGTTGAGAGTGTAGCCGAACAAATAATAGATCATCAGCGTCAAGGCCAGCGTCACGGGGACGGCAACACCAACGACAAGCGCAAACCTTATCCCCAGAGCGAAGGCGATCAGCACGACAACGGAAACCGCCGCGATCAGTAAATGTTCGATGAGAGTGTCCGACTTTTCTTTCGCGGTCTCACCGTAGTTTCTGGTGACCGTAACTTCAACGCCCGCGGGCAAGTGTTTCTCTTTTAATTTTTCAAGTTTCGCCAGAACCGCTTCGGCAAGATTTGTCGCGTTGACGCCTGCTCGTTTTGAGAACGATAACGTCACCGCGGTTTCAAGTTTGCCGTTCTTTCCCGCAAAAAAGACCTGCTGCGTCATTTCGCCGCCGCCGTCAACGACCTGCGCGACATCTTTCACACGAACCGCACGACCGCCTTTTATGCCGACGATTATTTCACCAACTTCGTCGGCCGAATAGATAAAGCTCGTCATCTCGATAATCTTTTCGGGGCCGCTCCCTTTGGTTGTGCCGGCAAAACCTTGCACATTGCCGGTCAAAAGCGGCTCAAAAAACTCCATAATAGAAACATGGTTTGCCTCGAGCTTCGCCGGATCGGGCAAAATTCTCACCTGCCTTTGCAGGCCGCCGATAGTTTTAATGAGAGAGACGTCGGGAACTTCGGCAAGATTTCTGGCAAACTCCTGCGTCAGCTGCCTAAGTTCGAAGTCGTTTAATTTTTCGCTGTGAAAAGTGAGGGCGAGGAACGGAACGTCGTCGATCGTGTAAGACCTGATAAGCGGATGCAACACCCCTTCCGGCTTTTCGGGCATGTGCTCGTTGAGCTTGTGGTTTACGCGCACAACAGCCGGCTCAAGTTCTGTGCCGACTTTAAACCGAAGAGTTATCAGCGCGCCATTCGGGCGGCTTGTGCTGTAGATGTATTCGACGTCTTGAACCCCCCAAAGATAACGCTCCGCCGGAGTCGTTACGCGCTCTTCGACCTCTTTTGGAGTTGCGCCGGGGAACGGGATCATAACATCGACCATCGGCACGACGATTTGAGGCTCCTCTTCACGCGGAGTCAGCCAAATCGCCATCATACCGAGCAAAAGCGAGGCGATAATTAACAGCGGAGTCAGTTTCGAATCGACAAACAGCGAAGCTATCTTGTAGGCGAGGCCTTTGTGTTTTGTGTCGGTCATAGATCTCCCGTCTGATAAGCGAGCCACGATTTTGACTCGCCCGAACTGTAACGCGCGTCAATGAGCCTCTGCTGCATCGAACTCCAGTTTTGGATTGTCTGTGAATAGTCAAGAAGAGGAAGCGTCCCCTCCTGATAGCGCTGGCGCGCTAGCCTTAGGGCCTCGTCGGCCGTCTTGGCGGCATCTTCCGTTATCTTATATTGCTCGACGCACGCTTTTGCCCTTTGTTCAGCGTTGGCAAGATCGGCCTCCGATTCGTTTGTCGTCGCGCGGTAAAGTCTCTCGGCTGCGAGCCGCTGGGCCTCGGCCTCTTTAATGTTGCCAAATCTCGGGCCGTTAAAGACCGGCAGCGAAAGCATAACTCCGGCCTCGTACGAACCGCTGCTCGACGAAAAATCTCCGGTGTAGCGGTTGTAGGCGGCGAACGCGTCGAGGTTCGGGCCCCAGCTCCACTTTGTGGCGCGATGCGCCGCGGCCGCCGATTTCATCTGTAGCTCGGCGGCAAGAACGTCTGGGCGTTTTTTTGCCGACGAACTTTCGACTCCGGCCGGTCGGGGCAATGCAGAAGTTAAATTAATTTCTTCGTCGGCGTTAAGGCCGATTAGCGCGGCCAGACTTCTTCTGGAGCTCTCCTCCGAAACTTTCGTGCGAAGTCTTTCGGCCTCAAGTCCGGTTCTAACTGAACGCGCGACCAAAAAATTAGTCGCGTTCGCGCTTGTCGGAGCCTCGGCCTGCTCGTAGGTCGCTTCAAGCGATTTCAGCAACTCGATTCCGCGATCGAGAACGGAAAGCTTTTCGCGAAGAGCGACGGTTGCGTTGTAAATATTTGTGACCTTAAGCCGCATCCCCTGCCTGTCGAACTCGTGCAGTTTTTTTGCAGCGTCAAAAGCATGGTCGGCCGACCGGCGCCGGCTAATATCGACTCCGCTGTGAATTATCGGCTGCGAGATCTCTGCGCGGGTGATCCAGTTATTGATGCCGTTCGGGTGGTTCAACCTGTCGATATTGAAATCGGCCGCCGTAAATTTCGCCTGCTGTAATTTTGCGGCAAAAACCCCGACCGGATCGTCTGTCCTGTGGTAGGTTTCGGAGACATTGATTTGCGGCATGAATGCGCCGTTTACCTGCATAAGCTTACCTTTTGCCGCGTCAACTTGAGCCGAACTTGCCTCCATACGCGGACTTGTGTCGGCCATTGACAAAGCTTCGTTCAAGGAAAGATCACGTGCAAAAACGGTCACGGGGAACAACAGGGCCAGAACAATTAATTTGAATTTCATATTTTTGAAATAGCACCAGACGGCGAAAAAGCTCCAGACAAAAAATGCGGCAGGTCTAAAACGCCGCCGCATCTTTATTTAGGCTTTCTGGGACATGCCTCTGAACTATCCGATTTTAATTTCGATTTCCTTCGGTTTTGCTTCTTCTTTTTTCGGGACCATAATTTCCAACACGCCGTCTTTCATGCTGGCACCGACGTGCGTGGTTTCAATGCCATTTGGAAGCGTAAACGACCTTTCAAACATACCGTAAGAGCGCTCGACCCTGTGATAGTTTTTCTTTTTCTCTTCTTCTTTGAAGGTTTTTTCGCCCTTTACGGTGAGAACGTTGTTTTCGATCGAAATTTTAACGTCCTCTTTTTTCATGCCGGGGAGTTCAAAGTGGAATTTAATGGCCTCTTTGTCCTCTGAAATGTCTACCGGAGGCGCCCAAGTCGAAAGGTTTGCGTCTTTTGACATTTTCCGGCCCAACCCGAAGAAGAGTCTGTCGATCTCGTCTTTGAGGTTCAAAACATCGTTTGCCTCATTGAAAACCTGAAGATTTCTCATATGTTACCTCCTTTTTGTTGTTGACAAAAAATAGATGGAGACGCGCTTCATTTTTGTCAAGGGGGTCAAAAGAGTTGAAAGATTTTGAAATGTTGGGCAAACTCGCCGTCATGTTTGGGGGATATTTTCCAGCGTTTTTGCTCATAATTTTTGCGGCGCTGCTTGCCGCAACGATCGTGGCTATTTCAATGTTGCTTAGGCCCAAAAAGCGGGCCTATGTCGATCTCTCCCCCTACGAATGCGGCGTGGAGCAGGCGACCAAAACAGGCCGTCCAGTAAAATTGAAGTTTTTTACCATCGCAATTTTATTTTTGCTTTTCGACGCGGAGTTGGCGCTCATGTATCCGTGGGCCGCGTTATTTCGTGAATTTGTCAGCGACGGTCTCGGAAGAGAAATGCTGATAGAGGGGCTTATTTTTGTCTCCGTTCTATCGATCGGCCTTATCTACACGCTTGAAGCCGGCGCCCTCGATTGGGAAAAATAATGTCAGGAAATTTCTTTACGACCAGCATTGCGGCAGTTGTCAACTGGGGCCGAAAATACAGCCTCTGGCCGATGCCTTTTGCAACAGCTTGCTGCGGCATAGAATTTATGAGCACCGTATCCAGCCGCTTCGACATAAGTCGCTTCGGGGCGGAGCTCGTCCGATTTTCTCCGCGCCAAGCCGACCTGCTGCTGGTGATGGGGACGATCACCTACAAGGAAGCTCCCATTTTGAAAAAAATTTACGACCAGATGCCGAACCCAAAATGGGTGATCGCGATGGGGGCGTGCGCGTCAAGCGGCGGATTTTACAATAATTATTCAACGCTTCAGGGAATCGACCAGATAATTCCGGTCGATTTTTATATCCCCGGGTGCCCGCCAAGGCCGGAGCAGGTTTTGCACGCAATCGTTCAACTGCAGGAAAAGATACAAAAAGGTGAACTATGAAAAAATTTAATCTCTTGGCAATTATCGTCTTGCTGGCTTTTTTTGGCGCCGCAATATTTTCTGGAGACGTCTTCGCCTCAGCCGGCGAAAGCCTATTCAGTTCGAAACAATACGAAGCGGCCGCCGACGTTTTTACCGCCGAACTTCAGCAAAACAGCGCCAACCCTAAAAAGACGGCCTACAACCTTTTGATGCTCGGCCAATCTCTCGACAAAGCGCTTGGCGAAATTAACACGAAGGCCGAACGCGAATGCTTTAGGTCTGGCAAAGGGGGCTCCGGCGGCGGAGGCGGAAAACTTTGCATGATGGAGTTCGCTGAAAAGCTCAACGCAAAATATGGTCCGGCCTCGTTTGTCTATGACGAGCAGCAAATACTTCTGGTTTACACCGGTGCTCAATTTAGAACGATCCTTGAAAAATATCCGAAAAGCGATGTAGCCGCGCAAGCCGACTATCTTCTTCTTTCGAAAAAACTGATCGGCTCTCCAGATGCCGTTCTCCCACAGATAAAAGATTTCATCGAACGCAACAAATCCGGCGAATTCAACCGGAAGGGTCAGCTGCTATGGGCTCGCATCAATGAAGACATCTGGGTAATTCATCGCAAATGGAGCTGGGTTCTTTACAACTGGTCGATCTCTCCTGAAGAACTCATCGTAAAGGCCGAGCCTTACCGGCAGGAAGCAATCAGAAGTTTCGAGGAACTTATCAAGGCCGCGCCGCGCTCGGAAGAGGGAAAGGCCGCCAAAAAAGAATTGGAGCTTCTAAAAAAATATCAGGACGACGGAAAAATTTACGGCATCATTAACGAATCTTCGCTCACCGGAAAATGATAGAAACTCGAAAAATAGACAGGTCCGAAATCAAGCAAATTGCCGCGCGCCTGAAGCAAGACGACGGGTTTGAAATTCTTACCGACCTCTGCGGCGTTGACCACTTAGGGAAACGTCCCGACGAAGAGAGGTTTGAGGTCGTCTATCATCTATTTTCGACCAAAACCGAAAAACGTTTGCGGCTTAAGGTTTCGCTGCCGGCGTTATCTCCAGAACTCGATTCGGTCTGCGAGATATGGAGCGGCGCAAACTGGTTCGAACGCGAAGCCTTCGACCTCTTCGGAATTAAATTCACAGGCCACCCCGACCTGCGCAGAATATTAACCTTCGATTCGTTCGACGGTCATCCGCTGAGAAAAGATTACCCGATTGACAGGCGCCCGAAACACATCCCAACGCCGGTCGATCTGCGCCCGGTCAACGACAACGGTTTTTGGGTGAACTTCGGGCCGGCTCATCCGGCGACCCACGGAACTTTTCGCATCATGCTAAAACTCGACGGCGAAAAGATAGTCGATGCTATCCCCGAGATCGGCTACCTCCACCGCTGTTTTGAAAAAGAGGCCGAAGCCCACACTTACACACAGATAATTCCATACACCGACCGGCTCAATTACTGTTCGGCCATGATGAACAACGTCGGCTACTGCAAAGCCGTCGAAGAGCTGTTCGGCCTAGAAATTCCCGAACGTGCACAGTTCATCCGGATAATTGTGTGCGAGCTCTCGCGCATCATCGACCATCTAGTCGCGATAGGGACGAACGTCGTTGACATGGGGGCGCTGACAAATTTCTGGTACGCCTACAACGTGCGCGAAAAGATCTACGACTGGATGGAGCGAATCTGCGGCGCCAGACTTACATCAAGCTTCACTCGCGTGGGAGGTGTCGTGCGGGACATCCCCGCCGACTCGCAAAAATTTATTAAGTCGGCTCTCTCCGAGCTAACGCGGGCAACTCGAGACGTCACCGGTCTTTTGAAAACTAACCGCATCTTTCTGGATAGAACTCTGGGAATCGGCGCGATATCGGCCAAAGAGGCTATCGACCTCGGTTTTACCGGCCCGTGTTTGAGAGCAGCCGGCGTAGCTTACGACGTTCGGAAAACAAGTCCGTACTATCGCTACGACGAATTCGAATTCGAAATTCCCGTCGGCGAACGCGGCGACACTTACGACCGGATAATGGTCCGTTTCGAGGAGATGGTGCAGTCGGCTTCGATCGTTATGCAAGCCCTTGAAAAAATGCCGGACGGTCCGATTCTTGCCGATAGATACGACGTGGTTCTTCCAAGTAAAGGGAGCGTCTATTCGACTATCGAAGGAATGATGGATCATTTTAAAATTATTACGCAGGGGATCACTCCTCCAAAGGGAGAAATTTATTCCATGACCGAAGCCGCAAACGGCGAGCTCGGTTTTTATATCGTCAGCGACGGCTCGGCGAAGCCACACCGCATAAAGGTCAGGCCGCCGTGCTTTGCCGTTTATCAGGGCTACTCCAAGCTTGTGAAAGGTCACATGATCGCCGACGCTGTCGCGATACTTGGGAGCCTTAACGTTATCGCTGGAGAGCTGGACAGGTAAATATGCCATTTGAATTTGGACCGGATAAAGAGGCACAGCTTGCGTCGATTTCCGCGAGGTTTGGCGACTCTCGCGCAGCTATTTTGCACGCGCTTTGGATGGTGCAATCTTCCGAAGGCTATGTAAGCGATTCTTCGATCGAAGAGATCTCTCGAATCTTAAACCTGCCGGCGGCCGAGGTTTACGGAGTCGCGACATTTTATACAATGTTCGCACGACAAAAACGCGCCAAGCATACCGTTCGGGTCTGCACCAATATTTGCTGCTGGCTGCGCGGCTCGAAAGAAGTGCTCGCGCACATAGAAAAGCGGCTCGGCATTCGCCCGAACGAAGCGACCTCCGACGGCAGGATATTTCTTGAAACGGTCGAATGTCTTGGAGCCTGCGGAGGGGCCCCAGTGATGATGGTCGATTCCGATTATTTTGAGGAGCTCACGCCGCAAAGGATCGACGAAATACTTGGAGGGCTGAACTAATGGAAACGATCCTAAGTTCGAACTTCAAGATCATGAACGCCCCGCGCCTTCCGGCATATCTTGGCCGCGAAGGTTATAGCTCTCTTAATAAGCTCTTCAAAATGGAGCCGGCCGCCGTAATTGCAGAAGTTGAAAAAAGCGGTTTGCGCGGACGCGGCGGCGCCGGTTTCCCGACCGGTATCAAGTGGGGATTCATTCCAAAAGATGAAAACGCAAAAAACGCAGTCTTGTGCGTCAACGCAGACGAAGGAGAGCCGGGCACATTCAAAGACCGCATGCTGCTCGAACGCGATCCTCATAGAATAATCGAAGGGACAATCATCGCCGCTTTCGCTTGCGGCGCGCACGAAGCGGTCGTTTATGTCCGCGGCGAATATGTCAGGCCGGCCGCAATCCTTGAAACCGCGATTGCCGAAGCCTACGCGAACGGTTTTCTCGGAAAGAACATTGCCGGTAGCGGCTTTGACCTCGACGTAATCGTCTATCGTGGAGCCGGCGCATACATTTGCGGCGAAGAGACATCTCTTATTTCAAGCATCGAAGGAAGCCGCGGCTATCCGAAAATTAAGCCGCCGTTTCCGGCTGTCCGTGGTCTTTTCGGACGTCCGACCATCGTCAACAACGTCGAAACGCTTGCAGCCCTTCCATGGATAGTCAATTGCGGCGCTCTCGCCTACTCCGCCATCGGCACGCAAAAAAGTGCCGGCACAAAGCTAATCAGCGTGTCAGGCCACGTCAATAAGCCCGGAGTTTATGAAATCAAGCTCGGCACATCTATCGCCGAATTCATCAAGCGGCACGCCATGGGCGTCTGGAAAAACAAAAAACTCAAAGCGGTCATTCCGGGGGGTTCGTCCGTGCCGGTTCTAACGGCCGAAGAGGCTTTGAGAACAAAGCTCGATTACGAGTCGTGCGTTGAAAACGGCACGATGCTCGGCAGCGGCGGCATGATAGTCATGGACGAAACGACCGATATGGTCGAAGCTCTTAGCGTGCTCGTGAATTTCTATGCGCACGAATCGTGCGGACAATGCACGCCGTGTCGCGAAGGCTGCCTCTGGATAAAAAAGATCATGGACGGAATATTGAGCGGAACCGGAGAGGCTTCGGATCTCGACCTGATGATCGACATCGCTAGAAAGATGCAGGGCCGGACGATTTGCGTCTTTTCTGACGCGATCGCCGCCCCCGTTGAAAGTTTCATCACAAAGTTTCGGAAGGAATTTGAAGATAGAGTTCGTTAGTGTTCGGGACAAACACATGCCAAAGATAAAGATCGACAATAAAATTGTGAACGCCGGCAGCAAGCAGACCGTTCTTGAGGCCGCGCTTCACAACGGCATTTTTATCCCTCATTTCTGCTGGCACGCCCTCTTGAGCGTATCGGGAAATTGCAGAATGTGCGTCGTAGAAGTGGTCGGCAAACAAAAGCTGGAGGTAAGCTGCAATCTTTTGGTCTCAGATGGAATGGAAATTCTTACCGATTCTCCCGCTGTGAAAAAAGCGCGCGAGGACGTGCTTGAGTTTCTTCTGCTTAATCATCCGCTCGACTGCCCCGTGTGCGATCAGGCCGGCGAATGCCTGCTGCAGGACTATCATTTTAAATATTCCGGCAATCCTTCTCGCAGAAAAACCAGCCCGACCCGCAAATCAAAGGTCGTCGATTTAGGCAGCGAAATCATGCTAGACAACGAACGCTGCATTTTATGCTCGCGCTGCGTAAGATTTCTTTCGGAAGTCACAAAAACCGGCGAGCTTTGTATCGCAAAGCGCGGTGAACGTTCTTTTGTCACGACGGCCCCCGGTCAAACACTTGAAAATCCCTACTCTCTTTGCACGGTCGAATACTGCCCCGTAGGCGCGCTGACCTCAAAAGATTTCAGATTTCAAAAGCGCGTTTGGTTTTTGAAATCGACACCGTCGATCTGCCCAAATTGTTCGCGGGGATGTCCGATGTGGATCGACCATGAAGATGGGCGAATGTGGAGATGGAGGTCGCGCAACACCTGCTCGTGCGTGCACGAAGAAACCGGAATCGCATCGAGCATGATATCGTGCAAAGCTATGATGTGCGATGAAGGTCGGCTCTCTTACAGAGTTCATCAGGCTTCAACGCGTCTCATATCGGCCGTGAAGCGAAGTAATAACGAAAAATTCGAGACAATTTCAAAGCACGAAGGACGCGCCCTCTTTTCCGAGATAATCTCGAAAGAAAACGCCGATAAAATCGTCGTCGCCCTTTCGGCGCACCTTTCATGCGAAGAGATCGACCACGCGCTCGATTTTTTTAGGTCAATCGGCGTTAAAAAAATCTACAGGACCGGCCGACCAGAGTCCCCCTCTTTTGAGGACGATATTTTAAGAAAGGCCGATAAAAATCCTAACACGGCCCACCTGCGCTCTCTTGGAATTGAAGAGATGCCGCCGCTTCCCGACGGCGAAATTCTTTTTGTGGCAGACGCGCTCTCCTCCGAAGAGATCGTAACTTCCTTGCACCTTGGCTTTAAAAAGATCGTTCAGGCGACGTTTGATGCAAGGTTTATACTTCCGGCAGCAACGCTTGTGCTGCCGCTTGCGACCTTTGCGGAAAAGAACGGTTCATTCGTGAATTTCAAGGGACAACGTCAGCGATTTGCCAAGGCGTTCGAGCCCAAGGGAGACGCGGCAGAACTTAAAGAGTGGCTAAAATAAAATGATCTTCTCAATCTTTAAAATAGTCTTTTTTATTTCGATCGTTTTGACTTTTGTGCCTCTTCTCATCTGGCTTGAAAGAAAAGGCTCGGCCTATATTCAGGACAGGCGCGGCCCAAATCGTGCAAGCATCGCCGGCATAAAGCTCGGCGGCTTCATCCATAATTTTGCCGACGTGTTGAAACTTTTCTTCAAAGAAGATGTCATGTGCGAAAAGGCACATCCTTTTCTTTTTACTCTGGCACCGATACTCGCTTTAACCGTCGCGATATCGCTTGTCGCTCCGCTTCCGTTCGCAGCCCCCGTGCAGGTTGGCAGCGGCGTCTATAATTTTCAGATCGCCGACATGAACATCGGGCTCCTTTATATTTTAGCGATCGGCGCCATGGGGGTCTTTTCAACCTTGATCGCCGGAGCGGCCGGCGGCGGAACCTATTCTCTTTTTGGCGGACTGCGCGCAGCGGCTCAAAATATCAGCTACGAGGTCGCGATGGGAGCGGCCCTTTTGAGCGTGATAATGTCGGCCGGCTCTGTAAGGCTCGACGAAATCGTTGCTCTGCAAGGCAACAACCTCGTCGGTTGGAATATTTTTATCCAGCCGCTGGCGGCGATGATTTTTCTGGTGGCTCTATTTGCAGAGACGAATCGAAACCCGTTCGATCTTCCAGAGGGAGAATCGGAACTTGTCGGCGGATATCACACCGAATATTCCAGCATGAGGTTTGCCCTCTTTTTCATGGCCGAATATGCCCACATTGCCGTCGCCTCGATGATTTTTGTAACCCTCTTTCTTGGCGGCTGGCAAATTCCGTTCGTCCCCTCACACCTCGATGGCCTTCCGGGATTTCTTGTGCCGCTGCAAATTGCCGCGTTTCTGCTGAAAACTTTTGCTGTCTGCTGGCTATTCATCTGGGTCAGATGGACGCTCCCTCGTTTTAGATATGACCAGCTAATGAAACTTGGCTGGACCGCTTTGCTGCCGCTGGCTCTCATCAATTTGATTGTCACCGGCGTGGTTTTGGCCTATTAAAAAAATATGACGTTCTACTTTCTTGCTGCGGCCATAGTTGTTTGTGCGTTCCTCGTAATAATCTCGAAGAATCCTCTGGCCGGCGCACTTTGGCTCATCAGCACGCTTCTTTTGCAAGCCGCCTATTTTTTAACTCTTAACGCTCATATTGTTGCGGCCCTGCAGGTGCTTCTGTACGCCGGCGCCATAATGGTGCTTGTCATTTTTGTCGTTATGATGATCCGAACGGGTAAGTCCGACTTGAAGTGGAAAACTATGTCGGGCGAGCGGCTCATCCTTGGAATCGGCGCCATCTATTTCGCCGCGGTCTCGTTAACGGCGCTTTGGATAATAAGACGCGGCCTATCCGACACCGAGTCGACCGAAATTTCGGGGAGCGTCGAGGCCGTAGGAAAATTGCTTCTCACAAAGTACGCGGTGCCGTTCGAAGTTTTGAGTGTTTTACTCCTTGTCGCCATAGTCGGTGCAGTTGTGATCGACAAAAAGCTCGTCACAAAATCCCCAAAACAATAAACAATATCCGACATTTATCTGCTTTTTATCATTTTGATAGCGCTAGTGCGACTGCGCCCACAAAATCATTGAGTTTTTACACCACAAAATAGGCACACTAATTGCAGTAAATGATGACGGAGGCTTTATGAAAATCCGTCACATAATAATGGCTATTCTAATGTTGGCGTCCCCTTACCTGATTGCCGCGTCTGACTTTACAGGTAGCGGTTCAGGTTGTAGCTGCACGGCAGATAAGTCGTCTGTCGATCAAGTGGATCCTAAGACCTCAGACGGGGGTGGCTCAGGACCACAAACTCCTAAATCTATTTTCGACGCCATGCCCGATGTTCAACTGCTTGCATGGACTACCTCGGGTACATTTTTAGATTCACCTTCAATTGAATTTCTTAAACTTGCTTACGTTGCAGCTACTAAGACTGAATTCCCGACAGCCAAAGATAAAGTACTTTTAGACATAAAGGATGAAATCGACTCCACATCAAACATATTATTTGGGATCGAGTTGCGCATTGCCGAAGATATGAGCGACGTAAAGTATGCCAGAGGAATCATGATACTAAACTTTGAAGAAAGCGACCCCGACTCCAAACTTTTACAACTGTTGGATATAGAAGATGCAAAATCGGCAAAGACAATAGAAGGCGTCGAAATGATGAAGGTGTCGGGTGTTGAAATTTGCAAACCCAAACCCAACGATGCGATCTGTGAGACGCCCGATATTCTTTTCGGGATGCTTGGAAATTCTATGATCATGGGGCACGAAGAGCTTGTCAGCCAATTTCTTGCAGCGTTCAAGAGTGGCTCGAATGGCAAAATGAAACCTCTAATGAAAGATTTGGCCAATAAGTGGCAACTTCAAACAAACGCATCGTTTGGAGTTATTGCCGACCTCTCAAAAACGCTGACCTATAAAAAAACGGTCGCTATAATGGATGCCATTCTAGCAAAGGACGGCGTCGAGCCAAGCATGGGATTTTTGGCCGCCGCGATCGCAAACGGTTCTTCCGGCGCAAGCGTTGAACTTGCAGCCTTCCTGAACACGATCGACGAAGCCGATTTTTCAAGTAAAGTCTCTTTAACGAACAAAAATTTCGACCTTAATAAAATTATAGCCATGTTGTCTCCCCCTAAGGCCGAAGACGGAATAGACAACAAAGCCGAAAGCGAAACTGAACCGGTCGCGCTAGGTTTTGCCCCTCAAGAAGTATCTTGCTATGATTCCTATAGACAAATGGCGCTTAGCGAGCAGTTCGAAGTCGTTCTCGACGACGTATCAGCCGGCACAGTTACTACGCACAACATTCCGCTGCTCATGAATTATGGAGTGACGGAAATCGCTCGTAACAAAGTCCGAATCGTGTTTGGCGCAAATCCGGAAATGCCGGTGCCGGTTGACCAGATTATCTATATCACCGACCTGCAAACCGGACACCTCTATGAGTCGATAAGAATTCGTATCGGCTTGCCTCCAAATGACTCTCCGGAACCTCTCGACGGAAAAACTCTCTGCGCAGAATAGATGAATAACGCGCTTGTAAGACCGGCCTTCTTAAAGTAGGGGAAAGAAGGCCGGTTTTTTATTGCAGATATGCGGAAATAAATGTAATTTTCGCATCGGGTGGATCAAATAATCCTATCAACGATCGTATTTTGCATTGGAATTGCCGGCGTACTCGTGCGCCGAAATCTTATCATTGTCCTCATGTCAATCGAGCTAATGCTTTCGGCCTGCAATATGGCTCTGGTCGCATTTTCAAAAATGCACTCCGGACTGGATGGACACGTTATGGTTCTTTTTGTGTTTGTAATCGCGGCCGCCGAAGCCGCGGTCGGATTGTCGATAATTATTTCGCTTTTTAAAAATACCGGCTCGATCGATATCTCAAACTTTAGAGAACTGAGAAATTAATGTCCGCCTCAATTTTAAATTTGCTTTCCATAGACGGGTTAATAGGGATGATTGTCCTTTTGCCGCTGGCTACCTCTATTCTCAATTTCATTTTTGCATCGACCTCTCGCGGCTCGTCGGGCGGAGCTGCCAAGGCCGCCGCATTTTTCGGAGTGGCCGGCCCGCTTTTGGCTTTTTTCGCTTCGTTCTGGGTGTTTTGGATTTTGACGGGGATTGAAGGAAGCCGCGCATCGGCTTTGACCGGTCCTTTTTTTAAATGGGCCGTATTTGCCGACTGGCAGATTGAGATCGGACTTCGCGCCGACGAACTTTCTCTTATCATGTCTCTGCTGGTGACGGGGGTAGGCACCCTCATCCATATTTACAGTTTGGGCTACATGGACCGCGACGACGGATTCTGCCGCTATTTCGCCCAGCTCAATCTCTTCCTTTTTTTCATGCTTGTGCTTGTGCTTGCCGACAACATGCTCTTGATGTTCGTTGGCTGGGAAGGTGTCGGCCTCTGCTCGTACCTGTTGATATCTTTCTGGTTTACCGACATCGACAAGGCTCGTGCCGGCAAGAAAGCGTTCATCGTCAACCGGATCGGCGATGCGGCCATGCTAGTCGGCATACTTTGGATCTGGCACCTTCTTGCCGGTCAAACACTTGCCGGACACAACCCGTTGAACTTTGAAACGATAGAAAGAAACGCGGCGTTTCTTGTCGCGGGGGCGACTCCGATCTGCCTGCTTCTCTTTGCAGGTGCGTGCGGAAAGTCGGCTCAGCTCCCTCTTTTTGTGTGGCTTCCCGACGCGATGACCGGCCCTACTCCTGTGTCGGCGCTAATTCACGCGGCGACGATGGTGACCGCCGGCATCTATATGGTGGCGCGATTGAACTTTTTGTTTGCGCTTTCGCCCGTGGCCCTTTCAGTCGTTGCGATCGTTGGAGCGATCACAATGCTAATGGGGGCGATCTTTGCCCTGACCCAGAGGGATATTAAAAAAGTTCTGGCCTACTCGACCATTTCACAGCTTGGCATGATGTTCATGTCGGAAGGACTTGGCGCCTATGTGCCGGCCGTGTTTCATCTTGTCATTCACGCATTTTTTAAAGCCGCTCTTTTCATGGGAGCCGGTGCGGTCATTCATGCTCTCGGCGGAGAGCAGGACATTTTTAAAATGGGCGGTCTTAAAAAACGCCTCCCCGGAACGTTTTGGTCATATCTTGCGGCCGCGGTCGCGATGTGCGGCATATTTCCATCTGCCGGATTTTACAGCAAGGGAGCGATTCTTTGGGAGGCTTTTTACAAAGGCGATTATTGGCTTTGGGCGGCCGGTTTTGCAACGGCTGCTTTGACGGCGTTCTATTCGTTTAGGGTGATAGGCCTTGTCTTTTTTGGCAAGCCTCGCGCCGGTTCGGTAAAAACAGCCGGCGAAAGTTCGCCTTCCATGCTTATTCCGCTTGTGATCCTTGGGATGCTATCGCTTTTCGGTGGACTGATGAAAGAGGCTTTTGGAGATTTTCTCGGCGGGCGTTTTGTAGAGTCGTTCACACGAGCCGCACCGACGCACAAAAATCTTTCGCACATTCTTGAAATTATAAACACACTTTGGGCCGCTCACTGGGCCTTTGTCGCTTGGATAATTTACGTCCAGCGGCCTGAATGGATGTCGGCGCTGGCTGGCAGATTTCGCCGCACATACCGGCTCATTTCAAACGCCTGCTACATCGATGCTTTTTATTCGTACGCGATAGTCGCTCCGGTTCTTTGGGTTTCGCGCAACGTAATTTATAGGGGCGTGGACAAAGCTATTATAAACGATGTTTGCGTCGAAGGGCCCCCTAGAGTTGTTTCGCTTGCCGCAAGGCTGGGGGTTTCGCTGCAGACGGGACAAACGGCACATTATATTTTTTTCATGGTCGTAGGCTTGTCGTTTATTTTGCTGCTGATGTTTTTTTAATTTATGCCGATATTGAATCATTTGCTTTCGTTTACGATATTTTCTCCTCTTCTTGGGGTTCTGGCGATCTTGTTCGTTCCGCGCCGATTTGAAGAAGGGGTAAGACAGATAGCCATAGCCGCGAGCGCTCTTACTCTTGCATTGTGCGGTGTTGCGTTCAAGCTTACCGGCAACTCGTCGTTAATAAGCCTGCAGGAAAAAGCATCTTGGATACCTTCTCTTAAGATCAATTATCACGTCGGCCTAGACGGAGCCGCGGCTTTAATGTTCGCTCTGACCGGGCTTTTGACCCTTGTCGCGATCATTGCTTCGTGGAACGAGATCAAAGCACGGCGTAAGGAGTTCTATTCGCTTTTGCTGATTTCCGAGGTCGGCCTACTTGGAGTTTTTGCGTCGCTCGACCTGTTTTTATTTTTTGTTTTTTGGGAAGCTATGCTGATCCCAATGTATCTCATCATCGGCATGTTCGGCAGCGGCGAAAGAATAAAAGTTGCTTACAAATTCCTGCTTTTTACGGCGGCGGGGTCAGTCGCCATGCTCTCCGCCATTTTTTATTTATTTACTTACACCGGCTCATTCAATCTTACGGAACTCCCTGCGCTTGCACTGGCGCCCAACATCCAACTTGCGCTCTTTGCTGCGTTCGCATTTGCCTTTGCCATAAAAATTCCGCTGGTGCCTCTTCACACGTGGCTTCCTGACGCGCACACCGAGGCGCCGACTGCCGGCTCCATTCTCCTCGCCGGACTTTTTTTAAAAGCCGGTCTGTGGGGGTTTTACCGCATAGCAATGCCGGTATTTCCACACGCGGTCGCGTCATCAAGAGAGGTCCTTTTTATTCTAGCTTGCGTCGCCATTATCTACGGCGCCGTCACCGCCCTTGCCCAAACAGATCTTAAGAGGCTCATCGCGTATTCGAGCATTTCGCACATGGGTTTTGTTTTGCTGGGGTTTGCCGCACTAAATAAAGAGGGCGTGACCGGCGGCGTCCTTCAAATGTTCAATCACGGCATCTCCACCGGCGCCCTCTTTTTAATTTTTGGTTTCATTTACGCAAGGGGGCACACGCGGGTCATCGGAGAAATGGGCGGATATTCAAGACGCATTCCGCTCCTTTCATTTGCATTCATATTTGCCGGACTGGCTTCGATCGGTCTTCCCGGCCTCAATAATTTTACCGGAGAATTTCTATCGCTTGTCGGAGCATACAAAGTCGACGGGATTTACGCGATTGTCGCCGTCTCTTCGGTAGTAATAGCAGCCGCCTACATGCTGTGGGCGATTGAAAGGGTCTTCTTTGGTAAAGCTAAAAGCGAGGTAAACCTTAAAGATGCAAGCGCCGCCGAAATATTCACAATTCTTCCACTTGTAATATTGATTGTTTGGGTCGGAGTTGCGCCCAACGGGCTGATCAAAAAAATATATCCTTCGGTAAATAATTTCGTCGAGCTGTCAAAGCGCGAAGTTCATGAAGCAGACACAAAAGTCCAAAACATCGCACTCCCTCGAATTGAGTTTAAGCCCGAGCTCATCGTACCGGATAATTTTTCGGTCGATGCTCCGGCGGGAGACGACCCAAGAACTAAAATATACATTCCGGCGGATGAGCCGTATCAATCAGGCGATGAACAACAAGAGACCGACACAGACGATGCCGAAGCCGGTCAGAACGCTTACGACGAAGACGACCAAAACAACGAGGCAAGCCAATGACCTCATTTGTCATACAAACGCTGCCGATAACGATACTTCCCATCGGCGGAATTTTTATTTTGCTTTTGGGGCTTAAGCTTCCCCGCAAGCTCAACGAGCTGCTCACGGTTTTGTGCGTAGCGTTTTTTGCGGCCGCCATATTTTTTGCGGCGAAAGATATCGTAGCTGAATTGCCGCTTGTCGCGACAACGTTTCCCGCCATGATAGATTTGGACAAGTTCTCGCTCTTCGGTGTGGCGATCGTTCTGGCGTCATGTGCGGCGGGCGCCATATCGGCCAATAATTATTTTAACGGAAGACTGCTTCCGTGGGGAGATTTGCTGGCCCTTATTCTATTTTCGGCTTTCGGCGGTGCATTAATGCTCACTGCCAGAAACCTTGTCGTTCTTTTCATGGGCATGGAAACGCTTTCACTTGCCGCTTACGTTCTTGCCGGCTTTGCAAGGGGGGAACGACTGCCGCTTGAAGCATCGATAAAATATTTCGTTATGGGTTCTGTGGCCGCCGCAATATTTTTATTCGGCGCGGCTTTCTACTACGGTGCCACAGGCTCGTTCGAGCTTTCAACCTTCAGGTTCGCCATAACCAACCAAGGCTTTATGCAAATCGCCTCGGCCCTTCTTGTCTCCGGAATTATTTTCAAAGCCGCGATATTCCCGATGCAATGGTGGGCCCCCGATGTCTATCAGGGCGCCCCTTTGCCGGTTGCGGGCTTTTTTGCAACGGCCGTAAAAGCCGCCGCCATCCTTACCGTTGCCAAGTTAGTCATGTTTATATCGGCTCAATCTGACAGCGGCATACAAACGCTCATCGCGGCAATTGCCTTTGCGACAATGACCTTGGGCAACTTTTTGGCCATAGTTCAAGACGACATTAAAAGGATGATGGCTTATTCTTCGATTGCGCAGGCCGGCTACATGCTGACAGCCCTCGTCATCTCGGACGGAACGAACATTGAACTTAGAAAAGCCCTTCTTTTTTATGTCGTCACCTACGCTGTGGCTACTATGGGCATATTTGCAGTGCTTACGCTGGTTTCCGAAAGAATGCGCCGGAGTTCAACAAGCGGAGAATTCACTCAGCTGGCGGTCTTTTCGGGTCTCGCAAAATCGATGCCTGCGGTTTCGATCGCTTTTCTCATAATGCTCATGTCGCTTGCCGGCCTTCCGCCGGCCGGCGGTTTTTTTGCTAAATTTTATATTTTTAACGAACTGGTCCGGCAGGGCTATTTGTGGCTGGTAGCCGCGGCGCTTCTTAATAGCTTTGTTTCACTTTACTTTTATATGAAGCCGGCTGTCGCAATGTTCTTTCATCAGCCATCTATCGAAACAGAAATCAGCGCAAGGCCTCAATCTTCTCTGTTCGCAATTATTTTTATTTCGGCGGCGGCCACTGTTTTGCTCGGGATTATGCCGGACGCGCTGCTTTCACTGCTAGCCCTCTAGCTTCTCCCCCATAAGTTTCACAGCTAGACAATTTGGCCGCTATGGGCTAAAGTTAGCGGGCAATGGCAATCAGACCGCCTCACACAACGAACGCCTACACAGACCTAGACGACTTTTTGAACGCGTCTGCCTCCCGCGGCGAAGTTATAGGTTCTTGGGGATTCCCAAGCCGCCTTGACTTCACACGCATGAACAAAGAGGAGACAAACGTCTGGTTCTTCGAGCAGATCTTTAATTTTTTGCGGTCGTTCTTTGGCCTACTGATGCCGGACAGTCTTGAGATCATAACCTACAACGCTTCAAAACAGATCAATCGCGATAATCTCGACCAAATGACGTTTTTAGATGAGCTTATGCTCATCATGAAAAATCTCGATCAGCCGATATGGGTTTTGAAACTTAATTTAAGCATTGTCGGTTTTATAAGAACTGACTGGGCCCCCGACAGACCTCTGCGCGTTCGAATTCAAGAGCCGGCAAGTTTTATGGTCTGGGGCGGCGCAGATGAAAGCGGGTTTCAATCGTTTTCGATAAGCTTCAAGCTCTTCAGCTCTCAGGAAATAGAATCCCAAGGCGTGGTTGTTTGGAGCATGAACCAGCCGCTGCTCGAAAAGGCACTCAAAAAATGGGAAAAGCAATCGGGGCGGCGCATTGAAGTGGTAAAAGGAAACTCCAGCGACCTCCCGCTTTATTCACACGGATTTTCAAAGCCGGCGCCTAAAGACGCCCGTCCGGCCTCAACGCCGAAAAAAGAAGAACCTCCGGCCGAGGATTTCCTCCCCGACCTAAGCGATCTGACAATTTAAGTTATTTGACTTTCGAACCCGACGGAATCTCTTTTTCGGGGGTGAGAAAAACTACGCTCTCTCCGCTGCTGGCCGCCAGCAACATCCCCTGAGATTCGATACCGCGCAGTTTCGCCGGTTTAAGATTGGCGACGACGACTATTTTGCGGCCGACCAGAGTTTCGGGCTCATAGTGCTTTGCGATCCCTGCAACGATTTGCCTTGCCTCACCGCCGATATCTATCTGGAGCTTAAGCAACTTATCTGCCCCCTCCACTTTTTCGGCCGACTTAATTTCAGCGACCCTTAGATCGATCTTTGCAAAATCTCCGATATCAATAAGCTCCGGCAACTGTGCCGGCGTGTTCCCCAATGTGACCTGAGAGTTTTCCATCTTCTTCTCCTTAACGACCTTTTCGGTTTTTTTATTTTTTTGTTCGTCGGCCGGCGTTTTCGTATCGATGCGCGGGAAAAGATTCACCTGCTCACCGAGCGAACGACCGTCGCCGACGAGCCCGAGCTGCGACGCCATCTTTGTGGCGGTCTCAGGCATAAATGGTTCAATAAGCTCTTTGATGACTGCAAGCGCGTTGTAAACATGCCCTAGCACACATGCCACTTTCTCAATCTCGTTCTTTTTTGCGAGCTCCCACGGTGGGTTCTCGTTGATGTATCTGTCGGCGGCAGAGACCATGTCCATGATCGCAGCAAGCGCGGTATGAAAATTGAGATCCCCGCCGGAATTCATGTTAAGGGAAGCTTCCACCACCGAAGGAGTCTTTTTTTCGATTTCCAATAAAGCTTTGGCCGAATCGCTTTGATAGCTCTTTGGGTCACGATGAAGCTTACCGAGGTCTCCGCCAAAATACCGGTTGATCATGCCGAACGTTCTGGCCACAAGATTGCCGAGTCCGTTCGCAAGCTCAGCGTTGTAACGTTCGATGAAATTCTCCCACGTGAAATCGGCGTCCTTACCGAAAGAAGATGTGCGCATGAGATAATATCGAAGCGAGTCGGCCCCGAACTTTTCCGCAACATCAAGCGGGGTCACGATATTCCCCAGAGACTTGCTCATTTTTTCGCCGCGAAGATAGACGAACCCGTGCGCAAAAACCGATTTCGGCAGCGGAATTCCGGCCGACATGAGCATTGCAGGCCAAATTACGCAATGAAAACGGATGATGTCCTTACCGATGACATGACAGCTGGCCGGCCACCATTTCTTGAACATTTTTTCGTCGGTTCCAAACCCCACCGCCGTTGCATAATTTAGCAGCGCGTCGAACCAGACGTAAACCACGTGCTTTTCATCGAACGGGACCGGAATGCCCCATTCAAATCCGGCGCGCGAAACTGAAATATCCTGCAAACCGCCCTTAATTATCCCAAGCACTTCGTTTCGGCGACCTTCCGGCTCTATGAACTCGGGGTGCTTTTCAATGTGCTCCAAAAGTTTCTTTTCGTACTTTGAAAGCGCGAAAAAATAGTTTTCTTCTTTGATCCACTTCGGCTTTGTCTTGTGATTCGGGCATTCGCCGTTGATCAAGTCTTTTTCGGTAAGGAACGCTTCGCACGATTCGCAGTAGTGACCTTCGTAATTAGACTTGGTGATGTCTCCGTTTTTGTAGATTCTGTCGAAAAGAGCCTGCACTCCTTTGATGTGCCGCGGCTCGGAGGTTTGAATAAAATCGTCGTATGAAATATTTAGCGTCTTCCAGACTGTTTCGAACTTAGCGCGCATCTGGTCACAATATTCTTTTGTCGCAAGCCCCTGAGCCTTTGCAGCTTTTATAACGTTCGTCGAATGTTCGTCATTGCCCATCTGGAAATGAACGTCGTGCCCTTTCATACGCATCCATCTGGCGAGAACATCTGCGCCGATTTTTTCGTATGCCGTGCCGATATGCGGCAGGCTGTTCACATAATCGATCGCTGTCGTGATGTAAAAAGTCTTGCTCATTATTTTTTTGGCTCCCCGTTGTCGTTTTTCGGAGGGTTTGTCTGGCCGCTTCTTTCCTGCGGAGGCTGCCGGTTCTGATCGCCTCTGTTATTCCGTTGAGGCCTATTATTTCTGTCGCGGCGGGATCTCCTGTCGTTCCTTGAATGCCTTTGTCCGCTTCTATCGCCACCTTCGCGGCGCTGGTTATCGTCGTTTCTTCTCTGATGGCTCGGCTGACGAGCTTCATTTGAGCGCTCAGCTTGGGCGAGCGGCGTTTGTTCCGAACGCTCCTGCGAATTTTTCTGTTCCTGAGACTGTGCAGGTTCCTCTTGGAACGCCCCGCCGTCCTGCCGCTCCCCTTTTTTGAGACGCGCGATGACCTTGCAATCGCTGCAATTGCATTTAACAATGTCGCTCTTATCGGGATCGTCGAGCCTGACCTGACAAGTCCCCTTCAAAATATCCAAACTAATTATCTGACCGCGCCCCTCTTTGATCTCAACTTTGGCGTTTGAAGAAGGAAGCCCCTTCCTTGCCTCAGTGTATGTTTCATTTTCATAATGCAGACAGCATTTCAGCTTTCCGCACATTCCGGTGAGCTTCGCCGGATTTGGGGTCAGCCCCTGATTCTTCGCCATTGAAATTGAAATGGAGTTGAATTCGTTTAAAAATCTTTCGCAGCAGCAAACCAGCCCACACGGCCCGATAGAGCCGATAGCCTTAGCTTCATCGCGGGCTCCTATCTGCCGCATTTCGATCCTCATATGAAGCTCGCCGGCCAGATCTTTCACAAGAGATCTGAAATCGACCCGTTCTTCCGCGAAGAAGAAAAAAATTGCCTTCCCCTCCTCCAAATCAACATCAACCAGCTTCATAGGAAGCGATCGTTCTTTAATTCGCTTGTCGCAAATCTCGAAACATTCGCGGGCTTTTTCCATCTCCTGATTGTGCCGTTCGATATCTTCGGGGCGTGCTTTTCTTAAAATGCTTTTGCTATTCGTTGGAAGACTGTCGGCGGGAACCTCTTTTTTAGGGACCACAACCCTGCCGATGTGATTTCCGTGCTCGCCTTTGACAACGACAAAGTCGTGGGTTTTTAGCTCAACCCCCTCGCAAAGAAAAAACTCCAGTTTTCCTGCGCGTGAAAAACAGACTCCGGCAACACGGCGCATGGCCGGCTCCAAAGCCTGTTGAGATGGCGTTTCGCGGCTGTCTTGATTTTGTGACGTCATGATTGCAACGTAAACAATAACTGTTCAAACATCAACTGTTTATTATAGGTCATTTCAAGCTCGTTCTGGGCCGCAAAAATAGCGGCGACGCGCTTTTTAAGCCTCTCGCGGGGGGTTGATGCGGCAATGTTTGAAATCTCCCCGCTCAAATTCTTAAATTTAATGCCGCTCGCGCCGGCGCGATGCGATTCAATATCGTTATAGATCGCGGCCAGCGAAGCCAGCAGCGGAAACTGAAGCTCGGCCGAACGCGACCACCTCTCGGCGGTTGCAACGACTTCGGCCGGTCCGATTCCGGCTGTGGCATTTTTTATAAATTGCTCGCATTCGCTCATCGCCTCTTCCGGAAAATTAATAGCCGCTCCAAGGCTCCCCGAGCTGACTTGCGACGCAAACGCCGCTAAGGCCGGCTTCACATTTTTTTCTTCTATCAGAAATTTTTCGACCTCTTTTAAGCTCAGCGGCGAGAATTGTATCTTCTGGCAACGGGATAAGATCGTCGGCAAAAGCATGTGCGGTCTTGAGCTTATCAAAATAAAATGAGTGTCGCTGGGGGGCTCCTCAAGCGTTTTCAACATTGAGTTTGCGGACGCCGGATTCATATTGTCGGCGTCGTTTATTATAATGACCTTGCAAGCCGCTTCGATCGGGCGCATTTGGATTTCAAGCTGCAGAGCTCGCATTTGTTTGATGCTGATATCTTTTTTACCCTCTTCCTTTTCGATGAACTTAAAATCGGGGTGAGTTCTATGCTGTATCTTCAGGCACGCCTGACATTTAAAACACGGCTCGGAAAGTTCCTCGGAGCGTGCTTCGCAAAAAAGAAACGAAGCAAACCACTCGGCGACCAGCCGTTTTCCGATCCCATCCGCGCCGCAAAAAAGATATGACTGATGAATGCGCGAAGCCGCGGCAGCTTCTCTCAAGAATGCTCTTTCTCTCTGATGTCCGGATATCTTCATTTAGAAAGCAATCCTCTGCGGGAAAGGGCCTGCACTATCTCTTTGTGAATTTCTTCTGCGCTTCGGCTTGCGTCGATAACGCAAACTCGGCCGAACTCTTTTTTCGCAATTTCTAAAAAACCCTGCCGAACCCGCTCGTGAAACTCCAACTTTTCCTGTTCAAGCCTATCGGGCGCACCCCGCCCCTTGGCTCTTGCAAGTCCGTCTGCGGCGCTCATATCCAGAACGAAAGTGACATCTGGAGCCAGCCCTGAAGTCGCTATGCGATTTGCCGCCTCGACGGTCGCCGCATCGATCATTCGAGCCGCCCCCTGATACGCCACCGAAGAATCTGCAAAACGATCGCTGAGCACAACCTCTCCCTTTGCCAGCGCCGGCCTTATGACCTGTTCGCAATGCTGGGCGCGGCTTGCCTCGTAAAGTAAAAGCTCGGTTAGCGGCGCCATTTCTTTATTGTCGGGACTAAGCAGCATGCTTCTGATTTCGTCTCCAAGCCTAGTACCGCCGGGCTCTCGCGTAAGAAGCGTGGCAAAACCAAGACCTCGAAGGTACTCATCCAGCAGTTTTATCTGCGTAGATTTTCCAGAACCTTCTATCCCTTCAAATGTGATAAAAAAACCTAGCATCGTCAGCCTTTAATGCAGTTTGAAAGCACCGGAGCAAGTGTTGGGATTGCTCCCTTAATGCCGTTGAGAACAAATTGAACCGCCATCACCGCAAGGATTAGACCCATTAGGCGGCTTAAGATCTTCACGCCCCCCTCGCCCAAAAGATTGGTAAGTTTATGAGCGTTTGTCAGGACCAGATACATGATCGCAAGACTGATAACGATACAAACGATCAAAGCAATTAAATACGCGATGTTCTCGGCGTCGCCGGCCAGCATTAGCGTGGTCGTAATGGCCCCCGGTCCCGATATAATGGGGATTGCCAGCGGCACAATTGAAAAATCTTCGCCTATTTTTTTGCTTTCGCCCTCGTTGCGACGCCCCTTGCGGATATCCATGCCGACGCCGAAAAGGATGATGCCGCCGGCGATTTGAAAGGCATAAATGGTGATTGAAAACAGTTTGAAGATCAGAGTGCCGAAAACGGCAAAAATGATCATCACCCACATCGACGTCAAGCTCGCCTTCCACGCAATTTTTTTCAATCCGCTGTCACTTTGCCCCTCGCTCATCGACACAAAAAAACTGGCCGCGGCAAGCGGATTTGTGATGATGACAAGGGCCGGAAGGGCAAGCCCGATATAGCCTAAAAGATTGTGAATAAATTCGCTCATGCCGGCCTTAACTAGCAAAAAGGGGCTTATTTGCAAGCTGCTATTTTGAGGCCATTTCCGGGTAAAAAGCTCAGTATCTAAAAGAGCTCCCACCGATAAATTCGCGCAAAATTGAGGTTTGCGGGACCTCTTCGGGGAGGATCGGTATCAGAAGATCGAGGAATCTTAGTAAACGCAGAGCCTCAACGAACGACGGATGATTTCTCGGAACTTCCATAAGGAATCGTTCGGCATACGGCGCCAAAAGCGAATGTTCGTAAACTAACGTGGAATTAAACATCACGTCGGCCTCTTCCTGAAACGGGAAAATGTAAATATTCTCTCCGGATCTCACCTGCGGCCACATGCTTAGCGTTTCGGCGGCGGTCGAACCCCTAAAAAGCCTGTCGCGGACAATGCGTCTTAGCAGACGCGAATCCGACGTAAAAATTCGGTTATGGTCGTCGATACACAGCTGGGTAAGGGCCGAAACATAGATTTTGAACTTATTTTTCTTTGCTATCTCGGCAGACAGGCGTTCGTTGAGGCCGTGCAACCCTTCGGTGATAAGCACCTGATTCGGCTTAAGTCTCATGTAGAACTTCTTGTGCTGAAGCCTTCTTCCGTCGGCGAAAGAATAGATCGGCGTCGCAACTTCTTTGCCGGCCATCAGTTCTTTGACGTGTTTATTGAAAAGCTTTAGGTCGATCGCATCGATGGTTTCGAAATCGTAGCTACCATCTTCACGCCGCGGACTGTCGTTGCGGTCCAAATAATAGTTGTCGATCGATATCGCGACCGGCTCAATGCCGTTCACGCGGAGCTGCACGGCGAGCCTCTTTGTAAACGTTGTTTTTCCGGAGGACGACGGACCGGCAATAAGGACCAGCCTCGTGTCGCGCCGTTTGCTGATTTCGTCGGCGATTGCGGCGATCTTCTTTTCGTGAAGAGCCTCTGCGACCCTCACCAGATCGACGGCATGACGTTTAATGACTTGCTCGTTGAGCTGAGCGACGTTCTGCACGCCGATGAGTTCGTTCCATTTTCTGGTTTCTCGATAGATCTCAAATTGTTTTGGCTCGTCCCGCATTTCGCCGAAGAATTCACCCTGCGGTCCCGGAAACTCAAGCACAACACCGTCATGATAGCGGTAGCCTCTAAACCGGTTGATGAGCCCCGCTCTGTGAGCAACCGGCCCATAAACAAATCCGCGATAGCTTCCGATATCAACGACCTGAGCTTCCGATTTTCTCATCTGACGAAGCAGCAGAACTCGATCGGTCCGACCCTCTTTGTGGAAATAGTGGATGGCGTCTTCGATAGGGATCCATTTTGGGCGCAGCGCCAGATCGCTTGAAACGATCTTGTTCATCTGCGCCTCCACCTCTTTGATCAGTTTTTCCGAAACACGCCCGCCGTCCACGTCGAGGTAATAGCCGTTCCCGACCGACTGGCCCACTATCACCTTGGCTTTGGGAGCTATCTCGCGGAGGGCGGCAAAAAAGATCAGCATCGCCGTGCGACGATAGACCTCGTTTCCTTCTCGCGAAGTAAGGTCAAGAGTTGAAATGTCGCAAGAGGTTCTAATGTCGTGATAAAGCCCGACGAGCCTGTTGTTAGCAACGGCGACGATCGGTTGAAAAACCCCTTTGTGAGGACTTTGAACCAAAAGGTCGGCGATGGTCTCTCCGGATTTTGCGGAAACCCTTTTACCGTTTAGAACGACTTTTAGATTTTCTGCCATAGGTGCCGATAAAAATATAGCAGCGCTGGGCTTAGTTCAACAAAATACTTCCCAGCCATACAAAGAGCTGCCCCACTACCGTAAGCATGATGATGGCCACAGGATAGGTGGCGGCATAAGAAAGGGTCGGAGTATCGTCATCTAGCGCTTTGATAAGAACTCCCAACGACGGGCTGCTTGTTTTAGCGCCGCAAAGAGCTCCAAGCGACGAGCAGATAGGCGTTCTGTATATTCGCCTGACAATGAAATAGGAGGCAAACATCGCGACGATAGAAACGCCGGCTCCCAGTAAAAAAGAGTTGATGATATCGTGACGCTCTGCGGTCTTTAAAAGCTCGCTGCCAGTTTTGACTCCGACGCCGGTTAGGAAGAAAACCAGCCCCAGTTCGCGAATGAAAATTTTTACCGCGTTCGGAATCCGTATCGAAACGCCGCCGATGCGGCCAAAATGCCCCAAAAGTAACGCCACAAAAAGCGGGCCGCCGGCAAGCCCAAGTTTGAAAGTTACGTTTCCCACAACTATCGGGATTTCGCCGATGGCTGTCCCAAGAAACATTCCCAAAGCAAGAATCATAATGTTTGTGTCGTCCAGCTTGCTTTTCGCGGCCCCCGCGACCTTGATGAACCTTTCCACGTTTTCGGAATCTCCGACAACTTTTATAAGGTCCCCCATTTCCAGCATGACCTCGCCGGTCGGAACGATCATCGTCTCCTCGCGATAAAGGCGAGTTACGGTTATGCCGTAAGTATCCGGCAGACGCAGCTCCCTCAAAGCCTTTCCAACAACGGCTTTGCCGCTGATATAGATGTCGCGTATCTCGTGCCTGCGATGCTGCGGCAGCGGCGTCGAAACCTCGTCGCCGAAAATCATTCTGAACTTAGCCAGCTCCTCGATTGTGCCGACGGCAACAACAACGTCGCTCATTTCAAATCTTGTGGACGGCGTAACGAGATTGATATCCTCGCCGCGTTTAAAACGGGTCAAATTTACTCGGCAGAGATCGTGCAAATCTATTTCGTCAATTGTTTTGCCGACAAAGTTAGCGTTGGTAAGTCTGTACTGGTGGGATCTGAACTCGTCGCGATTTTTTGCGGCGGCCTCTTCCTCTTTTTCATCTTTGACCTTTTTTGCAAAGATCTTCGGCATCAGCTGCACGAACAATATTTCGCTGACCAGCCCGAACGGATAGGCGATGGCGTATCCAAGACTGGCCTCACCCGCCTTCCCCGGAAGATATAGCTCAAGCGCGTCAATGGAACTTGCCAATGCCGGAGTGCTCGTCATGGCGCCGGCAAATATGCCGACCGCAGAGGCGGTACTAATGCCGAGGGGTATCGCCAGTAAAAGGGCGGTCCCCGCGCCGATAAAGACGGTCAAAATAGCCAGCACCGAAAATTTTATGCCGCGCCGGTTGAACAGATGAAAAAATCTTGGGCCCGCCTGCAAACCGATCGAATAAACAAAAAATATCACGCCGAGGCTCGTGATAATCTGCGGGACTCCGGCTCCGGCGGCCCCCGCAGCTATCGCAACAAACAAGCACGCGCTGGCCCCCAGCGATATTCCTTTAATTTTTATGTTTCCGATCAGATAGCCCGTTGAGAGAATGAAAAGAAGAACCAACAAATGGTTATTTAATATTGTTTCCATAGCGGCGGGTCGGCTCTTAGTTCCCCAAGGGCTGGAAAAGCAAGGGAAAATATTTTTTACCCTAAAATAGTTCCGCCTTCTGTCGATTGCGTAGCGCGTCATTTACATGCCGCAGTGCGTATTTTCGCCGCATGAATTTTCTGCTAATTTCCACACCAACTCATGAAGAAGAGCTATCTACCCATAATTATTGCGCTTTTTGCTTTCGTCGCGTGTGAAGAGGGGCCAAATCTGGCTATCCACACCCAAAACGCAGCCAAACCCATCGACTATTCGATCGACACGGCGCCGCAAATTCCCAAGTCGGGATTGCAGAAACTGACCTACAAAGTGGGTCCTTTTCAGCTCGAACCGCGCCAAAAAGCACAGGTCATGCAAGACGATCCGGGGAAGATCGCCTTCGCCGCCGACGAGCCTTTGTGGATAACTAAATTCGCCTCGAAAATTGTTGATGCGGATGGAGAAGATCTTCCAAACGACCTGCTCTATTCCGCGATCGTGGCAAACGGCGGAGAGAAAAATCCGCTCTGCTCGGACAAAGAGGTGGCAAACCCTTTCTTCGCCGCCAACTCTATCAATAAAGAAATTGAGCTCCCCGACGGGCTCGGCTATCCGGTGCTAGCCAACGAACGGCTTGAAGCAAACGTTGTTTTACGCAACCCGCGCTCACAAGGATACAAAGAGGTCTATTTCATTTTTGAACTTACCGCGATCCCGATGCGCTTGGCCAAGAACATGAAAGATGTCGCCCCAATGCTTTTCGATATCGATCCGTGCGACCACGCACCGATTGCTATCGCGCCAAAAGAGTTTGTGAAAAAGAAGGCTGAGTTTGAGCTCCCAGAGGGTGGGCGACTGACAAAAGCCTACGGTCTTTTGCAAAATTACGGCGTTGAAATTTCATTGACCAGCGGAAAACAACCGACTCCGTTTTGGCAGGGAAAGACCGAGCTCGACACCGAACATGAAATTGTAAGTTTGAAGCCTTTCGAAGATTCTTCCGGCATTCCGCTGAAATCGGGCGAGTCTTTAACCATGCACGTCATTTACGACAACCCATCGACCGAATGGAAAGAAGATGCGACAGGGGCGGTCATGGCCTACGTTGTCAGAAGCGACGACGGCGCCGGAAAAAACGCAAACGCTTCATCTGACACAACATCATCCGCAGTTAAGATGCAGACCTATCTCTTGAAATAGACCGCATTTATTTTTCAAGCATTCTTCTTGCGCCGACATGTCCGCTTTCAAGCATCATAACTTCTCGCGCGACATTGATTTGAATGGTAGGAACCGGAACGTTCAATTTGGGCACTAGTTTGCCGGCATAACGTTCGATGGCGGCGTTTACCTCCATCATCTTGAATCGGTACGCCTCAACGGGAGGAAGCCCTTGGGTCTCTTTGCGCAACGCTTTGCGGGCATTAAACGGGCCGTCGCCCGATATCGTCCTTATTTGCATCGACAATTTTTCGTGGTCAACGAGTATCCTTCTAACGAGCGCCTCTTTTCCCGAACCCATCGCTTCGGTTTGTTCAAGCGCCTTTGTCAGAAACTCCTGTGCGATAATCTTCTGTTCAACCCCGATTCTCGGTATGCGTTGCGCCGCCTCAATAAGAAAGTTGGCGGCCTGTTCGTACGCATTAAGTCGCTTAAACTTTTCAACTACGAAAAAAGCGTACCTCGCGACTTCAAACGGATGGGCAATTCCAAACTTATAGATCACTACATTTTTCAGAACCTTCTCGGTAAGAGCAACTAGATTCTCGATCGGACCGTTGTATTGAGACAAAAGCATAAGAGCCAAATCGACCTGTCTGGCCCTGATGAATTCATTCATTCCAAAGTAAACCTCTCCATCAACTACACCTTCGATCACCGTGTCGTTTGCTTTTGTAGCCATTCTGCTGAAGAGATCAAAAGCCTGAATGAACTTGATTCTCGCCTCGTCTTCGCGCCCCATTTTAAAAAGCAGCCTTGCCTGACGGCATCTGATTCTGGCCGCATTAACAGAGCCGCCAAAGCTGCGCACCGCCCCCAGCACTTTGGCATAATATGCAAGGGCCTCTTCGTAGCGACCCGACTTTGCAATTTCGGGCAAGAGTCTGTTCATGCCGTAGTCGAGCGAGTCTTTTATAAACACGGCGTCTATTTTCCCATCAGATAATGTCCGTGCCGCTTCCAGCACCGCGTCGAAAGTTGACAGAGCCCACGTCCCGTTTATTCCGGCGATCTCCTCTCGCATGTTCAACGCATAGTAAATTCCCACGCTTCGCCTGAAAGCTTCAAAAGCAAACAACAGATTGCCCGCGTCGAGATAAAGTCTTGCGATGTGCTTTGAATATATTTCGGCTACGGAACGCATCTCCTCGGCCATTGAATAAAATTGAACCGCTTCGAAATAGAGCGGAAGCGGATCGAATATTCTCGGATACTTTTGGGGGGCGTTATGTAAGAGGGCTGCGCAGGTCGCTGCGAGCTCCGGCTTACTTTCGACAAGCTCTCTAACTTGGAGCACAAGTTTGCGGGTTGTCTCCTTTCTAAGGGGAGCTTCATCAGCAAGGTTGTGTTCGAGCCTGTAATTGAAATTCTTCGCCGCCTGCTCAATCTTAGAACGCACCGTCGTTTCCGAAACATTTTTCGTAGCCATAATATTCCTGTTCTACCCCCCGCCCCGCTAAGCCAAGACTTGTCTATTTTTACGGCTTGTTAGCCGCGTTATTTTATTGTTCTTCTTCCGTTCTTTAAACGAGCGCCGGCGGCCCCTCTCAACACTTCCGCGCCCCTCTTTAGCTCGCTATCTCTAACAACCGGCCTGTCTTCAATTTCTTCTCCGGCCACCCAGACCCTCGGCGAACGTTCTGTGGGCCGCTCCTCCATGCGAAGGGCCGGCCGCTCAAGAGGCGGAAGCAAGTCCGGAAGAAGCAATGGAGGCGGAGCTTCCCTAACTTTTGTTCCGGTCTTTCTGGCTCGATTAATTCCTAAACCTTGCCTGCCATCAACGGCATTTAGCTCGTCGAGCAGATAGCCGGCAGCCTCCCAAACAGATGCCACCTTAGCCTTGTAGTCGGGATCGATGGCTGTTTGATTCTGCTCGATACACAGTAAAATGATCCGCTCTAAAAATCCCGCCTTCTTCGCTCGCTGCGCCGGTGTTTCGATCGGCAACAAAGCGGTCATCTTTTTTGCGACCCAAAAAGCTTCGACTTTGTTCTCCGCTGAATCAAGAACCAAAAACGCGTTTGCTAAATAAGAATATGACAACTGATTTAACTTTTCTTTTGGAAGATTGCCCGAGGACAATGCGCTTTCAAAAACATCTAAAAGCACATTCGGTTTTATCGTTGTGCCATCGAGCGCCACCGCTCTGGAAAATAATGTAAACGCTAGGGTTGGCTGTTTTGCCTCGATCAGCAACTGAAAACCTAAGCTCAAATTCCCGAACGGAATCGCCTCGCCGCCCGCCTGATCAAACATGTCGAAAAGCTGTTTGAACAAAATCGGAACGCTGGCGGTTTCGTTCATTTTTTGCAGAACGCAGATTCGTTTTAAAAGGGCCTTTGCCGCCTGATCGTGTTTCTTCTGCTGTCTGAAAATTTTCTCGGCTTCGACGTAATTCTCAAGGGCCGATCTGCTTTGGCCCAAAGCCTCGAGTTTTGGGCCAAAATCGGACAGTATTTTTTCTGCGAACTCTCCGCTTCTCCCAAGTCTTTCAAAGACAAGAATCGATTGTTTGAGCTCGGCCAGCGCATTCGCCTTTGCCGCCTCTGGATCTGCCTTGATCAACAACAAATTCAAGTCGGCTTTTTTTGGATCGATGCCGGCAGACACCAACGCTCTCGCTGAAAACCATGAAGCGAACGATACAAAACCGGCTAATGTCCTGCCGACGATTTTTGCGGCAATGCTTTTTGGGTTAAGCCCCGCCGGCGAAGGGAGCGCGGCAAGACGTTTTTGCAATAGATGCCTCGCAATTAAAGAGGCGTCGTCTGTCCCTTTGATGTTTTTCATTTCGCCGGAAGCCAAACTCCGTGCGGCCTCCGGATTTATCATCGAAAGCTTTTCAACAACACAAAGCGTCAACGATATTCTGTTGAAAAAAGCCTTGCCTATTATTGAATCACCTTGCGTCGCCGTTATCGCTCTGGCGATGCTTTTGAGGACGTCGCTTGAAAGTTTTCCGGCCACCCTTATCTGGTTTTCTGCGAGATCAAATCGCTCAGCCTGTAAAAGAGCCTCAACTCCGGCAAGAACAAACGCTCCTCTTCCGGCCGCGTCCTGCTGCAACGAAGCCTTTGCCATCAGCGCCGCGCCGTGTTCGAGATATTTTTTCCCCTGATCCACCGCGCCATAAAGTATCAAAGCTCTTCCAAGTTTTATTGCCGTTGCCGCAGCCCTGTCAAGCCGCCCCCCCTGCTCGAAATTTTCCACGGCGTCCGAAACCATATAGGCGGCTCTTTCAAAATCATGCCGGTCGAGATAATAAAGAGCCAGCGCACCGACCTCGATCTCTGCCGCTTCATTAAAAAAACCGCCGTGTCGCAAAACCGCTATTGCTCCTTTAAAAAAGATGGAGCGGTTAAACCCGGAAGCCATGCCAAGCGGCGCTCGGTTAAGAGATGGCCCGTCGGGAATAAAATCTGCCGGCACCCCCATTATCAAATTGGCCAAACCCAAAAAATCCACCGGCCTTGCTACGCCGGTGACCAGCGAATTAAGCGCTTTGACGCTCGCGATGTCCCATATCCTCTGAGACCTATCCGGCTGCTCCATGGCGTCGAATTCAGCATCTGCAGCGATCGCATGTATTGTCTGGCGCTGTTGCAAAGAATATTGGGCCGCACCTGTTAAAAGAGCCGTGCCGCTTACAGAATCATTGTTTTCAGACATTGTTTTTACCTCTTTCCAAACGCTCTCTTTATCCGCTCTAAAAATCTTATTTTTACCAAATGCTTTCGTGCCTCGGCACCCCCCCGCAAAGCCACGCCGCCGGTGAAGTCTTTCATGTCCGACACGGGAGGAAATATTCGAGACCTGAGCTTAGGCGGTTCGGCTGCAACAATAAAATCTCTAAGCTCACTCATGCTTTGTTTCGCAAGGCGATTTTTACCTGCAAGTAAACCGGACGAACCTTTGGCAGAAAGTCTTTCAATGAATTTTTCGGCCTCTTCCTTTCCGTACGCTAAAAAAACAAGGCGAGATGCTTTTTTCAAAAATTCTAATTTTTGTTTTTTATTGTCTCCCGATTCTTTCAATAAGATTTCTTCGAAAATATATTCTAACGCTTCAGGTGAAACGCTTTTTGGCACAGCTATCATGTCCATTAGAGTAAACGCCTGCTCGGCTCGGCCGGCCCTGACAAGTTCGGTCACCGCATAGATCAATGACCACGAGTTCGCTCCGTCGGCCGCTTGTTCATTTTTAAGTAAAAGTCCATAGAGAGAATAGCCGGCATTTAAAAGCGCGCCACCGTGTTCAACATCTCCTCGAGTTTTGTCGCCGTAAAGAACCATCAATCTCCCGCGGCGACAAAGCGCATCTGCAAGCAGCGCGTTCTTTTTTTCTAGCTCGGGGTCATTTGCGCTTTTAGCTTCGCTCAGAAAGCGAGTTGAAAGCTCTTCATAAAGTTTAATTGCAGCGTCGTAATTTCCTTCGGCTTCAAGTGCGGGGCCGAGATTATTAAATTTGGCTAGAGCCGCCTGCTCGTGCTTGCCCAGTTTTTCTAGGTCGGCAACGCCGCGCAGAACATCTACAGAGCTGGGAGTGCGCACGGGTTCAATTTGCCTTTCTGCAACTTTTCTTCCGTCATCGCTCAGCGCGTCGCCCCTGATCAAATCGTAGCGCAATGTCCGCTTAGTGTACCAAAGGTGCAGTTTTTCAAAAATACCGAGAGTGGCGCCGCGCGTCGCAATTATTCTGTCGGCAAAATCAATTACGACACGGCCGGCTATTGCGCGACAAGGGCTCCCCGGATAGGTAAGAGTTTTAACATCGCCGAGAGATTCAAACATAAAGCTTAGAGCAAGAGAGGTATTGCCGGATGCCGTCATTTTTTCCGCAACAGCCGTTGCAATTTCCAAATAGGCCGCGACGATATTTTTTTTGTCTCTGTTGCTAAGCAAGGCGAACTTTGCATTTTTGTTTAATTCCGGCCAGAGAATGGCGCGCATTTCATTGTAAAGCTGCCTGTCTCCCGAACCTCCATCAATTATCATCTCGACTATTCTGGCCCTATCGGGCCCACCGGCAGACGGATGCAGCGCAAAAGGAAGCAGCATGACAACGGCCCTTGAAAATGCCTTTGCCGCAACGGCTTCTTTCGCAGACGCTGAGATGGCGGCGCCGGAATAAAAAACCCCGCGCGAGCCGCTAAGATCTTTGGCGGCGCTGAAAAGCATGTCCGCCTTTTCTCGGTATGAAGAGGTGGAGAGTCCGGAGAGAAGTTCGATAAGACCGAATTTTAGCTTAGCCGTTTCTACGTTTTGCCCTGCCGATTCGGCGACTCGTATCGCCAACAAATAACTTCTCTTGGCGTAATCGATGGACCCCGCCTGCAACCACAGCTCGGCAACAGCCAGTCTCGCCGAAATCTCTCCTTTTGTGTCGCCGGCCCTTTTTGCTCTCTCTGCAAACTCAAGCCTCTGAGCGATCGACCGAGACAGCCTTGATTCTACTTCTATTTGAGCGGCGAGTTGGCCTGCATATGACAATCTGGAGGTTTGTTGGAAATGTTCGAGCAGCTCGCGCATGAAAAAAATCTTCCTGTCATAGTCGCCATTCTTAATTGCCAATTCTATTCTTAAGAAAAGAGCGTGATCGGCAAGCTGCAATTCTCCCGCCAGCAGAAACTCTTGCGCCGCCTCTTTGTAAATCGCAGACGAAAACTCAAAGCCAAGAAGGGAAGAGGCGTTTTCAATCGCCGCAAGATATGCCTCACCGGCCCTGCGGTGGTCACCGATCGTTCGATAAAGGCGCGCCGCCTCAAAATAGTCGTCGGGATGAAATAAGTCGGATGTGTTGGCGCAATAAGCGAAAAGTCCGGCGGAGAGTAGCATTTGTTCGGCCGTCTTGGGACCGGCAGGCTCAAGAATTGCTTTGAGCTTTTCAATTTGCAGCGATCTATTTTTCCATTGTTCCAGCCAAGACGCGCTTGAACTCCCAACGCTAAGAATTAATTCTTCAACCAGACGACGACCCGATTTGAACGCATCGCTTTGCACAACTTCGGTTTCAATCGTAAGAGAAGTTTTTTGATCTAGCGGCCGCTCGTTTTGCAGCGAGCTCCAATAAGAGGTCAACGAACCATAAAGAACCGATGAAAGCTCAAAATGTCGATCTGTCGTGGACATTGCATGCCATCCTGTGTGACATCCCCCGCTAACAGCAACCAAAAAACAACAAAACCCTAAGATTATTATGGAGATAGTCCCCTATCAATAATTATACGAAGTCGCAACAAAAAAGAGTTATTGGACATAAAAAACCCCGAGAAAATGCATAAATCTGCATTTTATCGGGGTATTTATGCAATCGGCAAAAAAGATTTATGCCGAGGCCTTTTTAAATTTTCCGCGCATCAGGTCTCTAAAGCGAATATCGTTGTTCGACATCCACTGCTGCAACACACTGGTAAGCGTGTTCACCAGAATATAGAGAACCAGCCCGCTTGGCAAAAATAGCATGAAAGCCGTGAACATGATCGGCATAATTTGCATCATTTTTGCCTGCTGCGGATCCATGCTGGCAGATGGCGTGAACTTCTGCTGCAACCACATAAAAACACCGAGCAGGATCGGCATTACAAACGTCGGGTCGGGAGCGGACAGGTCACGATAGAACCAGAAAAACGGAGAACGATAAAGTTCGATCGAGCTCCACAACACACGATAAAGCGCAATGTAAATCGGGAACTGTAACAACATTGGCAGACAACCACCCATCGGGTTAACTTTGTTAGCCCTGAAAAGCTGCATCGTCTCCATGTTAAGACGCTCGCGGTCGTTCTTGTATTTTTCTCTGAGCGCTTTCATCTGAGGCTGAATCTTTTGCATCGCCTTCATCGACTTCATTGAATGCTTTGTCAGCGGATGCAGCAAAAGTTTAACAAAGAGGGTCAGCAAAATGATGGCCACACCCCAGTTGTGAACAAGTCCGTAGAAAAATTTAAGCAGATACAAAATGGGAAGCGCGATAACGCTGAACCATCCGTGATCGATCGCCTTGTCTAAATTAGCGCCGACCGCCTTAAGGCTTTCCATCTGCTTTGGACCGACATACAAAGCGAATGTCTGCACCACTTCGCTCCCCGGAATAATAGCCGGCAGCGGCTCTGTCGCGACAGCGCCGACGATCCGTCCTCCATCCTGCGACGGAATCATCTGTGTTGAAACCGATGCGGCGTCGCTGGCTTCTCGCGGAACGATCGCTGCGATAAAATAGCGGTCTTCAACTCCGCTCCACAGTAATCTCCCGATCTTATTCACGCCGGCTTCGCGTTCCACTTTGTTATTAATATCGAAAATGGGCTGATGTTCGTTCTTCGGCCCTTTGAGAAAGCTAAGAAAACCCCCCTTTTCCTGTTTTCCGTTTTGATATTTCCAATCGAGCGAAACCGTCCCCTGCACGGGATTTTTTCCTAGGTTCTTAACTCCGAGAATTAGGTCGAGCTGATATTTGTTCGGGTCAAAACGATACGTCTTTGTGATTTGGACTTCGTTGTTCCGCCAAACATAGACAATCTCGTTTTCAGATTCGCTTTGAACCGCAAACCTCGGGCGCTCCGGAATAACTGCAAATGATAATTTCTGCAAAAGAGGCGGATTGGCTTCGCTCACCAGATTGATTTGCTTCTCTGCGGGGGGTTTTCCCTCTTTGTATTTTTTCATCTCCCAAGAGAGCGGAACCGCGCCGTCGTTTGTGAGCACGACCTTCCAAAGCTCTGATTCAAATGTCGAAATCTTCACAGGCGTCGTAGCTTGAGGGTCTGCAACTAAGCTCGCGCTCGTTGAAGTTTGGGCGGGAAGTGACGACTGAGCTGCCGCGACCTGTGTCGGAGTTGTTGTCGCCGGCGCCGAGGCCTGTGCGGTTACGGCAGCGGTGTCTTGCGGAGTCGGTTTTGGAGGTTTTGGGCTAAGAAATGCGTACCAAAGAACAAAAACACCCACACTTAATCCGACGGCCAGCAGCGATCTGGTATCCTGATTCAATTTCATTACTTACCTCTGTTAGGGTTTGGTGGAACCGGGTCAATTCCGCCTTCATGCCAAGGCCCGCACCTAGCCAACCGCCTCAATGTGAGCCAAAAGGCCTTTAAAACGCCATATTGTTCGAATGCGTGCTGCGCATAGGTCGAACAGTTCGGATAAAATCGACATTCTGCCCCCAAAAACCTCAATGGTTTCGAGAGCGACCGTTTATACAGCCATATAAACGCAAGAAAAAATTTATTTATTGACATTTTTGGCAAGAGCAGAAATTTCCTCGCGGATTTCGGGCCGATTTAATTTGGCAGCTCCGGCCTTTGCCCAAATTACACAATCTCCATGCGGAAAAAGGTCAATATTATTACGAAACATTTCTCTAATGACTCGTCTTATACGATTTCGGACGACCGCCCCGCCGACTTTAGAGGATATTGAAAAACCTATCCTTTTTCGGGGGCTTTTGAGAAAAGTTATCGAAAAGTGCTTTGAAAAGAGCCGTCTGCCGGTTTTATAGACCAAATCAAACTCTTGCTTTTTAAGCAAACGTTCGAGCTTGGTAACCCCTTGCATTATCTACCCTTTTTGACAGTCAAGCGCTTGCGGCCCTTCTTACGGCGGCTCGCCAAAACCGATCTTCCGCCTTTGGTGCTCATACGTTTTTTGAAACCGTGTGTTCTTTTTCTACGAACCTTGCTCGGTTTAAAAGTTCTCTTCGGCATATAATTCTCCTTGTTTCCAAAAAAATTAGACTGGATTGATAAGGAGTTACGGCTTCATTGTCAAGAGCGAAAGTTTTCACTTGCATGCGGCTAACATCGGACATATGTACCGAAAAAACGGCGGACTTATCCACAGGTGTGGATAATAATGTGAATATCATGACACCTGAACACTGGCACCAATTTCTTGAACAAATTCGCGGCAAAATCGGCGAGGTGAACTACGCCAAGTGGTTTGCTTTTGTGAAACCCCTGCGTGAAGATGGCGACACTTTAACGGTCGGCGTGCCGGATAAATTTTGTAAAGACTGGATCGAAGAAAATTATTCCGACGTGCTTTTGTCGGAGCTTTCGATCGCGCTTGGGCGACCGGTGCAGTGTATGCTCGAAATCGATTCGTCGATCGGCGACGAAATCGACACTAAAATCGACGCGACACTTCCAAGCGTTGAATCTTCTTCACAACAAAACGCTCCCGCCCGCACACCAAACAGCGGACTGAATTTAAAATATACTTTCGACAGATTTGTCGTCGGCAACGCGAATCAATTTGCAAGCGCTGCGGCAAAGGCGGTCGCAGATCTTCCGGGTGGACACTACAACCCGCTTTTTATTTACGGTGGAGTCGGTCTTGGAAAAACTCACCTTGCTACCGCTATCGGTCTTGAAATCATCAGAAAAAATCCCGACACAAGAGTGCTCTACGTCACGGCGGAAAGTTTTATGAACGAGGTGATTTTTGGAATTCGCTACGACAAAATGGTCGAGCTCAGAAAAAAATATCGCCAGAATTGTGATGTGCTTTTGATGGACGACATTCAGTTCTTACAGGGAAAAGAGAGAACGCAAGAAGAGTTTTTTCACACGTTCAACACTTTACTTGAACTTCAAAAACAAATCGTCGTGACTAGCGACAGATATCCAAAAGATATTATTGACATTGACGACAGAATTCGTTCTCGCCTCGAATGGGGCCTCGTTGCCGACATTCAACCTCCCGATCTCGAAACTAGAATTGCGATCTTGAAAAAGAAAGCGGAGAGCTCTTTCATCACAATGAGCGACGATGTCGCGATTTTTCTTGCAACTCGCATTCGTTCTAACATTCGCGAGCTCGAGGGGGCGCTGATCCGTCTTTCGGCCTACTCTTCTCTTTTCAAAGAGACCATCACTGTTTCGTTCGCCGAGAAAATCTTGCAACACATTGTGAATAAAAGCACGGTTGTATGTTCGATAGACTCGATACAAAAACTTGTTTCAGAACATTTCAAAATAAAAATATCCGATTTAAAATCTGCGCGGCGAATGAAATCGCTCGTCGTGCCGAGACAAATCGCGATGTTCCTCTGTAAAAAGCACGCCGGTTCTAGCTTTCCTGAGATCGGAGAAAAATTCGGCGGAAAAGATCACACTACGGTCATTCACGCATGCAGGCGCGTTGAAGAGATGCTCATTGAAAATCCGAAGCTTCGCGAAGAGATCGAGACGCTTGAAAAGCGTCTCACTCTTCCATGAAATTTTTTGTGCACAAGTTTGTGCATAACCATGTTGATTAGTGGTGTAACAATTTTTCTAACAACTTTTTTGCACAGCGTTTCACAGGTTATTGAGTTCTTTATCAAGAGATTGTTCACAGAAAAAATTTGCGAAATGTTTTTCTGCTTCGCTGAGTTGAATCGGTTGTGCACATATCCACAGCCGCTACTTCTGCTACTACTGTCTTTTGTTTAAAAATATAAAACAGAAAGACAAAACAAAATATGGGGTGAATTATGGAAATTAAAATTCAAAAAGAAAATTTATTGAACGCTTTGTATCTTTCACAAAGTGTTATCGAACACCGGACAACGATGCCGATTTTAACAAACGCACTTTTGGAGACCGGCAACAAGTCGGTGACTTTCACCGCGACAGATCTTCAAATCGGACTTGTTACAAAACAACCCGCCGAGTCGGTTTCTCAGGGAAAAGTTTTAGTGCCGGTGAAAAATATTTACGACATTGTGAAAGAACTTCCTTCCGGAATTGTTTCTCTGAAAAAACAGGCGAACAATTGGATCGAAATCGTCAGCGGAAAATCAAAATTTAAGATCATGGGTGCGGCGCCCGATGAATTTCCAAAAATTCCGGTTGCCGAGGGAAACGAAATTTCGTTGGAAGCAAAAGATTTTATCGGGATGGTCGAAAAAGTTTCATACGCCATGTCAAACGACGAGACCAGATACACCCTCAACGGCGTTATGCTCGAAAGTAAAAGTGAATCGGGAAAATCTTTTTTGAGAATGGTTGCAACCGACGGACACAGACTTTCATATTCGCAGCGACAGCTAAAAAATTCTGCGAAGTTGCCCAAGGGGGTTATTCTTCCCAAGAAGGGTGTTTGGGAGCTAAAAAAACTTTTGGCGAATCTTGATGGTGTGTTCAATCTCAAGATCGGGGAGAAGACAATTTCCGCGGAAACCGAAAACACACTACTTGTGTGTCGCCTAATCGACGGGAATTTTCCGCCTTATGAATCGGCGGTCCCGAAAGAAAACAACAAGATTTTATCCGTCGGCAGACAAGAATTAATTCAATCGCTAAGAAGGACTTCCTTGGTCGCAAACGAAAAGTCCCGCGGCGTAAAATTTTCTATTTCGTCTAATAATCTCGATATTACGTCGTCTAATCCCGATATCGGTGAGGCACACGAAGAAATTTCTTGCTCTTACAAAGGGGAGAAGTTTGACGTGGGGTTTAACGCAAGCTACTTCCTTGATATTCTTGGGGTTTTAGAAGATGAAAAGGTGGTTTTGGAGCTTAAAAGTGACACTGCCCCCTGTATTATAAGGTCTGAATTTGACAAGGGATTTTTATCTGTGGTCATGCCGATGCGAATGTAGTCTGGACTTTACATTTCAAAACTCTTCTGATATTCCCTCTCTCCACTTATGGCAGAGAAGAAAGAAAATTCCGCGGAAAAACAAGTATCTAGCAATACTTCGCCTAAAAAAGGGCATGCTTACGACGCATCGACCATCAAAGTTCTCGAAGGTCTTGAAGCAGTTAGAAAACGTCCGGCGATGTATATCGGCTCAACCAGCACGGCCGGTTTGCACCACCTTGTTTACGAAATTGTAGATAACTCGATCGACGAGGCCCTTGCTGGATTCTGCGACAAAATCGACGTTGCAATTCATATCGATAACTCAATAACGGTGGAAGACAACGGCCGCGGTATTCCGGTCGATATGCACGAGACCGAGGGAATTTCCGCCGCAGAAGTTGTGCTCACCAAGCTGCACGCAGGCGGTAAGTTCGAACATAATGCGTATAAAGTTTCCGGCGGATTACACGGCGTTGGAGCTTCTGTTGTGAACGCTTTGTCCGAAGGGATGAAAGTTGAAATTCGTCGCGACGGCAAAGTTCATGAGATGTCTTTCAAGCGTGGAGTTCCTCTTGCGCCGCTGAAAGTTGTCGGCAAAACAGACAAGCGCGGCACGAGGGTGACATTCAAGCCGGACAAAGAAATTTTTGAAAATACAGAGTACAGTTTTGACACACTTTCTCAGAGGCTTCGCGAACTCGCGTTCTTAAATCGCGGGATCAGAATAACAATTCAGGATGAACGCTCCGAGAAAAAACACGATTTCTGCTACGAAGGCGGCATTCAAAGTTTCGTCGAACATTTAAATCAAAAGAAGACCCCGCTTCACAAAGACGTTATCTTTTTTGACGCGGAAAAAGATGGAATCGTGGTCGAAGTCGCGCTGCAATGGAACGACAGTTACAACGAAAATATTTTTTCGTTCGCAAATAATATAAACACTCACGAAGGTGGAACTCATCTTGTCGGCTTTAAATCTGCGCTGACGCGCGCCGCAAATCAGTTCGCATCATCGACCGATCTGTTTAAAAAAGTTGGTGAACCCCCGACCGGCGACGATATTCGCGAAGGCCTGACGGCCGTGGTTTCGGTGAAAATTCCCAACCCGCAGTTCGAAGGACAAACAAAGACAAAGCTTGGCAACTCCGAGGTCGAGGGAATTGTCAAACAGGTAGTTTACGAAAAACTTCTCGACTTTTTTGAACGCAACGGAACCGTCTCAAGAAAAATCCTGTCCAAGGCGATCGAAGCGGCCCGTGCAAGAGAAGCTTCTCGCAAGGCGCGCGACCTTGTCCGCAGAAAATCTGCGCTCGAAGTCGGCGCTCTTCCCGGCAAGCTTGCCGATTGCCAAGAGAGAGATGCGTCCAAATGCGAGCTCTACATCGTCGAAGGAGATTCGGCCGGCGGCTCGGCGAAACAGGGGCGTGACAGAAGAAATCAGGCCATCTTGCCGTTGAAGGGAAAAATTCTCAACGTCGAGAAGGCGCGCTTCGACAAAATGCTTAGCAACGATGAAATTCGTACGATGATCACGGCGCTCGGCATTGGAGTCGGTGACGGCGGCGATGGAACACGAGATATTTCAAAGCTGCGCTATCACAGTATAATCATCATGACCGACGCCGATGTTGACGGCTCGCACATTCGCACCCTTTTGCTGACCTTTTTCTATCGGCAAATGCCCGAAATCATTGCGAACGGTCATTTGTTCATAGCGCAACCTCCTTTGTACCGAGTCAAAAAGGGAAAAGAAGAACGTTATCTTAAAGACGACGTGCTGCTCGAAGATTACCTGATCGATCTTGGTGTTGACGGTGTAAAAATGAGGACGAAGACCAAGGAGTTGACCGGCAAAGCACTTGGAAAATTGGTCAAGCAGCTAATCAAGTACGACAAACTGTTAGAAGTTGTTAAGCGCCGCAGGGATTCTAGGGTCGTGGATGTGCTCGTTACAGTTAGCGATGTTTCGCGCGCGCTGTTGTCGAATGCGAAGAAGCTTGACGCAGAGCTAGATAAAATCGCCGAGCACATTGAAGAGGTGTTTCCCGATTTTGGGGATTTTACCGTCGACGTTGTTGAAGACCCCGAGCACCAATCGAACAAAATTATTTATAAAACCATTATGCACGGTTTTCAGCGCGAGACCGTTATCGACGCGGATTTCCTCGAATCTGCCGAGGTTGCGGAGTTGAAAAAATTAAGAGAGGCTTTCAAAGAAATCGGGCGCGGGCCTTTTATCGTTGAAAAGGGCGACGCAAAGGACGAGCACAGATTTTTACGCCCCGTCAGAGATTTTATTATGGCGGAAGGTCGCGCCGGCCACATGATCCAGCGCTATAAAGGTTTGGGTGAGATGAATCCCGAACAGCTTTGGACGACGACGATGGATCCCGAAGGGCGAACCTTGTTGCAGGTGACGGTTGAGGACGCGGTCGAGGCCGATTCCATCTTTACAATTTTGATGGGAGATCAGGTCGAGCCGCGCCGCGAATTTATTGAGCAGAACGCTCTGAACGCTAGAAACTTGGACATCTAGTCCATTTATTTTGGGTGAAGCAACGAAGGCAACAGAGGTCGCCATAGAGGGTGGCTTAGACCTCCATCAACCAAGGAGGGCTTATGTTGACACCCGAGCAGCGTATGAGACAGCTGAGAGCTTATCTCGGAAATCAGAGATTTGTTCAGCTGGCCTATTTTATCGGCAATTCTTCAAAAAGTGACACATCCCCCGTTGAGTCGATAGACCTCGCAGTTTTATTTAATACTTTAGAGCCGCAGTGGTACGAAAACCGGCAGAAGTTGCTTGAAGGGGCTATTTGGATTTTCGGAGTTTCCTCTATTAACATTGTGATATTAAATGAATGTGAGCCGGCAATTGCGCATAGGTACTTGCTTGGCGGCCAACTAATATATCAACGCGATGCTTCCAGTCGGGCGAAAAGCGAGAAGCGCGTGATTAAAACCTTCCTTGACACAGAGCGGCTTCGCTCGGTCCACGCGGAGCTAACAAAGGAGGCTGCAAATGACGCACAACAACTTAATTGAATCGGAATTGATAGCCGAAAGGCTGGAGCGACTCTCCGCCCACTTAAAAAATCTTAAGGCGTTGCTAAAAGCAGGAAAGAAGAAGGCTTGCAAGGATCCAATTGCGTGCGCAGCACTTGAGCGTTTTTTTCAGCTCGGACTTGAAGGCGTGCTCGATGTCGGCAATCACATTATTGTTGAATTGGACCTGCGCAAGCCATCGACGTACGAGAATATTCTTCCGATACTTGCGGAACATAAAGTGATAAACAAGAAACAGCTATCAGGCGCCAAAAGCTTTGCAGCCTTGCGTTCGCTGTTAGTTCATGACCATGAGCCGCTCGATCGCGAAGATACTTTTGAAGAGGCCCGCAAGGCGCTGCCGGTCATTGAAGAAATAATCTCAGCTTATAAAAAAACGGTGTCGGTCAATTAGGAAATCTTCATTGTTTTGAGAAACTGCTGGAACGGTTTCCAGTAGCTTTCGAAATCTTCCGAAGGAAAGCTGGCGGTCATGTTGATGGCGAGTTGGTCTTTCAATAATGTGACCTGAATTTGTTTTACCTGCTGCCCGGGTTTGATGTTTTCGAGTTTCTTTGCTTTGTCTTTACCAAGCATTGCCGCCATGGCAGAAACGTCCCAAGAGCAAACCATCATTTTTCCGCGTACGCCCGAGATGGCCAGATCTTTTTCCTCGGAAATCTTAAGATCTTGGATGCCCCTTTTTTCTATGGACTCTTTGATGCGGCCGAAGTATTCCGACAGTTCCATTGGACGCGGCAGCATTTCTTTTGTCAAAATGACATTGGGGCGGACATTTTTGTCGGCGCTCGGCAGGGTTAGGGTTACCATTCCTTGAACCGACCAGTTTTCCGGCACGTCGGCTTCAAGACCAATAAGATTTAGTATGTTTGACATAGGCCGGCTAACTAGCATTAAAACGGCGATAATTAAAAGATTTTTTTTGAGGTGCATATGGGTGGAAGATTCATCGATGTAATCTACGAAGACAGGGATATTTTAGCCGTCAATAAGCCGCGAGGCCTTATTGTCGCCGCCGAAAAAGGCGAAGCGGGGGCGGCCAGAAAGAACATTTTACACGATGATGTAAAATCGTATCTCATCAGAAAACATCCCGGAGCAAAAGCCACGTTTGTCAAACCTCTTCACAGGCTTGACCGCGATACCACCGGCGTTGTTCTTTTTGCAAAGTCGAATGCCGGGCTGCGACTTGCAAACGACATTAAAGAGCATAACGTCAGACGCACCTACGTCGCTATCGTTGAAGGTCAAATTCAAAAGGAGTCAGGAACAATCAAGCTTGATTTGGCCAAGGGCGATTTCGGCTTCGGTAAAAAAGTCGCGGTGTCAGACGAGGGCAAGGAAACAGTCACAAGATTTCGTGTCATCGAACGTTACGAAGCTGCGACAATGGTTCAAGCGGAGCTCGAAACCGGATTTACTCATCAGATCCGCGTTCACTTTGCCCACTTAGGCCACCCGTTAGTTGGAGATAAGGTCTATAACCCTCACGGTAAAATAAAATTCCCGAGGCAGGCGCTGCATGCGAAGCGTGTGATTTTTGCGCACCCCGCAGCGAAGAAAAAACTTCAGATCGAAGCGCCGATCCCACAAGACATGACAGAGCTAATCGATAGATTACGCGGATGATTTTTTGAAAGTGGTTTCTTTTAGGATTTTATCGGTGCCGTCAAATTCGACAACAATTCCACGACCGATAGAGCCGGCGTCAAAGTTCTTTGACGTGGCATCTTTGTCCTGCCTTGTAACGCGCGTAATGCCGCGTTCTCCACACAAAAGGAGTTCGATCTTCCCCTTGCTTCTCATAGGAGCCGAGACCGTTCTATAAAGGTTTTTAGCGCATTTGCCGGTACGTGCTGCCGAGGAGCCACCAAGAATCAGATAAGAAAATTTCAAATAATTTTTTTTGTTACCGATGAGCTGATCGATCTTGTCAATTACTTCGGGCGATTTCCAGCTAATGTACATGTGACACCAGTCGCGGTGATTGCTTTCCAGCATCTTGCATTTGGGGCTTCCCATACAGGGGGCTAAGATAGAGAGCTCGTTCCCTTTGGCGACCTCATCGCGCAGCTGCATAAGGTTTCTGGAGGTGCTTCTTAGCGCGGGCTCAATGACGATAACGATGCCGTCGTCGGCGATGTGGCGAGTGGAAATCAATTCGAGGAGTTGAGATTGAGCGTCAACGTTTCCAATTTCATTAAGAAAGTTCGACAAAATTATTATGTCGTATTTCGTCTTTAGCGTGTAGCCGACATTTTTATGATAGAGCTGTCCAAATTTTGTGTAAAGCTGTGTTCGTTCTGACTTTACAAAACCGGAAAATATTTTTTTTGTATCGTGAAGCGCTCGCGTGTTTTGATCGATGGCAACGATCTCGACTTTTTGCTCTGGAGCGTTCGTAGAAAAATACTCTGCGGCGGCAAGCGATGCTGTGCCAGGTCCGCAACCGATGTCGGCGATTTTGATTGTTTCACGACCGGCAAAGCGCTTTGCCGCGGCGATTTCGTCCAAGCAGAACATGACCTTTGGGAAATTGCTCATGACGAAATATAAAATGTATCCGGCTCTAAGGTCTTTTCTGTTGAGATAATTCTTAGGAAGAGCCCCTCTTTCGCTAGTGAAAAAATCCGACATCTCAGCGACCCCGCGAGCGAAAAAATTGACATCTTTGCTGTTGAAATGCGAGTGGGCTTTGCTGTGCATGCGCTCAGGAAGGTAGGTCTCCTTCACGTATGACAGCAAAACGTTTTCCAGCTTTTTCGGGATCTGATAGACTTTATTTGGCACGCTTGACTACTTTTGTTAGATAAATTGTGCCGCGGGTGGGACTCGAACCCACAAAGCTTGCGCCACATGCCCCTCAAACATGCGTGTTTGCCATTTCACCACCGCGGCTAGTCTTAACTTTTATTTGCCCTGCTCTACCGGCGCTTGCTGAGTAGGCTGCTCGGCCGGAATTGCTTGAGCCGGCGCATTCTGCTGATTAGCGGGCGTCGTGTCAAGCACAGATTTTATCGAGCTCTGCTTGGACATTTGAGCCAGCGATATCGAAGTCAAAAGAAAAAGGATGGCTGCAACCGTGGTAACTTTGCTCAAAAAAGTCGCGGCCCCTCTTCCTCCAAACACCGTTTGCGAAGCTCCTCCGAACGCCGCACCGATGTCGGCCCCTTTTCCGGATTGAACCAGAATAAGGCCTATCAGCGTGGCGCTAATGATAAAATGGAAAACGATCAATGCTGTGCTCATTTAAACTCCGTTATTTTTGTTTCGGGGCTTGCGCAATAATATCGGCAAATCCTTTTGCATCCAAGCTTGCACCGCCCACCAAAACCCCGTCCACATCTTTTTGCGCGTAAATTTCTTTTACGTTGGAGGCTTTAACGCTTCCGCCGTAAAGAATGCAAATGTTGTTGGCGGTCGGGGCATCGTAAATCTTGGCGATGTAGTTGCGAATAAAATGGTGCGCTTCCTGAATCTGTTCGTTGGAAGCGTTCTTGCCGGTGCCGATAGCCCAAACAGGTTCATAGGCGACCACAAAATTTTCCAAATCCTTTTGCTGGAGGCCCACCAGACCGTGCTTGAGCTGACGTTCGATGACGTCGAATGTACGGCCCGATTCTCTCTCTTCGAGAGTTTCGCCGATGCACATGATCGGGACGAGCTCGTTGCGCAATGCCGCAAAAATGCGTTTATTGACCGACTCGTCGGTTTCGCCGAACAATTTTCTGCGCTCTGAGTGTCCGATGATGGCGTAGGAACAGCCGACATCTTTTAGCAGCGAGCCGCTGACCGCACCGGTAAACGCGCCGCGCTCTTCCCAATAGATGTTCTGCGAAGCCAGCCTTATTGTCGAATCGGAAAGCGCGACCCCGACGGAATAAAGCGCCGTGTATGGCGGGGCGACAACGACTTCGACGTTCGGGGTTTGCTCGAACTGCGCGGTAAGTCCCGTTACAAGCGAAAGAGCTTCCTGCACTGTGCAGTTAAGTTTCCAATTTCCGGCAACGATCGTTTTTCTCGTGGTCATGTCTTATGCCTCAAGAGCTGTCAGCCCGGGGAGTTTTTTGCCTTCGACAAATTCGAGGCTTGCTCCTCCGCCGGTCGAAATGTGAGTGATTTTATCCGCAACCTTAGCTTTGTTGACAGCGGTCACGGAATCTCCGCCGCCGATTACGCTTAAGGCCGAGGCGTCTGCCACCGTGTGCGCAATTTCCATTGTGCCGCGAGCGAATTTTTCATTTTCAAAAACTCCAAGCGGGCCGTTCCAGAAAATTGTTTTTGCAGCTTTGATCGCCGCCGCAAATTCTTCGATCGTCTTTGGCCCGATGTCTAATCCCATGAAACCGTCGGGGACGTTGGCATCGCCGGTTGTCTTTGTTTCAACGTTGTCGGCGAGCTCTGTCGCTATGACATGGTCAACCGGAAGAAGTATCTTCACTCCTTTGGCCGCTGCGCGCTCAAGAATTTTGTTTGCTGTGTGAAGCTTGTCTTCTTCGAAGAGCGATTTGCCGATAGTAAATCCTTTGGCCTTGAGGAAAGTGAATGCCATCCCGCCGCCGATCACCAGCACATTGACGAGGTTTAGCAGATTTTCAATGACGGCGATCTTATCGGAAACCTTTGCGCCGCCAAGAATTGCGACGAACGGTTTTTCAGGGTTCGTTAGAAGGCGGCCGAGATTTTCGACCTCTTTCTTCATTAGAAACCCTGCGCCTTTTACCGGAAGGAATGCTGCCATTCCGGCAGTTGAAGCGTGTGCGCGGTGAGCCGTGCCGAACGCGTCATTAATGTAAACCTCTGCAAGAGCGGCAAGCTCCTTGGCAAATTTCGGATCGTTCTTCTCCTCTTCGGAGTGGAAACGCAGATTCTGCAAGAGCATGACATCGCCCGGCTTCATGTCGGCCGCGGTTTTCTTTACGCCGTCGCTGATGCAGTCTTCGGCGAAGAAATAGACCTTACGGTCGCCCAACAGCTCGGAGAGCCTGTCGGCCACCGGCGCCATCGTATATTTTTTTTCGAAGCCGACACCTTTAGGCCTGCCGAGGTGCGACCCAAGAATTACCTTTGCGCCTTTCGACAGAGCGTATTCGATCGTGGGGAGCGCGGCTCTTACGCGTGTGTCATCTTTTATTTTGCCGTCTTTCATTGAAACGTTGAAATCGACGCGGATGAAAACACGCTTTCCTTCTATTGGAAGTTCATTAATGTATTTTATTGCCATACCTCTTATAACCTCTCTCCCATGTATTTTGTAAGGTCGAGCATGCGGGCCGTAAATCCGGCTTCGTTGTCGTACCATGCAAGAACTTTGACCAAGTTATCTTTGACCTTTGTGTAACCAGAATCGACCGTGCTCGAAACGCGGGCGTCCACGAAATCGACCGAGACGAGCTGTTCTGTCGTGTAGGCCAAGATTCCCTTAAGAGCCCCTTCGCTGGCGTTCTTGAGTGCCGAGTTCACTTCTTCGAGAGTTGTCGGCTTGCTGGTGATGACGACGAGATCGACACAGCTGACGTTCGGGGTTGGAACGCGAACCGCGTATCCGTCGAGCTTGCCTTTCAATGACGGCAAAACAAGGCCGACCGCTTTTGCGGCGCCGGTTGTTGTCGGGATCATCGAAAGAGCTGCGGCGCGGGCGCGGCGCAAATCTTTGTGCGGGCCGTCGAGGACGCGCTGATCGTTTGTATAGCTGTGGATCGTGGTCATGAAACCTTTTTCAATGCCGAACGAATCGTTGAGAACTTTTGCGACTGGAGCCAAGCAGTTTGTTGTGCAGCTGGCGTTGGAAACGATGTGGTCGGTTGACGGATTGTATTCTGTGTGGTTCACGCCGACGACGAAGGTTTTGCAATCACCTTTGGCAGGAGCGCTGATGACGACTTTCTTTGCACCGGCTGTGAGGTGGGCTTTTGCCTTTTCCGGATCGACAAATTTACCGGTGCATTCCAAGACGACCTGACAACCGAGCTTGGCCCAAGGGAGCGCGGCCGGATCTTTTTCTGCGAAGACCGGAATAGATTTTCCGTTGATAACGAGGGCGTTTTCCTTAACTTCGATTGACGCCTTGAGCGGACCGAAAACTGAATCGTACTTCAAGAGGTGTGCCATTGTCGGTGCGTCAAAAAGATCGTTAATTCCGACAAATTCAATGCTGGGATCGTTGATGGCCTGACGAATTGCCACGCGACCGATACGACCGAAACCGTTGATACCGACTTTTACTGGTGACATTTGGACTTCCTCCTTATTTTTTATGGGGTTATTATATTGTTAAGCCGGCGGTCAATTAGTGAATTTTCCGCTGGGTGTCAAGCACTCAATTTATTAACGCGGACGTGATTTTGCGGTCAAATTAGTGCTTGAGTAAAAGCGGTCAATTTTATATGCCTCCCGACGCCATGCACAATCGTAGAGACACAATAGCCGCGATTTCCACCCCCCATGGAGTGGGCGCGGTTGGCATGATACGAATATCAGGCCCACTCTCCAGAGCCGTTATCGCAGAGGTGTGGATAAACCCCTCTCATCCTGTGAATAAGTTTGTAAGCCATCGTTTATACTATGGAAAGATATCAACAGTTGGCGGGGGCGTAATTGATAATGTGCTCTGTTCGTTTATGGCGGGTCCAAATTCCTATACCGGCGAGGATGTGGTTGAAATTTATTGCCACGGCGGGGCCTACTCGACAAAGGCGGTGCTAGAGGCAATATTTAAAAGCGGAGCCCGAGCCGCAGAACCGGGCGAGTTCACTAAGCGCTCGTTTTTAAACGGGAAAATGGACTTGGCACAGGCCGAGGCGGTGGCTGAAGTTATTAGCGCCACAAGCGAGCGAGCGCTAAAGATCGCCAACGAACACTTATCTGGCAGATTGTCTAATATTATTAAAGGGTTACAAGAAGAGCTCAAGCAAATTAAGGCCTTTGTCGAGGCTACGATAGATTTTCCCGAAGAGGATATAGAGTTTATAGAACACGAACAGGTCGCAAATAAACTTACCGACCTCTCCGCTCGTTTAAGGGGCTTAATCTCTACATATAATGAAGGGCGCTTGATTTGTGACGGCGTTCGGGTGGCTTTGGTTGGCAGACCGAACGTTGGAAAGTCGAGCATTTTAAACCGACTCCTTGGACACGAGCGGGCGATAGTGCACCACACTCCGGGGACAACTCGCGATACAATTGAGGCCAGCGCGACTTTTGGCGGTGCTCTTTTTCATCTTGTCGATACCGCAGGTCTTAGAGATGCCTCCTGCGAAATCGAACAGCTTGGGATCGAACGTGCTCGGGAAAAAATTTCCGGCGCCGATCTTGTGCTTGTGATTTTAGACGCGTCTTCAAGCGACCACGACGACAACGAAAAACTTTTGGAAGAGACAAAAGTTTATAAGCGGCTTGTCGTTGCGAACAAAATAGATGTCGGCACGTCAAGTTGTCACGCGGGCGTCGATTTAAAAGTTAGCGCCAAGACCGGCGAAGGAATTAGCGAGCTTGTTTCAGAGCTGACAAAATTTGCTTTGACCGAAAACTCGACAGGCGAATCCGACATTGTGATCACAAGTCAGCGGCATAAAAACATTTTGGAGCGAACCATTGAGTCGCTGAATGCGGCGCTTGAGACGGCCGGTAAAAAAGAGTCGGCCGAATTCATCGCGCTGCATCTGCAAAATGCAATGAGCGCGCTGGGCGAGATCGCGGGAGAGGTCACCCCCGACGCCGTTCTTAACGAGATATTTTCGAAATTCTGCATTGGTAAGTAATTGTGACAAAAAATATATTCGACATTATTGTGGTAGGTGCCGGACACGCCGGATGTGAAGCGGCGCTTGCTGGTTTGCGTGTTCTTGCGCGCGGCGGAAAAAAAGCGCCGAGAGTTTTGGTGGTGACGGGTAAGCTTTCAACAATCGGGCATCTTTCGTGCAATCCTTCGATCGGCGGTCTTGCCAAGGGGCATCTGGTCAAAGAGATCGACGCTCTCGGCGGCGAAATGGGAGTCGCGGCCGATCTTACGGCAATTCAGTTTAGGCGACTTAACATGAGCAAGGGGCCGGCGGTGCGCGCGACGCGCGTGCAAACAGACCGCACCTCTTACATTCGCTACATGCAAGACGCGCTATTGCTGGCGAAGAGCGCGGCTCAGCCGGTTCCGGAAGGCCTAAGCGTTGTCGAGTCGATCGTAGAAAAAATCATCGTCTCAAACGGTACAATCGCCGGAGTCGAAACAGGTGACGGCAAAAGTTTTTTTGCGCCCCACGTTATCATAACCACCGGAACTTTTTTGAACGGTCTCCTCCATTTTGGAATGGAACATGTCGAGGGGGGTCGCGCCGACGACTTTTCGGTGCGCGGACTTTCAAAGAGCCTGATTGAAGCAGGGTTGAAGCTCGGCAGACTTAAGACCGGAACCTGTCCGAGGCTTGTTTCAGACTCGATCGATTATTCGCTTCTCGAAAGGCAGGACGGCGACAAAGATGCGCGCGGTTTTTCCTTCAGAAAGATCTGCCATCGGCTTTTGCAAGTGCCGTGCTTTATCGCCTACACGAACGAAACAACTCACGAGATAATTCGCATTGCCCTTAGTCGTTCGCCGCTGTATTCGGGCAAGATCAAAGGGGTCGGCCCGAGATATTGTCCGTCGATCGAAGATAAGATCGTGCGTTTTTCGGATAAAGAGCGGCATCATATTTTTATCGAACCGGAGGGGCTCGACATTCCGGAAGTTTATGTGAACGGCTTATCGACCTCACTTCCTTTAGATGTGCAGCTTGCGATGGTGAGATCGATCAAAGGGCTCGAGCGCGCTAAGATAGCCAGATCTGGATATGCCGTCGAATATGACTTCATTCATCCGACGCAGCTTTTTGCTTCGCTTGAAACGAAGGTGATTCGCGGGCTCTGGTGCGCGGGTCAAATAAACGGAACGAGCGGTTATGAAGAGGCGGCGGCGCAAGGCCTTATGGCCGGCATGAACGCAGCACGCGCGCTGCTTGGTCTTGAGCCGGTAGTTTTGTCACGAAGCGAAGCTTACATCGGAGTTCTCATCGACGACCTTGTGACAAAAGGGACCGATGAGCCATACAGGATGTTCACCTCCCGCGCCGAATATCGCCTGCTGCTGCGCGAAGATAACGCCGACATGCGACTTTCGCAAATTGGGTTTGAAGCGGGGCTGCTTGACGAAGAGCAGTTCTTGCGGTTCGAAAAAAAGAGAAACGATGTCGCCGGCATGGTCGCGCAAATGAAAGATGCTGCGAAAAGAAAAAAATCTCAGCCGGTCTTTGATTCGATCGATAGTGACGCCATCGAAGCCGCGCAGATCGAATTTAAATACGAAGGCTACATAAAGCTTCAGTCGGAAATGGTGGACAAGCTGAAAGAGCTTGAGCGTTTTAAAATCCCAAAAAATTTCGATTATTCCAAAGTAGCGGGGCTTTCAAACGAGGTGCGCGCAAAGCTCGATGAGATAAAACCCGCGAGCCTTGCTGCGGCGTCCGAGATATCGGGCGTTACTCCCGCAGCGATTCATATTTTGATGATCTACCTTAAATAGTCGTCAAGTTCTCTTAGAGCGAATCGAAAAAATCACACACGCTTTCTGCAACCAAATCTTTTTCTGCGTCTAATGTTATGACGTGCCCGCTCGCCTCAAGGGTTATGGTTCTTTTGACCGCGCCGGAGGCGATGTTTGCAAGCAGTTTAAGATTTACAATCGGAGCTATCGAGTCTTGTGCTGCGTGAATTACGATAATCGGCGTTTTTAAATTGGGAAGTTGCGGAATTATTTCGCGCTGCAGCTTTTGCAATTCATGAGCGGAAGCGACAGGGGTCTTTTGCAGGCTGCTGTTTTGATAGATCGCGCGTCCTATCGGCTCAAATACGCCAAGCTCCCACTTCTTTGAAGTGAATTTTATAAAACACTTTACCAAAGGAATGTGTGAAATCGGCAGCAGAAAGGCTTCGGTAAATTTTGAGAGCTTAAGTGGAGTCGCAAGGCAGGCTATTCCCGCAAGCGGGGTTGACTTCTCTTCGAGGTACAGCGCCAGCTCAAGTGCGAGCAAACTCCCCAGAGAGAGCCCCGCGCAAAATATCTTTGGCGAATCTCCTTGCTTGCCGCTTTTGTTAAGATCGCTACAAAGTTCTTTGTAGGCCTTTTCCACCGAAGCGAACCAATCATTTCGGCTGCTTTTGGCAAGGGCTTTCGGTGACGTTCCATGCCCCGCAATGAGAGGGGCTTTAACCAGATATCCTCTATCGGAAAGCGCCGCCGAGACGGGGGCCATGTTGGCCGGCGTTCCGGTTAAACCGTGAAGCAAAAGGACGCCTTTGTTGTTCATGAGGCCGAGGCTAACACGAAATATATCTTTTGACAACAAAGCAGCCCAGCTGCTAAGCCGCGCGTGGAGCAGTTAAGAACTATGTCCCTTGCAACGATCACACTGCCGGTTAGCCCCGAGCTTCGGGAAGTCGAAGATCTGATTTCCAAAAGCTGTGCGTCCGACATCGAGCTTGTAGACAGCGCCGCAAAATACGTTATCGGCGGCGGTGGAAAACGGATTCGTCCCGCTATGCTGCTTTTGTCGGCAAAACTGCTTGGCATTTGCAAAGAAAAGTCGGTTCCCCTTGCGGCTGCGGTTGAGATGGTACATGCGGCAAGCCTGCTTCACGACGACGTTTTAGACAACGCCAAGGTAAGGCGAGGCCGAGCCTCCACAAATGCAAAATGGGGAAATCAGATATCGATTTTGGTCGGAGACTATCTTTGGTGCAAGGCGAGCGACCTTGCCATAAGGTTCGGCAGCCAGCGGGTTCTTAGCGCCTTGATTGAAGGCGTGTGGTCAACCACCGAAGGCGAGATATTAGAAATTGTTACGAGCAACAATTTTACGATATCTTCCGACGAATATCTCAAAATCATCAAATTAAAGACCGCGATGCTGTTTTCATGTTCGTGCAAAATCGGGGCAATTGCGGCGGGAGCTCCCGAGAAGTTCGAACAGGCGCTGGCCGACTACGGCCTAAACGTCGGGATTGCCTTTCAGTTGATCGACGACGTACTTGATTACACCGCCACTGAAGAGAGGTTCGGCAAAAAGGCCGGAACCGATCTTTGCGAAGGAAAATTGACCCTCCCTGTGATCATCGCATTAAAAAAATGCTCTTCGTCCGAAGCCGCGATAATCAGAGAGTCGCTGCTTAGCAACTCTCTCGATGAGACCGTACTTTTAAGAGTGATAGATATTCTAAAGAAATATTCGACTCTTGAGGAGACGCAGTCTCTTGCCAAGAGCTACGCAGAAAGAGCTAAGAATTCCATCGCCTTCTTTAAGCCCTCTTTAGAGAAGGATTCCATGACTGCTCTGGCCGATTTTGCCGTCAGCAGAGGCCTGTAGTTTTTTCGAACACCGCCGCCCAGAAAACATACTTAGTTAAACCTCCAAACATTCTCATAACCTCGATTGCCGCGCATGTGGCGAAGCCGGCATGGCTTGCATTGAATGAATGCGTGCGCGCGCACGTTAGTTTCAAAAGAAAGGAATTCAAATGGCAGAAATGTCGCAACGAAAAGATGTGTTTCACATCAAAGAGCTGGGAGATAATCGAAAAAGCGTTTGGACGAGAATTGGCTCGGCGTTCGTCAATCGTGACGGATCCATCAATGCGCTTCTCGATGTCGTTCCGATAGACGGAAAGCTCCACATAAGAGATCCAAGAGAAAACAAAACAAAGGAGAGACAGTATGATTAAGAAGTTAATTATCGCCGCGGTCGTGTTGTTTATTGCAGCTCAGGCAAGTGCCGCCCCAAAGACCGTTAGCGGAAGCGTAAATATCAACACGGCCACCGTCGAAGAGTTGATGATGCTCCCCGGAATCGGGAAAGCTAAGGCCGAAGCGATCGTAAGTTTCAGGCAGAGCCAGCCCTTCCAAAGCATCGATCAGATCAAAGATGTGAAAGGAATCGGCGACAAGATGTTCGAGAAGATCGCTCCGTATCTTGTAATTGACGGTGCAACCAACGCCCAATCAGGAGTTAAATCAGCCCCAACCGCGCAGGTGACGTCGCTCGCATCTGCGCAAGCAAGCTCGGCTGGAAAATAACCCCCTCCAGTTCTTCGAGCCCTTCCAAAAGAGAGTGCCGGCGGTCGTCGAAGGCCGCCGGCGCATCTCGTCATGTTTTCAATTTACAAGCACGGTGATGTTGTCTTGCGCTACTTCCACAATGCCGCCGCGGATAGAAATTGTTTTTATATTTGAGCCGGTCGAGTAGCTAATTAAACCGTTTTGCAGCTTGGCGATAAGATTCGCGTGACCGGGAAGAACCTTCATTCTGCCGCATTCGCCGGGCAAAGAAACCGAACTCGATTCGGTAGATAGCGTCTCTTTTTCTTTTGTGATGATCCGCAGGTTCATAATTAAAGAGTTTTTGCTTTCTCAACGGCCTCTTCGATGGCCCCCACCATGTAGAACGCCTGTTCAGGTAACGAGTCGTGTTTTCCTTCGCAAATTTCTTTGAAGCTTCTGATCGTGTCGGGAAGTTTCACATACTTGCCTTTAAATCCGGTGAACTTTTCGGCGACCGTAAAAGGCTGTGAAAGGAATTTTTGGATCTTTCTTGCTCTTGAGACAAGAGCCTTGTCTTCGTCGGAAAGTTCGTCAACTCCAAGAATGGCAATAATGTCCTGCAGGTCTTTGTAGCGCTGTAAGATTCGCTGCACTTCGCGTGCGGTCTTGTAGTGCTCTTCGCCGACAATGTCGGGGGCCAAGATTCTGGACGTTGAATCGAGTGGATCGACGGCGGGATAGATGCCGAGTTCGGTCAGGGCTCTTGATAGAACCGTGGTGGCGTCAAGATGCGAGAATGTCGTCGCCGGCGCCGGATCGGTAAGGTCGTCTGCCGGAACATAAATAGCTTGAACCGAAGTTATCGAACCGTTCTTGGTCGATGTGATTCTTTCCTGTAGCTCACCCATTTCGGTGGCAAGTGTTGGCTGATAGCCGACGGCGGAGGGCATACGGCCAAGCAATGTCGAAACCTCGCTTCCGGCCTGAGTAAAACGGTAAATATTATCTATGAAAAGAAGAACGTCCTGCCTCTCTTCGTCACGAAAATACTCGGCGACCGAAAGGGCCGAAAGCGCGACCCTTGCGCGCGCTCCGGGAGGTTCGTTCATTTGTCCGTAAACTAGGGCCGTCTTGTCGATGACTCCCGACGCCTGCATGTCGAGCCAGAGGTCGTTGCCTTCGCGGGTTCTTTCGCCGACTCCGGCAAATACCGCAAAGCCGCCGTGATGCTGGGCGACGTTATTGATGAGCTCCATAAGCACTACGGTCTTGCCGACTCCGGCGCCGCCGAAGAGCCCGATTTTGCCGCCCTTTAGATACGGAGCCAGCAGGTCGATGACCTTGATGCCCGTCTCGAACATTTCAAGTCCGGTGGCTTGCTCATCGAAAGAGGGGGCTTCGCGATGGATCGGGTAGTATTTTTTAACGTTGAGAGGCGCCCCTTCATCGACCGGTTCGCCGACGACATTTAAGATTCGTCCGAGCACCTCTTTTCCAACCGGCATTTGTATCGGAGCCTTTGTGTTGAGAACCTGCATGCCCCGTTTGACGCCGTCGGTCGAATCCATTGCAATTGTGCGGACCGTGTTTTCGCCGACATGTTGAGCGACCTCGATTACTAGGTTCCACTCTTTGTCGTTGATGGCGGGGTTTGTCAGTCGCAGCGCCGTATGAATTTCGGGGAGGTCAGATTCGTCGTCAAACTGCACGTCGATCACAGGCCCAATGGCCTGAATAACGGTTCCGAATTCGTTGTGCTTTTGTTCCATGGTTTCTCCGTCAACTTATTTAAGGGCTTCAGCTCCGCTGACAATATCGATCAGCTCCGTTGTAATGGCCCCTTGTCTTGCCCTGTTATATTTTGAAGTCAAAGAAGTGATAAGTTCGTTGGCGTTCTTTGTGGCCTTATCCATCGCCATCATTCTGGCGGCAAGCTCTCCGGCGGCCGATTCAACAAAGGCCTGATAGAACGACGATCTTACAAGTTCCGCTAAGAGATATTCGAAAACATTCTGCCTAGATGGCTCGCAAATATGTTCGATTTTATAACCGATATTTTGTTCGGTGTTTGCCGCCGGAAATAATCTCCTGATGACCGGCTTGGACTGGCTTAGGCTAATGAAAGAATTGAACGCGATGAGCGCCTCGCACGTCTCACCCGAGGTGAAACGTTTTTGCATTCGAGCCGACGTCTTTTCTACGATGTCGGGGAGTTGCTCTTCCTGCAAGCCGGTCACACTTTCATTAAAGCTGATCGAGTTTCTTTTGAGAAAGTCGCGCCCTTTTTTACCGAAGACGGTTATGTTGACTTCGAATCCGGCGCCGGTTTTATCTTTTATAAATGAAGCGGTCTCCTGCATCATTGTTTCGTTAAAGGTCCCGCACATGCCCCTGTCGCTGGAAATTATCATCAGGTCTATCTTCTTCGCGGCATCTTCTTGCGGGGCAAGCAATTTTGAGGAGAATGTTCCGCCACAGCTCATGAGCTCTCTTAGTATCCTCTCGGTTTCGATTCGATAGACTCGCGACTCCAGCGCCTTGGTTTGGGCGCGCCTAAGCTTTGCCGATGCGATCATTTTCATCGCGCGCGTCAGCTTCATCGTGCTCTTGGTCGAAACGATCCGCTTTCTGATAGCTTTGAGAGTGGCCATTGCTATTTAAATTGCGCTTTCAACATATCAAGCGCCTGACAAATTTTTGTTTTCAGCTCGTCGTCTATGGTTTTGCGTTCTCTTATTTCGCGCAAAATATTCGCGTGATTTGCGCTAAAGAACGGTTCTATTTTTGCCAAGAACGGACCGACCTGCTCAATTCCGTATTCATCGAGATAACCGCTCGTCACCGAAAATATCTGCAGCACCTGAATTTCAACCGGCATCGGAACGTATTGTCCCTGCTTGAGCAGTTCCGCCAGACGTTCACCGCGATGCAGCTGCCTCTTCGTCGAAGCTTCGAGTTCGCTGCCGAACTGCGCAAACGCCGCAAGTTCGCGATACTGGGCAAGCTCGAGTCTCAGCGGGCCCGCGACCTGTTTCATCGCCTTTATCTGTGCGTTACCGCCAACGCGCGAAACCGACAGGCCGACGTTGATGGCGGGCCTAACTCCTGCGTAAAAAAGATCGGCTTCAAGATAGATCTGTCCGTCGGTGATCGAAATTACGTTAGTTGGAATGTAGGCGGTGTTGTCGCCGGCTTGCGTTTCAATTATTGGAAGTGCGGTCAGCGAACCTCCGCCATGTTTGTCCGAAAGCTTTGCGGCGCGTTCAAGCAGGCGCGAGTGCAGATAAAATATGTCGCCCGGATAAGCTTCTCGTCCGGGGGGCCTGCGCAGCAGAAGAGACATTTGCCGGTAAGCCACTGCGTGCTTTGAAAGATCGTCGTAGATAATTAGAGCGTGGCGCCCCGTATCGCGAAAATATTCGCCGATCGTTGTTCCCGAATAAGGAGCAAGATATTGCAGAGGAGCCGGATCGCTTGCGCTGGCAGCGACGACGGTTGTGTACTCCATTGCGCCATGACTTTTAAGCTTGTCCACCACCCGTGCGATCGTTGAAAGCTTTTGCCCGATAGCTACGTAAATACAAAAAACATCCAGCCCTTTTTGATTGATTATCGTGTCGATCGCGATCGCGGTTTTCCCTGTTTGTCTGTCGCCGATGATAAGTTCGCGCTGCCCTCTTCCGATCGGCGTCATGGAGTCAATCGCCTTGATTCCGGTTTGCAGCGGTTCTTTAACCGGCTCGCGTTTGACGATACCGGGGGCTTTTAATTCGATAGTTCTTTTTTCGGTGGCATTTATGGGGCCAAGTCCGTCAATCGGTCTGCCAAGAGCGTCTATCACACGTCCCACGACAGGTTGCCCTACGGGGGCTTCCGCGATGTGTCCGGTGCGTCTTACTTCGTCGCCCTCTTTTAGCAAAATATCTTCTCCCATGATGGCGATACCGACCGAATCCTCTTCAAGGTTTAGCACGACTCCGATTATGTCGTGCGGAAAGGCAACCAGCTCGCCAAGCATAGCATTTTGCAGGCCCCACACGCGTGCGATGCCGTCGCCGACCGAAAGTATCTGCCCCACCTCTTCGGGTTCTACGGCATGGCCGAACTCTTTAATGTGCTGTGCAATTATTTTTGAAACTTCATCTGCCCTTATCGACATAGCAGCTCCTTGATATCATCAAGTTTTCTGGCGACGCTTGCGTCCCAAACAGTAGAGCCGACCTTAAGTTTCAGGCCGCCTATAAGTTCGGGGTCGTGCTTCGCCGACAGAATGACGTTATATTTTGTTTTGGATGAAAGCAGTCCGGCAAGTTTTTTGCGGATTTCATCGAGGTCTTCGCCGTTTGCACCGGCTATCGTACCGCGAATAATTTTTTGTTCTTGGTCGGCAAGTTCGCCGAAAGTGATCGATATTCGGTTTAGATTTTTTAGCCGCCCGTTTTGAATAAGAACTTCGGCAAATTTAGGAACGATCGGGCCCAGCTCCATTTTGCCGGAGAGCTCGCGGATCAAAAGGAGCCTTTTTGACCGAGGAGTCTCTTCGTCGCACAGCCATAGCCGCAGAGACCTGTTCTGCTGAAAAAGTTCAAGCAGGCTGTGCAGCGACGACCTAGTTTCGTCTATGCAGTTACTTTCGATCGCCAGTTTTAAGAGGGCGTGTGCATAGCGTTTTGATACGGCGGCTTCTCTCATAACGAACCCTCAATCTCTTCGGCGGCGCTCACTAAAAATTCAGAGCGTTCGGCGGGCGATATCTCTTTTGTCAGTTTGTATTTCGCCGCATTGACGGCCTCTTTCGCCGCCCATTTTCTCATCTCGTGAATGGCGACGTCCATTTCATGCCTAGCAGCCATGGCGGCATCGTTTCTGATCTTATTCGCGTACTTATTGGCCAAGTCTACGATTTTAAAACGTTCAAGGTCGCCCTCTTTTTTGTAATCTCCGATCATTTTTAGAACGTCGTCATCGATGCGCTCAACAGCCTTTAGCCATTTCTCATGCTCGTCCGACGTGGCTTTGTACAATCCGGCGATCTTATTAATTGCGCTCTCCGTTTCGTCGCGCCGCTGGTTCCACCATCTTTTTAACGGGGTTCGCGCAGCAAAAAAAACTATCGCAAGAAAGATCGCAAAATTTATGAACTTACAAATAATCATTTAATTCGCTTTGTTCTTTCGTATCTTGTTTATTATCTCTTCCGCCAGCGATGGGATCTCTTTTTTAAGCTCCTCGACGGCCTTTTTTTTGGCTGCCTCTATCTTGACTCTTGCTTCCGCGAGAATTTCGCCCGATTCATGGCGGGCGATTTCTTTTATTTCAATTTCTTCTTCAATTCCAGTTTGGCGGATGGCCTCTTTTTCACGCTGTGCCACCTCTTTTGCCGCATCAAGGGCTTTGGTGTATTTTTCGGCGCTTAGCTTAATTTCGGCCTCCATCCTTTTTGCCTCGTTAAGCATGTCGATGGTCTTTTTTCTGCGGGCCTTGATGATCCTGATAATAGGCCGATAGACAAAGAAGGTCAGACCGGCAAGAGTTATTAAAAATATCAAAAGCTGCGCAAAAAACGATCTGTCGGGTACCAGATGAATTTGAAATCCAGCCATATTAATCCTGTGATTTGAGTTCTTGGACGATCTCTTTGACTGCCTTTGTCGCGATGGGCGATTCTTTTCCAAGTCTGCCAGAACCGTGAATTGCAAAAACAGGGCCCAAAAATATCGGCGCGACAATCGTAGTCACAAGGGTCATCATGATGGCGATGCTATATTCCGCCTGAGCAATTATGCCGCTTGCCATTCCTGTCATGGCAACAATAAGAGCGACTTCGCCTCGAGGGACCATTCCAACTCCAATACGAAGCGCCCCTTTTTTATTGAAGCCGACCGCCATTGCCGCAAGACCGCAGCCGGCAAGTTTGCTGAAAATCGCAAGAACCGAAACGACCGCCCCCGCAAGCAAAACTCCGCCGACGGAGGTAAAATCGACCATCATGCCCGTGACGACAAAGAAGCTTGGGACAAGAACCTGATAGACCGGAGTAAGATCGGTAATGACATCTTTCGCGAGGCTTGTGCGTGAGAGAACCAACCCCATCGCGTATGCGCCGATGATCATTGCAAGTCCGCAAAACTCGGCGGCCGCCGAGGCGATAAGGCAAAGAGAGAGAGAAAGGACCAGCCGTGCGCCGTGGGTTTTAAAAGACGAAACAAATTTTTCAAACGGCTTTGCAATGACTATCCCCGTTGCAACAATCGCGATCCAAAAGCCGACCGCCTTGGCCGCGACAATAATAACGGCACCGACATCCATGGCGATGCCGTTTGACGTGGCTTTAATGAAGGCGATCACGATCGACAAAATTAGAATACCGAACACGTCGTCAACTACGGCGCCGGCTAAAATTGTCACCCCTTCGGGAGTCCCGATTTTTTTTATGTCGCTTAGTATTCTCGCGGTTATACCGACCGATGTCGCCGTCATAATTGCGCCCATGAACAGCGCGGATGGAGAGGTAAAGCTTTGGGCGAAACCAAAATAGACAAAAGAGGCCGCTCCAAAAAAGAACGGCACAACGACTCCTCCGGCCGCAACTACGGTCGCAGGCCCTGCGTATTTAACAAAAAGGCCGAAATCAGTTTCGAGGCCGGCCATAAATAAAAGAATGACCGCCGCAAACTCCGCCACGATAAAAAGTGTTCGATCGATGGGAATGGCCGTTGCGCCGCCAAGCAGAGGAAACAGCGCCCCATGACCGGGGATGGCGATGAAACCTCCAAGCGCATAGGGGCCCAAGATCATTCCGGCGATAAGCTCGCCAAGAACGGCAGGTTGTCGAAACCAGCGGACGGTAAGCTCACCGCTAATTCTTGCCGTTATAAAAATAACCGCCAGTTGCAGCAGGAACATCGCCGCAGATTGAATGAAGTCCATGTTACATTACGAACACGTTATTGTCGCCTTCGCTTTCGGTCGAATCGTTAACATGGTCGTCGTTGTGAATATCAAGGTGAGACCTGTCGGCGTTTTGTCTTTCCATCTGACAATTTCCCTGAAACACGACACCCTCTTCCACGGAAAGGGTTTTTGTCTTAACGTCGGCAATTACCTGCGCTGGAACATGCATTTCAATTCTCGACTTTGCCGTGACCGAGCCCTGAATTGTGCCGTAAACTATAAGTGTATCGACGAAGATCCCACCCTCTACGTGAGCGTCGTTGCCGACGATGAGAGTGCCGTCTGAGTAAACTTCTCCGTTGAACGAGCCGTTGATTTGAACTGTGCCGTCAAATGTCAGCTTTCCTTCGAAACTCGTCCCTTTGTCTAGCAGGCCGTTCACCTGATCGGCCCGAACCGCCGGTTTGTTTTCAATTGTGCCCTTGAACATAAACTCCTCCTTATATTTATTGGTTTTCATCAACGATCGTCCTGTAAACTCTGTCGAGATCCTGCGGCGAGTAATATTCAATTATAACTTTGCCGCCCTTCTTTTCTTTGTCGGTTTCTATTCGCACTTTTGTTGCAAGAGTTCTAGTCATTTCATCGATAATAAGCTTCAATTGCGGAGTAAGCGGCGCCGATACTTTGCGGCTTTTTTGCAGCGGAGTTCTTATGTCCTGCACCATTTTTTCTATATCTCTGACCGTGAGGTTCGAACGGAGAATTTTTTCCCTGAGCTGCAGTTGTTCTTGAAGATTCGTAATTGAAAGAAGCGCTCTTGCGTGACCGGCCGACATTCTTCCGGCGGAAACGTCGTCCTGCACAAGTTTCGGCAGGTTCAGCAATCTTAAACTGTTTGCGACCGAGACGCGGGTTTTGCCGAGTGACTTAGCCGCCTCTTCCTGAGTATAGCCGAACTGGTCGATCAGTTCTTTTATGGCTAGGGCCTCTTCGATAGCGTTGAGGTCTTCGCGTTGAATATTTTCAATTATCGCCAGCTCAAGCATTTTTTCCGTGTCGGCCGACTTAATAATGACGGGGACTTCGGCGAGTCCGGCGATTTTGGATGCGCGAAGGCGGCGTTCACCCGCGATAAGCTCATATCTATTTGGCCCGACCTGCGTAACGATAAGCGGCTGAATAATCCCCTGCTCTTTTATGGATGCGGCAAGGTCATTGATTTTCTCTTCGTCGAAAACCTTTCTGGGCTGAAGCCTGTTGGGAACGATTGCCCCTGTGGGGACAGATTTTACCCGTTCCCCCAACGACGGAGGAACCCCCGCCATCATAATTTTTTCCTCGACCGGATTTTGCTCCGCAGACGGAATTAGTGCATCCAAACCCCTGCCCAATGCTTTGCGAGGCTGCATAAATTAAACCCCTTCCGTGTTATTATCCGACGTTAACGGTTGATCAACAGTCCCCTCACCTTCATTTACTGTTGTAATCTGATCGGCAGAAACAATGTCCCGCATAAGAATCTCTTTTGCCAGCTCGAAATAGGACTCGGCGCCGCGAGATTTCACGTCGTAGAGAAGAACAGGCTTTCCATATGACGGAGCCTCAGCAAGTTTAACGTTTCGAGGCACGATAACCTGAAAAACAGCTTCCTTAAAATGTCGCTTAATTTCATCAGCAACCATTTTTGATAGCGAATTTCTATTATCAAACATTGTCAGAACAATCCCCTTAACCTTTAATTTAGGGTTTAAGCGGTTTTTAACCAAGCCGATTGTCTTTGTAAGGTCTGCAACGCCTTCCATTGCATAATATTCGCACTGGACCGGTATTAGTATCGAATTCGCCGCGACCATTGCGTTTAGGGTTAAAACACCCAATGACGGGCCGCAATCTATTATAATGTAATCAAAGGCCGGTAGAATGGGTTCTAATGCTTTTTTGAGAATTGTTTCACGTGAAACATTTTCCATTAGCTCAAATTCGGCGCCAACTAAGTCTGCATTTGAAGGGACAAGCTTTAAAAAGTGAATTCCTGTGTGAGTGATTGTATCAACCAAAGGGGTTTGGCCGATTAAAACGTGGTAAATGCCTTTTTCAATCTTGTTTTTATCTATTCCAAGTCCGCTACAAGCATTGCCTTGCGGATCAAGGTCGATAAGAAGCGTCTTTTTTTCAGCGGCAGCAAGGCTAGCAGCAAGATTGACCGCCGTTGTTGTTTTTCCAACGCCACCTTTTTGATTGCAGATTGCAATGACTTCGGCCATTTAGCGCCCCCGCGTCTCTAATTGTTTCACGTGAAACAATTAGGCTTATGCATAAAAGTTTAAACTAATGCAAGAAAAATGTTTCACGTGAAACATTATAAAATATTTAATAATATCATATGGTTATGAATAGATAGGGGAGGGGGGAATGCAAAGATGGTGATTTATGCGGCGCAGTTGTTTTGGTGTGCTATCTGCTTGTAATTATTAATGAATTTAGTAATGACCAAAAACAATAATGGTTCGCTTCGACTTACTTGAGGGTAAAGCGAACTGTTCAACCTGCATGATATTCAAATTTGCATTCATTATTATCTTGGATGCTTCGTTGATCTCGTGTTTTGTGTCATCTGACTTCATCGCAATTATAGTGGAGTTGGGATATGCCAATAATTCCAATGAGTTAGATAGGTAGTCGGCGATTGAAAACGTTGCTCGGGAAATAATTGTGTCAAATGTTCCAATGCTCGCGCGCACCTTTTTATCTTCAATTCGGCCGCAAACAACGTCAATATCCTGCAAATTCAATTCTCGAATTACCGTTCTGCAAAATGAACATTTCTTTTGAGTTGCATCTAAAAGAGTAATTTTTAAATCAGGGCGGACGATTTTTAATGGAATGCCGGGAAAACCGCCGCCACAGCCGACATCAAGGAGGCGGGCATTTTTATTTATTAAAGATTCACAGGCAATTGAGTCGAGAAAATGCTTTTCATTAATTTCGGCAGGTTTAGTTATGGCGGTCAAATTATATGTTTTATTCCATTTAATCAATAATTCGCGAAATTTATTAAATTCGGTCGAATGCTTATTAATTAATTCAAGCGCGTAATTAATTTTAATTGTCATGTTAGTAATTGGGAGCTGTTAATTAAATGCGTGCCTAATTTTTAGGCAGTAGTAATTCTTGATTTTCTAATACAATAATAAATTATCTGCATTAAAATAATTAAAAATGAATTCATAAAATCAAATTTAATAGATTAATTTTAATTGAAGATACGGATATGCCCAATTTATTTTTTTAATCGCTTTAAATGGCAATAAATAATTCGGCAAATAAAATGCATTCAAAAGGCTGTTTAATGATGAAATATACTAGAAGGATTTATTTGTAGCGGAACTAATGGCGAGATTTAAAAGCTGTTCGCGGTCATTTACAAAATAATCGGGCTTTAATTTTAGTAGGTCGTCAGGTGAATGCCAGCCCCAGCCTACGGCAACTGATTTAACTCCGGCATCTTTTGTTTCTGTAAAATCACCGATCGTATCGAAAACATAAAATGTATTTTCGCGCGTATTTCCGAATTCTGCCATTGCGCGAATTATTTTTGCCGACTTACTTCTGTCTGAATTAACACCCATTATTTTATTAAAATATCGATCGGCCGAATTTAATTTTAAAATTATTTCAATTTGAGATTCACGGTTTGAAGAGACAATTGCAACATTTGAGAATTTGCGCATTTTATCAATTACATCGATTATCCCATCAAAAAGTCTGATCGGGCTAAAATCGGTTTCGTGCTCAATTGTAGAAAATAATCTTTCAAGGTCTTTATCGTTTAATCCCCTTCTTGTAAGGCTGGAATATAGGTTGTCTTGGAATAAATCCAAAAAATGCTTTCGCTCAGATAAAATATTAAATCCAATTTTTTTAAGTGAGTTTCTTAAAAGCGGCTCAAAAAATGAAAGGCTGTCGGCAATTACTCCGTCAAAATCAAAAAGCCATAGCGGTTTATTCATAGATAGGGTGGAATTATTTTAATTAAATAAAATCTTTAGCGAAATATTCTGGAGATAAATCCTTTCCGGTAGCGAATTTCAAAAGGGCGTCCCAGCGCAGAATATTTGCGGGGGCAAATATTTTATTTTTTAAATAGAGGCCCGTTCCTTTAGTTAAAATAAATGAATTATCTTTTTTAATTGTTTTACGAATGTATGCAATTAATTGAGATGCCATAATTTCGCCCAATAAATAATTATGATAATAGACAGGCGAACTAGTTAAATGAATTTTTGCGGCCCAGTCCGGATATTTACGATCTTTAGGGCGTTTCACTAATTGATATTTTTCCACTAATTTCCACCAGAGCGAATTAAGATCCTGCTTGGGGTTTTTGTACATTGCACGCTCAAAATTTGCCATGACCATAACCCAGCGGGCAAATATTAACATGCGGGCTCTTTGTGAGGCTGCAAGTTTTGGAGCTAATTTAAATATCTCTTTTTTAAATTTCCCGCCGGTAGCCCAATTAAGCCAAAATGGGTTGTGAGTTTGCCGGCCAAATAGTTCGGCAATTGCCTCTGTTGTAAATGTATGAGAGGGCTCTCTTAAAAAGAAGGGGACGTTCTTATCCAAATGTTTATCATAAATTGCATGCCCCAGTTCGTGAAGCATTGTCCCCAGCCAATGTTCGCTTGGGTGTACATTTGCAAGAATTCTGATGTCGCCGCGCCTGTCAACGTTCATGCAATATGCATGCTGTTCTTTGCCGGTTTTTTCGTACAAGTCGCTATTTCTTAAGATATCGGCAACCGGCATGCCGAGCTTTTGGTAGTATTTTTTTGTAATTGCAACAACATCGCGGCTCTTAAAAAAATCATCTAAATTGAGCTCGAATATTTCGGGAGGTTCCTGAAAAAAGACATCTTCATAATGCCACGGCATTACTTTTTTTGATGAAATGTTGAATTTTTTTGCAACAAGGCTATCTATTTCTTTCTTTAATTTTCGATATGGTTTTTCGGTTAATTTTGCCAAACCATCCAGAACTCCAAAAACTTCCTTTTCGGTTTGCTCCTGAAAAATCAACTGCATTTGGTAATAATTTTTAAACCCCAAGGACTTTGCCGCTTTATTTCTTTTTTTGATGAGAGCAATTAGATCGCCGGCAACGGCCTTGCCGATTTGCTTTGAGGCTTCCCATGTCCTTTTACGAATTTCGCAATCGTGCTCGGATTTTAATATTTTGCGAATTTCATTGTCGGTTACTTCTCGGCCGTTAATTTTAGCTCGGTGCGTGTTAAATTTGCTCGTTACTTTTGATGAAAGCCGGACCAGTTCGGTATTAAGTTTAGGATCTACGCGGTTTTCTAAAAAATCGAGATAAAGTAATTCAATTTCCCTTTTTAATATTGGGTCGGTAATTTCAAGTTTTCTTATGGTCTCAATTTTTTCAAATAGGGTTTTATTTTCAAAAATCTTTTGAGTTTGGATTTCGATTTCTTCGTGTTTTTTGTACCATCTTTTTTGGCCTGTAATTGTGGCGTTCCAATAGGCGATCGCATTTTTTTTAAATAGCGGTTCAACTTTTTTTTCTAGGCTTACAATAAATGTATGAGCTTCTTGGTTTGGGGTCATAAATTGGCCGTTCTTTATCTTGTTTTTCGCAGCTTCTAATTAATTATTTACTCGGTTTCTTTGCCATAAATTAATTCGTTTCGGAAATGGAAAATTCTTATTAATTCACACGCCAAACAATTCACTTGACCGGCTGCGTTGAGGCAAACTAACAATAGGCATGGACAAAAAAATCAGGGTTGGAGTCGTTTTTGGAGGGAGAAGCGGAGAGCACGAAGTTTCTCTTGTGTCGGCCTCTTCGGTTATTTCTGCGCTGGATCGAAATAAATACGATGTCGTTGAGATCGGCATTACAAAATCGGGAAAATGGTTTAGCGGCGACGGAGTGTTGTCGGCGATTAAATCTGGCAATAATTGCGACGCTAATTCTGAGGTGGTTATACTCCCCGAACCTAAAATTTCGGCCCTCTTTAATTTGGCGACAAAGAAGTTTTCTCCGGTCGATATTATTTTTCCGGTAATTCATGGCACTTACGGTGAAGACGGCACCATTCAAGGCCTTTTTGAGCTGGCTTCAATTCCATATGTCGGTGCCGGAGTTTTAGGGTCCAGCGCTGGGATGGACAAAATTTTACAAAAAGATGTGGTTCGTCAGGCCAAGATAAATACGGCGCCATCTCTGTGGTTTTTGGCCGGCGAATTTTATACGTCAAAAGATGAGATCATATCCAGAATTGAGGGGACTTTAGGTTACCCCTGTTTTATTAAGCCTGCAAATTCGGGGTCGAGCGTCGGCATTTCCAAGGCCCACGATAAAAATGAGCTAATTTCCAGTATAGAGGATGCCGCTCGTTATGACCTGAGAATCTTAGTTGAAAAATCGGTGGAAAATGCCCGCGAAATTGAGGTGGCTGTTTTAGGCAACGATAATCCTCGCGCTTCGTGTGCGGGCGAAGTTGTTCCGTCAAACGAGTTTTACGACTATGACGCAAAATATGTGGACGGCAAATCAAAGACGCATATTCCCGCCGAACTTCCAAAAGACGTCGCCGATTATTGCAGGAGAGAGGCCGTTGCCGCATTCAAGGCTCTAAATTTAAGCGGCATGGCGCGCGTCGATTTTTTGGTGACAAAAAATAATGAGATTTATTTCAATGAGGTCAATACGATCCCGGGGTTTACCTCTATCAGCATGTATCCAAAACTTTGGGAAGCAAGTGGAATTACCTATCCGGCTCTTTTAGATGAGCTCATCCGACTGGGGTTTGAAAGAAGCGCCGCCAAAGAAAAGCTCTTAACAAGCTATCAGCCCAAAAATGACTGGTTTAGAAAAGGCTAGGCTTAGGCAAGTTTTGAAATTTCGCTAAGAGGCTTATTTTTATCGACCAGCTTTCTGTAAAGAGAGTTGCCGGTCAATAGGTCGATAGCTGGAATATCATTCACGAATTCGTAGGGCTCGCGTCTCCACTTAAAATGCTTCTTGTTCATCTTAGCGATCGTTGCAATCACGGCAAGCCCGGTTAGATAGGATTTAAACTGACCTCTGTCGGTGATAACAAATTGCACCCCTTCGCATCGCTCACCTTCGAACTTGCGCGAGGTCGGTGTGAATACAGTTGTTTCATAATCGATCCCACCGAGCTTTAGCGAACGTAGCTCTTTTGCAAGTGCGGTGCCGTCAATCCATGGCGCTCCGCAGACTTCAAACGGCGTGTGGGTTCCACGGCCTTCGGAAATGTTCGTGCCCTCGAGTAGGCACATGCCCGGATAAAGAATTGCCGCCGACAACGACCTCATGTTCGGCGACGGGTTTATCCATTTAAGGTTTGTTTTATCGAAATACCATTCGCGGTCCCAGCCCTTCATCGGAACAACATGTAAAAAATTAGGTTTGGGAGAGGAGAGCCCTGCGGCGGCCATGCTTGCAAGTTCGCCGATGGTCTTTCCATGACGCACCGGAATCGGGAACATTCCAACGAACGAACGAAATTCGGGCTCGACCGTTCCGCCCTCGGTGGTTATTCCGTTTATCGGGTTGGGGCGGTCGCAGACAACGACTTCAATGCCAAGAGCGGCGCAAACGCGAATTACAAGGGCAAGAGTGTTTGCGTAGGTGTAGTACCTTGCTCCAACATCCTGTAAATCGACAATCAAAACATCGACACCTTTTAGCATCGCCGGCGTCGGCGACAGCGATTCGAACGAGTCCCCGTAAAGGCTATAAACCGGTATTTTTTTATTTTTTAAGGCGGTTTTGGCGTTTCTTACCGGCTCCATATCTTCGGCGTCGGTGTCAAAACCGTGTTCGGGGCCGAAGAGGGCGACAAGCTTCCATCTGCCGTGCTCGTTTCCAGCCATCAGGTGTGAAATGATGTGTTCGCCGCGCGAGTTGACGCTCGCCTTGTGCGCCAAGAGAGCTACATTTTTACCTTCGATCAAAGATGCCTGTTCTTCGAACAGGACTTCGCTTCCAAGTTTCATAAGGCGAAGTTTCTGACCGAAATTGCAGGCGGCGTCAAATAGAAATTATATCGCGCCCCTTTTTGAGAATATTCCGAGCTGTTTAAGTTTTATGTAGAGGGTTGTGCGGCTTATATCTAGGAGCTGTGCTGTCTTAGACCTGTCGCCCTCGCATTTTTCCAATGCTCTTCTTAATATCAGCCTCTCTGCGTTATCGATAAAATCGCGATAGGTTGCGGCGCAAACATCGTTCTCGGCGGGGGCGCAAATTGCGGCGTGCTCCAAAGAGAGCTTTGTTTGGGATGAAAATGCCCACTCCGGCAGATCGCAAGCGTTTATGAGTTCGCTTTTCGACATTACTGTTGCCGCATGAATTACGTTCTCAAGCTCGCGGACGTTTCCTTGCCATTTATGACCGACAAGTTTTTGCATGGCATTTTCAGATATTTTTTTGTCGGGGTTTTGGGAGTATTTCTTCGCAAAAAAATCGGCAAGGATCGGAATGTCCTCGCACCGTTCGCGTAGCGGAGGGATGGAGAGCTGAACTACGCGCAGCCTGTGAAATAGATCGATTCTAAATAGACCTCCCGCCACAAGCGGCGCAAGGTCTATGTTGGTAGCTGCGATGACTCTGAAATTTGTTTTTATGTGTTCATTCCCGCCGACTCTTACGATCTCTTTTTCCTGCAGAACCCGCAAGATTTTTGCCTGTAATTCATGCTTGAGAGAGGAAATTTCATCGAGAAAAATATCACCGCCGTTTGCCAGCTCAAACTTGCCGATCTTTTTTGCGACGGCGCCGGTGAATGCTCCTCGTTCGTATCCAAAAAGTTCAGATTCTATAAGTTGGTCGGGGATCGCGGCGCAGTTAACTGCAATGAACGGGCGCTCCTGATTAGCCTCGATGTCATGAAGATATCTTGCAAAGAGCTCTTTTCCAGTTCCTGATTCTCCGACTATCAAAACGTTGGCCCTGCTTCCTGCAAACGCCTTGGCTTCTCCAACGCATCTTAGGAACGCTTGGCTTTTGCCAAGCAAGGCTGGTTTTTCTGTCTCGCGTGAGTTTGTCATGTTGGCACCTCTTGTTTCCACCGTAAAAGCAATTGGCGTGCCAAATTCAGCGTTTCCCCGTTAAGAGCTAATTGTTCGATATCATTAAGAATATATGAAGCGTTATTTTTCTGGTCATAAAAGCCAAGCAACGGCACCAAATTAATGTCCACATAACTAGACGTATGTGTCTATAAATAAAGACGCTAACATGTTTGAAAGAATGGTGGCTCTATCAATAAAAATAGTTTAGGTAGATTTCACTATGGCACTTAGAAAAATGCATATTGAAAGAGTTTCCCGCCAGATCGTTGAAATGCTTTTGTCAAAGCATCTTCTCATAGAAAGTGAGGGGGCGGTTGAGGGAAAAATATCGGCGATTCTGACCGGCAATATGGAGGCCGAGCGAGAGATAGACCTTGCGGCTCATAAGCTCCTTGACGCCAACCGCCGAGCCATAGGAGATGCCATCGATGAACAGAAGGCATTTACGATGATAAAAAAAGAGCTCGCTAAAAAGAAAGGATTTGTTCTGTGAGACTATCCGACGAAAGAGTTTTGTTCCTTTCCAAGCAAATTGCGCAGACACTAAAGCGCGAGGGGCTTGCCAAAATTGAGAATGAAGCCATATTTGCGCAAGATGTCCAAAAAATCATAATTCGTTTTATGCAAGAAGAGGCCAAGCTCGACGAGCGTGTGCGTGCCAAAATAGCCTCTATCAAGCGCGGCATTATGGAGCATTCAAGAGAGTGGGATGTTTTGTACGACCAGTATTACAACGAAGAGATGAAAAAACTTTAAAGGAGAAAATATGGCCGGTGAAATCAAAACAAATCTGAAGTGGAACGGAGAGGTCTATTGCGAGGCTGGCTTTGACAATGTTTCGCCGATTAAAGTTGCGGGAAAATCGGCGCTTGAAGATGTTAAAAACGCTTGGTCGCCGGTGCACATGCTCCTTGCTGCGGTTGAAACCTGTTTTATGGTGACTTTCATGGCGATCGCCGAGAAGGCTCGGCTGAAAGTCGTTAGCTATGAATCAAGCGCTATTGGGGAAATGTCTGCGCCGGACGGCAAGCACTACGAAATTTCTAAAGTCACCCTCATTCCTAAGGTCAAACTCGAAAATAGTGCCGATGAGGCGAGGCTCAAAACCCTCTTTGAAAAGGCCGAGGAGCATTGCGTTGTTGCAAACACGCTAAAGATCAAGTCAGTTATCCAAGCCTAAAAAACTTTAGTTATCCACAGTTTTTGGGGTTTTCCACAGAAAAATGGCCACTTATCCACAGGTAAGGGCCATTTTTGTATCTAAATCGCATAATTTTATTTTGCCGGCAGCCCTTGACTTTACTTTGACCAACATTATATATGCCGCACACGTTGGGTTTAGCACTCTAGTGGTTAGAGTGCTAATTTTGTAAATTGTAAATAAAAGGAGGCATAAATTTATGGCAACAAAGTTTAGACCGCTTCATGACAGAATTTTGCTTGAAAGGCTTTCAGGCGAGGAAAAGACAGCCGGCGGAATCATTATCCCCGACAGCGCAAAAGAAAAACCGCAGGAAGGTAAAATCATCGCAGTGGGCAATGGAAAATTGCTCGATGACGGCAAACGCGTCGCACTCGAAGTCAAAGAAGGCGACGTCGTTCTTTTCGGAAAATATTCAGGCACCGAGATCAAGCTCGACGGCAAAGAATATATCATCCTCCGCGAGGAAGATGTTCTTGGCATCGTAACAAAGTAAACAGGAGAAAATATGGCTAAACAGATAATTTTTGAACAGCAGGCTCGTGAAAAGATTCTTCAGGGCGTTGACATGCTTGCCAACGCGGTGAAGGTCACTCTTGGCCCCAAAGGCCGCAATGTTGTAATAGAAAAGTCGTTCGGCTCCCCGACCATCACAAAAGATGGCGTGACGGTCGCCAAAGAGATCGACCTCGAAGATAAGTTTCAGGATATGGGCGCTAAAATGGTCCGCGAAGTCGCCAGCAAAACAAGTGATATCGCAGGTGACGGTACAACGACAGCAACAGTCCTTGCTCAAGCTATCTACCGCGAAGGTATGAAGCTTGTCAGCGCAGGCCACAACCCGATGAGCCTTAAGAGAGGCATCGAACGTGCGGTTGAAGTTGTCGTCGGCGAACTGAAAAAACAGTCAAAGCCCACAAAAGACAAAAAAGAGATCGCTCAGGTCGGCACAATTTCGGCCAACGGCGACGAGACGATCGGCAACATCATCGCCGAAGCGATGGAGAAGGTCGGTAAAGAGGGCGTTATCACGGTTGAAGAAGCCAAATCGATGGAGACAAGCCTCGATGTAGTCGAAGGTATGCAGTTCGATCGCGGCTATCTTTCGCCTTACTTTGTGACAGATCCCGAAAGAATGGTCTGCAATCTCGAAGACCCATACATTCTGATCAACGAAAAGAAGATTTCGAACATGAAGGACCTGCTGCCGGTCCTCGAACAGGTTGCCCGCATGGGTAAGCCTCTTCTTATCATCGCCGAAGACATTGAAGGCGAAGCTCTAGCGACTCTTGTCGTGAACAAGCTCCGCGGTACGCTTCACGTTTGCGCGGTCAAGGCCCCCGGCTTTGGCGATCGTCGCAAAGCGATGCTCGAAGATATCGCCACGCTCACCGGCGGAACAATGATCGCCGAAGAGCTTGGTCGCAAGCTCGAAGAGATCACTCTCAACGATCTCGGGCGTGCAAAACGCGTTACG
>CAZYHS010000004.1:0-95670 GCA_964647545.1 uncultured Pseudomonadota bacterium | reverse complement strand
TCGGAGACAACGCCTTTGCCACAGCCGTTCTTACCTGTTAGTCCGATTATCATGGGGCGCTTCCTAGCACTGTGAGTATTGGCAAGGCAATAGAAAGATTAAAGGGCTCTAAGGACCGACAAGTATCTGGCCGGGTCACAAGAGCCCTTTACGAATTTAGCTTACTTGCAAACGAACGTTCCACCGATCGGATTTGGATCGCTCTGTGTTTTTGGATATTTCTGCCAGGTGCATTTTTTATCGGTGTTGCTATTTGCTTCTGTTGTTGCGGTGTTGCTGGCGATCGAGCTTACTGTGAGCGTATCGTTGCCAAGAGTAACATTTAGCTGGTTCTCGATGTCGTTTATTACGACGAGCAGAGTGTTGCCGCCTAGTGCCATCCAATCGCCGCTTGTGACCTGCGTGCCATTGTTCTCAACGCTAAAGCTGTTGTCTGACTTGAAGGTGACATAATATGTGTTGCCACTGTCGATGACTGGATCGCCGCCGTCCGTGGTCGGTGTTGTTCCGTTATCCACCGGGTCAGGCCCGCCTGTAATGGGCGTTGTAGGATTTACGACCGGGTCAGGCCCGCCTGTAATGGGCGTTGTGGAGGTCGATGTTTTGTTAGCGATGGTCGTTGGGATTGCAGCCGATATGGACGTTTTGCTAGCTGTCGCTACGACCTGAGTTGTCTCTGTGGTGTCTGTGGATTGCTCTGTCGCGATCGTTGATCCTGTTCCGGCGGTTGAAGTTGATGGGTTTATGATGCTGCTTACGGAGATGCTTCCCGTGGTTAATAGCTGAAGCTTGCCTGCGCTCACAAGTTTGCTCTGTAGGACCTGCGCGCTTTCGTTGGAACCGCTGCATCCTGATATCAGTATCGCCGCTAGCACTACTGTCGTCATTAGATTTAGGTGTTTCATACACGCTCCTTTTGTTGATCGCTTCAATTATGAATGATAACTATTGTTGCCGCTGTTTGCAACCACTCGTTTGCAAGTGCAGTGAACTGCTCCTCTGTCATTCCTGGAGTTGCTACTACCTCGACGCGCATCCATGCGACCAGGTTATCGGCCGAAACGAAGATATGCATCACAGCTCCGCCGTGTTCGCCTACTGCCTCGTTCCCAACAAAGGTCACTGTGACCCCGTCTGTGGTCTCGGTGGTCTTTTCGTCGGTAGCGGCGGTTCTTGCGTCGACGTATTGAGCGAACGTCTCTCCCGATGGTAGTGTGTCACCGAAAAGGACGGAGCTTGTGTCGCCCTTGTTCAGCACTGCCAGAGCCTCTGATGTGCCTAGGGGGTCTTGATATGCGCCGGTGCATGCTGCGGGCGTCTCTGAGCAGATCGCGAACGTCCAACTGTCAAAGACGTCGATCGAATAGGTCGCGTTAACGCCTTTTATCACGAGCGTTTCACTTGGATTTAGGACCTCGGTACCTTTTTGTGTGCAGCTCGTCATGACGAGGGCTGCAAAGATCATCGCTATTATTTTTGAAACTTCCATGATGCCTCCGATAGGTTGAATGTTTGAAAGCCTACTTGGTAGACCGCATCTTTCGATGTGGATGTTGATGCGATGTGATGGATACGCTCGCGACATTCTTTTATTGTTCTAACGATCTCTTCATAGGCTTTGCGGTCAATGGTGACGGTGAGTCCTGTGATGTCGCGGTCGGCGCTTTTGCTTGTTTCGATAGCATCCGCAGCTTTTTGAAGCATCTCACGATGATAGTTGTTGACGGCGACCGAGAATATCTTTGGCTCGCAGACCACGTTCGAGTCGGTTTGGATGAGTCGGCCGGTCGTGTCGCGTTTTAAAATGTTCAGTTTGATGAGTTTTTCAAAGATGTTCTTTATTGTATGTTCGCTAAGGTCTGTCCCAAGCTTTGCATTTATCCAGGTGGCGTTCTCTTGAAAATCGTCGAGCGCGACAAGCTCGCGGATCGCAACGTTCTGCCATTTTGAAAGATATTCGTATTGATCAACATCTATCGTTTTGATGTTCTTGCGATGGCGTAGTCTTGAGATGGTCACAAGCTCTTGGTTCTTTTCTTCGATCGATCGGGCCTGTTCAAGGTCGATCAACGCCGCAAGATATTCCTTTTCATTTTTATTGTTACAGATCGCGGAGATCAGTTTTTGTTTTGCTGTGTTGCCAAGGTTGCGCTTTCCATCGATGACTAGTTTTAAGAAGTTAGGAGATGAGAATCCGCACATGCGAACAAATGCGCGATGTGAGAAGCCGTTTGATCCGCGTTTTTTGTGTTCGTACAGGTCGTGTAAGAACCGACGGTAGCTCGTATAGGTAAATATGTTTAGGTCGTGTTTCATTATGTTGTGATTCTACTATGGTTATCGGTGGTGGGCTATGAAAAGTTGCTATGGAACGACTATAATCGTATTCATATTGAATACGGTGTGGCGTATTATATGTTTATAACATGCCGGATATATTGATTATTATTAAATTAACATTTGTGAGACGTTGTCAATATTAGTGTATGTGAATACGGGGTAGCTTTCAATTATGTGTGCTTGCCTTGGCCTTAAGCGTCAATGCATGCGGCGGTTCGAGTAGCGCCCCTCAGGAGACGAGCGACACAACCAGCAAGGGGACAGCTGCATCGACGGTCGCAGCTACGGCTTGCACCGGTTCGGCTGGAGCAGGTTTTAACAGTTTGTCAGACGGGCTTAGCATGACAATTGATACCCAAAAGAATGGCGTGGCGTCTCTTGTCGCAGAAAAAGTGATGCAACACATTTATGCGAAGCGCTTCGCAGGTGTTGAGAAAACGATATCTGAAGAGGGCGATAACACGATCGTTTTAGAAGATGAAGTGATCTATGGCGATGTTAGTGGAACGATGACCGTTTCAGGGACACTGACGGCGACTGCCGTAGAAACCCAGACCGGCGTTACAATGGACTTCGGTGGCGATATTACGGTTGTTGCGGATGAGTTTACAACGACACAGACGATAACCACCGAAGAGGCCGGTGAAGTTACTTACACGGTAACGCTCGACGGCACATGGACGATGGTCTTTGACGGATCGGTTGTTGTGGTTTTTGATGGCGGCGGCAATCTGCAGTCGTTTAACATGGATTTTACGGTCACCGCAAATAGCCAAGCCCCGCTAAGCGTTGTTGGCTTTGGCAGCGACGATAGCACTTTCACGGGGACCGTTGATATTAACAGCCTGACGGTTTCGCTCGATTATAGTGGTACGGGCGACATGACTCCGCAGTGCTCCGGTTCGATATCGGCTACGATCGAAGGAGAAACAGGAACTCAGACCTGCGTCATCAAGAGCGATTGTTCCGATTGTCAGTAATTTAGCGACAGGCAAAAAATTCAAAGGCCGGATGATTTATTCATCCGGCCTTTTTTGTTTTATAATACCGGCATAAAGATAAATATCTTGAGCTTGACCTTATGCAATAAATTCATAATATCCGCGCGGAGGTAATAATTATGCGATTACGCATTAAGCCCACAAAGAAGCAGTCCAGACAGGACATGATCATTAAGCTCATCAAGGAGCACGAAGTTGCAACGCAAGACGACCTGAGAAGTTTTCTTGCAAAATGCGGTTTTGACGTCACGCAATCGAGCTTGTCGCGCGATATTTCAGAACTGGGACTGGTAAAACAGCAGGGGAGCTATGTCCTTCCGCCCCGCAGCGGACAGGGGACGGCGCCGCTTGTGACCTCTGTCGAGCAGAGCGGCTCGAACATGCTTGTTCTTAAAACCGTTGTCGGAACGGCCGCAGCGGTCGGCATTAACATCGACAATAGTAAAATCCCCGGCGTTATCGGCAGTCTTGCCGGTGACGATACCGTGTTTGTTGCCACGGCAACCGGCTCTAATCAGGAAAATATCAAAAAAGCTATTCGCAGACTTTTCAAAGGAGAAGAATAATGAAGAAGTGGCTAATGATCGCCGGCGGCGTCTTTGCCCTGCTGGTCGTTGTCGCGCTGGTTGCACCTTTTTTAATTCCGGCCGAAACTTATAAGAAATTCGTTATTTCCCAGATCGAATCGAACATTTCGGCCGAGGTCGAACTTTCCGAAATACGCCTGAAAATTCTTCCGCTCCCCGGGTTGAATTTAAAAGGGTTGAAGGTTTCAAATTCGTCGGGGAACTTTGCCGGCCAAAACGTAGTTGCGGCCGACGAGGCAAGTTTGTCGGTCGAGCTTTCTCCGTTGTTTTCGAAAAAGATCGTGGCGACGGTCGGGCTGACATCTCCGGAGGTCTATTTTAGGACCGCCAAGTCAGGCCGCACTAACATCGACGACATGCTTGTGAAGCCCGAGGCTTCTCGGCAAAAAAATGACGACGATTCGTCGTCATCTATTGAGTCAAATTTTTCTCTCATCCGCGCGGCCCATGCCGAAGACGAAAAGCAGGCTTCCTTAGCAGGCAAATCGGCATCTTCCGATGACAATGGGTGGCAGGTGATGGTTTCGGGTGTTGAGATAAAGAACGGCCTGTTGCAGATGATCAAAGAAGGGGAGCGCGCGCAGGAAATTAGAGAGCTCGACGTTTCGATAAGCGACTTTTCGCCGACTGCAAAACGCACAAAGGCAAAGATTCGCATCGCCGCCGCGCTGCTTGATTCTAAAACGCAGAATGTCAAGGCCGACGGTGTCGTAAACTTGAGTCTTATCGACAGTCTTGCATCGACCGACGAATTGAAAATTTCTTACAATGATATTGTCGCAAAAATTGCTTTCGACCTCGATTACAAGACCGCCTACAACATCAAGAAATTTATTGTCTCTTTGGGCGGAACCAAATTGAAGGTCGCCGGCTCGGTTTCAAAGGACGATAAAAAGAACGCTTCACTTTCAATCGAGGCCAACCCGATAGTTGTCGGTGAGTTGAAAAAGCTCGCGCCGGCGCTTTCTCCTTTAGAGGGAATTGCAAGTCCGGTCGCAAAGATCGCCGTTAGCGGCCCCCTTTCTGATTTTGACCGGTTGGCTGTTAGCGGAAACCTTAGCGCTTCACGTGTCGCCTACGCCGATTTTGAAATTTCAAATTTGAAGTCCGACTTTTCGTACGCTGCAAAAAAACTTGTGCTCAAGTCGCTCACCGGAGCTCTCTATGACGGTTCTCTTGCAGGTAGCGGCACTTTTTCGCTAGCCGGAGAGCCGGCCTACGCCGCCGACGTCGAAATTAAAAACGTCGATATGGTCAAGGTCCCGTCAACGAAGGGGATGTTGCTTGGCCGCGGGACGGTGAAAGTTAAGGCCTCTGGACGCGGAACCGACGCGGTTGCTATCAAAAAGAATCTTACCGCCGACGGCTCGATCAATCTTGTGAACGGGGACATCCCTTCACTCAAGCTCGGACAGAAAATCTTTGGAAATCCTGCTTGGAATATTTTGGCGGTTGCCGGAGTCGGGTTAAACCAGCAAAAGCTTAACGAGCTAAAGAGCCTCGATGCATCTTGCAGAAATTTCAATATGACCTTTCGCGTTGCAAACGGCGTAATAACAACCCCCGATTTAAAATGGCAGCATGAAAAGTATCGCGCCACTTTGAAAGGGAGCGTCACATTGGATGAGAGGTTGAATTTCGACGGAGAGTTCGCGTTGTTAAAACCGACGACGGCTCTTTTGATCGGCAATCAGACGGCCAGAAACATTCTCGTCAATCGTAGCGGCGAGTTGGCAATTCCTTTCGACGTAAAAGGTTCGGTGAAAGATCCGAGCGTTACGCCCGACGGAAAATATATGACCTCGCTCTTTACCAAGGCGGTCAACGAGATAGTTCTTAAAAAGGCGGCTGGAGCTCTTGGTCAAGGGGCCGGCGGAGCTGCCGACGCAGGTAAAAAAATACTTAGAGGTATATTCGGGAAATAATTCAATTTTTTGTCATAGAGGGTTTTTAATCACCCATAAGCCCGTCGCAAAACGACGGGCTTTTTTTATCGCTATATCGCCCATCAATATTTAAACATTTTAATTTTCAAGTGGTTAACTGCATGCATTGGCCGCAGTATCATTTATCGCACCCCGCCCGAAATCTTGGCACGCTTTATGCTGAAAATAAGGTTGAAAAGGAGGGTTAGGGGTTATGCGTCTATTAAATGTCTTCATGCTGACGGCGGGGCTTGGGCTTTTAAGTGTGCCGGCGATGAATTCGCACTTTGGCAGCGGGCCCTATTTTGCCAATGAAAAGGGGAAACAAGCCGAGCCGTCGCCAAAACCGGGGCGGAGTAAAACCGAGTTCGCTGTCATTAAAGAATGGAAAAGCGGCGACTCGACCTATGAACTCGCCGCCACGGAACCGGCTATTGCCGAAAGAGATCTAAGAATTGTCGTGAATATTCCGGCGACATCTTTGACCTTATTTGAGAACGGCGTTTCGGTTTTGGAATTACCTGTGGCTGTCGGGCAGGCGATCTATAAGACTCCGGTTGGGCGAAATGAGATCAAACAGATCGTGTGGAACCCTTGGTGGCATCCCCCCGATGCAGAGTGGGCGAAAGACGAGAAGGTTACGCCGCCGGGGCCTAAGAACCCGCTCGGACCGGTGAAGATGATTATGAGCGGGGACATCCGCATGCACGGCACGACCAAAGACTCGAGTATTGGAAGTGCTGCGTCGCACGGCTGCATTCGGATGCACTCAAAAGATGCCGTGCGGCTTGCGTGGTATCTACAGCGCAGGCTCACAGACAAGAGCGATGCAAGTTATCTGGAGAAATACAATAAGATGGGGAAGACATCTTATTACGTGCAACTTTCAAAAGGGGTGCCGGTCGATATAGTTTATCAGCCGGTTGCCTTCAAAGACGACATGGTTATCTTGTATCCCGACCTTTACGGCAGAGCAAAAGATCTGAAGACGAGCGTTGCGTGGGAAATGTATCAAAGCGGAGTTGACCCGACGGCGTTCGATTTGTCAAAGTTTTCCAAGCCGCCACGCAAGGCGGTCGAAGTTTCGATCAACGAAATTCTAAACGAAAAAATCCGCTAAGCTGCTCGCATGGCGGCATAGGAATCTCCATCACCAGTTTTGTCATTACGGCCTTTAGAGCTCTTGTCATCCCCGAGGTAGTAATCGGGGAGCTCGTTGACACACCAAGCCTGTCATCACGGGCGAAGATCCGGAATCCCGTTTGCGTCCCTCGCGTCTTTGCGAGGAGCGCAAGGCGCGACGAAGCAATCCCCCGCATGCCGCTTAATCCAATAGCTCAGACTTTACTCGCTCGGTGTTTGGCGCTAGGATGTGCATCCGGAGCCAAGCGAAGAACCGCTAGTACAATACCGCAGCGTTTGTTCTGCCTAGCCTCATTGCACTGTTTGATACTTAACGTTAAATCATGACAGCAGGGGAGAACACTGCGCGGTTCTAATCGCATTGGCTCCGATGGGAGATGAAGCATTGCCGCGCCAAACTCTCTTCGCTCGTAAAGCCTTGAGCTGCTGGCTTAATCGTTCACACTGTTCTATTTGTTTAACGTTGTTCGTGGGTTGTTGTATGGTTTAGCGAAATAGATCGGCTATCTGGCACTTAAATGATTTTGAAAGTTTCAGAAGTGTGTCGAGGGTTACGTTCACTTGACCGGCTTCGATCTTTTGGAAGTATCGATAGTTGAACCCATGATCCTGCATGCCCTCCTGTGTGAGGCCGCATTTGGTGCGCAATTCTTTAATGCGTTTTCCCAGTCGCTTCATTGTTGATTCCAAATTCACACTTTACAACTATGTCTATACGACCTATATGAACACGTATTCATAAGGACGTGTAACCTAAGGAGAGAAATCTATGAAAATGACGAGACTTATATATCTGATGTCTGGATTCGTGGCTGGAGTGGTTTATGTGGCAGCTTGCGGTGGAACTTCAAATAGCGTTGCTTCAACCATAGGTAACGCGGTTGACGTAGCTTATGACAATGTCGCCTCAGCGCTTTCAGCCACAAATGTGCAGGATGCGATAGATGAGGTTGTTGCTAGAATAACGGCACTTGAGACGTGTGACGATATCTCGGCCAAGGTTGTAGGAGTTTGGAGTGGCAAAATTTATGGTATTTCTGCTGATCACTCAGCTACAAGCATAACCATAGACGCCGATGGAACATATACATGTGATCAATCTAAGAATTGTGTTGGTAATAATGAAGGAACGTGGACGGTCGGTGGCAATACTCTATTTGTGCAGGGATTTACCGATGATGCCTATCTAGTCAACTATGTTGATGATCAGAATCTGGGTTATTCAATTAGGAATTATTATCTTTGGCTAACTAAGCAATAGATGCTGCTGAATGGATTGCACCCCGAAAGAAATATTAAAACCAAGTTTTGTCATTCTGAGCTGTAGCGAAGAATCCCGCGAACTCAATGTTTGCGGGAGATCCTCCACTTCGTTCAGGATGACAAATTAGGTTTAATTCGAAGCGTTACCAATATCTAACGTCGCCGACGTCAACGTGTACAAAACTGCGCGCGTAGTAACCGACTCCGCCCACAGCGAGCTTTTTCACATAATCGCGAACTTCATGTAGGCCGACGTTTGGCACTTTTATGTCTGCGGCAAGGCCCGACATGTGCAGACTTTCGCGCGCAACGCGTTTGCTTTTTTTACGCAACATGGCGTTCAAGTGAGGACTGCGATAGCCCGAAACCAGCTCGATATGTCCGCTTTGAAAATGGTCTTCGATCGAATCGAGCAGCTCAATAAGCTTAATCGGGATATCGACCTCGCTTTGGGTCAGCCGGCAGCGGAAAATCAATCTGATTTTTGCCAATCCTTCCGGCAGGTAGCTGACTCCGTCGCGGTACTTTATCGTTTCAAACTCTTTGGTGTGTGTGTTAAGAATCGACACCTCCCCGTTACCGCCCAACCCGAAAGGGTCGGTCAGTTTGAAGGCTGTCTCGGTCGGGGTGGTCCAGAAAAAAACAAGCAGCACGAAAATTACGAAAATATGAATAGATCTCATTACATAGCCCTTATCGGCCGTGCAAAAAAAATGTTGCTTCTATTTTTTGTCCCGCTGGTTTTTGCCCCGAACATTGCGGCGGCAGAAACGTCATGTTTGTCAATTTATTCCTATACTTTCAATGAGTTAACTAAGGTGTGTGCCGAAATTTCAAAAATCGGTGAAATTAGCGTTCCGGCCGGCGATGTCGAGTCTTTTGATCGTGCACTTAGGTCGCCTGACGGAGCTAAAACCGAAATGGACCCACGCTTGTTGGAGCTCTTTTTTAAAATTTCCCGCCATTTTGCGGTCGAGTCGTTCGAATTGATCTCGGGCTATCGATCGCCCGAATATAACGCCGGCTTGAAACAAGACGGTCGTGGGGTAGCGGATGCTTCGGTGCACACTCAAGGTTATGCCGCCGACATTCACTTAAACGAAATCAGCGAAGTCGAGCTGTGGAAATTTGTGAAAAAATCGGGGCTGGGGGGCGCCGGAATTTATCCGTGCTTTAATTTTGTTCACATCGATGTTTCAAGGCCGAGATTTTGGAGTGAAAATTGCGGCGAAAGAAAGCTCGTTGGCGAGGGGGCGATCGCTTTCGTGACCGGCAGCAACAGTTACGTTTCTTCGAAACACTTTTCACGGCGTAATCTTGTCAAAAAATTAAAATTCGAACCTAAACTTCCAGCGTCGGCGGTGCTCGAAAGATTTACAGAAGGAAAGTGGCGCGAAGAAGAGAACGAAGAACTTCCGTTTGGAAAATACCGTTTCGTTGCCTGCAATGGAAGGTCGAACGAATTTTATTTAAGAAAAAAATGATAATTTGCGCGCTAAAAAAATGTCCTATGTTCGCCGGACTTTCCGACGCCGAGCTTTTGCGATTGGCAAAATTCTGCCGCGAGAAAAAAATCGCCAAAGGCGGGCTCATCTTTTCACAGCGTGATGAGGCAAAAGGTTTTTATCTCATCGAGTCGGGCGAAGTTAGAATTTTTCAGCTTTCAGAATCGGGGAAGGAAAATCTGCTGCACGTTTTTGGCGCCGGCGAAACTTTCGGAGAGGCTGTTGCCCTTGTCGGTAAAAAATTTCCCGCGAACGCGGAGGCGGTGCAAAGAACGAACCTTGTTTATATCTCCGCTCGCGAATTTTCCGAGTTTCTAGAAAAAAATCCGCGCGCCTCAAAAAATATTATCTCAAGCCTTGCTACTCTCGTGCACATGTTCGTCGAGAGACTTGAGTCTATCACACTTAAGAACGCGCATTCGCGGGTTGCCGCTTACATTCTCTCTTTGGCTCCCGACAACCGGCAAAATTCAACGATGAAGTTTCCGGTGAAAAAGAAGGTGCTGGCGCAGATTTTGAACATCAAACAAGAGACCCTTTCGAGAATTTTTTCGACCCTTGCGGCTAAAAAACTTATCTCAATTTCCGGCGATAGCGTGAAAATGCTCGATTTTAAAGGGCTAAAGCTTGTTTCGGAAAAAGACGCCGATTTGACCTAGGTCAAATCCCTGATTTTTAATTCGAGCTAGGTTTGTTGCACAACAAAGGAGGAAGTTATGTTTTGCTATCAGTGTGAACAGACTCAAGGTGGGCACGGTTGTACAAAATTCGGTGTTTGCGGCAAGAGCCCGGAGATCGCCGAATTGCAAGACCGTACAATGTGGCTCGCAAAAGAAATCTCAATGTACGCCCATCGCGCAAGGGCGTTCGGGGTCGTCGATAAAAAGACCGACTCTCTTGTCGTCGAAGCGCTTTTTTATTGTGTCACCAACGTTAATTTTGACCCTAAGAGATTTGAAAAATTACTCTCCGAAATGGAGATGCAAAAAGAGACGATCAAGAAACTTTATGAAGATGCGTGCAAAGAGCGCGCGGCAACTCCCGAAAAGCTGCATCAGATGGATCCGGCCGGAATTGAAAAACGCCGCGCAAGACTTGGAGACGACGCGACCGCCCTTGAAGAGCTCGTGACGTATGGGCTGAAAGGCATGGCGGCTTATGCCCATCACGCGGCGGTTTTAGGACGCGAAGACGAAAAGATCTACGCGTTCTTTCACGAAGCCCTCGATTATCTCACGCGCGACAATCCCGACGCCGGTGAGCTGCTCAAGCTTTCACTCAAGGTCGGCGAGGTGAATTTGAGCGTCATGGAGCTTCTCGATGCAGGTCACAACGGTTACCTCGGGCATCCTGAACCGACGAAGGTGCGCATTACGCCGGTCGCCGGAAAGGCAATTCTTGTTTCGGGTCACGACATGAAAGATTTGCTCGATCTGCTCAAACAGACCGAAGGGAGCGGAATAAATATTTACACGCACGGCGAAATGCTGCCGGCCCACAGCTATCCTGCGCTGAAAAAGTTCAAACACCTTGCCGGCAATTACGGCGGCGCTTGGCAGGATCAGCAAAAAGAATTTGCGGCCTTCCCCGGAGCGATCTTGATGACGACAAATTGCATCCAGCGTCCGGCCGAAAATTACAAGGCCCGCATATTTACGAACAATATGGTCGGCTGGCCCGAAGTCGTGCAGATCAAGGGCAACGATTTTTCGCCGCTCATTGAAGCGGCAAAAAACGCGGAAGGCTTCAAAGCTACAGAGCCCGAGAAGTTCATCACCGTCGGTTTCGGGCATAACGCGGTTTTGGGGGCGGCTCCTAAGGTCATCGATCTTATCAAACGCGGCAAGATTAAACATTTCTTCCTTGTCGGAGGTTGTGACGGAGCAAAGACCGGTCGTAATTATTACACCGAGCTCGCAGAAAAAATTCCGCACGATTGTGTGATAATGACGCTTGCCTGCGGCAAATACAGATTCAATAAAATGGAGTTTGGCGATATTGAAGGGCTGCCGAGACTTCTCGACATCGGCCAGTGCAACGACGCCTATTCGGCAATTAAGATCGCAGTTGAGCTTGCTAAGGCCTTCAATTGCGGAGTTAACGAGCTGCCTCTGTCGCTCGTTCTTTCTTGGTACGAACAAAAGGCTGTTTGCATACTTTTGACTCTGCTTCATCTCGGCATCAAGAACATGAGGCTGGGCCCGAGTTTGCCGGCGTTCGTTACTCCGGCGATGTTGAATATTCTCGTTGAAAATTACAACATCATGCCGATCAAAACGGCCGACGAAGATTTAAAAGCCATGCTTTCGTAAAAAAAGTTTTGCGGTCCGTCTCCGTTGCTGGTACAATTCCCAGTAGAACATGACAAAAAAGAGCTCAGGCGGTTTGAAGCTGCAGTTCCTAGGCGCAACGGAGACGGTGACCGGTTCAAAGTTCCTTTTATCGAACGCTTCCGGAAAATTCATGATCGATTGCGGCCTCTTTCAAGGTTTGAAAGAGCTGCGTCTGCGCAACTGGGCGCCCCTTCCGTTTTCGGTAATGGATCTAAGCTCCGTTATCATCACTCACGCGCACATCGACCACAGCGGTTACTTTCCCGTCCTTGTCAAACAAGGTTTTCGCGGGCACGCGTATGCGAGCGAGCCGACCGTTGAGCTTTGCAAAATTCTTTTGCCCGACTCGGGATTTTTGCAGGAAGAAGACGCGGCGTTTGCGACAAGAAAAGGTTTTTCAAAACATTTGCCGGCCCTGCCGCTTTATACTTATTCGGACGCGATGGCGAGTCTGCCGTATCTCACGCCCATCAAGAACGGGCACCCGTTCGATCTCGGGCACGGGCTTAAGGCAAAATTAATTTACGCTGGGCATATTTTGGGCGCGCGTTTTGTTCACATTACGGCGAAAACGCCGGCCCAGCGAACGGTACTTTTCGCCGGCGATATAGGCCGGTATGACGCAATCATCAATCAGGGTCCGTCGCGCATCAAACAGGTTGATTATCTTGTGCTCGAATCGACCTACGGCGACAAGCTTCATCCGGAAGAGGACATCTTCGCCCGCTTTGAACGCATCATCAATGAAACCGCGTCGCGCGGCGGTAAAATTTTGATCCCGGCTTTTGCCGTCGGACGTACGCAGGAAATAATTTACATAATAAAGCAATTGCAGGAGAAAAAACGCATTCCAATGTCGATCCCGGTTTTTCTCAACACTCCGATGGGGATCGACGCTACCCAAATTTACAAAAAATTCGCCGACGAAGACGCGTTCTTCAAAAAGAAGATCGACGAAGATTCTTTCAAACTGCCCAATTTAAAGCTCGTCCACACGCAGGAAGAATCGAAGATGCTCAACGAAATCGATCGTCCGGCAATTATTTTGTCGGCTAGCGGCATGATGACCGGCGGACGTATTTTGCATCATCTTAAGGCGTATGCTCCCGACCACAACTCGACGCTTGTGCTCGTCGGTTTTCAGGCGGCGGGCACCCGCGGAAGGGCGATTTTAGACGGGGCGCGTTCGATAAAAATTCACGGCCAGCCGATTCCGCTCAATTGCAAAGTGGAACACATCACTTCGATATCGGCGCACGGCGACTATGAAGACATTTTGAAATGGCTCGGCCTGTTTGAACGTCCTCCAAAGATGACTTTTATGGTTCACGGCGAAGAAAAGGCAGCGCAGGTCATGGCCGAAAGGATTCGTGAAAAGTTGGGTTGGAAGGTGACGATCCCTAAATTTTTAGACGAAGTTCACCTAGATTAGTTTGTCGGCAAATCGCACGACTTCACAATTCCACAAAAAAAGTTTTGTTGATGATTTCCTCTCCGTCAATCGAGAGAATTCGCACATTTAATTTTGGGGGCGCTACGTTTATAACGGCAAACGAAGGTTTCGAGCCTCGCTTATCGTCCATCTTAATGTGTCCCGGATTTACATAGATCGCTCCGTGCCTCTCTACGACATCGGGGAGGTGCGTGTGGCCGTGCAATACGACTTTTGCGTCGCCGTCTTGGGCCGCTTCGGTCGGGTTGATATCGTTTGGGAGATCATGCGCGTCGGCCGTTGGTGTGTGGGTCAAAAGAAAAGGGATGCCCATGAATTCGGTTATTATGCGATTTGAAAAGTTGGGGTCGGCGTAGCGATCTTCAAATAGTCCCGGCACGGCAATCACGTCAGTTACTGCACGAAGTTCGTCGGCGTCGGTTGAATCGTCGCCTAGGTGGATGATCGTTTCGCAGCCGAATTCGTCGACCATTTTGTGCGCAACTTTGCGCATTTCTGTTAAAAATCCGTGAGTGTCGCTCATGACGCCGATGATCATAGTTACTCCTTGCAAGTGTCCGCCAGCATAAGATAAAGTCGCGCAAAAATAAACCAATTACTATGTCAGCAACAATCTTAAGCGATATTCTGATAATTTTTGCCGTTGCGGTTCCGGTGGCTTACATCTTTCATAAGCTGAAACTCCCTCCGATCATCGGATTTTTGGCGACCGGAGCGGTCATCGGTCCATATTAGTTGGGCTTGATTCCGGACGTCGAACGAATCGACCTGCTGGCCGAAATTGGCATTGCGCTTCTCGTTTTTTCGCTGGGGCTTGAATTTTCGATAAAGCACTTTGGCGAGGTCAAGCTCGTATCGATATTTGGCGGGCTGATGCAAGTCGGACTGACCGCGCTGGTCGTTTTTGGAATTGTTATTGCCGCAGGGCTGGGATGGCGCGAGGGCTTGTTTTTAGGTTGCGCTCTTTCACTTTCCAGCACGGCGATCATTTACTACCTTCTGGCGCAAAAGCGGCTGATCGATTCTCCGCAAGGGCGCATCGTCATAGGTATCGCCATTATTCAGGACATGGTCGCTATTCCGATGATAGCCATCTTGCCGATTATTATTTCGCCGGCGGGAATTTCGAACTATTCGACCGTTGTGGCGGCTTTGGTGAAAAGTGCGATCGTGCTTGGCGTGTTTTGGGTCGGCGGAAAATTCGTACTGCCAAAAATACTGCATGCGATCACATCGACTCGCAGCAAGGAGCTCTTTCTAATTTTCATTATGCTAATCGCCCTCGGCTTTGGCTATCTCACAAATGAGCTGGGGCTATCTTTTGCGCTTGGGGCGTTCCTTGCCGGATTGATGGTGGCCGAAACCGATTATCGATTTCATGCCCTCTCCGAAATTGCCCCGTTTCGCTATTGTTTTAACGGGCTCTTCTTTGTGTCGATCGGCATGCTTTTGCAGCCGACCTTTCTGGCGTGGAACTGGTGGTGGATTCCGGTGATCATTTTTGCGATCCCTCTTGGGAAAGCGCTGGTCACGGCGATAACGGTTCTATTGTTTAAGTACCCCCTCGGGATTGCCATTTTGGCTGGGCTTTATCTTTCGCAAGTCGGAGAATTTTCGTTTCTTGTCGCCCTTGTTGCAAGACAGAACGGCGTTATTTCAGATTATCTTTACAATCTGATCATCGAGATGGCCTTTATTACGATCTTAATATCTCCGGCCATGATAGCCATAGGCCGCCCGCTTTGTGAATGGCTGGACAAGGTGTTGCCGCTTAGCCGGATGAAATGCCTCGGGCGCGGCAAGATGATAGATGCGGGTCATCTTAAAGATCATGTGATCATTTGCGGTTTTGGGCCGCTTGGCTCAAGTGTCGGCAAAATTCTTGAACATGCCCAAAGAGAGTTTCTCGTCATTGAGCTTAATCCGGCGACCGTTCGCAGATTGAAAAGCGTGGAAAACAGACGCGTATTTCTCGGCGACGGGGCAAGCGCTGAAATTTTATACAAGAGCGGAATTGAAAGGGCGCTTGTGCTGGCGGTTACAGCCCCCGATTATATGAATTCGGTGGCTATAATTAGGCAGGCCAGAAATATGAACCCTAGCATTAAGATCATAACGCGCGCGAAATATCGCAATCAGGTGGCCGATTTGTATGCCGCCGGCGCCGACATTGTCATAAGCGAAGAGCTGGAAGCCGGAATCGAAATGGGCCGCCATGTCCTTGTGCACATGGGCATAGGGGATGCAGCGATTGAGCAATATTCTCAACAAATCCGAGTATTTAGCATGTCGGGCGTCGATGAAAAACAGAGCTTTTGAAGGGGCTTTTAGCGGCATTTGACATTGGCTTGAGTTGTGTGTTAGGCCATGCCACCTTTCCGAAATTAACCGTTGAGACTCAAGAAAGCTTTTAATTTATGAATCTTTGTCACTATTTGACTCCGCATAATATTGTTACCCTTGGCGGAGGCTTGTCAAAAGAGGGGCTTCTTAAAGAGCTGGTCAAAAAACTTGCCGAGTTGAATAATTTGCCCGATTCCGAAAGGCTGGCCAAGACGATATTGGATCGCGAAGCCGAGGGGTCAACCTTTTTACCGACCGGAATCGCAATTCCTCACGCGCGCGTCGCCGATGTTTCAGAAATTTTACTGGTTTTGGGGGTTTTGCCGGAAGGGTTCAAGGAGAACGCAGAGTCGGACCCGATCTATCTTGTCTTTTTGTTTCTTTCGCCGACTCAGGAAAAAGATTTTGGGAAGCATTTAAAACTGCTGGCGAGAATCGCAGCCATTTTTAGAGACCCTGAATTTGTAAAATCGATCGCCGGCGAGCCCGATCACGACAAAATATTTTCGATTATTCAGCATGCCGAGCGCGAAACCCTTGAAGGCGAATAAGACATGAGCCAACTATCCAAATATGCCTCCAAAACGACGGCAGTGGTCATCACCACGGCGATGCTGACCTTTGTCTCCTATTGGCGGGCGGCAAGCGTCGTGTTGTGCGATTTAGGAAGTTCCGCTTTTTACGCTTGCGGCATCGCCGAACAGGCAATTGGAAAGGCTGCTCCGTGGTTCATTATTGCGATCATGCTCTTCTCAATTTGCGTGCGCGCGGTTTATATGGAGAGCTGTTCGATGTTCGTGCGCGGCGGGGTTTACAAGGTTGTGAAGAACGCGGTCGGCGCGCCGCTCGGGAAAATTTCGGTTTCGGCCCTTCTTTTCGATTATTCGCTGACCGGTCCTATTAGCGGAGTTTCGGCCGGACATTATCTTGTAGGGTTTTTGAACCAGTTCTTTGCATTGATGGGATGGACGCAGATTCATCTTCCCCGAATTCCGTTTGTCACTCTATTTGCCATCATCGCTATAATCTATTTTTGGCGAAAGAACGTTATTGGGATCGAAGAATCGAGCGCGAAAGCCCTGAGGATTGTGCAGCTCTCCATGCTTGTTATGGGGACCTTGTTCGTGTGGAGCGTCGTCTCTCTTATCATCAATCCAAGACCGTTTCCCACAATCGTTCCGGTTCCGACCGAGGAATCTCTCGGCTGGTTGAAAGATTATTCGTGGGCTCACGGGGTCGGTTTGGTCGGTATCTTCATTGCTTTGGGCCATTCACTTTTGGCCATGTCGGGCGAAGAGTCGCTTGCCCAGCTCTATCGTGAGCTTGCCCATCCGAAGATCAAAAATTTAAAACGTGCGGCGATAATTATCTTTGTGTTTAGCGTGCTATTTACCGGAGTGTTGTCGCTTTTTGCCGTTATGATTATCCCCGACAACGTGCGGAGCATATATTACGACAATCTTTTTTCGGGGTTGTCTATGCACCTTGCCGGCCCGATGCTGGCTAAGATGATCTTGCAGGGGCTTTTGGTTCTAGTGGGTGTTCTTCTACTTACCGGCGCGATAAATACGGGGCTAGTCGGTGCCAATGGCGCGCTCAACAGGCTTGGCGAGGACGGTGTTTTAGCTAAGTGGTTTAGAAAACCGCATCCGAAATACGGCACGACCAACCGGTTCCTTACGTCGGTCATGCTGATCCAGATAGTTATCGTGTTGATCTGTCGCGGAGACGTTTTTCTGCTTGGCGAAGCTTACGCCTTCGGAGTGGTCTGGTGTTTCGTCAGCCAGACGCTTGCAGTTCTTGTGTTGCGCTGGAAAGACAGGTCGCCGAGAGAGTTTATGGTCCCGTTCAATGTCAGGGTGGGCGGAGTAAACGCGCCTATCGGCATCGCGATAATATTCGGGATCCTTTTTGCGATCGCCGTCGCTAATTTTTTCACTAAGACCGTTGCAACTAAGGCCGGCATTGTTTTTACAATATCGTTTTACGTCATGCTGCTTGTTTTTGAATGGCACAACAGGCGCAAAAGCGGTCAGGACGACCATGCTCTTGAGATCGTTAATTTTGAGTTCAACGAAACGGCGAGCGCCGAGTCGTGCGGCTGCAAACACGATAAAAAGATCCTTGTCGCCGCGCGCGACCCGAATAATTTGTCTCATTTGAAAGAGGTCCTTGAGAAGGTCGATCCGAAAGACACGGACGTTCTTGTTATCACGGTCAAAAAAGCGCAGATATCCAAAGACGGCACGGCCGCCGGCGTGGCTCTCGACGAAAGACAGATGGTCACCAACATCGTTGGGGTCGCCGAAAAATACGGGATCAATCTTATACCCATCCTTGTGCCGGCGTTCGATCCTATCTATGCCGTTGCAAAGGCGGCCTACGATCTTGGCGCCAGCGAGATCGTCTTTGGCAAATCGCCAAAAGTTGCCCCAGAGGTCCAGCTTGAACAGCTGGCGATGGCGTGGGGATTTGTCACGGCAAAGACGCCGCGAAAAATGGTCGCAAGAGTTGTGTGGCCGGACCATGAGTTGCGCTGCGATCTTTCATGAGTTTGAAAATGGATATTTTCACGATACTTTTTATCGCCGTCGGTTTGTCGATGGACGCCTTCGCGGTTTCGATAGCTCAAGGATTTGTCTCCAAACAGAAACGCACGCATAACGCCCTTAAACTCGGATTATTTTTCGGGTTGTTCCAGATGTTTATGCCGGTCGCGGGCTGGTACTTTGGGACAAGGTTAAGAGAATTTATAGCCGGAGTTGACCATTGGCTATCTTTTGCACTGCTCGGTTTTATAGGGGCTAAGATGATCTACGAGTCCACGAAGATGAAGGACTCGAACGAGGATGCCAAAAGCGAATTAAGTTTTTATATGCTGATCGTGCTTTCTGTGGCGACCAGTATCGATGCGCTGGCGGTAGGGCTTAGTCTTTCGTTTTTGAACGTGCCGATCGTTTTTCCCGTGGCGGTCATCGGCGTTGTGACGTTTTGCTTTTCTTTTGCCGGAGTTTTTATCGGGGAGAGGTTCGGACATTTCTTCGAACGTAAAATCGAAATTGCCGGCGGATTGATATTGATAGCGATTGGCTTGAAGATACTCATCAGTCACATCTATTTTTAGGAGAACTATGCTGCATCCCGTGTTGCTTTGGAGCGTTTTCGGATTGATCGTTCTGGCGTTACTGGCTTTGGATCTGGGGGTTTTTCACCGCAAGGCTCATACGGTAAGGATCAGAGAGGCTTTGATATGGAGTGCGGTTTGGATAGGTGTCGCTCTTTTGTTCAACGTCGCGATCTATTTTATCGGCGGCCACGTGCCGGCTTTGGAGTTCTTTACCGGTTATATTCTTGAAAAGTCGTTGAGCGTTGACAACCTTTTCGTATTTCTGATGGTCTTTTCTTTTTTTAAGGTCGATAGGAGGCATCAGCATAAGGTTTTGTTCTGGGGCATTCTTGGTGCGCTTATAATGAGGGCCATTTTTATTGCGGCCGGCATTTCGTTAATCAACAAGTTCCACTGGGTCATTTATTTTTTCGGTGCTTTATTGATCTACACCGGCGTGAAGATGATCTCCGAAAAAGACAAAGAGGTTCATCCGGAGAAAAACCCTTTGCTGAAAATATTCAGGAGATTTTTTCCGGTCACGACCGATTATCGCGGGAGTAATTTTTTTGTGCGAGAAGGCGGTAAGTTATTTGCGACTCCGCTTTTTGTCGTTTTGCTCATAGTCGAAACTACCGACGTTATCTTTGCGGTCGATTCGGTTCCGGCGGTGCTGGCGATCACAAGAGATCCGTTCGTGGTCTATACTTCAAATGTGTTTGCGATCTTGGGACTTAGAGCTCTCTATTTTGCGATCTCTGGAATTATGGGGCTTTTTCATTATTTGCACTATGGCCTTTCGGCGATTCTGATATTTGTCGGCGCAAAAATGATGGTATCGAATTATTTCAAGGTGCCTATCTACATTGCTCTTGGTTTTATTGCGTTCGCTCTTATCGTTTCGATCGCCGCATCTTTGATGTGGCCGCAAAAGGAAACGACCGATGTTTCGCTACCGGAGACAAAGACATAAGGAGTGATTATGTTGGCATTGACGGCTTTGACAGGCGTGCTGGCGGGGATGCTAAGCGGATTTTTCGGGATCGGCGGCGGAGTGATAATCATCCCGATACTTGTCTATCTTTTTGGTTTCAGTCAGCACATGGCACAGGGGACGACCCTTGCCGCTATGATCCCCCCGATCGGTCTTTTGGCGGCTGTTGCCTATTGGCGGGCAGGTCACGTTGACCTAAAATCGGCGGCGCTTATAGCCGGCGGTTTTTTTGTCGGAGGGTGGATTGGCGGATATCTGGTTCAGTACATACCTGAAATCGCGCTCAAACGCGCCTTTGCCGTGATTCTTGCCGCGATATCGGTAAAAATGTTCTTGGGAAAATAAAATATGGCCGAAAGCGAAAAGAGCAGGGCGAAGGAAAAAATACTTAACGCGGCCGAAGAAATATTTGCGACCGCCGGCTTTGGCGGCGCGCGCACTGCCGAAATCGCAAAAAAGGCCGGCGTGAACAAAGCCCTTCTCCATTATTATTTTTCGACAAAAGAGGGGCTATATCAGGCGGTGATGGATAGGCTTTTGTTCGAGTTGATCGAGATAGCGCAGGGAGTGTTGAAAAAAGGGCTCAAAGGAGACGCGCTGGTTGACGGAATTTTCGACGCTTTTTTCGATTACGCGGCCAAACACAGATATTTTGCGAGGCTCACAACGGTTGAAGTTGCCGGTAGTCAGGCCAGATACGTCGAAAATATGATGCGGAATTTTTTCAGGCCGCTTTTTGTGAGGGCCTGCGATCACTTCGCGACCGAAGCAAATAAGGGCCGCTTGAAAAAGGTCGATGAATCTAATTTGCTTATAACTCTTTATTTATCGACGCTCTCATATTTTACCGACGCGAAGTTCATCGAGGCCATGACCGGCGAAGACATGCTTACGCCGAAGGCTCTTAAAGCACGGAAGGCGTTTTTGAAATATTTAATTCAAGCGGCTTTATTCAAGGGCTGAGCTTCAGTCGATTTTTCCGATATCAAACTGTCAGTATCTTGATCATGTTTGTCGCCCCCGCCGTGGTGTTCATTCCGCACACGGTTACTATCTTGTCCCCTTTTTTAACAAGCTTGTTTGAAAGCAGGGCCGATATTCCCGTGGCCAGCATGCCGTCTATTTTTCGCCACTGCGGAATCTTAAGAGGTGTTACGCCGAAAAGGATGGCGAGGCGTCTTATCGTTTCGTCGCTTGAAGAGATGGCTATTGTGTTGACGTCGGGTCGCTGTTTTGAAACGTAAAGAGCGCTTTTGCCGGTCATTGTGAATATGCAGATCGCTTTCGCTTTCGCCTCTTCGGCTGCAAAGCAAGCCGCTCTTGTGGTGGCCACAACTATAGAATCGTCGCCGTCGTCGGGGTCGTAAGTCCCGACCCTCTGATAGACGCTATTTTCCGCGGCGCAGACGATTCTAGACATCGTTTCGATTGCCCTTACCGGATTGTGCCCCATGGCGGTTTCGCCCGAAAGCATAACAATGTCGGTGCCGTCGAAAACCGAGTTGGCAACGTCACTTGCCTCAGCGCGGGTCGGGCGGTCATTTTCGATCATGCTCTCAAGCATTTGCGTTGCGACGATAACCGGCTTTTTGAACTTTCTGGCAGCTGCGATAATGTTCTTTTGAGTGACCGGCACATCTTCAAGCGGGGTTTCTACGCCAAGGTCGCCTCTGGCGATCATGATGCCGTCGCTGGCATCTATTATTGACTCGAGATTTTGTAGCGCCGTTTGTCTTTCGATCTTTGCTACGACAGGAATGAACCGCCCCTCTTTTTGCATGACCTTGCGCACCGTTTCGATATCCTGAACCCGCTGAACGAAAGATATGCCGACGAAATCGACTCTGTTTGCCAGCGCAAACTTAAGGTCGAGCACGTCTTTGTCGGTTATCGCCGAAGTGCTTAGAGCAACCCCCGGTAGATTGATGCCTTTATGTTCAAGCAGCGTCCCGCCGCAGGTCACAACGGTCTTGATGCGGTCGCCTTCAACTCCTGTGGCTTCGACCGCAATCTTTCCGTCGTCTAGAAGAAGTAGGTCGCCGGCTTTCACATCTTTGTGCAAAAGGGGATAGGTCAGAGGAATATCTCCCTCCTTGCGCGTAATTTCGGGCGCGAACGTGATTTTGTCGCCCTCTTTAAGTTTTATCGGGACACCGCCGGCAAGGCTGCCGATCCTAATTTTCGGTCCGCCAAGATCGGCGAGGATGCCGATCGGCTTTTTTGCGATCTTTTCGGCCGCGCGGACCATGCGAATCGTCTCTTTATGAGTTTCATGGTCTCCGTGCGAAAAATTTATGCGAGCAACGTTCATTCCGGCCGCCGCCATTTTTGCGATGGTTTGAAGATCGCCGGACGCGGGCCCGATCGTTGCGATTATCTTGGTTTTTCTAATCATGTGAGCGACATTATCATTTTGTCGCTTCAATTCAACCGCTTTTCTTTTCCTAATTTGGCATGAAGCTGCGGCTGAAATAGCCTCCGGTGAGTGCATCGAGGCCGGCTTCGCATTCTTCGGCTTTGATCTTCAATAGCGCCGCCTCGGCCTTTTTGGACCTAAGTTTTGCGATGGATTTAAGAGACGAAAGAGACCTCTCTCTTTCGAAGTAGAGACGGTTGACCTCTTCAAGTAGGGTTCTGCGTTCGCGCATTTGATATCGGGCTTCGGTCGCAACGTCGATCATGTCATCGTTAAATATTATTTCGCTGAGTTGCCATACCGCTTTCACCTCTATCGATGTGTCTCCGCCGGCGGCTTGCTTAATATCGCTGGTTGTAGGGCCGATCGTCGAACCCGTACTGGTGACCGAGACGTTGTCGCCGACGGCGATGTTAACGTTGTTTTGAATGCTACGCTTCGTTCCGATTTGCAATTGGGGGAGCATGGCCGCGCGCCTTGTCCTCTTTTTAAGGGATGAAAGCTCGGACGGCTGCATTCTTGCATACTCCAGCGCAGCGTTGTGCAGCAGCGACAACTTTTCGGGATCGTTTCCCGCAAATGCGCTAGTGATGCTGGAGGTTATAATCGCGACGGACGTTAAGACAAAAAATAGAATTTTAAGAGGCATAGGATCTCCGGTCTTAACGTGATGCAACTTGTGCCGTGCCACGCGAATGCGGAGTCTTTGGCCGCCTGAGCTGGTTTTCGTCCGGCTGGGTGTCCAAAAAACGTCCGGCTTGTCCTAAAATCGTTCTCCGTAGCGGATTTTCGGCCGGCAAGCGTAACAAATTACTTGAACGGCGTACAAAACAGGCTATATTGCGCTTCTAACGGTTAAACAAAAAAAGGAGAATACGATGGCAACAGCAAAGAAAAAAGCGGCGTTCGGCGGATACACGATCAGCTTCAAGGGCTGCACAGATACGATCGAAAAAGTTTTCGGTAGTGCACCGATCGCACCGAGCCAGATGACAAAGAAGATCTGGGAATATGTCAAAAAGAACAAACTCTCGTCGAAAAAATAACGCATTCCGGCTGATTGGCGCGCACTGCTCGATTGCGGGCGGCGTGGCCGAAGGTGCAAGGCGCGGAGCCGCTCTTGGTTGCAACACGATACAAATATTCACCAAGAACAACAATCAGTGGGACGCGCCCCCGCTCCTAGAAGATGAAATTTCGGATTTTATAAATGCGTGCGCGGATGGCGGAATTAAACTGCCGTTCGCGCACGCTTCTTATTTGATCAACCTAGCTTCCCCGCAAGATGCAAATCTCATCCGTTCAGTAAGATCGATGTTTATCGAACTTGAACGCGCCGAGCAGCTTGAACTTCCGTTCGTCGTAGTTCACCCGGGTTCGCACAAGGGGGCAGGCTTAGAGACAGGTTTTGACACTATCGCCTCCTCAATCGAAGAGCTTGTGAAAAGGACTCCCATGTGGCGCGTAAAGATCGCCCTTGAGACGACTGCGGGGCAGGGGAATTCGATCGGGCACAAGTTTGAACACTTCACTGAAATTTTTAAACGCTTGTCTAAAGCGTCTCAAAAAAGAGTTGTTGTCTGCCTAGATACGGCCCACATATTTGCCGCCGGCTACGACATTAATTCCAAGCAGGGGTACAAGCGTACGTTCGAAGAGTTTGAAAAGTACGTGGGCTTTGATCTACTGGTGGCGATCCATCTGAACGATTCGGCTAAAGAAGTCGCGAGCCGCGTGGACAGGCATGCCGGACTCGGCGATGGCTTGATAGGTCTCGAATTTTTCGAACGAATTCTTAACGACCCGAGATTTACCCATCTTCCGTTTGTCATCGAAACGCCTAAAGGCGATTCTACCGCTAACGACAAAAAGAATCTGGAGCTTATAAAAAAGCTCATCAGAAAATAAAAAAGCCGGTCGCAATTTTCATGCGGCCGGCTTTTTTTGAAACAATTAAAATTAGAACTTCTGCAAAACGTCGGCGAGAGTCGGTTTCCCGATCTCTTCAAGATAGTAGCCGACCCTCATGCTCGGTTTGTCGAGTTTTACCACGCGCCTGATGTCGATGGGGCTTGCGACGAGAATCAGATCGCACGGAGTCGCTTTGATCGTTGCCTCAAGGTCTTTAAGCTGGTCGGCGTAGTAGCCAAGCGCCGGCAGTAGCGGTCCCATGTGCGGATACTGTTTGTAGGCGTTCTTAATCGAGCCGACGGCATACGGGCGCGGGTCGATCGTTTCGGCTGCGCCGAATTCCTTAGCGGCCACAATTCCGGCGCCAAGGTTCATTCCGCCGTGCGTAAGTGTCGGACCGTCTTCGATGACCAGCACTTTTTTGCCTTTCACTCCGGCGATGTCGTCCACCGTAAGTTTTGACGCGCCGTTAATTACGGTTGCGTTCGGGTTGCATTCTTTAATGTTGGAGTGAAGAGTTTCGAGCTGTTCTTTGCTGGCCTGTTCGTACTTGTTGATGACCAACACGTTGGCGGCGATGAGGTTCGCTTCTCCGGGGTAGAACTTGCGTTCATGTCCGGCCCTAAGCGGGTCGAGCACTGTGATCAAAAGATCGGGGACGTAGAACGGGATGTCGTTATTTCCGCCGTCCCAGATGATCACATCGGCCTCTGTTTCGGCCTGACGCAGAATTTTTTCGTAATCGACGCCGGCGTAAACGACCAGCCCGTTATCGATGTATGGCTCGTACTCCTCGCGCTCTTCAATTGTGCATTTGTGCGCATCGAGGTCGGCATAACTTGCAAAACGCTGAACCACCTGTTCGGCAAGGTTGCCGTACGGCATCGGATGTCTTATCGCGACGACTTTTTTGCCTTTTGACTTCAGAATTTCAACGACCTTGCGTGATGTCTGCGATTTTCCGCAGCCTGTCCGCACTGCGCATACGGCGATGACCGGTTTGGTCGATTTGACCTGAGTGTGTTTTGAGGAAAGGAGGCTGAAATCAGCTCCGTTTGCAATGACAAGCGATGCCTTTTGCATCACGTATTCGTGGGAAACGTCGGAATACGCGAAAAAGACCTCGTCGATCTTCTCTTTTTTTATGAGATCGACCAGCTCCGATTCGGGATGTATCGCGATACCTTTGGGATATCTCGGTCCGGAGAGCTCTGACGGATAGCGTCTCCCCTCGATATTAGGTATCTGTGTCGCTGTGAACGCCACCACTTCATAGTCAGGATTGTTCCTGAAGAAGCAGTTGAAGTTGTGAAAGTCTCGGCCTGCGGCCCCCATGATCAGTATGCGTTTAGTTTTCATAGTGAAGGGACTCCTAGCAGATGGCCGTATTTTATGCAAGTCCCGCATATTTTTTGGTGATATTTTTTTGTGTATGACGGCAAATGTATGCTTATCAACGATTCTAGGGTGTATTCTGTTTCAGAAAAAAACACACGAGGTGTGAATAAAACGTTACATGCAATTTTAAAAAGGGCGCAAAAAGGCATTCTAGGGTGTTTTGAACTTTGGCACGGAACTTGCTTAGGTTCACGCCGAATTTAAAGCAAACTGAAAGTGGGGGAGCTTTTGTTTGCATGAGGTGTGAATGCAAAGGCTATTTGTTCGAACCCCCATTTTTGTTTTGTGCCTGCTGTTTTTATTTGAGCAGGTCGCCCTTTCGTCTGCGAGTGTGGCGGTTGTTCCTCTTATCGACTCTTCGAGCGATGGCACCTCAAAAGAGCTGGCGGCTTCCTTTTCGGCGGCGCTTCGGACGCGCGGAGTTGAGGTTGTTGACGCCGGTATTGCAGAGGCCGTCATTAATTACCATGACGCCGACGTTCGCACGCAAAAAGAATGTGACTCCGTTGGCGGCTTGCTAAACGACGCCAAAGAAAAATATTTCGCTCTGGAGTTTGACGAGGCTTATGCGCTCGCTTCAAAAGCCGTTGAATCGGCGCAAACGACAAAAGCCGCTTTTTGTGGAACGTATCTCAGAGATGCCTACGCGCTTTGCGGGTTGATAGTTTCAAAGCAAAAGAAAAAGATGCAGGAGGCGGGCGAATTTTTTAAAAAAACCGTTTTGCTCGACCCTTCATTTGATTTAAGCCGCAACGATTTTCCTCCGTCGGTGGTTTTGGCCTTCTCAAAAGCCAGAGACGAAATCTTAAAAAATGCCGCAGGAACCATCGAGATAACCGCTTCCCCCGAGGTTGCGGAAATATATTTGAATGGCGTTTTCAAAGGGGTGTCGCCGCTGACTTTGTCGGGGCTTCCATCTGCCGGCTACGACGTCGAAGCGCGCGCAAATAAATATTTGCCAGAGTTCAAAAGTGTCTCTCTATCCGCCGACGAGAAACTCAACTTAGCTTTTGACCTAAAATGGGATCGAAATTCTCACAAGAATTCCGCGGCGCAAGTCGAAGCGAAAAACGCGGTCGTGGAAGGGGTGCGTTTGGGCGGCCTCCTTAACGTCGATAAGATCGTTACAATTGACGCAGATGTAAATCCGGACATGTCGGGGAGTGCTGCCGTAAGAATGACCGACCGCGCATATCAAGCAGGGCATAAGCAGATAAATGTCGTTTGGGACAGTTCGCGAGTCGGACTTCAAGAATCGCTATCTTCCGCCGCCGACCTGCTTTTTAAGCAGCTGTCTGCCGATGTTTCAAAGGACCCTCGAAAATATTTGGATGCTGACGGAGCAGGCGGGGTGATTTTACTGGGGCAAAAACGTCGTTCTTTGCCCGACGGTGTTGTCATCGGAATTGCAGGCGGGGTGATTGCGGCGATCGGCGGCGGCATTGCGTGGTCGATGATGTCGGGCTCGCAGCAGAATGCAAAGACCGGCAGTATAAATGTGAGGTTCAAATGAGAACGATTTTACCAGCGCATGTTCTGAGCATTTTGTTCATCGCTTTTGCGGCTTGCTCTTCTTCAAATTTGTCAGAGTCATCTTACGAAGGGGCGGGTCGCGTGATCGCGCAGGTTTCGGGGACGAAATCTTTCAACCCAAAAATATCACACGGCAGAATCGTCGAGTATCTTCTTACCGTTTCGGGCGAGGCGATAGGCGAGCCGATCGTTGCAAGCATCGGCGGAGATGCTTCTTCGGCCACGTTTGAAGCCATTCCTGCCGGCTTATATAAGATCGAGTGCTCGGCCATTAATGAGAACGGAGTAAAAATCCGCGCCGGAAGTTCTAAAGATGTTGTGGTTACTTCCGGCGAAGTCACCGAGGCCGCTATCGAAATGGAGGCGGTTCCTGTTTTTGCAAATCTCACAAAAGGGGCGGTCATTGCCAATACTAGATTTTTTCCTGAGATCTTCGCCGGCAGTGCCGAGCCGATCGAACTCGAAGATGAATTTAACGGCGTAAGGCTTCCGATGATGGATCTATCGACAAGCTCCGGCGAGATCTATCCGGACGCCTCAAGCGGTATGGCAGCGGCCAAGTTTGGTTTGTTGCCGGCCGGCTTCCATGTTTTTCGCGTCAGAAATCTGGTCAACGGCATGGAGAGCGAGGTGGAGGTCACTTTGCTTGACGGCTCAAAATTTACCGCCGCACCGTTATTTACAGGCGGCGACGAACGAACCGTACTTGGAGGAATAAAATGAAGTTCATAAAATTGCTGATGTTCATTCCGGTTTTTTTAGCGGCATGCGGAGGTTCGGGCCCATCCTCGGTCGAAGCTAGGCTCGACCTCGGGGTCGACTGGCAAAGTTTTTCAGACGATGTTTCAATTGCAAAATATGCCGGAATGATTTCGGCAAAAGCCACCGTCGCCTCTCTCGAACCGGTCGAGGTCATGGCCGAGGATGGAGTCTATCATTTCGAACTCGGGAGCGTTGCCGACGGCGAAAAGACAATGCTGCTGGAGCTTTTGTACTCCGGAAGCGTGATCGCCGAAATGGAGACCGTTGTTGAGTTCAAAGATAAGCCTTTGGAAATTAATATCTCTTCCGCAGACGTTACTCCGACTGATCCGTCAAGAAGCATAGCCGAACTTATCTTGAACATAAGCCCGCTTAACGAAAACGACGCCGATTTTGACGGCTTAAGCGACGCCGAAGAGCTGGCTATGGGGTTGTCACCGCTCGCCGCCGATACAGACGGAGACGGGCTTGCCGACGGGGCCGAGCTAACCGTTGGATGTGATCCGAAAATAAAGGACACCGACGGAGATCTTTTTAACGATGGCGAAGACGCTTTTCCGCTCGATGAGTTAGAACACAAAGATTCCGATCGCGACGGCGTCGGCGACAATGGCGATAATTGCAAAATGGCGCCAAATTATGACCAGCGCGATTCAAACGGAGATGGCGTAGGCGACGCGTGTTCTTTTGATGACGACGGCGACGGTCTAAGCGATGTCGAAGAATTAAAGTTTGGTTGCGATCCCTTAAATGCCGATAGCGATTTTGACGGGCTGTCTGATTCGTTTGAGGTGGCCTCGGGGTTGAATCCGTTAAAAGCGGACAGCGACCTAGACGGCGTTGATGATGCCGAGGACGTTTTTCCGCTCGATGCGGAAGAATCCAGCGACTTTGACATTGACGGCGTAGGGGACGCAAAGGACAACTGCCGTTCTATCCCAAACTCCGATCAGCAGAACACCGACGCGGAGTATTACGCGCTTGGGATCAAAACTCCGAATGGGGATGCCGTAGCACCGGACGACGACGGCGACGCCTGTGACGTTGATTTTGACGGTGACGGAGAATCCGCCGTTTTTGTTTCATTCTCTTCTGTCGCAGAGATGGAAAGAGGGTCATTTTACGAGCCGTATCGTTCGGTCGGTGCGGCCGTGCAGAAAGCTGGCAATCGGGGCGATTCGATCAAAGTGGCTTACGGCACCTACGACGTAAGAGATGTCGATTTCTCAAAGGTTAAAAAAATATCGGGCGGCTATTCGGGCGATTTTTCGCAGCGGGTTGTCATGAGTTCTGTGTCGGGCAATAAGACCGAGCTCATCAATTCGACGTCGCCGGTTGTCGCCGCCTTGACAGGCAAGGATGTTTCGATCGAGCTCGACGGTTTGTTCATTAAGTCAGGCGGCGTACAAGACGGAGTCGGCGGTGTTTTGCCAGATAACGGAATTTTTGTCTGCCATACCGCTCCGGTATTTTTGTCCGAGGCTCAGGCCAAAATAAAAAATTCAATGATCGTCGGAAGCGACACATCGCAGGCTTCTTGCGGGATCGCCGCCGATAACGGTGCCAAGCTAATAATTGAAAATACGGTCGTGAAAGGGGGAGGGGGTGCAAGTTCGCTAAGAAGTGCTGCCATCGTTGTGCAAAATTCCATCTTTACCGCGACAGATTCCTTTCTAGCCGCAGGCTCCGGCAGATACGCGACCACGGTCGCGAGCGAATCGTCTGAGGTGTCGATATTCCGAAGTGTCGTTAACGGAAGCTCGGGAGGCGTGTCCCCAAAAAGTTCGACGGCGGTCAGATTTTTTGGGGGCTCTCTTTTTCTGGAGGAAAACAAGATATTTACCGCCTCTTCATTGGAGCAGACCCTGCTTGCGTGCGGCGGGGCATGGCCACTTTCCGGCAGTCTTAAGAACAACACGCTCGTGACCTTTCCAAAGAGCGGGTCTAATTCCGTGCTTTTCGACTGTGACGGAAATTTCGTGACGACGAACGCCTATGATAATTCTCAAAACGCAATTTGTCGTTTCGGTTTCGACTGTCTTTCGAATGTTTCTTATTCGGGAACACTTGATGGGCTCTTCGAAGATGTTTACGATATTTTATGACCAAAATATTTGCCGCAATTCTCATCGCAGTTTTTTTCATCACAGCAGCCTGCCAGAGGTCTCATCTAAAAACCGCCTCCGCAAAAAAAACGGAGGCGGGCTTCTCCGCTACGCTGCCTGTGGAGCGGGTTCATTTCATGTCGGGGAGCTTCGAATTGCTCGATGAAGCCAAAGAGGCTCTTGAGTTCGATATAAAATGGCTGAAAGAGAATCCGCGTGCGGTGGTGCTGCTCGAAGGACATTGCGATCATACGGGGAACGACGAGTTGAATATGGAGCTCGGTGACAGGCGCGCGCGACAGGTCGCGGCCTATCTTATCGAGCGCGGTGTTTCGTTCGAGCGCCTGATGCCTCCCGTAAGTTATGGAAAACGACGGTTAGCCATTGTCGGCAACGAGCCGATCGTAAAAGCTTTTAATCGCAGAGTGGAAATAAAGATCAGATAAAGGAGACGTCATGAAAAAAATTCTCAAAACGATCATTGTTGCGCTTGTTATCGCCGCTGCCGTGCCGTCGGTTTCGTTCGCAAATAGCGTGCCGATGTATCTTAACTTTCATTCCAAGATCACGGATGGAGGGGGTAACGCCCTGCCGGACGGGCCTTCGTGGTTCACCTTCAGACTGCTTGAGGCGGACGGAAGCATAGTTTTCGAAGAACGGCAGGAGCTGCAAGTCGTGTCGGGAGGAGTGAACGCCGCCATCGGAGGAGGCATTGATTCGAAAGGGGCTCCAAGCGGCGGGTTGCCGGCCGAAATATTCTTTCCGGACGGGTCAAAATATCTTGAGGTGATTCCCGACGACGCGCCCCCTCTGGAAAAAATGGAAATTGTTTCGTCTCCATATTCTATTTATTCACAAACCGCGCTCGGTGTCGTCCCGAAAGGGATCAGCGGAGACATGATAGCCGACGGCTCAATTAGAAAAGAACACCTCGATGACGAGCTTGCCGCCGCGGTCTTTCCTCAGGGGATCCCAAGAGGGCTGCTCCCCGATGATACGGTTTTTAAGAGCGATCTGAGCGAGTTTAAAAATACCGTGCAAAGCGGAGGCGGGGCCTCGGCGATAGGGGTCGAACCCAGATTTGTTTTTTCGGGGAGCGCGACCGTGCAGGGAGTTTTGTCGGACCTTGATCTGGCGATAAAAAAACGTCAGGAAGAAATTTCGATAGCGAGGTCGGACGCAGCGATACAAACCTCGGTTGAGGCCGCTGCGAGAGCGACTGCGGATCATCAGCTTGAAAGCAAAGACGCGCAGCTTGGCTCTGCCATCGCCGGCAAGGTGGGCAAGTCGGGCGATGAGATGAGCGGAGCTTATTTATTCAAGAACAACGACGGTGAGATTGTCGCAAAAATCTATCCGAGCAAGACTTTGCCCCACAGCACTTTGTTCGGCCACGATCCGATGGGAGACCCGAGCAGAGAGTCAGGTTTTATCTCTCTTTATAGCGATGAGCAGGAGACGCTAAGGCTGGACGGGCAGATAGGTCTGGCAAAATCGACGATAGTTGAAAGCGAATTTGTTATGGCAAAAAAGATCGAGGCAGAGAATCTTCCGACGGCGGTTGCTTGGGCAAACGTTTCAATAAGAAATTCTCTAGACCCTTGCAGTGTCACAGCCGGCAGAAATATTTTATCAAACGTAGAATGCCAAAGAGTAAACGATTACAAACTGGTCACTCTTCATCTTGACAAGACAAAGTTGCAAAATATCGCAGCCCCCTACCTTGTTCAGGCCGGCGGAGACGGGTCATTTTATTGTGAATCGATGACTGACGATTCTTTTGTGGTGCGGGCCCCCTTGTTTGCGGGCTCTTTCAACGTTCTTGTCATAAAATAACCATGCAAAAGAGCTGGAGGGCCGGCAAATACGAGATGCTCGAAATCATCGGGCGGGGCGGAATGGCCGAAGTATGGCGCGCCCACTTTTTCGGCGATAACGGGTTTGTCAAAGATGTCGCCGTAAAAAGAATTCTTCCCGAGCTGTCAAAGAATTGCGAGATCGTTTCGATGTTCTTTGACGAGGCGCTCGCGCTCGTAAAACTAAAGCACCAGAACATCATTGAGGTTTACGAGCTTTTCGAATCTCAACGAGGACATTTCATCGCGATGGAACTCCTTGACGGCGTCGATCTGCGGCGACTCATGCAAGCCTCTTCGTCAAAGAGGCTTCCCATAAGGACGGTCTGTTTTATTGTAGCGCAGGTTCTGAAGGCGCTTGAGCACGCTCATCAGCTTGGAATAATCCACCGCGACATCAGCCCGCAAAACATCCTTGTCTCTTTTAACGGCGAGGTGAAGGTCGCGGACTTTGGGATTGCAAAGGGCGATCATCGCAGCACCGAGACGGTTGCCGGCAACGTGCGCGGAAAATTTGCCTACATGCCGCCGGAGCAGTTGTCCGGTCGCGGGCTTGACCATCGCTGCGACATTTATGCGCTCGGCGCGGTTTTTTACGAACTGGTTTGTCCATCGGGAACGAGGGACGATCGATTTCAAAGCGCCCCCCGCGAAATAAGGCCTGTGCTTAGGCGCGCTCTTAAGGCTCGGCCTGAGGAGCGGTATCGCTCAGCCGGCGAGTTTTTGAACGATCTGTTCGCCGTCCAAAGAATCTACGGATTGATATCTCACGAGCATGAGCTGGCCTTGCTTGTGCGCGAACGGTTTCGCGGCGAATTCAAAAAAATGCAGGCGAGACGTCGCCAGATTCGTCCCGTCGGCAAAATGCCTCCTTTCAAAAAAATCGATCTGACAAGGCGGGCGATTACCTGCTCGGCTTTGTCGGTTCTATTTTTTGCATCGTTCGGAGTTATCGGGGCCGATTCACCGTACAAAAAGGAGTTGATAGATGTGGCGACGGCGGTTGTCGATATTCAAACCGAAACAAACGGTAGCGATTCGGGCTCCAAGCCGAAAACCGACCGACCCGAACGAGTATCTTCAGATGACAAAGAGTGGGGGCTGCTAAGTGTTTCGGCCAGACCGTGGGGCTATTTGATAATCGATGACAATGTCGCAAAAGGGTCCGAAACTCCGGTTGTCGGGCGAAGGCTTTCTGCGGGTCGTCATAAAATTGAGATCTTTTTTGAATCTGCCGGGAAAAAATTCTCCAGATATTTGGATGTTGAACCTAAACAGAGAATTTCATGTTTTGCCGACGTTAAAAACGACGACGGCCTTGCCTGCAAGTCCATAAAATAGCTTGAGAAAGGGGGGCAACTTAGCTAGCATGCCTCCACAAAATGGCTCAAAATTTTCCAGAAAAGATCACCACGCAGAACAAGATCTACAAGATTAAAGAGGTCTTGGGCGAGGGGGGCACGTCTATTGTCTATCTCGCCAACGACGGCAAACGCGACGTCGCGTTGAAAATTCTCGGCGAAGAGGTCGATGCCAACTTCCGCGACCGGTACGTGCAAATAATGAAGAACGAGTTCGAGGTGCTAAGTCGTCTGCGGCATCCGAACATAGCCGAAGTTTACGACTTTGAATATTCGCCCGATCTCGGGAAATATTTCTTTACGACCGAGTACATCAAAGGGACCGATATTTATTCGTTCACGCAGAGCTCCGATTTTCACACCAAAGAAGAGCTGTTCGTCCAGCTGCTCGCTGCGCTTGAATATACGCACCGTTGCGGCGTTATCCATTGCGATATTAAATGCGGGAATGCTCTTGTCACTCAGGTGAAATCGACCCCCGTACTCAAGCTGGTCGATTTCGGATTTGCAACTCGTAAGCTCGCGTCGGGCGGAAACGTTGTGGGGACCGCCCATTACATGGCCCCCGAACTTCTCACGACCGAGCGCAAGGACGTTGACCATCGCATCGACATTTACGCGGCCGGAGTTGTCTATTACCGACTGCTGCACAGAAGCTATCCGTACGATGCCGCCAGCGTGAACGCGATCCTTAAATGGCACCGCGAAAAAACGCCGATTCCGTTCAACGAATCTTTGCCGGAATATATTCGCCAGCTTATCGGCCGCATGCTTGCAACGATTCCGACAGACAGGGTGGGGACCTGCGCGAAGGCCATAGAGTTTATAAATTTCAGGACGGAAGGGCGTTATAAAAAATATGTCAGCAAGATCGCCGGGCTTCAATTCAGAGAAGGCCCGATCGTAGCCAGAAGCGGCGTCTTTGAAAAAATTACCGAGCAGATTGCCGCGCTAAAGGATAAAAAGTCGCCGACCTGCACCGGATTTGCGTTTGTCGGCGTTCAGGGGATCGGTAAGAGCCGTTTGGTAAGAGAGATCAAATACCGCGCGGAACTCGAAGAGATCCCGTTGCGCGAATTTTCGTGCGTTGAAGGCCAAAACCACATTGATGAATTTATAGCATCCTTTGCCGGACTTGGTCTGCCTGTGCGCGACGACGGCGGCAAGTCCGAGGATAAACGAAAAATTTTCGATATTACTTGGGTGAACGCCCTTCTTGAAAAATTTTCTCCGAGCGGACTTTTTCTCGTCGTTGACGACGTTCAGCTTGCGGATTCTTCATTTGTAAAATTTCTTTTGCTGATCGAAGAACGCCTTAAAGTCAAACGAAGCGAAGGCGAGCTTCCCGTTGTGTTGCTTGCGGGGGTGCGGCCTAAATCAGAACTTAGCGAGGTTGTATCAAGATGGTTCGACGTCACAAAACTTGATAAGATCGAACTAAGCCTCTTTTCAAAGGACGATGTCGCCTACTACATGTCGTCTATTGGAATTGAAGAGCCGCAAAAACATGTTAATGCGGCGCTTGAGTTTTCAGGCGGCGTGCCGGGGCTGGTCGAGGCTTATTGTCAGTATTTGCTTTCTCCGGGGCGCTCCGCCTGCGCTCCTGCGTCTGTTGCGCAAAGTTATATCGAACGGGCAAAGCGTCTTTCGAAAAAAAGCTTCGCCATGCTCGAACTTGCGTCGGTGGCTCGCAGAAGTCTTCGTCTTGACGACGCCTGCGAACTGCTGAAATTTGAAAAAGATGAAGGGCTTAAGTTCGTGCAGGAACTTGTCTCAAACGGATTTGCCGATCTTGTCTATCCGTCAATGGATGTAAAAATAACGAACAAGGCAATTGCGCAGGTCATTAAATCGGGCCTCGACGCGCAACGTTTGAGAGAGCTGTCGGGGCTATTGGGCCTTTGGTTTGAAAAACATGACAAGTCGAGTCTTGCCGAACTGGCGGAATATTTCAACGAGTCGGGGAGATCCGATTATGCCGAGTGCTACGCCGAGTCGGCCGCCAAGAGTTTCGAAGAAAAATTCAATAATTCCGACGCGGCGAAATATTATGAGCTTGCGCTTAAGCATTCCAACGACCCCGCAAAAAAGAGGGGGCTTATCCGCGCCGTATCGCGGATGAATATTTTAATGGGTGTTTATCGCAGCGCTATCGAGCGTCTTGAAAAGTTGATAGCCGAAGGCGACCGAGCGCTCGAAAACTATCGCCTTCTTGGGATGGCTTATTCCAAGATGCGTGATTTCGTCCGAGCTCAAAAGTGGTACGAGGATGGTTTGCGAATAATGAACGACGACACCGCCATCACCGATATCGTGCAGTTCAAGAACAGCCTCGGCAACGTCTATTTTTACACCGGCGACCTTGAGAAGAGCGAAAAATATTTTACGGAAGCGATCGCCGACGCCACGGTTTGCCTTCTTTTGAACAATAATCTAGGAATGATACTGGGCGCCAAGGGGAATTACGAGCAGGCAATTAGGTTCTACGACAACCGCAAACGCTATCTGGCCGCAAAACAGAACAAGCGTGCGCTTTCATTATGCTACGCGGAATGCGGGTATATCCACATGACCAACAATAATCCAGCAGCGGCTATCGCCGAGCTGGAAGAGAGCTATCGTCTGGCAAAAGAGATAGGCGATCTCTACAACATGCTGGTCATCGTCGGCAATCTTGTGCGCTGTTATCAGCTTACGGCTCAGTATTCAAAAGCGCTTGAAACAGCACTTGCCGGCCTCGAAATCGAGGGTTCGGTAGGCTCGGTCGAAGAGATCGCGCAAAATCATCTGACCATCGGAATTTTGTACGAAACCATCGGCATCACCGATCTTGCGAAGAACCACATTCAGATGGCGCTCGACAGATTTGCGGCGCTTGGCTCCAAGCTCATGCTCGGCTGGTGCCATCTTTCACTTTCGTTCCTGTACAAGGATCTCGATAAGTTCGACGAGGCCATGAAGGAACTCTCTTTTGTCGAGGAGATCACCCAGCAAATCAAAACCGGCGATCTTGAACTTTGGTCGAAGCTTGCCAAGTCCGAGCTGCTGATCGAATACGGAAAAATCGAAGAGGCCGGCGGCATTCTTTCAAAGGTTCAGCCGTCGCAGACAAAGGAGCTTGAAATAAGAAAGAAGCTTTTGGATCTGCGCGCCGGTCTTGTCGCGCAAAACGAGATAGCGCCGACATTTGAAGGAATAATAGAGGAGGCCGGCGACCTTCCTGAATTGAAATGGGAAATATTATCCTCGTTCGGAGAGTGGCTTGAAAAGAATGGCCGCGAGGACGATGCGATGAAGGCGTTCAAATCCGCTTTCGAAATAATCGAAACGACCGCCAACAATCTTTCGATAGCGTATCGCGATTCTTACATGGGGCAGCGTTTCCGTCTGCGGGTCGTGAAAAGGTTCATCCCCGATTTTTCATTGAGGTCGTCGGGGAGAAGCGATTCCGACGAAAGTAGCGTCGGTCATCCGTTCGACGAAAAGACCTCCGAAATCAAATAAACAAACCAATAAAAAGCCCTTCCTTTTCAGGAAGGGCTTTTCTTTTTTCGATCTAGACTTCAAATCATTTCAACCACGGGCTCCAGTCGGGCAGAACTCCGCCGCCTTTGGAGATTTTTACCTGATTGGCTCCATCGGCTCTCATCATGTAGATGCCGGCCCCTTCGGGTCGAGTCGAGCTAAAAACTATGTAGCGGCCGTCCGGCGACCACCTCGGATGTTCGTTGGAGCCCGAGTTTACCGTGAGACGTTGAATGTTAGTCCCGTCGCTGTTCATAATGAAGATGTCGAACGCGCCGGAATCCTGTCCGCAGAAAACGATTTTTGTGCCGTCCGGCGAAATATCGGGCGAATCATTGTGGGTGCCGACAAATGTCAAACGCTGAGCCGCGCCGCTTTCAGGAGAACCTTTGTAAACATGCAGTCTTCCGGCTCTGGTAGAACCGTAAACCATCGTTGACCCGTCGGGAGTAAAACGCGGGGCGAGATTTATGCCGCCAACGTCGGTGATCTGTCTTAGCCTTCCTCCGCCGCTTGCCGGCGCCGAAAAAATCTCAGTCGAATGAGCGAGCGACGACGCGAAGTAGATAGATTTTCCGTCGGCCGAAAATTCAGGCGTAATGTTTGTGTTACCGTTTCTGGTTATCTGTCTTACGTTTCCGCTGCCGAGGTCCATGGCGTAGATCTCGGGCGAACCTTTTTTATAAGAGGCGTAGGTGAGCTTGCTGCCGTCCGGCGACCACGACGGCCCGATATTAATCGACGAGTCCTTTGTAAGTCGCTGATTATTTTCTCCGTCAACGTCCATCACATAGATGGCCTTGCTCCCTCTTCCGGTCGATGCCGAATAGGCGATCTTTGTATTGAAAATGCCGCGCATGCCTGTAAGTGCTAACATGATTTCGTCCGAAAAACGGTGAGCTACCGAACGCAGATCTTTTTTGGTCGCGGAATACTGCTTGCCGACGAGCATTTGCGCCGAATATGGATCGAACAATTTTATTTGTACCGTGTACTTGTCACCCTCTTTTTTGACTCTGCCTTTGACCACTCCACCTGCCTCGATCGAAGTCCATTGCGCGAAGTTGATGCTGTCGGCCGTGAAGCCGTTTCCCTTTTCTAAAAATGCCTCTTTTGGAATGAGCTGAAAATATCCGGAGAGCGTAAGATCGTTCTTTATCACCTCGGGGATATCTTCGGCCGCGCCTCCTGAGCCCCCCTCGTTAACAAAATCTGTGACGGCGATTGGAAATGGTTTGTCGCTTGGCTGATCGACCGGAATGTAAATTCTTGCGGACGCCGTTTGCGCCGCAAAAATAATTGCCGTGAACATTAAAAACAATGCGATCTTTTTCATAATTACCTCGGCTTACACGAAACCGTGAATCCTTCGTTGTAGGCTTCCCATTTGAGTCTCTCCGGCGGCGAGTCGAACGGCGCGGCGCGATAGACTGCGCGCAGACAAGAGGCGTCCAAAGCCTTGTCGCCGGATTGCGTTTCCCATTGAGTTGAAATTACCTCGCCCTCTTCATTTATCATGACGATAAGCGAAGGATACTGGGCGATTGACGACGGCTGTTCGATATATTTTGGCGGGACGATCCATTCGTTGATGATCCTCATGCGAATTATCGCCTGATATTTTAAATATTCGACGTCGTCGCGCGGAACTATCACCGGTTTGTCACCCGTGCCGTATTTGAAACCCTCTCCGCTCTGCCCGATCTGGGCGGCTTCCGGTCGTACGTCTCTGGTTTTTAACATTTTGTCGATCTTCGCCAGAGCGGTATCTATTTTATCCTTGGGTTTTTTCTTTTCGACCTTCTTTTCAGTTTGCTTTTTAACTTTTGTCACCGGCTCTTTCATGGCTTTTTCGTCGGGCTGGGGCGGTGATTTAAAAAGCTGCTTCTGTTCCTGAATCGTGCTTTTTGGCAAGCCTTCGCTTTGCTTCATGCCGGTATCGACCTCTTCGCTTGTGCCGCGCGGAAGTTCGACCCACACAAGATCGACCGGCCGCTGTTTGAACGGCCACGTGAAATGAGAGACCAGCGTGCAAAAGATAATAAAAATCAGATGGCCGATCACAGAATAGTAGATCGGTCTTTTAAGGCTTGGGATTTCCTGTCGAGTAAACACGAGAGTTAGTTACGAACCTCTTCTTTTGGCGGTTGAGTCACCATGCCGATGCGTGAAATTCCGGCATTTTTCGCCATTGCCATAACTTGAACGACCTCGCCGTAGCGGATGTCGCCGTCGGCTTTAATGAACAGATCTTTGCGTTCTTTGTTCTTGTAGATGTCGCTAAGTTTCTTCTCGAGGAAGTTCATCGGAACGGGGGATGCCTCGTCTCCAATGAAAATGTCGCCGTTGCGTTTTATGGTGACGATTACGTCGGTCTTTTCGCGGGAGATCGCCGGCGCTTCGGCCTGCGGGAGATTTACGTCGAGCCCCTGCTGCATTAGCGGGGCGGTGATCATAAAAATAATCAGGAGGACGAGCAAGATATCGCAAAACGGAATGACGTTAATCTCCGAAAGCGGTTTGTGATGTCCGGAGTTGGGTTTCATTAGAAGTATTCCTTTTCGATCCTGTGGCTTAGGTCGTCCGAAAACTGCAAAATATCCCGGCTGAGCAGCCTGATTTTATTGATGAAAAAATTGTAGAAAATTACCGCCGGAATGGCCGCCGCAAGACCGATGGCCGTTGCGATAAGGGCTTCGGCGATGTGCGGGCCGATGACGGCGATCGAAGTCGAGCCGCCTTTACCGAGTTTTAAAAATGCGTTTAAAATTCCCCACACGGTTCCGAACAACCCGATAAACGGAGCGACGCTCGCCGTTGTCGCGAGGAATGGGACGTAATATTCGAGCTGTTCTATTTCTTCTTCGGTCGTGCGCTGCACGTCGCGTTTAATGTAGGCGAGATTTTTCGCGTTGTCGGGGTCTCTCATCGAGGCCACGCCCGACTTAAAAATATTGAAGACGGGGCTTTTGCGGAACGAGCCTTTCGCCGTCATCTGGTCGAGCGATTTTGTCTGCCAGAAGGCGTTGAGAAAATGGTAAGTGCGCTGTCTGAAAGATTTCAACTGACGGTACTTTGTGATGATGATGGCCCACGAAATAACCGAGAAGCCCACGAGTAAAAGCAGAGCTATCTTCACAACAATGTCGGCCTGCCAGAAAAGATAGAACATCGAGTGCCCGCCCCCCGCGATGTCGGTGGTTTCGACCGCGGCGGCCGATGCGTCCATAACTGCGCCTGAAAGTAGTGTTAACATGGTAAAACTCCTTAGTCTTTTTAATTAGTTAGCCAATTTTTGACGGTGATGCGCCAAAGGCGGATTGGATAATCCACTAAAACCAGTTGCATGTCAAGAAGGGCCAGTAAAAGGAAGGGACAGAGCTGGTGTCGGTGGTGACAAAGCTTGGTGCGGTACAAATTTCGGCTTTTGGGATTTGAAAATCAGTCAAACTCGAAGAGGCGTTTCATCTCGTCAACGCTTTGAATCCTTGCTCCGGCTTCGAAAAGTTTTTTGAGTTTTTGCGACTGCGCTCTTAGAGCAGCTGTGTCGCCGCTGAGGCCTGTAATAATGGCATCCACAAACGGCTCTCTCATGCTTTGGCTGATGGTGTAAGACGAGTAAAAGAGCGGTTTTTTCACCGGATGATGATAGTCGAGCATTAAATATGAGGTCGCGGTCGCCGCGCTTAGTCCGATATCGTCGTAGCCAAGATATTTCACGTTAAGTTCTCTCCACGCGTCGATCCTCTCGTCCATCGGCTTGGACTCGTCGTAAAGCCCGATTTCCCAAAGAGCCCTTACAATCGTAACGCTATGCCACCATGTGCTGTATTCTTTTGTCTCCTTGGCCATCACTTCACGCACATCTTCGCGCGCGAACGTCGGGAAGCCGGCCAGATATTTGTCCATCCACGCCTTACTGGTAACTGGTGTTTGAAGCATCATGGCTGCGCCTTCGGTAATTTCTTCCTTTGTGCCGTTAAATCCGAGAAGCCCGCTTCCGATTGCGTTTTGTGACGCGAGAATGCTGTGTATCGCGTGTCCGATCTCGTGAGTAAGAGTTTGTAGAGATTCAATGTCCAATCTTCCGGACGGCTCGTAGTTAAGCGTGATAACGCATTTGGAGCCGTCGCCGATCGGCAGCTCGCTGTCTGACGCCGGCTTGTCGTCTCTTATCCATGGTTCAATTACGATGTTTCCTTTGAACGGCGGCGAATCGAGGTCGAATCCAAGATCTTTATAATAATTTTTCACCGCGAACATTGCTTCGTCAAAGGATAGGTCGGGCACGCTTTCAATCCCGATGTTTTTCAGGGCGGTTCTCTTTTTTAGATCGAACATGTCCCAAATATTGTTGTCCCAAATCTGGTAGCCTTCCGGAACCAGCCGGCGCATCTCCTCTATCGCCGCTTCAAGTAGCAGCATGTTCTTTGAAAGCAGAAGCTCCGCCGCTTGAATGTACTGCTGCGGCTTCATGCCGTATCGAATTTCGAACTGAAGCTCGGCATAGTTTTTATATCCGGCTTTTTCGGCGATTCTGTTTGCGGTTGCGATAAAACCGTTTTCAGAGCCGTCAAAAAAACCTCCGCTCTTTTTCTGGTAGGCTATTCTTGAAGCCATCGCGAAAAGAAAGTTTGCGTCGTCGGCCGGAGCCGATGAAAAGCGGCAGATGTGCAGCAATTTTTCTAAGAGGCCGGCTTCCACAAGGTCTTTGCTTTCTTGAGAACGCCAGTTTTTATTTTCAAGCCACCACATAGAATAGGCTTTGCTTGCCACTTCCAGCGGAATGGCCAGATCGTCGGTCGTTTGTGATGCGGCCTTTATTTTCTCCAAGATTTTCAGAAAAATATTTTTTTGTGAGGTGTCAGTTAGACCTCCTACGCTGCGTTCCAGAGAGCTCTCGGCGATCGACATGGATGCATAAGTTTCTTTTTGAAGCTTTTCGTTGATCTCGTTGGCTCTGCTGTTGTGCGCCTTGCTCAGGTAGGTGATAAAATTACCGTAGCTGACCGCGTTGGAACAAAAAGTGGCGACCGAAAAAACGGCTTCTGCAACTCTTTTGTCGGCGGCGTCCCCATCAAAATCCAAAAGTGCGACCGCGGCCGAAAGGTCGAGAAGATAATTTGTATCGGGGGCGAACAGTTCGTTTGTCGCGTCGATTTTGACGACCGGATGATTTGCTCCGCCGAGCGTTACGGCGATTATGTTCGTCCATTTGTATTCGCCGGCACCGGAAGGATTTTGCACGCGGTAGCTGTTTGCTTCGACCTTGTCGGTGAAGCCGTCGCCGTTTATGTCGATCTCCTCGATGAGCGTGTGCGTAATTTGAAACGCATCTTCTTTAAGCTCGGCCAGACTTTTTAAAGGCTGCGAGCTGCTTTTTTCGCGCGTAGCGAGTTCGGCGATATACTCTTCGACTTGTTTCGGGCTGACTATTGGAAGTTCTTTTTTTTCTGTCGTAATTTTCATTTATAACCTCTCGGGTAAGGCGCACTTAACCTCTTAATATTTATCGGCAATTTACCGGTTTTGTTGCTTAAAATATGGGCCTTACAGGCTAAGTGCTTAATATCACAAAGAATTATCTGCTATATTTTGTTACCTAAAAGAGTCACTTCCCGAATTTTTTAAGCAGGGAGGGGAGGACAATCATTGAGCCGATAAAACAAGTGAGTGTGCCAAGCGACATGATCATACCGAGGCTTGCGATTCCCTGATGCCTCGCAAATGTCATTGTGGCGAAACTTGCGAAGGTTGTTAGCGACGTTAAAAGTACGGCGACGCCGGTCGAGCGGGTCATGAAAAGCGTCGGCCCGCTTATTTCGCGTTCCTTTACATAACGATGGACGATCTGCACCGCGTTATCGATGCCGACCCCCAGTAAGATCGGAATGCCGAAAAAATTCGCAAGGTTGAATTTAATGCCGGCAAATCCCATAAGTCCGAAAAGCCACAGCACACCCAACCCAAGCGGCGTTACCGCAAATAAAGCAAGTTTTACGTTTTTGAAATCGATGAAGACCACGACAAGAATGGCGACCAGCGAAAAGAGGGCCGCTTGCTTGAAGCTTTTTTCGAGCAGTTTGCTAGATTCATAAACTTCCACCGGAGTTCCGGTCACGTTCGGGTCGACCGATCTAAGTTCAGAGATGAAATTTTCCATCATCACGGGATCCCAAATGTCGATCTTAGGATAGGCGTAGAGCTGATAGCGGCCGGTGACCGCGCTGACGTATCGGTTTCTGAGCGTTTGCGGCATATCGTCTAGAGTTATCTTCTCGGGGAAAAATCCGCTCTTTAGCATGTTGATCTGTTTGGCCAGATCCTCCATGAAGGCCGCTTCGTACTGGCCTACCCGATGTTCGTGACCCGAGACCAGCTGTGCTGCGCTGTCGGCCTTATTGGCGATGCCTTCCAGAGCTTCGACGGCTTCCGCGTCGCCGCTTGAAAGCGCGAGCTCCGCGAGCCGCCGGACGTTCGCCGAAAATTTCTTCAGTTCCTGACGCAAATTTTCGTAGTTGAGCGAGCCGCTCTTTTTCGGCCTGACCAAAGAGGCCCCAACGCTCTCTCTAAGTTTTGCTACCAGCGCGATCTTTTCGTCCTGATCGTCCGGCACGACCTCTGAAACCGTCTCGACTTTGCCGACGGTCGAAAGCCCCCGCAGTTTTTTTGCTATCACTTCCGAATCTTTTGCGTTCGCAGCAATGAAGGGAGCAAACCATGTCGATTGCGACGATTCGTTTATGATCTTCATTTCGTATTCGACCGATTCAAGCCCTTTCGCCTGCAGATTAAGCAAATTGTGGTCGAATCCGACCTTCGTAACTCCGACTATGGCGGCGATCGAAATTGCCAAAGTCGTCAGCAAGACCAATCCCGCCCTTTGGTAGAAAAATTGCAGCCCCTTAAGATCGATTTTCAGCGTGGTGTTAAGACGATCCTGCCGCTTGCCGCGGTCGGCAATGAACATCATGGCGGGGAGGACCGTGAACATGTTGAGAAGGCACAGCAGAATGCCGGCGCCGGCAATGAAGCCAAGCTCCTGAAGCGCGAGAAAGTCGGTGAAGCAGGAAGCAAAAAATGCCGCGGCGGTCGTTATTGCAGCGGTAATGTTGCCTTTGCCGGTCTGGGTGATCGCTATTTCGATGGAGCGGGTTACGTTGTGCGAGGCCGCCAGTTCTTCGCGATAGCGCGAAACGATTTGCAGGCCGAACTCGATTCCGGCGCCTATCAAAATAACCGCGAAAACGATCGATAAAATATTTAGATGCCCGATAAATAAAGTCGCCGCTCCAAGAGTTTGAACAATGCCCAGCACAAGAGCGAACGCCGCCATCGCCGGTCTTACAGGTCTTCTAAAATAGGCGATAAAAATTAAAGTGACAATCAGCAGTGCGGCAATTGTGGCAAGCGTCATGTCGGTGTCGCTGACCTTCATTTCGTCGGCTGCAAGGACCGGCCTGCCGGTGAGCCCTGCTTTGACCTCCGGAAAATCTTTTCTGGTTTCGTCCATGGCCGCGCGTATCTTTTTTAGCGGCTCCTCGACGACCGAGAGAGTTTTGTAGTTCTTCTCCGGCATTATCATGACGAACAGGAGCTTGCCGTTCTCGCTAAGGAGAAAGCCGTCTTCGTCGAAGGCCCTTTCTCCGCCGATGAACGCCTGCTGCATAAAAGGTTTGTACGATGTGCCGTCCTCCGCCGCCGAAATTATTCCGTCGAGCAGGTTGTCTAAAAATATGAAACCGGTTTTCAACTGGTCTTCGCGATCTTTATCGACCTTTGCTTTTGAAACCGCCGCGACTTCGCCGTTCATCATTGTGAAAACGCCGGCGAGGCTGTCGAGTGAGCCGAGCTTGGGCATGAAATCGCCAAGGACGTTCAGCTGGTCTTTCGGCAGATAGAGCAGAAAGCTCTTTTCGAGTTTTGGGTTGGAAATTTGATAGGTGACTTCTTTTATTTCGGGAATTTGTCCGAGCTTTGTCGCAAGTGAGCGGATGAATTCTTTTGCACGCGGCAGATCGTGATTTTCAACGACCACAAACATGTATTCGGTATCGCCGAATTCGCGAAGATAATCTTTATAACGCTTATGGTAGGCGAGCTTCTCACTGGTGAGGTCGTCTTGATCGGTGTTCATCTTCAAAAAGAACGCGGACGAAACCGCGCAGACGATCGCGAGAGCGATTGATACAAAGATCACCGTCCACGGACGGGTCGTTACCAGCCGGCTGATAATTGATAGGAATTTTGTGCGCATGAAGCGCTATTTACGAGGTCAGCGCTTTTTTGGCAAGTTCTTTGCCGACTTCCCAAGCTCCGCCGGGGAAGCGATGGCAGTCTGCCATTACGGCGTCGAACGCTTTGATGAAATATTTTACGTCGCGTTCGGTGATGCAAAGCGGCGGTAGGATTCTTACGATGTCGCAGTTGTGGCCCGTGACCTGAGAAAGAATGCGGTGTTTGGAGAGCAGCGGCACGACCACCATCTGGCCGAAGAGTCCGGAGTTTACCTTGTGGACAAGGTCCCAGCCGATTTTTAAGCCCATCGATTTCGGACGGCCGAACTCAAATGCGATCATGAGACCCTTGCCGCGCACGTCGTAGAGCATTTCGTATTTTTCTTTGAGCGCCGAGATCCCCTCGACGATCTCGCGACCGCGAAGTTCGGCGTTCTTTATGAAGCCTTCGTCTTCAAGCACCTGAAGCGAGGCAAGGCCCGCGGTCATGGCGAGCGTGTTGCGGCCGAACGTGTTGGAGTGGACGACGCAGCGGTCCATTTTGTGGAAGACCTTGTTGTAAATTTCTTTTTTGTAGCAGATCGCACCGACCGGAATGAACCCGCCCGAGAGCGATTTTGCAATTGTGACGATATCGGGGCTGATCCCGAAATGTTCGAACGCGAACCATTTGCCGGTGCGGCCCAGTCCCGACTGCACTTCGTCGGCGATCATGAGCGTGCCGTATTTGCGGCATAGGTCCTGAGCCCTCTGGAAATATTCGACCGACGTAAAGCGGATCCCTTTGCCTTGAACCGCTTCGAAAATAAATGCCGCGACATCTTTTTTGGCGAGCTCTTTTTCGAGCGCGTCGATATCGCCGCTTGGAACCACAACGCTGCCGGGGGCGAGTTCGCCGAAGCCCTCTTTGAACTCTTCGTTGCCGTTAAATGCCAGTGTTCCGTTCGTTAGTCCGTGAAAGGCGTGATCGAGATAGACGATGCGCTGACGCTTTGTCGAATAGCGGGCGAATTTAATTGCCCCTTCGTTGGCTTCTGTGCCGGAGTTTGTGAAAAAAACCATGCCGAGTTCGGCATCTTTTTTTGCTTTTTCGGGGAGGGCGGCTGTGACGCTTTGGTTAACTTTTTCGAGCAGCTTTTTGGCAAGCACGCCGGCCAAAAGTGGCGCGTCCATCTGCACCATGCTGGCTGTGTCCATGCCGATCGCGTCGATTAGGGCCTCTTTTACGACCGGATGATTCCTTCCCATGTTGAAAACGCCGTAGCCGGAGAGAAAGTCGAGATATTCGTTTCCCTCCTTGTCGTAGAGGTACTGGCCTTTCGCGCGGACATATTTTTTGTCAAAGCCAATTGTGCGTAAAACCTTTACAAGTTGAGTGTTTACGGTGTCGGCGAAGAGGTCGTGCTGTTGGTTTAGGTTTGTGTCGAAGATGTCTTTGATATTCATGGCGGCGTCTATAACAGCCTTTAATATGCCATTGCAAGTGGAGAAAACTCTCCAGCGCGCCAACAAAAAACGCCCGCTCCGTGCGGGAGACAGGCGTTTTTGATGAGTAAAAATATCGGTCAGCGAATCAGCGAACAGCCGGCGCCGTGTAGAGATGCGCTGCCGGCGGGAGCGGGGCTGTTTGGCGGTAGATTTCCATCGCCGTCTGCTCCGTTACCGGTGTTTGTGCCGGTGTTTCCGCCGCCGTTAGGGCCCGTGGTTGAAGGCCCTCCGGTATTTGCGCCGCCACCGTCCGGAGGATCGACAAAAATAACATCGACATCGCACGCATCTCCAACTCCGTTTGAGTCGGTATCTTTTTGGTCGGCGTTGGGAATGGCGATGCAATTGTCGGAGTCGTCTGCAACTCCGTCGTTATCTTTATCTTCAATGCTCGGAGTTGGACCGTCCGGCGGGTTAGACCCGTCGGGGTCGGTTCCGTTGTTTGAGCCGTTGTTATCACCGCCTTGGTCGTCCGGCTCCGCATGTCTTGTTATTTTTGGACCGGTGTTGGTCCATTTTTGGATTTTGCCAACGAACCTGCCCAAAAATGTCGGTGCTGGTACTAGTTGTGTGTCTGCTTTGGCAGATATTTTATCGCAGGCATCTCCCACGCCGTCATTATCTTTATTTTCCTGTTTGGGGTTATAAACGTCGGGGCAATTATCCACCGCGTTCTTTTTTGTGTCGTTATCGATGTCCGGATCGCAGATGTCGCCCCAATCATCTTTGTCGGTATCTTTTTGGTCAGGGTTATAAAAATATTTGCAATTATCGACCTCGTTTAAAATCCCGTCACCGTCGATATCATCTGGAGTGTTTTTTTCTGAATCGCAGGCATCTCCCTTGCCGTCACCGTCGGTGTCATTTTGGCCGGGGTTGGGGGTGTTAATGCAATTATCTAGGGCGTTGACTATTGCGTCGCCATCGTTGTCCTCACACACATTTCCTATGCCGTTATTGTTCGTATCTGCTTGGTCAAGGTTGGGTATTAACGGGCAGTTGTCTTTGCAGGATTTGCATTTTGGGTTTGTAGTGCATGGTTCTTCTTCATTTATTTTTTCGAAGAGCATGCTAGAGCATACCGTTTTTCCATTATCATCTTTTACCTCCTCCAAAATAATTGTGCCGCCATCTAGAAAGCCGTCATTGTCGTCGTCGTTGTCGCACAAATCTCCTACGCCGTCTTTGTCGGTGTCGGTTGTATCGAACAGATTATATTTGCAGGGGCTTTTTGGATTATTGAAGGCGTTCTTCTGATTATTTTCAATGGCTATCTTTATCGCGGCCTGAATCTTTGAAACATCGCTATCGATGAATTTTACATTGTAAACCCCACCCCAGTTTTCTCTGTAAAATTTATTGCCTTCGAAAGTAATGTTTTCGGTAATCAGGTTTTCTATCTGGATGTCGGGCGACTTCATTCGGTCATTACCGTTATCGATCACAAAATTGTTATTTATAAACTGGACGTTGAGAATTTTATTTTTGACGACCTTGCCGTTTTCGGTGCGGGTATAAATTTTTATTGCAGGGTTATTATTTCCTTCGGTGCCGACATCTCTAAACGAGTTGTCTTTGATTATCAGGTTTTCCAGATCTTTTGCGAAAATTGCGATCGCTTCACCCTTTAAATTTTGAAAATCAAATCCGCTTATCTCAAGAGATTTAACTTTGCTGTGTAGCTGGACGTGCATCAGTGCGGCGGTTGTGGTGTCGTCTTTTTTCCTCGTGAGAATTAAGTATTTTGGGTTCTTGTCATTTTTGCTGTGAAGATAGCCGGAAATCGCCAGCTCTTTGTCATTTGCGGCGTCGCTATTGACGTAAAACTCAAGGCGTTCGAGGTTGTTGCCCTGAGCAAAAGTGACTTTGTCGATCAAGTCGGCCTTGCCGGCGAATTTATCGAAAAAGAGATTGTTCTTTTTGAAATAGTCGAAACATGGCCCTGAATTTGTGTTGGAGAGACAACCAATCTTATTGAACTTACTTTTCTTTGTAAGCATAGCATCATTATCCAAGGAGATTTCAATCTCATTTGCGTTGGCAAAGTCAGACGCGGAAAAAAGAAAACATCCACACGAATCTTTAATTGTGCTTTTGCCTCCTTCTCCCGCAGACACGGTTCTTGTTGAAGCTGTAAGGGCAAGTGTCGCCAGTAGAACTAGTAATATAGGTTTCATAACGTCTCCTTTTTTCCTGCTTGAAATTTCATTGTCACAAGAATTGATTCGCAGGACAATAGGCAAAAACGCCTGCTCCGTGCGGGAGGCAGGCGTTTTTGAAGGTTCTAAAAAGTCGGGTTAGAACGCCGCTGTAAAGAGTGTTCCGATGAAATGTGTTTTTACAGGTGCGACCGATGTGATGCTTTCGTAAACCGATGTCAGCGTGTAAGCCAGCTGAATCTTGAAGGTGTTTGAAATGTGATAGTTAATGCCACCGCCAAAATCGTACGAATCGTTGTGCGGGCCTTCGCGGAAAATCTGGCTCGCCTCAAGGCCGACCGACAGTTTTTTAGGAATCACAAAATAGTTTGCTTCAAGGTAATATCCAGCGTCGTCCATCTTCGGCTCGAGAAACATTGCTGTGCCGGGATCGGCGATTTTAATGCGGCGACCGAAGGCTTCGGCGCTTAGTGCAAGCCCACGCCACTTAAATGACGCACCGAAGCTTGCGCTCAAAATGTAGTCGATTTGTGCCATGTTGACAGGGTCGGTTCTCTTTCCCTGATAGTTTCCGCCGAGGCTCAATGTGAGTTTTGGGTCGGGAGAGTCAGAGGCGTCGAACATTGCGCCAGTGTTGGAAGCGGCAAGAACGTCGTAGGCCACTCTGAAACCACCTGACACGTGCTTGTTGAAGTTGAGATCGTAGTTCGATTCAACTCCGCCGGACGCAGGAACTGCGACGTAATCGTTGCCGGAGGTGTCTTTTACGATCCTTTGCTGTACTGGTGCTGTTGCGCCGTTGACAATTGTTGCGTCATAAAAAAATCGTCCGGCTTTGCCTGTGAATTCAATACCAAGTCCGTCGGGGCTGCTAAATGATGAACGAAGCGTGGTTAGTGGGGTGGACAGATCGTCCTGACTCAAAACAATCGGGGCTTCTATTAAATTGAAACCGAGTGAGCTTGTTGACATTGTTAGCGGAATACCGACAGTGCCTGCAAAGACAGAGAGGTATGGCGCAAAATCCCAGCCTGCGATGGCGTTGTAGAGGTTGATTGATTTGTACTTTGAGCTCGACGTGCTGTACATCATCGAGACGTCCACGTGCCCTTTTTCGGCTACCACTGCTCCAAAATCTAGACGTGCGCGTCTTACGGCAAATGTCCATTCAGACGGAGTCTCCTTCACTTTGGAAAAATAGAGTTCGGGCTGCAATCTGCCGCCGAACGTCAGTTTGTTTTTTCCGTCTTTTGTTTGGATGTAAAAGCCACCTTCATAGCCGGCCGGCAGTCTGTCGTCCTGTGGAGTGTTCAGCTCTTCTGCGCTCGCAGAAATTGCGAAGCAGATGGCCATGAGAGCGACCATGACCCACGTGATAAGTTTTTGCATAAGGCAACCCTTTCTTGCGCCCCTGAAAGATTTATCGCCTCCCTATCTGAAAGGTTGCTAAGTTTTTTTGTAATCGAGAAAACGTTGGCATCCATGAATTTCGCAAAATAAAAAAAGCGTCCGCCGGTTTGGCGAACGCCTTTTTGTTCGTAATATTTTAAGTCGCTTAGAAAGCCGCCGTCATCTGCAGACCGATGAGGCTGGTCTTTGTGGTTTCAAGCGCCGTCACGTCGTCGAATCTTCCGGTGAGCGTGTATTGCAGCTGCATTTTCAATTTCGGGGTGCCGTTGATGTACCAGTTGACGCCGCCGCCGAATTCGTACGAATCGTTGTGCGGGCCTTCGCGGAAAATCTGACCGGCAATTGCGTTGACTTCAAGTTTGTTGGGAATGAAAAAATAGCTCGCGTCGATGTAATAGCCAAGGTCATCGAGTTCAAGTTCGGAGAAGGGGGCCGTTCCAAGGCTGTCAAACGAAGTTCTGCGTACGAAACCTTCTGCGTTCAGGGCAAAGCCTCTCCATCTGAAAGCAGCGCCGCCGCTGCCGGTTAGGAGCCTTTTGATTTCAGCTGCCGTGGTCGGGTCGGTACGTTTACCCTGATAGTTGCCGCCGACGCTGACGGTCAGTTTCGGCTTTTCGGAATAAGGGATGTCCATTTCGTAACCGCCGACGGGATCGAAAATGTGGAACGCGAATCTCGCGCCCGCTGAAATTCTCTTGTTGAAATCCAAGTCGTAGTTCGATTCGACTCCCGAGCCTGTCACATCTGGAGTTCCGGCGTTTTCAACCTTTGTCGCGCCGTTGATGACCGAAACCGCGTAATAAAATTTGCCGATGTCGCCGCTGAAGTTAAGTCCAAGACCGTCGGGGTTTCCGAATTCGCGGCGGATAGGTGTGAGATTGCCACCGTCAACCTGCGACATGACAAGCGGGCCTTCAAGTGTCATAAGTCCCAGCGAAGACATGTCTCCGCCGATCGACAGCGGAAGGCCTACCATGCCTGCCGAGATGACAAATTCAGGAATGCCCGAATATGAAGCAATTGCGCCCAGAATGTTTACCGTTTTGAACTTGCTGCTGCTTGTGCTGTGGCTTAACGAAAAGCCGAAACTAAAATCATTGGCCATTGTTGCATTGAAATCGATGCGAGCACGTCTGATCATGAAGCTGGCTTGGCTCTCCATATTCGCAGACTTTTCGAAATAAATTCTTGGCTGGAAGCGTCCGTTGATCTTGAAGTTGTAGGAACCTTCGGGGTTTTGGATGAAAAACCCTCCGTTGTAGCCCGCGATGGGTTTGTCTCCGGCGGGAGGTACTTCGTCGGCTCTTGCGGCCACGCTTCCCGTAAGGAAGGCGGCTGCGATCGCCAAGCAGAGCAGCATCTTCTTCATATTAAAATATCCTTTCCGGTCATTTAGAAAAACGACCGATGGTTGATTTTATTTTCGCAAAACCGCGGACAATAGGCGTATAATCGCGTAATGCTAAAATTGTCAAGAAATTTCAATATGTTGAAGCTCATAATTAGGAATTATTGCAAAAGATGAATAACTCCAATTAATTCAAACGGTTAGGGTGCTTATAGAAAACTAGTCTTCTATTTTAATCGGTGCAAAAGCGATGAAAGCTGCTTCACCTTCGCCTAGCTTGACCTTTTCTCCGTCATCGATGAGGTCTTTGAGAAGAAGATCTTCGGCGCTTTGCAGTTTTGTGGTGAGGCCGTCAACGCCGATGTTTAATACGATTGTTACCGGCAAGTCCATTTGCTCATCGGAAATTAAGCAAGTGTTCTCGTTGTCGAGCGAAAGGTCGAGACCTAAATTTCCGTAGATCACATCTGCCTGCAAAATTCCCGTGTCGCCCGACGCAAAAGAGACCGAGCAGGTGACCTCGTCGATTTTTGCGCTCAGTTTGAAATTTGCGACCTTGCCGAAAATTTCAGGGTTTCTGAAATAGAGCTGGTCAAGAACCAGCCTGCTTTCGTTGACCGGAGTTTGTCCGAGTTCGTTCGAGGTCGTCAAGTCATCGGCCGGCCCTATCAAATAGGCTGCGACCGAGCCGTCTTCATTTGATATCTTGTTTTTTAGAAGAGTTCCGCTGCCATCTTCGTTGAGAGTTAGAACCGGCGATTCAAATAGAACGTCGTCGTCGGCGTTGATGGGAGATGGGCAGTTGTTAGAATCCTTTTCGACCACGACTAGTTTTACGTCGAAACATTTGAAAATTGATGTCTCTTCGATATCGACAAAGTTCGCGTCGAGCCTGCCGTAGAGCATCGAATCTTTTGTAATGAGGTCAAGGCCTTGATCTGCCCCTGCGCACAAAACGTCTTTGTCTGTGTCGGCGCAGCGAAGATAGACCGCGATTTCAGGAACGCCGTCTTCGTCGTCTTCAAGACCGCCGGAAACTTTCAGTTGATCGACCCTGATGGTCTTTAATTCGGCGACATCGAAATCGGGGCCGGTGGGGTTGCTTACGCCGGCGTTGCTTCCGCATGCGGCTGCAAAGAGCGCAACAAGAAGAACTACTGGTTTAAAATAGTTTAAAATTGTTGAAGATTGTTTAAGATTGAGGAAATCTCCGGGCCTTAAGGATTTTTTAAGGTTGAGGCTGCTAATAATTTTTAAAGATTGTTTAAGGTTCATATTTCCCCCGAATTTTTACGTCGAAATTATCGCGACTATAAATGTTGTCCTGTTTCGTTTCAAGTTCTTAATCGGCTAGTCAGCCGGTGAAAAAGTTTTGCCAATTACAGAACCGGCTTCATGTATCTTTGTCGCACTTTCCGGCCTTAACAGCCGGCGTCGAAGACGCAATAGAGCGTCGCTTCGGCGCCGTTCAATATCCCGTCGCCGTCGATGTCGGCATCGAGATAATTATTATTGTCGGTAAAGTTTATGATGAAATCGCCGTCGATGTCGGCGTCGCAGCCAAGTCCGTAGCCGTCGCCGTCAATATCGGCCTGCTTTGCGCCGCCGTTTGAAATTGCAACGCAAGAGTCGATGTCGTTTGTCACGCCGTCGCTATCCCAGTCGTTGGGATCGGCCCAGTTGCAATATTCGGCCGAGAAATAGTCGGCGCAATTGTCGGTGCGTCTTTGCGGATCGCCGACCATTAATGCGCCTCCCGAATTGGGGACGCCGTCGAAATTATAATCGTCGTTGCACTCGTCGCCGATCGGCCGTGCGCCGTTGTGGCTTAGCATGTAATTTGCGCCGATCGCGTCGGCCGGGAACGGCCCGCCAAAGTGGCTCACGCCCTGATCGGGGTTGTGGTCCAGCGGGCAATTGTCGGTCAGGTCGCTTATGCCGTCGTTATCGTCGTCGTTATCGCACACGTCGCCGATGCCGTCCGCTTCATTGTCGGCTTGGTCCGGATTTGCCGCGAACTCGCAATTATCGGCGGCGTTTAGAACTCCGTCGTTGTCGTTATCGGGGTCGCACGCGTCGCCGAGCCCGTCGTTATCGTTGTCGTCTTGCGATGCAATCGGGTCGTACGGGCACTTGTCGTCATCATCTAAAATTCCGTCGCCGTCGTCGTCGCTGTCGCACGCGTCGCCAAAACCATCGCCGTCCAGATCCGCTTGATCGGGATTTTTATGAGTCGGACAGTTGTCGCTATCGTTTAAAATTCCGTCGTCGTCTTTGTCCGTGTCGCACGCGTCGCCGATGCCGTCACGGTCGGTGTCTATCTGATTTGCGTTTGCGATAAAACGGCAGTTGTCGGTGTTGTCGTTAACGTTGTCATTGTCGTCGTCGTTATCGCACACGTCGCCGATACCGTCCGCTTCGTTGTCGGCTTGGTCGGTGTTTGCCGCGAACGGGCAGTTGTCGTCGGCGTTCTTAATCCCGTCGCCGTCGATATCGTCTTCGCACAGATCGCCGATACCGTCGTTGTCTTGATCGGACTGGTCGGGGTTTGCCACCGCCACGCAGTTGTCATCGTCGTTTGGTATGCCGTCTCCGTCGATATCGACGGGAATAGTGGTGTCGATGTCGGGATCGTTGGTGTTGAAATCGGGGGCCATCGGAAGTTCGGCGTCGAACATGCCTCCTTTGCCGCAAGCCGCTGTGCTAAGTGTCAATGCGAATAAGATCGCGATCAAAAATTGTTTTTTCATATCTCTTCCCATGTCATTCCCGTTCGGGTTGTGACCGTTAATTCACAACCTTTTGGATCGTGTTTTTAACTTTAATGTGCATTTCGATGCGGCGGTTTTTCGCCATGTTGTCGGCCGATGTGTTGGGAACGACAGGCTTGGTTTCGCCGCGGCCGATCGCCGCCAGTCTGTCGGCGCTAACACCGTGATCGACGAAATATTTCATAACCGCATTTGCGCGCTCTTGCGAGAGCTTCATATTGAGAACGTCCGAACCGCGTGAATCGGTGTGGCCTTCGATCCTAGCTTCGAGGTCGGGATTTTGCTTCATCATTTTTACGTTCTCGTCGAGAACGGCGAACGATTCGGGTTTGATCTTTGCGCTCGCGGTTTCGAAATAGACCCCTTTGAAAACTATCACGCGCTCTTTTTCTTCGGTGATAATTTTCGGCATTTGCGTGCGCGCGCGGTATTTTGTTTCGGGATATTGAAGCGTGATGCCGCCGTAAACTCTGTATTGCGCGGCGCCGTAGCCGTGGTTCAAGCCGCTTCCGCCGCCGATGTGAAGTCCGAGCATGCGGTTAAATAAAAAGTAGCGCACGCCCGCCATTGCATCGACAGGGGACGAGCGTTCGTATTCGGCGAACTGCCCGAAAGGTGTCGAGCCGGTGACGTCGGCTATAAGTTGAAGTTTGTTTTCGATGAGATCGACGCGACCGCCGACACCGAAGAGGAATTCGTTCGACACTCTAAGCGAGCCGGTCGTGCCGGGATAGGTCAATTTTTCGCTCGAGCGGGCGTTGAATCCGACGGTTGCGTTCAAATAGAAGCGCGAATATTCCCAGTCGCCGACGAGTTTGACGCCTCCGCTGACATCTTTGTCACCGGTGTAATATTTTTCGCTGCCGCTTGGGAGGATGATGAACGGAACGAGCGATGCGCCCAGCGGATAGTCTTCAAGTTTTATCGGATTAAATTTTGCGTGAATTTCAATGTCGCCGGCGGCAAAGTGACTTGCGTAAGATGGTGTTGTCGCGATGGTTGACGGATTTACTGTCTTTGCGCTGATGAGAGGAACGACAAATCCTGCACTGATCCAGTCGTTAATGCCGATATCTCCTGTGATGTCGGTTGTGATCATTCGATCGACCACGTTGCGTTTGGTTGGAGGGGTTGGGTAGCCTTTAATTGCAAGGGGTTCGCTTAAATATGACTCGAACGCGCCGAGCGAAAATTGAGTTTGGTCGAGCGTTTTTGTCCCCTGAAGGCGAATTGTACCCAGATTGTCGCCGACCGGTCTAAAAAGCTCCAAATTTAAGGCAAAAACTGTGCTCGAAGCGCTAAAAATGGCTAAAAATAAGCAAAACTTGATAATTTTCGTGCAAAAAACATGTTTCATCCACACACCCCCGTGTATTGCGTTGTGCGACTCGAACTAGCATAACTTGCCATTTTCTCATAATATTTTTTTAATAATGGCGCAGAATTTTTAGGTCGCATAGTGTTTTGGGTTGACATGCTGACCTGTCGAAGCTAGCTAACTTTTCAATTAAAAGGAGGCTTTTATGTCGGGTTTTGATTTGAAATTTATGTCGGGTCTCGGTTTTAACTCTAAGCCGATCATCCAATCGTCGGCTGACACAAAGGCCTTTCTTGATATGGGAGCTAAGATCATAGGCGGCGGTTTTAGTTTACTTGGAGGATTAGCCTGTAACCGTCACGGAGATGACGTGCCCAAGAGAGTTAGAGAATTTAACGATGAATTAAACAGCTTTTTCGGGCCGAGCCAAGAAGACAAATGTAATGCCATGGCGACTTTCCAAATTCATAAGGATAAGGCAAGCGTGGCATGCCCCGCGATAATTAAACTGCTAAGAGAAGAGAAAGATGCCGATAAGGTCTGGTGCAAAGGGACCGGTAATTTTTATTTTGCAGAAGAGCCCCTCAATTTCATGATAATCAATGCGGCTGTCTATGCGGGCTGTACGGAGATGACCTTTCAGGAATTTTATAAAGCCGCGGAATTGTCATGTCATGGTGTGTTAAATAGCGGCTTTTGCCACTACATGCCGACATCAGACCCCCTTTATATCGCCTCTTTGGTAAAGCTTTTTCCGGAACAGGCCCATAAATTGGCTAGCGACCTTTTGTATAGAACTTCGACCGTTAAAGATTGGCATGGTGAGCCAAACAGCCCCTGTGGCAATGAAATCTTTGACGATTTGTTCGAATTGTTTTTGAAAACGTACGGCTCGGACAAAACAACCGAGATGTTGTATGAACACTACGAGCGGCGTTTGTTTGACTTGCGTTTCACCGAACCGCACGACCGTTACTTGGAGTTATTTAAAAAGCTCGATACCGAGAGCGTGAAAGCTGTTTTGGCCGACAAGGGGATCGAGTACGCTGCTAAACCGGCTTATGAATTAAAATACCAAATTGAGAACATAAGTGCCTATGTTCGTATGGCCAAAGCTTTCAATGTCGATATTCCTATCGTTGATAGGATAGCCGATTTGATTGCTACTGAACCTTACGAAATGAAGACGCTGAGATTTTTAGATTTGCTGGTTGAGATCGGCACATCGCAAGCTTTTGACGCAATTGCCGGATTTGTTGGTTCTCACCAAAGCGAACGCTTGTCGCTTGTGGCAATCGGCACGCTTGTAAGAAATTCGCCGGAACACATAAAAAAATTCTCGGGGCGTTTGGGCGAAGAGCTGTCGGCGCAGATAAGACAGCTTGAGCTTCAGGTAGGTAGCCTTGCTGTCATGAAAAAATGGGAAAGTGCAAACCGCTTTGACTCAGATATATTTTTATTCGAGCGTTTAGAAACTCAAAAGAAAATTGCATTGTTGTCAGATGCTATTTATCGTCACGGCGATGAATGCGGTAGTCTGGCCTTCCTTCTTGGCGAAGGAAAAGAGGCGTCATACGACGCAATCCCCGCTCTTGTCACTGGCGCGACCCTGTCACAAGACCCATATTGCGCAGCCTCCTGTGACGCCGCACTGGCGAAGATTTTGTAAGCGGTTAAAATAGTTGCCTTGCGCCGCAAGTTAGGCAATAAGCGCAAACCTATGGCACACACTTACAAAAATTCTGGCGTCGATATCGACGCGGGGGATCATTTCGTCGATTTAATTGCGCCGCACGCGAAATCGACCTACCGGCCCGAAGTTATGGGGGGCGTCGGTCCGTTTGCCGCATCGTTTGCCGTAAATTTCAAAAACATGAAAAATCCTGTGCTGGTTTCGTCAACCGACGGCGTCGGCACAAAACTCAAAGTTGCGATCGATCACGACAGATACGACACGATCGGTCAGGACTTGGTCGGCATGTGCGTTAACGATCTGGTCTGCTGCGGCGCCGAGCCGCTCTTCTTCTTGGATTATTTTGCCGTCGGCGCGTTAAAGCCCGAAGCTCATGCGCCGGTCATCGCTGGAATTGCGCGTGCCTGCAAAGTTTGCAACTGCTCTCTTATCGGCGGTGAAACGGCGGAGATGCCCGGCATGTACTCCGGCAAAGATTTCGACCTTGCAGGCTTTTCGGTCGGTATCGTTGACCGCGATCTTTCAATTGATGGCCGTCATGTGGCCGCCGGCGATGTTTTGATCGGCGTTGCTTCAAGCGGACTTCACTCCAACGGCTATTCGCTGGTGAGAAAAATAATTTCCGATGCAAGTCTCGACTGGAATTCAAAGGTTGGCGACAAGACTTTGCTCGATGCTGTGCTTGAGCCGACAAAGCTCTATCCGCCGCTTGTGCTGTCGCTGGTTGACGGCGGCAGATCGCACCTCGACCACGGCATTCACGGCATTGCACACATAACCGGCGGAGGTCTCCCCGGTAACGTTCCGCGCGTTATTCCCGAAAAATTGCAGGCGAAAATCAAGTTGTCGAGTTGGAAACGGCCGGCAATTTTTGATGTGTTGCAAAAGGCCGGTTCGGTCGACGATTTTGAAATGTTGAGAGTTTTTAATTGCGGGTTGGGGCTTGTGCTTGCTGTGTCGCCCAAAAAGTCCGATGCTATTTTGAAAAAAATTAACGCGTTTGGTGAAAGCGCGTACGTTATCGGAGAAGTTATCGAGCGTAAAAACAAGGACGACATTCTTACCGTATGAGCAAAAAATTTCCCATAGCGGTTTTAGTTTCGGGGAGCGGCTCGAATTTGCAGGCGATCATCGACGCGATCGAAGTCGGACGCTGCAATGCCGAAATAAAACTCGTCATCAGCAATAAGGCCGACGCCTTTGCGCTCGAGCGCTGCAAAAAACACAACGTTCCGACTCTTGTTGTCAGCCACAAAGATTTTTCATCGCGCGAAGATTTTGAAATGGTGTTGATCGAGAAAATCAAATCGGCCGGAGCGCAACTTGTGTGCCTAGCTGGTTTCATGCGCGTATTGTCGCCGACATTTATCGGCGCGTTCCCAAACGCCATCATTAATATTCATCCGGCGCTCCTGCCCAGCTTTCCGGGAATTCATTCGCAAAAACAGGCGCTCGATTACGGTGTGAAGTTCACCGGCTGCACGGTCCATTTTGTGAACGAAGGCGTTGACGCCGGCGCAATTATTTTGCAATCTGTTGTGCCGGTGAAAAATGATGACACCGAAGAGACCCTTGCGGCGCGCATTTTGGAGCAGGAGCATAAAATTTATCCGGAGGCGGTCGAACTTTTCGCGAGCGGGCGGTTAAAAATTCGTGGACGAACGGTGGAGATTTGTGATTGATTCAATCCAACTTAATTCTCATTCGGGGGAGACAATGAAAAAAATATTCACACTTGCGGTTATTCTTACGATGGCTTGCGTTTCAACCATCGCTCGCGCCGAAAATTTTACGATCGGCGGAGGTCCGGTGGGAAATATTTTTGTCGTTGATGCAAGCCCCGAACTTGGGCCCGGTGTCGGCGGCTACCTCTTCTTCGACTATCGCTGGAGCCCGCAGCTTTCGACACAGTTCAGCGTGATGGTGACGACCGAAGACGGGCAGGGAATTTCAAAGGGCGACAACGGCATCGAATTTTTAGGTATCCCGACCATCGACTTTAAATATTATATTCTTACCAGCGAGTCGCGCTGGGACCCTTACGTGATGGCCGGTATCGGCTTGTACGCTATTTCGGAAGGGACTAGGAGCGACGGCACTTTCGCCATCGGTATGGGAGCAAGCGCCGGTATCGGCTGCGACTATTATTTCACCGAGAAATGGTCGGTCGGTCTTTCGGCCGCCTTCAAAAGCATAGGGCTTATCGATAAAACCGACGGCAAGAACAACGGAACCGCAATCTTCCCGTTCTCTCTCGCCGGCAATGTCGGTTTTCACTTCTAGTCCGCCATGGAGCGGTATCGTTCGATCAATACGTTCCTGAAAGAAAAATTCGGCGAACGCGTTTACAAGATAAGTCTCGGCGCCTCTTTTACCTGCCCTAACCGCGATGGTACAAAGTCCCGCGGAGGGTGTCTTTTCTGCAATCCTGAAAGCAATCATCCCGGGCGTTCGATTGAAACGCCGATCGCCGAGCAGCTTGAAAACGGCGTAAAAGAGGTTTTGCGTCGGCATCATGCCACGAAATTTATCGCCTATCTTCAGCACTATTCGAACACTTACGGCGATGCGGCAAAGCTCAGGCGCGTTTACAGCGAAGCCGTTTCACATAAAGATGTTGTCGGCCTTGCCGTATCGACCCGCCCCGATTGCCTCGACGATGTCGCACTTGAGGCTCTTAAAGAGATAAATAAAAAGACGTTCTTGTGGGTCGAGCTGGGCTTGCAAACGTCAAACGACGCGACCTTGCGATTTTTAGAACGTCATCACACATCTTGCGAATTCGTCGAGGCCGCGCGAAAATTGCGTGAGGCTGGAATTATGACCTGCGCTCACATTATTTTGGGGCTGCCGCACGAAACTCGCAACGACGTTTTCAAAACCGTAGCTTTGCTAAACGATGAAAAGATCGACGGCGTGAAGATCCATAACCTGCACGTGCTTAAAAACACGCCTCTTGAGAAACTCTACAATGACGGAGCTTTCCAAGTCTTGGGGTTGGACGAATACGCCGCGCTGGTCGTTGATTGTCTCGAACGCTTTTCTCCTCAAATGCTCATTCATCGTTTCAATAGTCATAGCCCGCGCGCCTTGACGGTTGCGCCGGCTTGGAGCGTCAATAAACTGGCCACACTCAACGCGGTCCACGCCGAGTTGGCAAGGCGCGACACTTTTCAGGGGAAGCTTTATTCCACCGTTGCGTAAAGTTATGGCCGTTCACTCGTCATAAAGGCCGCTTTTTCGGGCGAAAAGAGAAGAGTTGAAATGGAAGCATAATGGGTGCTAGAGAGCGCGCATCATTATGAAACGTGCAATCGGCATATTTGATTCCGGAGTCGGCGGGCTGACCGTTTTTAACGCGATCCGCCGCGCGATTCCCAACGAAACCCTCATCTATCTCGGCGATACCGCGCGCGTGCCGTACGGGACCAAGTCGGCCGAAACGGTCATCCGCTATTCGATCGAGAACGCAAGGTTTTTGGCCACCCGCGGAATCAAGGCCCTTGTGGTCGCCTGCAACACTTCAAGTGCTTACAGTTTGCCGCTGCTGCGGAAAGAGATCGACGTGCCGGTCATCGGCGTTATCGAACCCGGCTGTATGGCTGCTCTCAATGTCACAAAGAGCAAACACGTCGGAGTTATCGCGACTCCGGCGACAATTGCAAGCAACGCCTATGCGCGCGGTTTGAAAGAGCTTGATTCGAAGGTTCGGGTTGTAAGTCAGGCCTGTCCGCTTTTTGTCCCTCTTGTCGAAGAGGGCTGGTTTGACGACAAGGTGACGTTCGAAATCGCAAAACGCTATCTTGGGTCGTTCGCTTCCGAGCACATAGACACGTTAATTCTAGGGTGTACGCACTATCCAATGTTGAAAAAGGTCATTCAACGCGCGGTCGGCAAAAAAGTCCGGCTAATCGATTCGGCCGAGGCGACCGGCGCAGCGCTTCATTTTGAATTGTCCGCCAATAAATTGCTGAAAGCAAAAAAAACGGGGCGCCCCGAACATCAACTTTATGTAACCGATCTCCCGGCCCGTTTTGAAAAAGTGGCGTCGGCGTTTCTTGAGGGGGACGTGCCTCCGGTAAAAAGGGTGGACTTGTAGTTGCGCTGCCGCGGCGTGAAATGTTATAAACCGTGCGGACAGGTTAAAATCTATGAAAAAAATTATTGCCACAGTTCTTGTGTTGATATCGGCCGAGGCTTTTGCTTTGTCGGACGCCGGCTTCAAAGGGCTTCATGTTTTTTCGAAGGTGCTAAGTCAGGTCGAAACAAATTATGTCGAGCCTATCGATGACGGCCAGCTCATTCGCAACGCGATTCGCGGCATGCTTATGGGGCTCGATCCTCACACGGTTTACATGCCACCCGAAGCCTACAAAGAATTGAGGGTCGATACGGCCGGAAAGTTCGGCGGCATCGGAATTGAAGTAACCTACAAAGGGGGAGTTCTTACGATAGTCACCCCCATCGAAGGTTCTCCGGCGGCAAAGGCAGGTTTAAAGCCCGGCGACAAAATTTTAAAGATAGACGGAGTCTCGACGCGAGAGCTTGACCTAAGCGAAGCGGCGTTAAAGATGCGCGGCAAAATCGGCAGCAAGACGACCCTTACCATCGTTCGCGACGATCCCAAAAAGCAGTTCGAGATAAGCGTGCCGCGCGAGATGATCCGTGTTCCAAGCGTAATGAGCGAAGTGCTCGACAGAGAATATGGCTATGTGAAGATTAGAACTTTTCAAGAGCGTACGTCAAAGGACCTTGAAAACGCTCTCAACAAGTTCGCAAAGCAAAAGGCTCTTCGCGGGCTGATTCTCGATCTGCGTAACGATCCGGGCGGATTGCTGGAGCAGGCGGTCAAAGTCGCCGACATCTTTCTCGAGAAGGGCGTGATAGTTACGACGGAAAGCAGAGGAAAAGAGATAGATCGGCGCGAAGCAACAGCCGAAGGGACTCAGCCAAACTATCCTGTGATTGTTCTTGTGAACGGCGGAACCGCCAGCGCGGCCGAAATTGTCGCCGGCGCTCTTCAGGATCATCAGCGCGCGGTAGTTTTGGGGACTCAAAGTTTCGGAAAGGGGAGCGTGCAAACGGTCGTCGAAATGGACGACGGCAGCGCTTTAAAACTCACGATCGCCTTGTATTTCACTCCGAAAGGCCGGTCGATTCAAGCACAGGGAATCGTCCCCGATATCATAGTTGAAGATGCACCCCCCGATGTCGTCGAAAAGAAACGTCAGGTGCGTGAAAAAGATCTCCCCGGACATATCGAAGTTCCGGACAGGCTCGATGCCGCCGAAGCTCAAAAGCTCGACGTCACTGCGTCAAAGGGTGACTACCAAAAAGAGATCGCGCTCAATTATCTGAAAAGCTGGGAAATATTCCGCGCCGGAGCTTTACAGAACAATTCTCAAACCGATAAGAAATGAGCGTCGCAAGGGGTGAAAATTTACCCGCAGCACGACCTTTAACAAATAAAAAAGCTAATTATATCAAGGTGATATAATCGTTTTGCCGTGGCACGCTTCTTGCTCTATTTACATGGGAAGGGAGCTGTTATGAGAACCGGACCATTTTTTTCATTTTTTACCGCGTTAGTTTTGATCTTCGTTCTTACCAGCGGCACGCTCTATGCGGCGGCTCAAAATTCCGGAAATATCAAACAGTCTCAAAAAATCGAACAAGTCGAAGTTAAAAAGAATTTCATCGAACGTTTTATCGGTTCAGCGGTTGACTCTGTGGCCGGAGTTATTGCCGCGGTTCGCGATTACGTGCTCGGCAGACCCGAACGGCAGAGGCTCGATAAGAGCCAAGATGAGCAGGTCACTCTCTCGAAAGTAGATCAAGCTGCACAAAAAGTCGCGGGTTCGCACGTGTGTGCCGATGGAGAAGATTGTTCGATCGATTCTAAAGTGGAAGTTGCGACGGAGGAAAAAGTTGCGAAGGCTTCCGGCGGGCGTGACGCTTTATCGCTGCAAATTACGGCTTCTGAAATCTTGCCTCCTTCACAGGATGCAAAAGAGCCGTCGTCTGTAAAGCCTGCTGTCGGCCTTGGTCAGAGCGTTTCTATCAGTGGAGTGAGCGTAGCTCCGTCTCAGGTGAAAGAGAGCGTTGTGTCAAATGGCGCGAACGCTAAAAAAGCGGAACAGAAGGCCGAAGTCTCCACCGTAAAACAGACGCCGGCAAAGAACGACGCCTTTTCGCTTTCGAAAGTAGCGATCGAAGATAAGGAAGAAACTTCTGTCGAGGCCGAGCCTCAAACTTCCGGCGTCGTCATGGTGCCGTCGGCCCAGACTTCATCTCGAGCCCAGATTTCGGGCGCGCAGAATTTAATTCAATCCGAGGCGAGAGAATCTTTAACGTCTGCCGGTCAGGCGGCGCAGTTAACAGCGCAGACTTCGCAGCCTGTCGTTACGGTCCCTGTCTATGTCGCGGGAGGGTTGACCAGAGATTCATCCGCTATCGCCTCGCGCGAAACTCTTGCCGACACAAAGATCCGCACGGCTACAGGCTCTACGACAACCGTTGCAGAGGTTCCGACAAGAACGACCGCTTCGACCGATTCCGAAAGAGACGGAACTCTAAAAGTCGAGGATTCGACGATCTCGGAAAGCCGTCTGGCGGCACAGAGAATTCAGATCGAGCCGGAAGAGAGAGGCGTGCCTGAAAGCCCTGTTGTCGCACCTGCGGTAGAGGCAGAGGCCGAGTGTGCAGGCGAGTTTTCAAAAGTCGTTCGCGGAGAAATTAATAATGTCAAAATTGTGGACGACAGATTTGCGATCGTTCTTTCGAACGAAGGCGGACTAGACATCAAAACGAGCGTCGATCTTTGCAGCGGCGTAGTCGTTGCCTGCCGCATTGGTGTTGAAAGTTTCGGATGCGCTGCCGAAGTCGCAAAGGTTCGTCTTGCTCCCGACGCCGAAGCCGTAAGTCACTTGCATGCGTTGCCGGAAAAGATCTTCTTTATTTACGACCGTCGCGCGTGGGTAACCTCTGCTGAACAAAAACTTGTCGGAAAGGTCGTAACAGAGAATTTGCCTAGGGAAGGGCGCGTGCTCATTGCGTCCGAATTTTACAAGGTCTCCAAGGTCGCGGCTGCGGCCGGCGATATCGTGAAATCGGAAGAGTGTCTTGACTGTCGCGTGGAATTTTCGCTGAAAGATTCGAACGCCGTCGAATTGTCGGGGCTCATGCGGGGCGCCGGTTTTGACAGAATCTTAAACCCGCCGATTCGTTACGGCAGCGTACAGCTGGCCAATGGCGTTGCTAGAGGAGTTGTTTCTCTTGACGCGATCGTTACCGCAACCGACCCCGAAAGCGGCGTCACCGAAAAGATCGAACGTGAATTTTTCGTGCTCTATCAATGACGAACGCCTAAGTTTCCTCGACATCTTAGCCTCATCGCCCGCCGGAATTCTTTTTCTTGCCTTTGAGGCCGCCACGCCGCTATAAAGTTTTTCCAAACAAGGGAGCCATCGATATGAACAAACGCATCGGCATTTTAACCGGCGGCGGAGATTGTCCGGGACTTAACGCGGTCATACGCGCAATCGTTTGGAGAGCGAATCATTTCGGCGACAATGTCATCGGAATTAAGAACGGCTGGCAGGGGTTGCTAACTTGCGAAACCGTCTATCTCGATCGCAAAACCGTAGCGGGGCTACTCTATCGCGGCGGCACCATCATCGGCACCAGTCGCACAAATCTGTTCAAAGATAGTTCGTCGGCCAACACGGCATTGCGCAACATCAAAAAGATGGGGCTCGACGTGATAATCGCAATCGGCGGACAGGATACTTTAGGGGTCGCGAACAAACTTGCAAAAAAAGGTGTGAAGGTCATCGGCATTCCAAAAACGATCGATAACGACCTTCCGGGAACCGATTTTACTTTCGGGTTCGACACCGCGGTCTCCATCGCCACCGAGGCGGTGGACAGAATTCACACGACCGCCGAATCTCACAATCGTGTCGTCGTGGTCGAAGTTATGGGGCGTGACGCCGGCTGGATAGCCGCCTATTCGGGTTTAGCGGGAGGCGCCGACGTGGTGCTTGTCCCCGAACATCCTTTTACGATCGAGGAAGTTTGCGAAGCGATACGCAGAAGGCACGACGCCGGTAAATTCTTTTCGATAGTTGTTGCCGCCGAAGGGGCTCGTCTAAAAAGCGGAAAAACGTCCAAGCCGATACTTGCGTCCAAAAATATCGACCAGTTCGGTCATGCCCGCTTTGGCGGAATAGGCCAGTTCCTTGCCGAACAGATCGAGGCCAAGACAGGTTATGAAACTCGAGTTACCGTGCTGGGGCACATTCAGCGCGGTGGAAGCCCGACAGCCCACGATAGAGTTTTAGCGACCCGTTTCGGAGTCGAGGCGATGAACTGCGTCGTCAATGGCGACTACGGAAAAATGGTCGCCCTGCAAGGCGACAAAATTGTCAGATTGCCGATCGCGGTTGTTGCAAAAAGCGCGCGACCTCTCGACAGAAAGTTCTACGAACTCACGAAGGCTTTTCAGTATTAAAGAGCCTTTATTATCTCTTCGATGTCGGCCATGCGCCCGACGCCGCTGTATCCGCAGGCGAGTTCGCCTTCTTCCGGATCGACAAATTTATAGCCGGACTTTTTGAGCTTCGAGATGTTTTCTTGAGTGATCTTATTTTCCCACATGTTCACGTTCATCGACGGGGCGAAAACGATCTTTGCGCGAGTTGCGCAAATTGTCGTCGATAAAAGATCGTCGCAGATTCCGTGCGCGACCTTGGCAAGAATATTTGCGCTGGCCGGAGCCACGACCATGATGTCGGCCATGTCGGCGAGAGAGACGTGATTCGTTGTTTGAATTTGATGCTGCGGATCCTTTGTTTGCAGTCTGTGTCCTTTGTCTTCGGTGCGCACGTGACCTTTGACGGGGAGCGGCGTGAACATGTCAAGATGCACGGGATGCTTCGAAAGAGTTTGCAGCGTTAGAGGCGTCACAAAATTCTGCGCGGCTTGCGTTAAAATGACGTGGACGCTTGCGCCTTCTTTGACGAGAGCTCTCACCAGTTCGCAGGTCTTGTAGGCCGCGATGCCTCCGGTAATTCCGACTACGATGTTCTTGTTGTATAGGTTGTTTTTCATATGGGCTCCTGCACTAGAGGCAATAATTGGTCTTGTCAAGCTGCTTTGAAATCTGTAATTTTCACCACCTATGTTACTTGCCGCAGACATCGGAAATACCAGCACCACCTTCGGACTTTATGACGGAGCAAAGCTGATAAAAAAATGGCACGCACTAACGGAGAAAGATCCCATCGCCGCCGGAGTCACGTTCGACGTGAATGCTCGGGAAGGTCTCGGGCCTAAGCTCAGAAAAAAATCTCCGCTTAAGCACGACCTCGACGGCATTGTTATTTCAAGCGTTGTCCCCGAAGGAGACGCTTCGATAAAAAAGGTCGTCCGCTTTTCAATGGAGATCGAACCTCTTTTTGTCGATCACGAAAATGCCGGCATAAAGATCGATCATAAACACCCAAACGAAATCGGCTCCGATAGGCTTGTTAACGCCGTCGCTGCGTGGAATCGATTTAAACGCGCGGCGATCGTCGTCGATATGGGGACTGCGACAACTCTCGATATCGTCACATCAAAAGGAGTTTTTTCGGGCGGGGCGATCGCCCCCGGAATTTGGATTTCGCTAAACGCGTTATCAAAGTATGCTTCAAAACTCCCCGAGATCGAAATTGTAAAGACTGGCAGATTCATTACCAGAAGCACGGTCGAATCGATGCAGGTCGGAATTTATCAAGGCTACATCGGTCTTGTGGAGAGGCTTGTCGCGCAGACGGCCAAAGCGATGGGGGAAAAACCCGTGGTGATAGCGACCGGCGGGTTCGCCCCGCTGATATCGCAAGGCTGCGAGATTTTCGACTGTGTTGAAACCGATCTGACCCTTGAAGGTTTAAATCTTATCTATCGCGAGAGAGGTCTTACGAGAGACTCTTGAATAATTTCGCAACGACCGGATGGACCACTTTGCCGTTTTTGATCTGGAGGCCGTGCATAAGCAACGGATCTTCGGCGCAAGCGGCGTCAACGCCCTTTGTGGCGACCTTTAACAAATAAGGAAGAGTCTTCGCCGTTAGCGCTTCGGTCGAGGTTTGCGGAGTGAGCGACGGAATGTTCGGCACGCAATAATGAATAATGCCGTATTTTACGAATGTAGGATGTTTGTGCGTTGTCGGGTGCGCAGTTTCGACGCAACCCCCCTGATCGATTGCGAGGTCAACGATGACAGAGCCCGGCGACATTGTCTGCAGCATCTTTTTGGTAATGACCTTTGGAGCTTTGTCTCCCGCAACAAGTATGGCGCCGATGACCAAGTCCGATTTTTTGACCGCGGCCGCTATGCTGTCTGATGTCGACATAAGAACCTGCGCCCGCCCGCGGAAATGTTCTTGAAGCCTTTGCAGTCTGCTCTCTTTAACATCGAGAACGATGACTTCGGCGCCAAGGGCCGTTGCGACCTCTGCAGCTTGAGCTCCGGCTACGCCGCCGCCGACGACCGTCACAACGCCTTTCTTTGTGCCCGACACTCCTCCAAGCAACAGACCCTTTCCGTCCCAAGGCCCGCGGTGCAACAGTCTTGCGCCGATAAGACCTGCGACGCGTCCGGCCACTTCGCTCATCGGAACAAGGATGGGGAGTCTTCCTTCGGAATTTTCGACCGTTTCATAACCGATCGACGTGACCTGTTTTTTGCAAAGCGCACGTGCAAGTTGCGGCACGCTTGCAAGGTGAAGAAATGTCAGAAGGATAAGGTCTTGTTTGAAAAATTTGAATTCGCTCGGCTGAGGCTCTTTGACCTTGGCGATGAGTCCGGCCATTTTCCATATTTTGGCGGCCTGAGGAAGAATGGTCGCGCCGGCGTCGCGATAGACGCGATCGGCAAATCCGCTGGCAAGGCCCGCTCCTTTTTCGATGAGGACCGTGTGGCCTTCTCTGATGATCGTTGAAACGCCTGCCGGAGTTATCGCAACTCTTGTTTCGCCGTCTTTTATCTCTTTCGGAATGCCGACTATCATAAAAGCCTCCAATGATTGCCCTGAAACTGGCTAACGACAACGGACGGCGGTCTATAGCACGCAAAACTAAAATGGCAAGCCCCAAGTCGCATGGCCTATTAAAAAAAGCTTAAAAATCAAGTGGATAGCGTTGCGTCATAAGTTCGACGCGCGGCGTATATGATTTCTAGCAACATTTGTTAAGGGTGGTCGATAAATAAGCAACTATGCGGAACTGCTACAAAATATTTGCGACTCTTCTTTTTTCGGCCGCGCTTGTCGCCGGTTGCAGCTCCCGAACGGAGGAGATGATCGGTTCCACAGGTGTACCTGTCGGAGTAAATGCTTTTTCGATTACCGATCCGTCGCAGTTAATGCAGGGCCCTTTAGCTCAAGGGCGGCTCGGAGATTTCAAACTCTCCAATAATCAAATCAGCGTTATCATTCAAAACAAAGGCAAGCTGGCAAATTCTTGTCCTTTCGGCGGAGGAATAATCGACGCCGATATCGTTAGGCCCGACGGTTTAGGTCAGGATAATTTCGGCAGAATGTGCCCGTTGGTCAATATCGAATGGACGGTCAACTATCAAGATTTTGAAGTTGTGAGCGACGGCTCGAACGGTTCTGCCAAGGTGCTAAAGGCTTACGGCACGATAGACGCGCTTGATTATCTCGATCTCGATTTTGTCGCGCCGGTAGTCAAAGCGCTGACCGGTCAGACGATGTATTTTTCGCCGCGTTACGATGACGTAAACGATCCTTTCCGCATTTATGAGGACTTGCGGGGAATAAATCCCGAAGTCGTCACGACCTACACTCTTGAACCTAACGCAAATTATATAAAGATCGAAACGACCTATGAAAATCGCGGTGGACAGGACGCAAAGATGCCGGTTGGACGTTTTGTAAACGGAAGCGGGCAGGTGCACACTTTGTTGTCGGGGCTCGGATTTACTCCGCCTCCGACAGCTCAGATCGCCGGCGACGCTCCGGCTGTCATCTATGTCCCGTTCGACGGAGTAGATGTCTCCTATGGATATTTTTATGACGTGCGGGCGTTTGCCGAAGAGGGGTCGGCCGACGCGATAGACGCACAAAAAATGCTGGCCGGAGGAAAAGCCTCCGCCGCAAAATCAAAACGCCTCATCTCGACTTCGCTGACCTATTCGGGAGTTACGGGAATTTTGTTCGGAGACGAATTCTTAAGGGCGCTTCCTTTAGGCGGGCCCAACGACATGAAGGTAAATTTTACCATTCCGGCCGGCGGCAGCAGAACGGTCACAGAATTTTTTGTCGTCGGAGACGGAAATGCCGGAAGCGTTTTCGACGCCGGAATGAAGTTGATGGATATTCCCACACGAACAGTATCGGGAGAGGTCGTTGACGCGACCGGTTCTCCTGTTAAAGACGCGACTGTCGTGGTGCAGAACGAGAACAGTACGACGGTCATTACCTACCGTACCGGAGCCGACGGAAAATTTTCGGGCGAACTTTCAACCGGCGCCGACGATTTCGCGCGCGCCTTTGGAACCGGAAAATATAAAATATTCGTCGATAAGACGGGCTACCATGTCGAAGGTACAGATGTCGCAGGGACATGCTCTCCAAAAGAAGTCGATATTAAGATCATTTCAAAAAGCGGAATCAAATGCGTTCTTGGCGGTAGCGGAATCGTGGAGCTTGACGGAGGGGTCGTCGATGAAAAAGGTCGCCGAGTTCCGGCGCGCATGACCATCGTAGGTTTTGACCCCAGCCCCGATTCGCACGCCGGCGCTGCTTTGGCCACAACTCACGGGGCCGGCAAGTTCGAAGATACATGGCTATTCGAGCGCCCTTGGGGCGTTGTCGATGTGAAATATGTGAACTCCAAAGGGACGTTTGGTGTGGAAGAGCAAAAGAGCTTTAGGCTAGAGCCCGGGCGCTACGTTCTCGTCTTTACGCGCGGAGTCGAATATTCGCGGGTCGTCAAAGAGATCGTTGTGACAAACGGCGGCAAGGTCACGGTGTCGGACGTGGTTTTGAAAAAAGTGGTTAAAACTCCGGGATGGATATCGGGAGATTTCCATTTGCATTCGATCGTATCGCCCGATAGCGCGCTCACGCTCGAACGCAGAGTTCTGGCTTCGGCAGGCGAAGGGATGGACGTTTTACAGTCCAGCGACCACGATTGGCTCACCGACTACGCCCCTGTGGTCGAAAAGCTTGTGAAGGGCGGATTGATACCCTCCGGAGCTTTGGCCACTCAGATCGGCGACGAAGTCAGCCCCAATCATTACGGGCACATGATTTTTTTCCCGCTTGAAAAAGACGATACGAAAGTTGACGGCGGCGCTCTCGATTGGACCTATTCTCCACGAGACAGAGCAGACCCTTCCCCCGATTTTGTCATGTCGCCGCGCGAAATAATGGAATATTTCAAGAGCGGCGGCGGCGGTGAGGGCGAAAAGGTGAGAATGGTCAACCACATTGCCGATCAGCCGACCAGCCTTGCCATCGTGTCGAGTTGGGTAACGACTCCGGCCTACAAAGGGCTTTCTCCTCTTTCGAGCTATGTCGAGCCGTCGCAGCAAAGACTTGCACCGACCTCATTGACAAGTTCGATCCCCATGCCTTTCGGCGAAAGCGATCTTGTCATCACCGATTTTACGGCTCTCGAACTTACGATTAGCCCCGAGCTTTATTCGAACGCGTTACGCGAAACGGGACTGCCGCAGTGGTTCAATTTTTTAAATCTGGGCATTCTTGTCACGGGCGTCGCTGACTCCGATTCTCACCGAGAGATCGTCGACCAGCTCGGTACGCCGAGAAATTTCGTCGCCTCCGATGTGGACCCCAAGGACGGAATCGGCAGCTTTGCCCAGTTTGATGAAGATGCGTTCGCAAAGGCGGTCAATAGGCACAAGGTGGTTGTGTCGGCAGGCCCGTTCATTCAAGTGAGCGCCGTAGGCGAAGACGGGAAAAAATCAGGAGTCGGAGATACCGTTAGCGGCAAAAAGGTCAAATTTCGCGTCGATGTGACAAGTCCCGCTTGGGCGTGGTTTGATACCATAGAGGTTTACGCCAATACCGAGCCTTTGCCTGCAGACGACGACGGCGTGTCGGCCTTCAAGGGGGTCGCAAGCGATCCGAAATCTTTCTTTGCCCCTTACCACGTCCCCAAGTTTTACTATGAGCCCGACAGAATCTACACGACCGCCGACGGCAGTTTGTCCGACTGGACAAAGGACGATGAAACGATAAACGCCTCCGTCAATTTTGAAATGGAGGTCGATGAAGATACGTGGGTTGTGGTCTTTGTTTCCGGTACCAAGGGGACTCAAGGATGGCGGTCGCTGTTTCCCTTCGTAACGAAATCGATCAGCGACCCAACCAAGATGGGTAAACCTTCCGAAGACTGGACCCTCGATTCGCTTGAAACCGACGAAGAGATGTCAACTTCTGCGTGGGGCTTTGCGAATCCCGTGTTCATAGACGTTGACGGCGATAAGAACGGCGACGGAGTCCTTTTCGAGGCCAAGTACATCGCCAACGGCGTCTCTCCTCTGGCGAAATAATCCAAGTTTATCGTTTTTTAGTTTCGTAGGGTGACGGGTTGCTGGGGAACAGGAACGAAATCCCTCCGGTGAACGTGACGTCGCAATCGACGGCTGTACTTCCCCTATGCTGTGTCGGATGAATGTAGTTGTTGACGTCAACCCGCACCGCAAGCCAAGGAATTCCGGTGTAAACTTTTACTCCTCCTCCGGCCACTCCCATCGGCTGCCAGTCGGTATTAATGAAAATACCCCCCACTCCAAGCGTCATGTAGAGGTCCATTTCGATGAGCGAGCTGCCGACCCTCATTGCCACGTCGTTGGATATCATCGCTTCGGCGTTTAGATAGTGCAGGATGTCGTCTTCTAGAATTCCACCCATTGACCTGTTGGCCGCTCCTCCGATGGTCGAAAAGCTGTAGTTCGCGCCGATCGCATAGGTGTTGTTGAGATGAAGATAAAGTCTTGAGCCGGCAATCCACGTTTGAGAAAGGCTAGCGCCTAGGTTGGAACCCCCATAAGGAGAAATTTCAAGCTGGCCTTTTTTTCTGTGCCTGAAATGCGGGTCCAAAATGGGCGGGACTGCGTGAATGTTGACGTTTTCGTCATCCGGCCTTTGGGCCTCCTCGGCGATTGCCGTAATCGGGGTCGCAAAGGTCAGCAGGGCGAAAGCTAAAAAGAGCGTTCGTTTAAAATTCATGCGGCGCATTTAGCCCGACAAGGGGGCCTATTTCAAGTTATAATTCCCGCCGCTTAAAATCGTTTCTGCTCTTCAGAAAGCTAAGATTTAATTGCGCCGGAAATTTGTTTAATGTAACAATTTCGGCCTATGAAAAATCATCTCCGCCGAGTCGTAGTTGCCGTTCTTTTACTTCTGGTCCCTTCCGTCGCGTTTTCGGCCAGCTACGATCCGAGCATCGACTGGCAAACGATAGACACCGGTCATTTCAGTATTCATTTTAACAAGGAGCTGGAGCCGCAGGTTAAGAAAGTCGCGGTTTATCTGGAAGAGGCATACGAGCGCATTACCAAACTTTACAACTGGCGCCCTTGGGGGAGAACGCAGGTCATGGTTGTCGATAATTCCGACAGCGCGAACGGCATGAGTTCGCCACTTCCTTACAATTGGATTCTGCTGCGGCTTGCTTCTCCTTCTCCCGACACGACCTTGGGCGATTACGATAACTGGCTGAGAACTTTGTGTCTGCACGAATTCACTCATACGATTCATTTGGACATGTACGGCGGCGCAATGACGCTGGCAAGAGTGATTTTCGGCAAGACGATATCTCTAAACGGAACTCAGCCCGGATGGATGCGCGAAGGGGTGACGACCTACGACGAAACGACTTTTACGACCGGCGGAAGAGGGCGCGCAAGTTTTACCGAGATGCTCTTCCGTTCGAGCGTCAAAAATAATTCGCTGCTCAAGATCGATCAGGCCGACGGGCTCATGTGGAGCTGGCCGAACTACAACGCCATGTATCTCTACGGCGCTAAGTTCTCGCAATATCTGGTCGACACTTACGGCGAAGATAAGTTCATCGAGTTTCAGCGTCGGGTTTCAAAAAGCCCGCTTCTTTGGGCCGTGAATCACCACGCACGTCACGCATTCAACGACATCGAGTATCAGACCGACAAGGCTCACACCCGCTACGTGCGCGTGCGCAAAGAGGGGACAGAGCGCAGCAAGACCTACTACGATATTTGGAAAGAATGGCAGGCAAAGATCACCGCAGAATATTCGGACAAGATCGCCCAAATAGAAAAAGGCGGAGTGACCGTCCTTACGACGGTCGCGTCCGGCGAAACGGTCCTTTCGAACCCCGCCGTCAGTCCTGACGGAAAATTTCTCGCTTACGCTAGGCAGCGCGTGCAGGGCCCCTTCGAGTTGAGAATTTTGGATCTGGAGACCGGTAAAAATTCCATCGTGCTTAAGAAAAAATTCGTGACGAGCACGGCATTCAGTCCCGACGGCAAACTCCTTGCCTATTCGGCGATGGCGGTTCACAAAAAGTTCAACGGCTTTAACGAGATCTTCGTTTATAATCTTGAAACGAAGCGGCACGAACAGCTCACATTCGGCAAACGCGCAAGCGACGTAGCTTTTACCCCCGACGGCAAAAAGATCGTTTTCTCGATGCAGGATAAAGGGGCCTCGCATCTTGCCGTGATAGACATTGAAAGATCGACGGTCGATAGACCGAAAGAGGATATCGCAAAAGAGGCCGCTTACAAAGATACGACGTGGGCGCCGGTTAAGACCAACGTTAAGAAAAAGCGCGACCATGAAGTTAAGCCGACCCGCGAAGAGAGGTTGATATCTTCGCTTGCTGCGACCGTGAAAAATTCCGGCGGAGAGGTCGAGTTTTCGCAATTCGTTTCGCCGAGCGTCTCCCCCGACGGTTCGATGATCGCCGTTGCAAGCTGGCAGCCCAAGGTGCGCGTCAATAAGGAGGGGAAGAGCCCGAGCTATCAGACCGGCCAGTGGGACATCTATCTGCTGGACGCTATCGACGGTAAATATCTGGCAAAGATAACAGACGACGCTTCGATCGATTCGGCTCCTCAATGGTCGGGCGACGGGCGTTTTGTCTATTTCATTTCGGATCGCGACGGTGTTTCAAACCTATGGCGCAGCGAAATAATCCGTTCGGGCAAGAGCGCGAAAGTCGGACAGGCAGCAAGGATCACCAACGTGGTCTCGGGCGTTTTTCAACCGGCCATATCCAAAGACGACAGCGCAATTTTTCTCCAATATTACAACGACAAAGGGTTCGATATCCGCAAGATGAGCCTCGCCGGCGAATCTGGCAAACCCTTAAGTTTCCCACCGAAGAAGGCCGACTTTTCATACGGTGGAAATTACGGAGGAAATAAAGAGAGCCTGATACCGGCTTTTGACGAGCGGCTACTTGACCAGCCGGTGATACAGCTTGGAGAATTGCAGAGCAAAAAATACAGCCCGCTGGGGAAATCGTTATTGCTGCCGAGATTTATCGTCCCCGGATTTGCAACGCTGGATAACGGCGTTTGGCTGACCGCGTTTACAGGAGGTACCGACCCTCTGCGCAGGCATAATTGGCTCGGCGGCATCGACTGGAGAACCGATCTTACCGACTTCTTGGGATATTATTTCAACTATTTTTATAATCGCTATACCACGGCGTTGACGATGGGGGTGCAGGACTACGCGGCCAATTTCGGCAATCTCACATTTTACAATCCTTCGACCGGTCAAACGAACACCGTTCATTATTACGAAGGGCGCCGCAGAGTTTACGGCGGGCTTTCATTTCCGATCGAGAACCACGCGCTAAGCGCACAGTATTTTTGGGAATACAGACGGCCGGTGCACAGACTTGCCCCCGCCGAGGCGAACGCGCTGAACATCGGCAACTTTAGCGGGCTTTCATTTTCTTACGCCTATTCGACCGCAAAAAAATATCCGTCGTCCAACGGCTATGAGACCGGACGCAGACTGCGCGCAAATTTCACGATAACCGACCAGACGTTAGGAAGCGCGGCAAAGAACGAACAGAGAATATTTGCCGGCGACTATCGCGAATATGTCGATCTGTGGGACGATCATGTGATCGCGCTCAGGGTGGCCGGCGGCATAGCGCTCGGCGACAAAATGACGCAGGGAACCTTCACTCTCGGCGGTCCGCTCGGCGAAGGGGCCTTTGGCGGGGCCGGCGCCAGTCTCTATTACTTTCCGTTGCGCGGTTTGAACGTGGCGTCGCTTTCGGGCGAGCGCGTGATGGTCTTCAGTTTGGAGTACCGTATTCCGATCGTCTCTCCGCAGCGCGGGTTGGGGACGACGCCGTTCTACATTCAGAACATTCACTTCGCACCGTTTATCGACTACGGAAACACATGGCAGGCAAACACAGACATGTGGGGCAACGATCATTATTTCTTCGATCGCTTTTTGCTCGGCACCGGAGCCGAAATCAGGGGAGATTTTATCTTAGGACACGGGCTGCCTGTTACCGGCCGACTCGGCTACGGCATCATTGCGCACGGACGCAATTTGCGTGGGTTTAATAACGTTACCGATCCGATACTTGGGACCAAGATCAAATACGGCACGCTCATTCTGCAACTTGGAACATCTTTCTAAGAGTTTGATGTCATACCCGAGGTCTTAATCGGGGGACTCGTAAAATTCGCTGGATTCCCGCTAAATACCGCGGGAATGATCCGGGGGTTGTTATCCACCAAAGAATTGGAGTTAAAATTCCGGCTGCGACTACGTCCATAAAGTAATGCTGTTTGACAAGCAGCACCGACACCGCGATCAATAAGGTGGCAAAAAGCAAGACGACGGCCCAACCGCGTTTGTAGTTCCACAGCGCGATCGTTCCGGCCAGCGGATAGGCCACGTGCAAAGACGGAAAACAATTCGTCGGGTTGTCGATAAGATAATAATATTTTGTCAGAAGGTTCATTGTTCCCGCGGCGTCGGCGAGATCGGGGCGCGTCATTTTTACCGGCACAAGTAAAAATAAAATAAAGTGAGCGGTCGAGACCGTCAGGAAAAATTTAATTGCGCGGTCGAAAAGTTTGTAATCGTCGATCAAAACATAAACGAGGATGAGGGCAAAATAGACCGACGTGTAGCCCAAAATGAAGGCCGGAATGAACGGAATGTGGGCTTCAAACGGAAGCTCCACGTTAAAATAGTGGCTGCGGAACATGTTGAGGTTGCCCAGCCCCATATAGCCGATAATGAAGTAAATTATTGTAAATAAAAACCATTTCCGTTTTTTTGCTGTTTCAAGTTTGGTCATAGTGACAGGCTATTTGCCGCAGAGTTTTTGTGTTGTCAATACCTCCGAAATATTGATAGGTGACAGACCACGAAAAACAAGGAGGCTTTATGGATAAAGCAAGTGTCGAAAAAGTGCTCGACGAGCAGGTTCGCCCCAGACTTATGATGGACGGCGGTAACATCGATCTCATCGACGTCAAAGAGAACAAAGTTTACGTCAAACTAAAAGGGGCTTGCGGCTGTTGCCCGGGCGCTCAGATGACGCTCAAGATGGGAGTTGAAAGAGTTTTAAAACACGAATTTCCCGAACTGGAAGCCGTGATTCCGCTCTAAACTTTTCGCAAAGGTCAACACATGGCAGACATGGAAAATACGATTCGCTGTCTCGATCAGGGGTTTGTGCGTCTGGTCGATGTGATGGGCGACGACTCAAGCGTTGTTCAAGCCGCGAGAGTTTCTTACGGCATGGGGACAAAGAGCGTCAGGCAGGATAAGGGGCTCATCAATTATCTTCTGAAGCATCAGCACAACAGTCCGTTTGAAATGGTTGTGTTTAAGTTCCACTGCAAAATGCCGATTTTTGTCGCGCGCCAGTGGATAAGGCACCGCACGGCCAGCGTAAACGAGATCAGCGGACGCTATTCGATCATGGAAGATCATGTGTGGCGGCCCGAGCCGTCCGATTTGCGCAAGCAGGCGGTCATCAACCGGCAGGGCTCGCTCGACGAAGCGGTCGCAGAACCTGTGAACGCTGAAATTTTGAAACGCTACAACGACGACATCGATATGTTGTTTGCGCATTACAATGAATATATGGAAAAGGGCGTCGCTCGTGAAATTGCGCGCGTGACGCTTCCCTTGTCGACCTATACCGAGTGGTATTGGAAGATGGATCTGCACAATCTTCTCCACTTTCTTGAGCTGAGGCTCGACGCCCACGCGCAAAAAGAAATTCGCGTTTTTGCCGAAGCCATCGCGCATTTTGTGAAGGAGCGCTGCCCGCTGACTTGGGAGGCGTTTGAAGAGCACAGACGCGGCGCGGTGCAATTTTCGCGGTCGGAGATCGAAGCCTTGCGAAGCGCGGTGTTAAACGGCGAAATCGTAGAAAAGGCGATCGTCGCGCGCGCCCAGCAGTTGCAAAAAGACGGGACAAGTGACGCGACCGCAAAGGTTGAGCTTGCCGAATTACGCGCAAAACTTACCGGTGGTAAGTTGGAGTAATTTGCAGACGAAAAAAATAAAAGCCCTGCGAGCAGTCGTGGGGCTTTTTTGTTTCTGATTTGTCATCCCCGAGGTAGTAATCGCCTGTCCGCCGCGTAGTATTGGCGGAGGGACCTCGTTGACGTCACTCGCGTCATTGCGCCTGTCCGCCTCTGGCGGAAGGAGCGCGAGGCGCGACGAAGCAATCCCCCGCACGCCGCACGCCACATGCATGTCATTCCAGCGCATGCTGGAATCGAGCTTGTACTTCTTGCGTCATTGCGAGCGTAGCGAAGCAATCTCCCTTCCACCCCAGATAAGTAATTTTCGCGTTTAAGGAATCGAGCGACGCTGATTTTCTAGGGCATTTGCGTACCTGCTTGCCGGTCCGAACTCGCCTCAAAAAAGCATTTCAATTCTCTCTCAAGAGTTTTTTGAGGCTTCGAACAGCGGACCGTCATCGCGTATTAAAAGTCTCATCAAAGGTTTACGCGAACGCATTGGACGCAAAGCCAAGAAAATCTAGCTGCTCGAATCGAAAATTATTTATCTGAGGTGCTCGGGAGAAAAGTTGTTTCAGTTGGGCAAGTCATTCCCTTATCCAGCGTGTCATTCCAGCGCATGCTGGAATCCAGCTTGTACTTCTTGCGTCATTGCGAACGAAGTGAAGCGATCCAACGCATATTCATTGTCTCTTTTCCAAAATCTCTCAGAAACTTTCACGCGTGACTGTCGCTGCGGACATTCTGCGCGCGGGGAACTCGTGTGCTAACCGCGCTGCACTTACAGCTTTGAGCGGCTCGGTGTTGGGCGCTAGGACGCACGTCCCAAGCATGTTCTCCCCGAGGTGTTAATCGCCTGCCCGCCATCGCTTAAGCTCAGGCGTTAGCAGGCGGGGGAACTCGTGTGCATACCTAAGCAATTCCCAGCTAAGTCGCCTTCGTTACTTAGGAAACTAACAGCTTTGTCGCTTTGTACTGCAGCGCAATAAATCCTTAAAACTTGAATAGGTCGGAAATCGGGCATTTGAAAGACTTTGCGAGTCTAAGAAGTGTGTCGAGAGTTACATTGACTTGTCCTGCTTCTATCTTTTGAAAATATCGGTAGTTAAATCCAAATGACTGCATTCCCTCTTGTGTCAGTTTTTGTCTTAGACGCAATTCCTTAACCCTCCTGCCAAAGTGCTTCATGGTGCTTTCTAAATTCACACTTTACAACTATCTGCATACGACTTATATGAACACGTATTCATAGGGACGTGTCGATTGATCAAAAGGAGGCAAAATGAAACAGTTTAGATATGCATACTTGGTGGCTGGTTTCCTTGCGGGTGTCGTTTATGTTGCAGCCTGTGGAGGTGCTGCAAAAGGCATTGCAGCATCGATCGGTAATGCGATCGACGTGATTTATGACAATGCCGCTTCGGCCCTTACGGCGACAAACGTGCAGGCCGCAATCGATGAATTGGTTGATCGACTTGAGGTTGTTGAGGTTTCAGAATCCAACGGAATTGTCGGAGTTTGGGACGGTACTGTATATTTCCTAAACACTCAAGAACCGGAAAATATCAGAATAACCTTTAATGAAGATGGAACATATTCATGTGATGAACAAGCTAAAACATATCTAGAAATACATACAACTGGTGAGTGGATATTAAAGGGCAATACCATTATTCTTTTATCGCCTACTGATTACTATTATGTTCAAACGTTCTACGATATAAACTTTAATGACGGAAATAATGTTGGATTTTTAGACACAGCTGGATTTATCAAATTCGCTTGGCTGACAAAACAAGAATCTTAGTCAGCGAAATATTCATCCGTTATTTAGCTAGTTAGACACAATAATTTGTACCAAATTTTAATATTTGCGCCGGCCCGCTGCGTGGTATTTATTCTTAAGTGCCCGACACTTAACAATTAATGCACGTCACTTAAATTGAGTTTCGATTCGCCGAGATCTTTTATTTCGCCGAACTTATTTTCAAAGGCTGCAACATTTTCCGATAATACTCGCAGTAAACTTTTTGCGTGGTTTGGAGACAAGATCATTCTTGAGCTAAGGACTCCCTTGCCGTGAAAAATCGTTACGAAGTCGAGCAAAAATTCTGTCTGCGTGTGACTAATGATAGTTGCGTTTGAGTAAATTCCCTTCGCCGTCTCTTCGTTCAGCTTGATTTGAATTTCTTGGTTACGTTGTTCCATAAGATCTCCGTTCTTTACTAAAGGAAAAGGCTGCGCATGGCAGCCTTTTCAAAATTATCGCGTTTACCGATCACCTCGTACTTAACCGAAATAACCGACTCAACTGACCTAACAGAACTAACGGGACTAACCGACTAAACTGTTTTTAACTGCATCCCATCGAGTTGCCGCAGTTGACGCACTTGTAACACGCGCCGTTTCTAACGGTCACGTGTCCGCACTGATCGCAAAACGGTGCGTCTCCCATCATTGTCGAAAGATGTTCGCTAAGCCCGCCGGCCGCCTGTACTCCTCCGGCAGAGGCCGATACGGCCGCGCCCGCCGCCGGTCGTGAGACGATCGCGCCTTCGGGTATGCGTGGTTCTGTAACCGCAGCTTTAGGTTGCTGCGAGATGCTTATAACTGCAGCACCGCTTGGAGTCGCGATCGCTTTTAGTGCCGGTGCAATTCCCTCGTTTGCAACGGAGGCTCCGGCCGCATGTGAAGCGGAGGGGGTCGCGTGCGACTTTGCATCGGGGTGCTGCGAATTTGTGTGCTGCTCTTTTGCGCCGGCGATAGCGGCCGCATGTTGAGCCTGCTTTGTCGCCGCCGCAATCTTCTGTTTGATTTTAAACGTCAGATCTTCGTCGTTGGGTTTGACCTGAACAAAATCGGTGCGGCCGAGATATTCCATGCCGAGCACACGGAAGACAAAGTCAACGATCGACGTCGACATTTTTACGTTCGGGTGATCGCAAACTCCCTGCGGTTCAAAACGTGTGAAGGTGAAGCAGTCGACATATTCTTCGAGCGGTACGCCGTACTGAAGGCCCAAAGAGACCGCAATTGCAAAACAGTTCATCATCGAACGGAACGCGGCCCCCTCTTTGTGCATATCGATAAAGAGTTCGCCGACCGTGCCGTCTTCGTATTCACCTGTGCGCAGATAAATTTTTTGTCCGCCTACGCGCGCTTCCTGCGTGAAGCCGTTTCTCTTTTTCGGAAGCCGTCTTCTGCGCAAAACCGGTTGTGCCGACGATGAGGCCGCAAGTCCGGTCGCGTTAGCCGTTGTCGTTGCGGCGTCCTTCTGCTTTTTTGCGTCGTTCGTGCTGGAGAGTGGCTGCGCGTGTTTTGAGCCGTCGCGGTAGATGGCTACGGCCTTTAGGCCCATTCTCCAAGCTTCGACGTAAAGTTTTTCAATGTCGTCAACAGTAGTTTCGTTGGGGACGTTTATCGTTTTTGATATCGCGCCACTGATGAACTTTTGGGCCGCACTCAACATTCTAAGATGCGACATCGGAGATAAAAAGCGTTTGCCGAGCTTACCGTTCTTATTGGCGCAGTCAAAGACAGGCAGATGTTCTTCTTTAAGATGAGGAGCTCCTTCGATCGTCATGCGGCCGGAGATGACAAGGTTTGCCTCTTCGATCTGCGCGTCGGTAAAACCGAGCGATTTAAGCAGATTAAACCCGGGGGCTTTAAACTGCTCCGGCGTAAATCCAAAGCGCCGCATCGCCTCTTCGCCGAGAGTATTGGCGTTGAATACAAAGTTGATATCGAACGCCCCCGGCAGAACTTTTTCAATTTTTTCAAGGTCTGTGTCGGTGAAACCTTTCGCTTTGAGAACTTCGGTGCCGATGTGCGGGGCGCCGCGAAGAGTCGCGGTTCCCTTAATGTGATTTTCGATGTCGTTGATTTGCGTGTCGGTGTAGCCGAGTTTTTTCAGCGACATTTCAAGCGACTGATTGACGATCTTGAAATATCCGCCGCCGGCCAGTTTTTTAAATTTCACGAGCGCGTATTCGGGCTCGATGCCGGTCGTGTCGCAGTCCATCAAAAGGCCGATCGTGCCTGTCGGCGCCAACACGGTGACTTGCGCGTTTCTAAAGCCGTTGCTTGAACCGACCGCTAAAGCCTTGTCCCATGCGATGCGCGCGGCGTTGCCGAGGTCTTTGGCTACCGAATCGGTGATCTGGTAGGCCGCTTCACGATGCATCTTAATGACGTCGAGCATCGATTCTCTGTTCTTTGCGTACTCGTCGAACGCGCCGCGGCTGGCCGCGATTTCGGCGCTTGTTTCGTAAGCTTTGCCGGTCATGATGGCGGTGATGGCCGAGCAGAGCGTGCGTCCCTCTTCGCTGTCGTAGGGGAAGCCGTTGACCATGAGGAGCGTCCCCATGTTTGCGTAGCCAAGTCCGAGCGGGCGGAACTTATGGCTGTTGAGCGCGATACGGGCGGTCGGATAGCTCGAAAAATCGACCAGAATATCCTGTGCGATTATGAAAATTTTGCAGGCGTGCTCAAAACCTTCGATGTTGAAACGGCCGGTAGCGGAATCGTAGAACTTCATTAAATTTATGCTGGCCAAGTTGCAGGCGCTGTCATCGAGGAATGCAAATTCGGAGCACGGGTTGGTGGCGTTGATCTTACCGCTGGACTTGCAGGTGTTCCATTTATTGAAGGTCGAATCGAACTGAACGCCGGGGTCGGCGCAGGCCCAAGTTGCCTTTGAAATCTGTTTTAAAATGTCGCGAGCTTTGTAGGTGTCGATGATCTCGCCGGTCGTTCTTGCGCGGGTGTTCCACACTTCGTTGTTAAGGGCGGCGTACATGAACTCGTCGGTCACGCGAACCGAGTTGTTCGAATTTTGTCCGGCAACGGTCTTATAAGCGTCGCCGTTGAAATCGCTTGAGTATCCGCAGGAGATGAGAGCCGCGACCTTTTTCTCTTCTGTAACTTTCCAGTTAATGAAGTCGATGATCTCGGGGTGGTCGGCGTCGAGACAGCACATTTTTGCCGCGCGGCGTGTTGTGCCGCCCGATTTAGTTGCGCCCGCTCCGCGATCGAGCACTTCAAGGAAGCTCATGAGCCCCGAGCTTGTGCCGCCGCCGGAGAGCTTTTCCTGCTTTCCGCGAAGATGCGAAAAGTTGGTGCCGGTTCCGCTGCCGAACTTGAAGAGCTTAGCTTCGTTCTTTGCGAGTTCGAAGATGCTCATTAAGTCGTCGTCAACCGACTGAATAAAACACGCGCTAGCCTGCGGGTGCGAATAAGAGTCGGTGGTTGTGTCGATCTCTCCCTTTTCAAAGTTCCAGAAGTAGTTTCCGCCGCTGCCGGTGATGCCGTAGTGGTGGAAGAGGCCGCAGTTGAACCAAACCGGAGAATTGAAGGCGCCGTACTGGTTAATAAGCATAAAACCGAGATCGGCCTCGAAGTTATCGGCGTCCTCTTTGGAGGCGAAATATCCGCCGATATCCTCGCCAGCCTGACGTATGGTGTTGGCGATGCGGTGTACGACCTGTTTTACGCTTGTTTCGCTGCCGCTGCCGGGGACTCCGCGTTTGCGGAAATATTTCGAGACGACTATGTCGGTGGCAAGCTGCGACCAGCCTTCCGGCACTTCGACGCTGTCCATTTTAAAGACAACGCTGCCGTCCGGATTTGTGATGACCGAGGTGCGCTTTGTGAATTTCACTTCGTCGAGAGGTTTTGAGAACGGGTGCGTAAATCTCCGTTCGACCTTCAGGCCGTTTTGTACCGTCTCCAGCTCTCCTTTGGTCTTTGTTTTTCCATTTGTCTTTGTTTTCAGCGCAGTTGCCTTGGTCGACATGTTCTCTCCGTCAGTTGGCTTAAAAAAGCGTCAAAAAATCCCCAATGTCAATTAATTGACAATTAATAACCACAACAGGTAGTTGTATGTTTTGGGGATAGCACTATATATAGTGGTGTCAACGAAAAAACCGGCAAATATGAACAAAATTCAAATTTCTAGATATTACCCACAGTCAGGATGAGTTCTTGCTTTTTTAATGAAATTGTATAGCTTCGCGAAAATTAAAAATTTTTTCGGCGATAAATTCATGGATTCACAAGTTATTCACAAAACAGACAAGGTTGTAATTCATTTTGGCGAGCTAATGCTCAAGTGCGGAAACCGGCGGTTTTTCGAAATTAAACTGGCCGATAACGTCCGAGCCAGCTTAAGCCAGTTCGATATTAGAAGCCTTGAACGACCGCAAGGGCGCATTGTCCTTACGTTTAAGAAGTCGTATGACGCGCAAGCCGTTAAAAATAAGCTTTCGAGGGTTTTTGGGGTTGCCGGCTATGCCCCTATTGCGGTTTGTGAGCCGACGCCGGCAAGTCTAGAAAAGACAATAGTTAGCGGGCTTGCAGGTCGGGAATTTACCGGTTTTGCGGTGCGTGCGAGGCGGGTAGATAAGCGCTTCCCCATAAGGTCTCAAGAAATAAACGAAAATATGGGGGGCGTGGTTCTCGATAATTTCAAAAATTCCAAAGTAGATCTGACAAATCCCGAACAAACGATTTTTATCGAGCTATTTTGCGATCGTGCGCATGTCTATTTCGAAAAATGCAAAGGCGCCGGCGGCCTTCCGGTCGGCACAAGCGGAAACGTTATGGCCCTCTTATCGGGGGGGATCGATTCGCCGGTGGCTGCGTGGCGCATGATGAGACGCGGCTGCAAAGTGAAGTTCGTCCACTTCCACAGCGCCCCTTTTACCGATAAGGCAAGTCAGGAGAAAGCGATCGAAATCGCCGAAGTGCTGGCGTCGTGGCAGTGCGGCAGCGCCGAGCTCGCGATGGTCCCGCTTGGAGATATCCAGAAAAAGATAGTGACCTCAACCGAAGAGAAATATCGCGTCATTTTATACCGCCGTTTTATGGTTCGCATCGCCGAGGAGCTGGCAAAGCAAAACAGGTGCGAAGCCCTTGTGACCGGCGAGGCTTTGGGGCAGGTGGCGAGCCAGACTCTATCGAACATGGCTACCGTCGATTCGGTATCGACCATGCCGATTTTGAGGCCGCTGGTTGGAATGGACAAGCAGGAAATCGTCGATTGCTCAAAGGTCGTAGGAACTTACGACCTATCGATAATGCCGCATCAGGATTGCTGCCAGTTCCTTGAACCCAGAAATCCGGTAACTCACACGAAGGTCAGAGAGCTTGAAGCTATCGAAAAGGCCCTTGAGATCGAAAAACTTGTCAGCGAGGGATTGACGCAGGTTGAGTGGAAAGATATAAAAAGCCCTCTTTAAAAATTATGAGCGAAAATTTTAAAAAACAGGTCGAAAGACCCGATAGAGTTTTAGGCGATGAATGGGCCGACTGGGACGGAAAGTCGAGCGAAGAGGCCGTGTCGGGCCCGTGGCTTTTCGTGTCGTTTTGCGGAGCGGTCGTCTTGTTAATAGATGCGGTTCTGGTCTTCCTTTATTATATGTCGCTTCCCAGACTGCATGAGTTCGGGGCGGTGTTTCCAAAGCTCGTTTTGTTTTTTATTTTGATTTGGGGGGTCGTGTCTGCCGTTCTTTTTGTGCAGCTTTTTTTGACGGTGATGTTCAAACGAAATTTTTTCTTGGGGAAAAAACATGTCTTTGTCGTTTTTGACATTGTTTTTACCCGCGTTTTCAAACTTTCAAGACTCTGCCGGATTTCCCGCGACAAAATGGGCTATTCGTTCGTGATGGTTTCGAACTCGGTCGTTAAAGCCATTCACAGAACGCTGGCCGAAAAACGATTAATGATTCTCTTGCCGCGCTGTCTTTCAAAAGAGGTTCTGCAGGAAGTTTACAAGCTCAAAGAGATTTATCCGGTCGAAATATTTACCGTCTCCGGCGGAGAGCTGGCCCGCAAAAAAGTCAAAGAGTACAATCCGTCTGCGATCATCGGTGTTGCCTGCGAACGCGATCTGGTCAGCGGAATTCGCGATGTCGGTCACAAAATTCCGGTGGTCGGCATTCCAAATAGCAGACCCAACGGCCCCTGCAAAGACACGGTTATCGATATCGGCGAGCTCAAACGCGCCGTCGAATTTTACCTGAGGTAATAAATGTCATCGAAAAAAATCTCTCTGGCGCTGACTCTTTTATTTATTTTGTCCGGTCAGGCTTGCGGTCTAAAACACGCCGCGACTTCGGTAACCGCCGGAATTATCAGCGACGGCATGCCGGCGGTCGAAATGGAAGAGGATATTTTCGTGGCGAAAGAGACGAGCCTTCCTCTTATCAAAACCCTCGAAGTCTTTAGTTTCGGCGATTCCAAGAATAAAAAGATGCAATTTTTGCTTTCGAAATCGTACGGCAATTACGCGTTCGGTGTGGCGGAGCTTGAGGCCATGAAAGAGAAGGGCGCCGCCAGCGACGAATGGCTGCTTCGCGCCAAGCGCTATTATGCCAAGGGGCTTGCCGCGGGTCTTATCGCGACCGCGAACGGAAAGAAAAATTTGAACGAAGTGACCCAAAAGGAATTTGAGTCGGCCGTGAAAAAGATCGATAAAAGATCGGCCGAGAAATTTTTTTGGCTCGCTTTCAACTGGGGACAGACGGTCAATTTGAATCGCGACGATATTTCGATCGTCGCCGACCTGCCGCGAGTCGAGATGATAGTCGATCGCGTGGCGGAGGTCGCCCCCGACTTTCAATGTGGGATAGCGAACGCGTTCAAAGGGGCGTTGATAGCTTCAAATCCTTTGAGAACCGGAGCAAATCCGGAGGCAGCAAAACCCTACTTTGAGAGGGCGATGGCACAATGTGACGGAAAATATCTTTTAAGCAAAGTGATGTTCGCCGAGTGGTACGCGACGGCGGCCGGTGATGCAAAGCTTTTCAAAGAGACTTTGACCGAAGTGATCGCCTCTGATGCTGCGCAGCTGCCGAGGTACAGGCTTGCCGGAGAGATCGCCAAGGGTCGCGCCGCGCTTTTGCTTGCGGCGTCACCTAAACAGTAAGCCGGGGAATGCGGTGCAACAGAATTTCCCAAATTAGCGGGCACGACATAAAAAGAAACAGAAGAGGAAAATTTCATGAAAAAAATATTTTTGATGGCGGCTGCGATGACGCTTTTCTGCTCGCAGCTTTTTGCTCAGGACATTAAGCTCGCGGTTGTTGCTCCCGATGGCTCCACGTGGGTCAATATAATGAAAGAGTGGGACAAGGCGCTGCAGGCTAGGACTGCGGGGAGATTAAAACTTACGATCTACGCAGGTGGCGTCGCCGGCGATGAAAAAGACGTCATCAGAAAGATGCAGATCGGCCAGATCCATGCCGCCGGATTTACCGGAGTAGGTCTTGGCGCCATCTATCCGTCCGTTAGAATTTTAGAGCTTCCGCTGTTCATAAAAAATTATCACGAAGCCGATTATGTGACCGGCAAACTGCAAAAGCAAATCGAGGCGGGTTTTGCCCAGAAGGGCTACGTGCTGCTGGGCTGGGCCGAGGCCGGCTTTGTGAATATTTTTTCGAACAAGCCGATTCGTTCGCAAAAAGATATGCAGGGTGTGAAGATGTGGGCGTGGGAGGGGGACCCTCTTGCAAAGGCGATGCTTGACGCATTCAAGATCGTGCCGGTCCCGCTCTCTCTGGTCGATGTTTTGACGGCGCTTCAAACGAAGATGATCGATGCGGTTTACGCTCCGCCTCTCGGTGCGATTGCGATGCAGTGGCATGCCAAAACAAAATATGTGACCGATTTAAATCTCGTCGATTCGATCGGGGCGCTGCTGCTTAGCAAAAAAGAATTCGACAAGATCGCTCCGGCCGATCAGAAAATTCTGCTCGATACGGCGCGCGAGTATTGCAAAAAACTCGTCATAGCCACAAGAAACGATAACGCCAAGGCGGCGGCGGCCCTTAAAAAGCAGGGGCTTGAGTTCGTGACGGTTTCAACGGCCGAGTCGGCCTCACTTGAAAAGACCGCGGAAGGGGTGTGGAGCTCTCTTGTCGGCAAGCTCTATTCGCAGGAGATGCTAGACGAAGCAAAACGCTACCTTGCCGAAGCCCGTAAAAAATAGGCCGCGAAGGGGCAAAACAATTTCAGAGAAAATATGTTTGAAAAAATATTAACCAAGGTCGCTAGGGGGCTGGTCGTGATCGTTTTGTTTTCAATGATCGGCCTGTCGTTCGTGCAGATAGTCCTGCGCAATTTTTTCGACAGCGGCATCGGCTGGGCCGACGTTACGGTGCGGCATCTAGTTCTTTGGATCGCGTTTTTGGGGGCCATCCTTGCATCCATTGAAGAGAGGCATATCAGACTCGACCTATTCTCAAGACTTTTGCCCGAGCGCGCCAAAAGATTTTCCGGAGCCTTCATCCATCTTATAAGCTCTGTGGTTTGCGTGTTTTTTACGGTCGCCGCCTATAAATTCGTCGCAAGCGAGAGGATGATGGGGGAGATGCTTTTTGCCGGAATTCCGGTGTGGTGGGCGCAAGCTATTATCCCTTCTGGATTTGCGCTGCTTGCGATAATATTTTTTCTGAGAGTTTTCAAAACGCGCTAGCGTATGTCTTCCCCGTGGTGGTCAGCGGGGAGCTTGTGGAGATAACTGGATTCCCGCCTTCGCGGGAATGACAATGATATGCAAATCATAATCGCTTCTATTTTGGGTATCGTGTCGCTTTGCGGCGCGCCGATATTTGTTATCTTGGGAGGCGTTGCACTTTGGGCGTTTTACAAATCCGGTATCGATTCAAGCAGCGTCATAATAGAAATGTACCGGATGACAAGCGCTCCTACCCTTGCGGCGATCCCCTTCTTTACGTTCGCCGGATATCTACTTGCCGAATCGAAAGCCCCAGAGCGCTTTGTGAAACTTTATAAATCCTGTTTCGGGTGGCTTCCCGGCGGGGTTGCGATCGTGACCGTGCTTGTCTGCGCGTTTTTTACCGCGCTGACCGGCGCAAGCGGGGTTACGATAATCGCTCTCGGCGGGCTCATCATGCCGATCATGCTGAAAGAAAAGTACGGCGAAAAATTTTCGCTCGGGCTTTTGACCTGTTGCGGGAGCGTCGGACTTTTATTTCCGCCGAGTTTGCCGATCATTTTGTACGGCGTGGTTTCGGGGGTTTCAATCGATCAGCTTTTTCTCGCCGGTGTTTTGCCGGGGATTTTCCTAGTTCTGCTCTTGTCGGTATGGAGTGTCTGGCGCGAGGGGGGCAGGTGCGAGAAGGAGAGCTTTTCGCTCGGCGCCTTTGTCGGTGCGCTCAAAGAGGCCGCGTGGGAGGTCCCGATACCGGTCATTATTTTGGTCGGCATCTACGGCGGTTTTTTTACGCCGACCGAGGCGGCTGTCGTCACTCTTGTTTATGTCATGCTTGTTGAATGTTTTATCAAACGCGACATCGGCATCTTTAAAGATGTGCCGCGAATCGCAGGCGAATCGATGGTGCTTGTCGGCGGTATTTTGATCATTCTCGGAGTTGCGCTCGGGCTCACAAGTTACCTTGTCGATGCGCAGGTCCCCATGAAGCTCTTCGAATTCGTCAGGCAATACATAACCAATAAATATCTTTTTCTGGTCGTGCTTAATATTTTTCTGCTCGTTGTCGGCTGTCTTATGGATATTTTTTCGGCGACGATGGTCGTTGTGCCGCTCATCGCGCCGGTCGCCAAAGAGTTCGGTATCGATCCTCTGCATCTTGGAATAATCTTTTTAACTAATCTCGAAATCGGCTACATGACGCCGCCGGTCGGGTTGAACCTCTTCATTTCATCTTTCAGATTCAATAAGCCGATCACGTATCTCTACCGCGCTAGCTTTCAGTTTCTTGTCGTGATGCTGATCGCGCTGGTGGTGATAACTTATTTGCCGGATCTTTCCTTGTTGTTGCCGTCCAAGTTCGGTGTGATGTCGATGACCTTGCCGTCGCCGTAAGTCGGCTTGGAAGTTCTTTGTTTTGATTTGAAAATATCGCCGAGCGGTTTGCTGGAAAATATCAAAATAAATGCGCCTATCAAAAGCGGGATGCCGGGGATTATCGGAATGATTATGCCTATAAGTCCGAAGACGAGCGCAAGAAGTCCGAAAATAATGCGCAGCGTTCTTTTAATTCCGCCGTGTTTGTACCACCAGACCATCACATACAAAACGAGGCCGCCGAAAAACCAGCCGGCGATCACATCGCTTGGATAATGAACTCCCATAACAACTCTGGAGAGCCCGATGAGAAAGATGAAAAAGGCGGTAAAAATGTAGGCCGGTTTTTTAAGTGCCGGACGATTTTCGGCGAAGAGATAGGCGCAAATTCCGAATACGGCGGTCGTGACAAGTGCATGTCCGCTCGGGAAGCTGAAACCGTCGATATTTATGGGGTGGGTCCATAGCTCGGGCCTAGGTCTTTTTATCAACCACTTCAAAATTGCGCTTGTTATCGCCGAAAATACGGCAGCAACAATTAGCATGTGGGCTTTGTTAAAACGCCCGCGTAGGGCCAAAAGAAGTGACAAAAACGTCACAAAGAAGAAAATAAATTGGGTCGAGCCAAAGGTTGTTAGAAATATTAAAATGCCGCCAAAAAGCCCTTGCAAGGGGATATAACTATGCAGCCAGAGTGCAATGTGGGTGTCCATAACGTCCTCAAATATAATGATTAATTGACTTTTGCAAGGTTATGCGGTTATAATACAACATAATTTTTGCAGTGAGCGTTTCCAGCAGGTGGCCGAGTGACAGGTTTAGAAAGTCTAGAGATTAGAGTTTTTTTGTGTCGAACCCCCGGGTAGCTGACAATCACGTCCTACCGCGGGGTTTTTTGTTTTAAAAGACCCGTAACACGCAACAAAAGGAGATGAGTATGGGTAAGAGACTGTATGTAGGAAATCTGTCGTACAACACAACCGAGGAGACGCTGAAAGGCCATTTCGAGCAGTTCGGCGAAGTTACCTCGACGTCCATCCTGAAAGACAAATTCAGCGGCAGAAGCCGCGGTTTTGGTTTTGTTGAGATGGCGAGCGACGATGCAGCCAGAACGGCTGTCGAAAAAGCCAACGGCGTTAATTTCGAAGGCCGCGATCTCGTGGTCAACGAAGCCCGTCCGATGGAAGAAGGCGGTGGTGGCGGACGTGAACGTCGTCCCGGAGGCGGCAGAGGCCACTTCGGAAGAGGCCGTCGCGAAGATTAATTTCTTTTGCTAAAAAACAAACCCTCCGTTCGGTTTTACTTCCGACGGAGGGTTTTTTATTTTCGTTTGAGGCGTGTTTTATTTAATCACGCCGTGTTTTCTGCCGATCTTTGTGAAAGATTCGATCGCCTTGTCGAGGTGGGCGCGAGTGTGGGCCGCCGATATCTGCGTTCGGATGCGGGCCGCGCCTTTCGGCACAACGGGGTAGCTAAAGCCCTTGACGTAAATTCCTTCGCCGAGCATGTCGCGGGCGATGTCGGAGGCCAGTTTTGCGTCGCCAAGCATCACCGGAGTTATCGGGTGGGTCCCTTCGCGAATTTCAAATCCCGTTTTTCCCATCTGCTCGCGGAAATATTTTGTGTTTTCTTCGAGCCTGTCGCGAAGTCCGGTCGAAGCTGAAAGCATTTGGAAAACTTTAATCGAGACCGCCGCAATGACAAGCGGGAGCGTATTGCTGAAAAGATAGGGGCGGGATCTCTGTCTTAACAGTTCGATTATCTCTTTTTTGCCGCTTGTAAACCCGCCGCTTGCGCCGCCAAGCGCTTTTCCCAGCGTTGATGTGATGATATCGACTCTCTTCATGACGTTGCAATGTTCGTGGGTGCCGCGCCCTGTTTTGCCGACAAATCCGGTTGCGTGGCTGTCGTCAACCATGACGATCGCGTTGTATCTTTCGGCGAGGTCGCAGATCTGGTCGAGCTTTGCGATGTATCCGTCCATTGAAAAGACACCGTCGGTCGCGATCATTTTCAGGCGAGAGCCTTGCGCATCGGCATCTTTTAGCTGGGCTTCAAGGTCGTTCATGTCGCTGTTTAAATAGCGAAAACGTTTTGCCTTGCAGAGCCTGACGCCGTCGATGATGGACGCGTGGTTGAGCTGGTCGGAAATGATCGCGTCGTTTTCGCCGAGGAGCGTTTCGAAAAGTCCGCCGTTCGCGTCGAAGCAGCTCGAATAAAGAATGGTGTCTTCGGTCCCTAAAAATTTCGAAACGGTCGCTTCGAGCTCTTTGTGTAGATCGCTTGTGCCGCAGATAAAACGGACGCTCGACATGCCGTAGCCGTATTTTTTTAGAGCCGCAACTCCTGCCTCGATAAGCTCGGGGTTGTTAGCCAACCCCAAATAATTATTGGCGCAAAAATTTATGACCGTTCCGCTTCCGACCTTTACTTCGGCGGTTTGCTGCGAAAGGATCGGCCACTCCTCTTTCCACAGGCCGGCGTCTTTAATTGATCTTAGCTCGCCTTCAATGACTCGTTTGAGTTGGTCGTACATTTTTTCTCCTTTAAGGTTTCAGGATGATTTTGCCGGCTTTGATGTCGCCGCTTAAAAGGCTCATTGCTTCATCGATCTTTGCGAGCGGGAACGTGTGTGTAATGATGCTTGAAACGTCAAGCCCCGCCTCGATGAGATTTGCGACTTCGTACCATGTCTGGAACATTTTGCGGCCGACAATGGCGTGCATTTTTATCCCCTTCATTATGATTTCGTTGCCGAGGTCGAGTTCGGTCGGCTTTGAAGGGATGCCGAAAAATGTGAACGTGCCGCTCATTGAAACGCATTTGAGACCGGCGTGAATTGCCGAGGCAGCGCCGCTCATTTCGAGAACGACATCGACGCCGTCTCCGTGGGTCGCGTCTAAAATTTCGGCCGCAGCGTCGGTTTTTGACGCGTCGATGAGCATGTCGGGGCCGAGCTTCTTCATGATTTCCATGCGGTACGGAGTCGCGCCGACAGCGTAAATTTTTGTGGCGCCGAATTTTCTGGCGACAAGCGTTGCAAAAAGGCCGATCGGGCCGTCGCCGAATATCGCGATTTTTTTGCCGGCGACGTTCGATTCGCTGACTGTGTAAGTTGCGTTGCCGAGCGGCTCCTGAATGCTGGCGATTTCGGGGGGTATGTCGGCGTTCTTAATGCAACAGATCTCGGGGACGGCGGCGTACTCCGCGAAGCAGCCGTCGGTATCGACGCCTAAGATCTTCATGTCGCGGCAGATGTGCATGTTTCCCGTGCGGCATTGTTTGCAAACGTGGCAGGGAATGTGAGTTTCGGCCGAAATGCGGTCGCCGACCTTAATACCGCGCACGAGCGGGCCGACTTCGACGACTTCGCCGCAAAATTCGTGTCCGAAAATCAGCGGCGGTTTAATGCGTTTTTGCGACCATTGGTCCCAGTTGTAAATGTGGACGTCGGTGCCGCAAATGCTTGTGGCAAGCACTTTGCAAACTACCATGTCGCCGGTCGCTTTTGGAATTGGTGCGTCGATAAAGATGCCGCCGCGTTCGGGACCGGCTTTTTGGAAGGCTTTCATAGAGCGGCTTTTAGTTTGTTTGAATTGACTAAGTCAACGGATTAAATAATTATGCCGCGAACAGGAGAGGCACATGTCAATTGTCACAAAGAAGGGTGATTTTGGAAAGACCACGCTGGCCAGCGGCGACACAATTTCAAAAGGCGATAGGCTGGTCGATGCTTACGGGACCGTGGACGAGCTTGTCAGCTTTTTGGGACTTGCAAGAAGCCATTTGTCCGACCCCACCATGATTTCCCACATTAAGAAAATGCAGTGTCACCTTTTTATGCTGGCGACCGAACTTGCCGGCGGCACAAAGTTCGCCGAGCCGTGCAGCTGCTACGAAGATTGCAAAAGGACCTACCGCGACAGAGGACTTTGCGACGAACATTTGAAAGAAATCGAAGGCGTAATTTCAGAATATGAACCTCATTTGAAATTGACCGGATTTATCGTCCCCGGCGATACAAAAGAGTCGGCGTTTCTCGATGTCGCGCGCACAATTTGCCGCAGAGTTGAACGCAAACTTGTGAACTTGCACGAAGAGGGGCTCTTCAAGAACGGCGAGGCGATTAAGTACATCAACAGGCTAAGCGATTTGATCTACATTTTTGCGAGGCACGTATGAAGCGCGCCGGTGGAAGCGAAGTTATCGTTTTGTCGACCGCGCCGAAAATGGCCGAGGCAAAAAAGATCGGCAAATCCCTTGTTGATGCGCGGCTTATCGCCTGCGCAAATATTTTGCCAAAGATCAGGTCGATATACCGCTGGCAGGGGAAGGTGCACGACGAGCCGGAAGTCTTGATCGTGATGAAGTCGCTTACCTCAAAAGTGCCGGCCATCAAACGCGAACTCAAAAAACTTCACAGCTACGATTGCCCCGAACTTGTCGTTGTTAAAATTGCCGACGGCCTGCCCGATTATCTTAAGTGGATAAATGAAGTGTGTGAATAGATGTTATCTAGGTGTATTTATCGACCTGTTGACCATGAATGCCACCGCTTCGTTCATATTCGTGTTCTCGATGCGAATGTCGGGGTGGGCGTTCAAGAATACGCGATAAACCTCGTCTGCAAAGGCTTGGCCCACCATTGGTACTCGATCATAGTCCATAATTACCACTTTGAACTTATCGAGCCCCGACAAGATACGCCGCGCCTGCGAACGCGAAATGTAAACTCCGCCAAGTGCGAATAGGCGCACGTGAATTTCGGTCTTGTCAAAGCTTGCCCCTTCGCTTTGAGGCGAATCGGAATATTTTTTGAAGATTTCTGCGAGATGATGAGTTGCATTTATGTTAACGCCGAATGTGACGGTTGTTCCCTTGGTATTTTTTTCTTCATTCTTGATGAAGATGTCCGGAATTGAATTATCGACCAGCATTTGCCATCCGAAGCTGCTAAGAATGAACTTGTCGCCGGCCTTTGACGTAAAAAAGATTCCTTCGCCGGAGTGAAGTGTTGGGGCTGTGGTTGTCTTTCCTTTTAGCAGTTCGCCAATTGCGTCGGCCTCGGAATTCAGGGCGCGCATTGTCATGATGTTTCGAAAGACGCCGATGCCACCGTCTTTGACAGTAAATGACAGTTCGTTTCCGGAGAGGGCTACTTCAACGCCGATGGTTTTAGAAGATGAGTGTTCGATAGCGTTGTTGAGCATCTCAAGGAATGCGTAGTCGAAAATGCTCGCCACGTTCTCGGACAGGAACCTAAATGGCGCAAAGTTCTTTTTAATATCGTCGAGCACAAGGTGTTCTTCAACGCTCTTATTGATGAGCGTTCTTTTGTAACGGTCTTGAGCCGGCGCGGAAATTTTGCCTACCGAATTTAAAACGACGTATTTTGCCGAGCGGGTGGACCCCAGTTTGAAAAGAAGCCCGTCTTTAACAAGTTCGGCAAGTAGCCGGCTAGCGTATTGACGTGAAACGCCGGCTCTTTTCGCCAGCTCGCTGCTTGTGATTGCGCCGGTCTTTTTTGCCAAGTTTACAATTTGCTCTTTTGTTAACATTGCAAACTAATTGTAAACTATAAGGCAATGATTGTCAACTAATTGTAAACAGGCCAACTTTTAATTGTAAACTAATTGTAAGCTAATGGGGAGGTTGCTGACTTCGGGGTTCTTAAGTGCTTCACCCCTCGCCGATAAGGCGGCTGTTTAAGGCGTGTGAAAACCCGAGATGGGCGCTGACCAAAAGTTTGCGCGCGGTCTCTTGCGAACGCTCTTGCGCTGCGAAGGCCTCCTTCAAAATGGCTTCGCGAATATCGACCGCGTGATATTTTTTGCTGACGATCTTCTTTTCGATCTTCTCTAAATTTTTCAAGAACTCGACCATGTCGTCGACCGAATATCCCATGATGTAGAGCATTCGACCGGCGTAGGCGTCTGCTCCCGCCTCTTCGTCGCGGCGAATTTCCATTAGCTCGTCGTAGCTCTTTCCTTCGAGCTCTTCTTCGCTCGGAA
>CAZYHS010000003.1:91983-105654 GCA_964647545.1 uncultured Pseudomonadota bacterium | reverse complement strand
TCCCGTTATATTGTCTTATGGCAAAACCGCTTGTTGGAGAGCGCTCCCCCGCCGGTATGTTTCTCTATGCCGTAAAGAAGCTCGCCAGAAAACACGGAATTGTCAATAAGGAGCTTGCAGCCCATTGCGTGGGCAAAAACAAAATATCAAAAAATATGGTTCTTCCACCGGAAAGGGTCGAATCCTTGATCGAACACGCCGTTAAAACGGCTGAAATCTACGTCAGGAAAATCTTTAACGGTGAATTTTCCGGCGAGCCGCAGGAATCAAACTGCAGTCGAAGCTGCGAATTTAAAGACGTCTGCCGCTTCAGAGACTAGAACTATGACCGAAAGCAAAACTACTAAGATAAAATTCACATCTTCACAGCATGAAGCCATCGTATCGAATGAGCGCATGCTTGCAATTACCGCCGGCGCCGGCTCCGGTAAGACGAGCGTGCTCATTGAGCGTGTCATTGAGTGCATTAGGACTCGCGACGTCCCTCTTTCCAAGATACTTGCGATCACTTTTACCGATAAAGCAGCCAGCGAGCTTAAACATAAGCTTATCAAGGCCCTTGGAGATCCAATTGCGGTTTCGACAGGTTACATTTCGACCTTCCACTCTTTTTGCACGAGACTTTTGCGCGAAGGGGCTCCCCTTCTCGGTCTCGATCCCGACTTTGGAGTTCTCGATGAAGGGAGTTCAAAAATAATTTTGCGCAAGGCTGTCAAGACACAGCTACTAAAGCTTCTTGCATCGGGTGATGCGGACATCGCTACGCTATTTGACGAGCTTGAACTTCGCGAAGTCGAAGAACTGATGGAGGAACTAATCTCGTACAGGTGGCACGCCGAAAAATTAGCTTCGGTAATGTCGGGCGATTCTATAAAACAGGCTGCGTTAAGCTGTTTTGAAAAAATAAAAAAAGCCTATGACGCCGAAAAAGGCGATAACCTTGACTTTAACGACCTCGAAATCTTAACGCTTAAGCTGCTGGAGCTAGATGAGGTACGAGAGAGATATCAGGAGCGTTTTAAATATATTTTTATAGACGAATTCCAAGATGTCAACGACACGCAGGCAATGCTGGTTGCAAGGCTTTTCAATCCGGCAAAGAATCACATCACCTTTGTTGGAGACCCCAAGCAATCGATCTACCGTTTTCGCGGCGCGAACGTTGCCCAGTTCAATAAAGCTTTCGACAAAGCTGGGCACAAGGTCGTACTTAAGGAGAACTGGCGCTCGGCAAAAGGCATTATAGAATTTGTCAACGCAGCGTTTGACGCCTTCGATCCTCTTGTTGCCGGACTCGATAACGTCGATGCCGACGTCGTAAAGCTTTCGATCGAATCACCCCCAAAAAGCAACGCGGAGCAAATGCGCGTCGCAGAGGCAAAAGCCATCGCTGAGTTTATCTCCGACATACATGGCCGAGGCGACATTGCCTGCCTCTTTGCATCGCTCTCTTCGCTTGAGATCTATTGCCGAGAACTTGCGGCGAGGAAAATACCCTACGTGGTCTTTGGAGGTTTTGGATTTTTTGAACTCGACGAAATAATCGATATTTTAAGTCTTTTAAAAGCAGCTAGCGATAGGACCGATATAATCTCCCTTCTGGCCGCGTGCCGTTCCGCTTTTATCAACATGACCGACGAGGAGATATATCTTGCCTTCAGACAACCCAAGGATCATCTCACTCTTCCGCCGCGCGTATCCGAGATAAGCGAGGCCGTATGGCGGCATAAAAAAACGGCGATACTTTCGCAGGTTGAAAAGGCAGCACGGGAGCTGACATGCTCAGAGCTCATATTGAAGTTCGCCAAAAAACCTTTGTCCGACAATGCGGCAAAACTTATTTCGATAGCCGCCTCGCTGGAAGAACGCGACAAGATAGGTCTTAAAGATTTTATATCTTATTGCGACGACATCCGCAAACGCTCTTCGCGCGTGGCTGAATATCCCGAGGCGAAAGACGGCGCCGTAAAGATCATGACCGTGCACAAGGCAAAGGGACTTGAGTTTGACAACGTCATTCTTTGCGACCTGCTGCGCGTTCCTCCCAACGACACGGAAAAGTGGCGATTCATAAGAGGAGGCAACCCCGACATTGAGTTCAAATTTCTTCCCGATGAAAACGCCGCAGGTGAGAACGAAACGACCGACGAGTTCGAGCGCCTTGACGAAATTAACAAAGAGGAAGAAAAGCTCGAACGCGAAAGGCTGCTTTACGTCGCCCTTACCCGCGCAAAGGGCAGACTTGTAATTCCGCTTCATGCGAATGTTAAAAGAACCGGCGAGTGGCACAAACGCATGGAAAGCCTCTTTTCTAATTTTCCGGCCCACCGCGTCGTTGAAAAGAAATATTCTGCCGAAGAGCTTGAGTGCATTGACGACGCTGCGCCGACAAAAGATGATCCCAATATTTCAAGTGTTGCGCCGATAGAGGCTAATCGCTTTTCATCCAAAACTGTTTACACAACGAGCGAAATAGAAGCCTACGCAAGATGCCCGATGGAATATTATTTGAAATACGACCTGTGCGTTCCGGCTCAATCTCTTTCGGTGAAATCAGAAAGCGAAAAACTACCTGCAAACGTACGCGGAGACATTGTTCATAGAATGATAGAAGTTGCGTCAAAGATTCTACCGGCAAAGCTTGACCGGACGAGGCTTTTGGAATCTGCTATTTGCGAGCACAACGTGAAGCCCGGCAAAAGCGATCGAGAATCAATGCTGGAACAATTCGAACGTTTTGCCGAATCCCCGTATTTGAGCTTCGCAAAGCGAATGAATGAAGTCCCCTTTCTTTTAAAAATTAAGAACAAGGTGGTGAATGGCAAACTTGATATGATGACCATTGACGATAAGCAGAACTGGGAGATCATCGACTTCAAAACGGGCGACGGCAGAACCGATCCTAAAGAGGCCGTTAAAAAATACGACCTCCAGATAAGAACCTACGGAGCTGCCATTGCAAACTCCGCTAAATTCGCACGCACAGGAAAAGTAACGTTACTTTTCTTGAGCAATAAATCCGCCATTCCGGTTTCATCAATGATCGATGAAGTTGCGGTCGAGCGTACCAAAAGAGAGCTGTCCGACATGATCAAGGGCATCGAAACCGGCGATTTCAAGGTCAGGACCGATCCTCCGTGCAAAACCTGCGCCTTTAATCTTAACAAAACTTGCTGGGAGCGCAGATGCTAAGGGCCTCAGAAACGATAAAAGAGCTCCGGCAAAGACGCAGGAGTGAATTGTCCAAGTTCATGAATAATGAATCCGGGTTTTGCGGAGATTATCGCGAACATCTTGCCGAGTGGTCAAAGGTCGCCGACGAAATCTTGAACAAAACCCTTGAAATAGCCCGCAACGAAACAAACTGTAGTCTCCCCTTTTGCGTGCTTGCTCTAGGAAAGCTGGGAGGGCGCGAACTCAACTACTCAAGCGACGTCGATATTATTTTCATCTCGAACGACAACGGCCATGAAACGTCAAGACTTGCGCAAAGATTCATAAGGCTGCTCTCCGAAGTTACCGAAGACGGTTTTTTATACCGCGCAGACATAGATCTAAGGCCTATGGGCAAAGACGGCCCACTTGTTAATTCGATAGACGCCCTTTTGCATCACTATCAATATCACGGCAGCGACTGGGAACGTCAGGCGCTGATACGCGCCAGAAGCGTCGCCGGAAATAAAGAGCTCGGAGACGAATTCATCGAAAAAATCTCCACCTTTGTCTATCCGCGCTCAAGCGACCTCTCATTTTTAAAAAAAATTAAAACGACAAAATTGGCACTTGAAAAGAAAGCCTACGACGACGGCTGGAAAAACTTTAAGACCGGACCCGGGGGAATCCGCGAAGCCGAATTCTTTGTGCAGGCGCTTCAAATGACTCACGGCGGCCGAGATAAAAGTCTAAGGACGACAAATACTTTAGAGGCACTGGATAAACTTGAAGAGAGCGGTCTCATTTCAAGTAAAAAAGCCAAAGAACTCAAGCGAGCATACATTTTTTTAAGGCGCGTCGAAAATATCGTTCAGGGCCGTTCGGACAGACAGCTCTACGTTCTGCCCGCAGCAAAAAATGAACAGGAAATAATCGCAAAAACCTTAGGTCTTTCTACGGCCAAAGAACTTGTCGCCGCCATCGACGACGTGAAACAGACGATACAAAGATATTTCACCGAGCTTTTCGAAGGGAGCCTTGAGAGATCGGAAATCCGCGACGCTTTTGAGGCGAACATCGCCACCTGCTCAGACCGCGAAGAAAAGGTCGATTCGCTGGCATGGTTTGCCAACTCGACTCGAAAGCGCCTAATGCAGCTCGACCTCGACGGCAAAGTCGATGTTAATGAAGCCGGTGAGCGCATCAGCTACACTGCCGACATGGTGATAGCCGAGGCCTTAAACATTGCCAGAGGAAATCTTGAAGCTACTTACGGAGCGGCGAGAAATCCTGAGGGACTCAGATCGGAGATATCGATCGTTGGGATGGGCAGACTTGCATCATGCGAAATGGACTACGCAAGCGATCTTGATCTGATATTTATTTACACCAGTGACGGCGAGACCGACGGCCCCAAAAAAATATCGGCCGCCGAATATTTCACTAAAATGGCGACATCGGTAATTTCAACTATAAGCATGCCCACCCGTTACGGACGAGCATTTGCCATCGATACCGACTTGCGGCCGAGCGGCAATCAGGGCGTTCTTGTCAGCTCAATGGAGGCGTTCGAGCGTTATCATAGACGTGAGGCCGCTTTCTGGGAGAGGCAAACTCTGTTGCGTGCAAGAGCTGTGGCCGGTTCAAGCCAGCTATCAAAAAGAGTCTCCGCCCTGATCGATGAGCTGGCTTACAATAGGGAACTCCCCTGCAACGCCAAGCTCGAAATTGTCCGCTTAAGGGAAAGCGCTCTCTTCCAAAAAGCGCCGTCTGAAGGGGCTTTTGATTTAAAGAACGGTAGCGGCGCGATTATCGATATCGAATTCTTCGTTCAATACCTTCAGCTTTTACACGGCGAAAAACATCTCGCCCTCAGGACTTGCCGAACAGTCGCAGCCGCCAACGAGTTATTGAATTTGTCTCTTATCACAAAAGAGGACCATTCGCTCATCGTCGAAAACCTGCTCTATTTTAGAAAAATACTTGCAAGACTTAGAATGTTCGCGAAGACAAATACATCGCTTTTGAAAAAAGAAACCGAGCTGGCAACAAGCGTCGCCAACTCGGTAGGATTGTCCTGCAATTCTCTTTTTGAAGAGCTCGAAAAAAGAAGCTCGCTTATTCGGCAAAGAGCTTTTCTTTCTTCTCCTGCTCCTCTTTGCACCTGACGCACTGGTCGGTAACGGGTCTTGCGGCAAGGCGTTCGACGCCGATCTCTTCGCCGCAGCTTTCGCACACGCCGTAGGTGTTGTTGTCGATCTTTTTGAGGGCCTCTTCGATCTTTTTAAGAAGATACCTTTCGCGATCGCGAAGCCTCAAATTTAGCGATTGTCCGGCCTCGTTAGTTGCCAAATCGACCTCGTCGGCAAGGTCGTCGGGATCGACGCCGATACCTTCTTCCTTTGTCGATACGGCCGCTGCAAGGATCTCTTTCTTGCGTTCCAGCAAAATGTCTTTCAGTCTTTTGAGGTCTTTTTTGTTCATAGGGACAGCCCCCTTAAACTATTTTGAAAACCATTTCAATCCAAAAAGTAACGCCCATAACGGACGACTTATTTGCTGATAAGAACCCTGACATCGACCGCTTTAACGCCGCTTCCTTCATCATAGGCAACCAAAGGATTGACCTCAATGTCGGTAATTCCGCGGCAGGTGCGGATGATCTTGGCAAGCTTTAAAATGCCGTCCACAACACCCGAAATGTCTTTGCGTTTTTCGCCGCGCACGCCAAGCAGAAGCGGATAGCTCTTAATGTCCTTGATCATATCTTCGGCTTCACGCTTGCCGAGCCATGCGCTTCTAAACGACACGTCTTTCATGACCTCGACATAAACGCCGCCCAGACCGCACATAACGGTCGGCCCGAACGAATTGTCTATTCTGGCTCCTACGATCAGCTCAACGCCGCGTTTGACCATCTCGCAAACTTCGATACCTTCGATGTTGGCGTTGGGAACATGTTTGAGGCAATTTGTCATGATCGAGGCGTAGGCTTCGGCCACTTTTTCCTTGCCGGTCAGGTTCAAAACGACACCGCCAGAATCGCTCTTGTGAAGAATGTCGCGGGAGACCACTTTCATAACAACCGGATAGCCGATCTCTTCGGCGAGTTTCACGGCTTCGTCGGCCGACTTTGCAAGTTTACTTTGCGGAATGCTTATTCCGGCCGCCTGAATGAGCGCCTGTCCCTCGTGGGCCAGCAAAAACGATCTTCCGTCCTTTCTGGCGCCTTCCACAATGCGTTCGATTTTTTCGATGTCAACCTTCGGATCTGCAAACGCCTCTTCTTCGCGCTTTTCGTGATTGTAACAGCGGTAAATCGAACCAAGACATGACACAGCCTCGTAAACGTCTGCAAAGACCGGAACGTTGTCGCTTCTAAGTTCGCCGATGCAACGCTCTACGCGCTCGCCGCCCAGCAGCGAAAAGACGATCGGCTTGCCGACCTCAACCGATTTCGCGGTCGCGGCCTTAATGACCTTGGGAAGATTTTCGACATCAAATAACGCGGTCTCGCAATAAAGGCCGATAACAGAATCGATCTTAGGATTTTCGAGCGATGCGTTCAAAGCGAGCTGGTAATTGGCGCTCGACGCCTGTCCCGTAAGATCGATGGGATTTTTTGTCGAGCCGAAATCGGGCGTGACCGGCCCGTAGATTCTCTTCAGCTCTTCGGCGTCGTCGAACATTTTCACGCCGTATTTTTCGCTGGCATCGGTCGCCATAACCCCGACACCTCCGCCGTTGGTGACGATAACCGAATGGTCGCCTTTCGGGAGCGGGTTATTCGCGACAAAACGGGCCCAAGCAAACGCCTCTTGCAGGCTCTCGGCCCGAAGGACGCCGCACTGCCGCATGATGTCGTCAAAGACCTCGTCGGCGCCGGCCAGCGAACCTGTGTGGCTCGCTGCCGCCATGGCTCCGCGTTTGGAACGGCCGGACTTGATAACGATAATCGGCTTGCGACGGGTAGCCTTCTTAAGTGCCGCAACGAAGGCTTCACCGTTCTGCACCCCTTCGATGTACATCAAGATGACCTTCGTATCCTTGTCATCGACTAGATATTCAAGCAGGTCGGCTTCGCCAATGTCGCTTTTATTGCCGACCGAAATGATCGACGACAGGCCGATCTTTTCGACCGCCGTTTTTCCGATCATTGCGATTCCGAGCGCGCCGCTTTGAGTGATGATAGCCACGTTTCCGTAGCAGATATCTCTCGGCCCGAATGTTGCGTTTAGATGCGATTTTGCCGAAAATGTCCCGAAGATGTTCGGGCCCAAAATTCTCATCCCGTGCTCACGCGCGTAATCAACAATCTGCTTTTCAAGTTCGTGATTTCCGACTTCGGAAAATCCTGAAGTGATGATCGAAAGGAATTTTACCTTTTTCTTGGCGCATTCGACGACCGAGTCATAGACCATCTTTGCGGGGATGCAAACGACGGCAAGGTCAATTTCGGCCGGCACATCCTCGACCTTTGTGAACATCTTTTTGCCGAGCACCTCTCCACCCTTTGGATTTATCGGATAGAGTTCGCCTTTGTAGCCGCCGGTGACTATGTTTTCACATATTTTAAAGCCGATCTTGTCGTTGCTGTGTGAGGCCCCGATCACCGCGATGGTTCTGGGCTCGAATAAATACTTGATTTCAGGGGACTTCTTGAGGTTGCTCATTTTCTTATACCTTCCTTCTATTTTGTTATCATTACCGTTGATTTTGTTGCGTTTTTTTAAGACGCGCCCCTATACCCTCTTAAAAAAAACAATGCAAGGCTCAAGATTTTTTTAGGAGAAAAAAGAGAGCAAAGCGCAAGCGGGCTAAAGAGCCCTTACGCGGCATTTTTTCAAAATAATATCGGGGAGATATGAGCGTTTCGCCTTGCGAAGGTTTTCAACGCCCAAATCCTGCTCGAAATTGATGTAAACGTATTTCTCTGGGAGGTGGAGAACGAAGTTCGAGAACATGAACTGATAAAGACCGCGAAAGCTCTTCAGCCCTTTCACAAAATGGAGAACAAACTGGTCGCTTCTGATCTCTTCGCCGATGACGAATCCGGCCGGCATGCCGTCTGCATAAAAAATGCCTCCGCAAATTGAAAGTTCGTCGTAGAGCTCTAGCGCTTCAAGACAAGCCTCGTAGTCGGTCTCTTCTTTTGCCTGAGAGCTCTCCGATTGCCACGCGTCAAGGATCGCCATAGCCTGCGGAATAAGTTCCTTGGTCAGCGGCCTCCCCTCGTGCAGATAATCGCGTTCGAAAATCTTAAGAAGGTTTCTTTTATTGTGGAGTTTATGGCCGGCGAACGTTGCTATCTTCTGGTGCGAAAAAATATAATCCGAATCGCCGTCGAGATAATCGCAGGCAAAATCGGGACCGAAAAAGATCAACCACTCTTCCGGAACGGGAAAAATAAAGTCGGCGCCGAATTCTTTGAGCGCTCGTTTGAAAAGCGGTGCGTCTTCTTTTGACGGCACAAAAACAGGCATCAAATATTTTTTTCCGTCGTAGCTTTTTCCGCGAATGAATATTTTATCGCTCTGAATGACTTCGTAAGAATGGCGCCGTCTGAAAAGATATAGATTTGCAAAGCTGTATTCCGAGGCAAAAGTTCCGATTTGCGCAAGTTTTCCGGAAAGAAGATTCTTGTGTGATAAATTAAGCGGCTCAAAAATCATGTTCCACCGGCTAACACAACGCAATGGAAGTTACAACTTAAGAAGCCTTACGTGAGATATTTTTTCTGGCAAAAATAAGGAACGCAAAATTGGCGAACGCGATCATCAGGAGCGAAAAATTTCGCGGAAGTTTTTCATTGTCGGAATCTGCAACAAGCGAACAGGCCCCTCCTCCGAACGGGTCGTTTGTCACGCCGGTTGACGGGCGTTTGTAGGGAAGACCTGAAGCGGCTTCACTTGCCTCCGCCGGCGCAGAAGCCGATGCAGAAGAGCCTGACGATGAGCCGGAAGATGTCTGACGCGCCGCCGAACAGTTCGCCTGTTTGGCTTCCCACACGTCGGGAATGCCGTTAGCGTCGCGATCGAGAGAGAGCGGTTCGTCCTTGTCGAGACAACCGTCCCCGTCGGAATCGTCGTCCCTTGCGTTTACGACCCCGTCACAATCTAGGTCGAGCGCGCTGTGAGGCGGAGAACATTTTTTGCCGTTGTCGATAAGCTCGAGGTTTATGTTGGAAACCCCGTTGCCGTCGGTGTCAAGCGTTGTTTCGATGTAATCGCTTATGCCGTCGCCGTCGGTGTCTTTGGTCGTCGGGTCGGTCTCGTTGAAGTCGAGCCAGCCGTTCCTGTTTGCATCTTCGTCTCCGTCTTTGAGGCCGTCGCCGTCCGAATCGACCGTCACGGCGGAGAGCTCCGCGATAGAGGCGAAATTCGTCCCCGCAATTTGAAGAGCGCTGCATTCGGGCTTTTCGGAATTCGGCCCGATCGCTCCGGCTTCGATACCGTCTGAAAGTCCGTCACCGTCCGAATCGCAATTGTTGGGGCTGCTCAACATTCGTAAAATTTCGTAATCATCGGTCACGCCGTCGCCGTCGGTGTCGGCTTTTAACGGGTCGCTTTCGTTAAAGTTTATTTCGCCGTCGTGATTTTTGTCCCCTTCACTACCGTCTAGAAGCGAATCGCCGTCGGAATCGGGGAGGTTCGGGTCGGTCTCAAGAAATAAAATTTCGCCCGCCACGCCGCCGTTCTGAGAAACGGAGTCTCTTGCTCCGTTAAAGTTCCAGTCCTCTTCGCCGTCGGGCAGTCCGTCGAGATCGGAATCCATGTTTGTCGGATCGGTCAGGGTCGTCGGATCGATATCGAACAACGGTGTTTCCGTCACTCCGTGTTTTTTCAAAATTTCACGGCAGTGCGACGAGACCTCAAGTTCGCTTTTTACGAAGTTTGAGGTCGAACCCAAAAGACCGGCCTGCGCCCCAACAGCTCCGCTGGCCGCCCCTGTTACTCCAAGCTCGAGCCCGTCGTTGAGACAGTCGCCGTCGGAATCGGGATTGGTCGGATCTAACTTTGAAAGGTCGGCGAAAACTCTTCCGTTTTTGAGAAGCTCGCCCACCCGTCCGATATGAAGCCTCTCCTCTCCGTCGGTCAGCCCGTCGCCGTCGGTGTCGGGGTTTCTGGGATCGGTCTCGCCGAAATCGACTTTGCCGTTATGATTATAATCTTCCTGATCGTTTGGTATGCCGTCGCCGTCAATGTCTAAAAGGTCGGGAATGTCGGGGACCTGCGAAAATGGCGATGTTACGCCGCGCTCAAGATCTACGACCGTTGCGACGAAGACCGGATTTTCGTAATTCCGTCCGTTGACGACGATGGGTTTTTTAATGCCGACGACAAATTGACCGGTGCTTTTGTCGATATTTTCCGTCGAAACAAGAAACGGCCCCTCTTTTAAAAAGACCTCGACGCGCGCCGCGTTCAAATTCATTTGTTTCGACCTTACGACATTTCCGGTCACTTTCCAGTCGGCAAAGTTGGGAATGCCTGTCACGCCGACGGGGGCGTCGATAGAAGCGTCTTCGACGTTAATTGCAATCTCGCCGTTATTGAAAAAGACGCTCTCGCTTATCATTGCGCCGTTTGCCGATGTCACGCCGCTAAGCCTGCTGCCGAAGATTGTACTCTCTTCAATTTTATTTTCATGTCCTGTGACAAAAATTCCGTGCTCGCGACTGTTCGAAACTTTAACTTGGGTGAGTTTGTTTGCGTGCCCGTTAATTATAATTCCGTTTGAGGAGGAATCTTTCACTTCAAGTCTGTCGAGACGGTTTTCGTTCCCCGAAATTTTGACGCCTCCGCTGACAAGCGACGAAATGAGGGCATTTCTATCGCCGCCGACATTGACGTTTCCGCCAAAATTCACCCCCGAAATTATGGCGGGCGAAACGCCCCCCACACAGATTTCGAACTGCGATAGAATTGACGCTAAAATCCCCTCTTCGGCCTCAAGAATTAGTGGAATGCCGGAATGCCCCGAAATACACGGAATAGGTCCGGTAACTTCCACGCTCTTCTTAAAGCGAATTACGAAGAATTCTAGGCTATTATACCGATATTTATCATATTTTTCCCTGACGTCTTTATCGGCGGTTTTGCAACTAGACCCCGTTTGAACATTTTCGAGGGCCTTAACGAAATCGCCCGCTTTGCCGACTTCGCATATTTTGGCAAACAAGGGGCTTGGAGCCATGACGAGGCCAACCCCTAAAGAAAGCGCCAAAATGGCTTTATTGAGCGTTTTATGCATTTTAAACCGTGTTTTATAAGGTGCGTGGGCCAAATTAAACCCCAGCTACCTGAGCTTTTTTCGGCGTTTGAGGCAAAATGTTGCTATCTTTTTTTTGCTAATTTCTCTAGTGGAACTGGCCATTTTCGGCGAAAGCGCCCACTGCAAAAATATAGCAACTTATGGCTCTTTTGGGCCGATAATAGTTAAGGGCATAGATGTAGCTCTATGCTCAGGTTTTAACTTAACAAAACAAAGGCATTTATGGCTAACGGACCAAATATTAAAGTTTATGTCGGCTGCGAACAGATGCGTCAGGACGCAAACATGGAAGCTCAATGGAATGACGCAAATGGAGAAGCAAAACTTTTGGCAGACGAATCAGGCGTAACGCTAATGAGCAGCGAGCAGAGCAGCGAAAAAGAATGCCTAAACCCATCTTTCGTTTTCGTCGATAATTCCGGCGCGTCTCCTGCAATTCACTGCGGTAGCGCGGCCCAAAAATTATTTGCAAATAGATGCTCCCCCTCGACGCCGGCCGAAGAAGCGAAAACTACAGGTTCGGGGAAAAGCGGCTCAACTCCGGCAAGATTCGGTTCCGATAATAGTCACTTCGTGACATTTACAACATCTGATGATTCAAAAACCAAAGGCTGTAACATCGAAATTAAGGTCGGAAATGATCGCCACAAAATCACACAATACCGCTTGGAGGAAACCGCAAACGGAAATGGAATTTTGATGTTCGTGATGGACGGAGAAAATTACCACTGCTTAATTCCAAACTTTAATGGCGAAAACGCTACGATATCGATGAGATTTGCAAACGATGGCTCATTAATAATAGCGCAAGTTAGAGGCGCTCCGGCCGGTGAAAAAGATATTTACATCGTTAAAGGCGAGCGAGAAAGCGATGGGCTCCGTGAGGAAAAACCCAAGAATGAAAAAGTTTTCGATGCACCTCGTGAAGCGGCACCCAAAGCTTCACCACTTCACACGATACTTGACGAAATTAGAACCATCTCCGAAGAACTAAAAAAATACGGTTTCCCCGAATATTCTGAATCGTTTGATAAACTCCAAGATAAAGCGTTGGATGCTTCAGATCAAAAACGGACAGCAGCCAGTCTTGAAAAATATCGCGCAGAACTTGCAGAATTTAGAGATGTCTTTGCAAGACTTGATGAAATTAAAACAATAGCCGACGAATTGGCGGCGCTTGGCGATCCAGACTACAAAAATGAGTTCCCAAAGATCGCTGCGAGCGTTAGAAAAAAAGTCGATGAAAACAATGCCGACATAGCTAAAATTCTGGCCAAAATCACCTCATACCTAGGCGAGTTGATAGAGTATCGCGACGAATTGAGAGCCAAACGGCCTCACGCAGCTCCTCAGAAAGCACCTGAAACTCTGCCACGGGCCGAAGTAAAAAAAGAGACGCCTGAGGTCCCCAAGGCAAAAGTAACTCCAAAAAACGCAACCGAGGCCATTGCTGTCATTCAGAAAATAGACGGTTATAAAAATGTCGCCGAAGAGCTGAAAAAAATCGGCAAGACATTTGGCGAATTGGAAAAATTGGGGATAAAGGAGACCGACAAAAAATATCTTTATCTTTGCGCAAGAATTTTTGATGCAGCCGAGCAAGGAGCAAAGCCTGCAGATGTTCTCGGAAGCCTTCAAAATTACCATGCAGAACTCAAAAAAATAAAGATCGGGTTAGAAGATAAACAAAGAGCAGCCGACGAAGCGGCTAAAAAAGCACAAGTCGCAGCAAAAGAAAAACCGGTAGATAAAAAACCCGAAGAGACAAAACCTGAAGCTGTAAAAACGAAGATCCCCCCTGCTACCCAAAAGAAAGTTGAGAAAAAAGAGACAGCCGGCGTAACATTTGACGGAATTGAGGAAGTTGAAGTGCCGCCTGCTAAAGCCGGAGATGAACAGAAAGCTCCCCTCGGGAAACTTCCGGAGAGAGAAAGAAAGGCGGTTGCAAAAGATGAACCTGCCGATAGCGTTCAAGGCGATTCTAGCTTTACGATGGGGACCTTCCCTGTAGAGAATAGCAATGAAAAGCAGATTAAGGCCGTAGAAAGATTTTCTTTACTTGCAAAGGAAAAAGGTCAGCAGGTTGACGTCAAAGATAGGCTCAAACATTACGATAAAATGATTTCGGCCTGCGAAGAGGTCATAAAAACTTCAAAAGTTAAAGAAGTGAAAGAGCATTACATCGAAGTGAAAAAAGAACTGACAAAAGAGAAAGCGACCCTTATCGCGGAAGAAAAAAATAGA
>CAZYHS010000003.1:90148-91883 GCA_964647545.1 uncultured Pseudomonadota bacterium | reverse complement strand
CGTTGAGGTCGATCTCAATACTGCCGATATCGGCGTCGCCCCTTCCCTGCAAGCAACTAAAAAAATCGACTTCGAAGGCGATAGCATTAAAATGGCCTTCTTTAGCGCAAGTGAAACATCGGCGCTGAAAGCGCAGCTGCAAGCCTCGCAGACTAAGTTCAAATACCTCATTGGAAGCCCCGACGCTCTTGCAAAAATAAAAGGGGCCACAGCAGGAATAAAAGGCGTTGTTCTTGTTGAGAAACCCGATGCGAAAGACAATTCGGTCTATCTTGTCGAAAGTAACAAAAGTTACAGCGACGGAAAAACCTTCGGCAAACTGGCAGACATTGCCTTGCAGTATAAAAACGCAAGGGGTGGACTTGACAGTGAAAGAAGCCCAGCAGCTCGATCTCCAAGACTAACACCGGCCGACATGACCGGTTTTCAACTGACATCGGAATATTTCAACAGCGGTGGCACAGGCGTAATGGAATTTAATCCATTCGATTCGAATGGAAATTTGACCGAGGCAGGTAAAAAGACCTTCAAGCAGATACTAGACAGGATACAAGAAAAGACCAAAGGCAACGTCGATCTGCGGGTTTACGTTTACAGAGATATCGGTGACGATATTAAAAAGGAACTCGGCGCACTTAATAAAGCGGTGCCGGACGAATATAATGGCGAAGTTTTTGATGATAAAAAATTAATCTGCGGTGCAGGAGGACTTGAGGGGGGATTCCCGATAGTCATAAACGGCAAATACACAGGTAAAAAGAGAGTTTATATAGTCGTCGGTCATAAAGCCGACACACACATGTCTTTAGAAGAGAAGGAAAGAAACGATAGAACGGCCATTCAGCAGTTGCACACCAAACTTTATTTCAGGAAATAGCGAACAAACGACAACAGCCCGCACTCATCACGCGGGCTGTTTTTCTTTTTTATAGTCGCACTCTTTGTTCGGGCATTCGATGGTAACGCCGTCTTTTTTCGTGTACTTCTCGACAAGGTAGGGACTTTGGCACTTCGGGCAGGCCTCGTTTATCGGCTTATTCCACGAAACAAATTTGCAATCGGGATATTTAGCGCATCCGTAAAAGGCCTTGCCAAAACGTGAACTTCTGGCGACGATATCGCCCCCGCAAAGCGGACACTTCACACCGATGCCGATCGCTTTGGTCGTTTTGCATTCGGGATATTTCGAGCAGGCTAAAAACTTTCCAAAGCGTCCGCGTTTGATAAGCATCGGCGCGCCGCATTTTTCGCAGACTTCGGTGGTCGTCTCCGCCGCGCGCAGCACGATCTTGCCGTTTTCATCGCGGCTGAATTCGCGCGTCGATTTGCAATCGGGATAAGCCGAGCAGGCCAAAAATTCTCCGTGGCGGCCCCATTTAATGACCATCGGCTTACCGCACTTCTCACACATAATTTCGGTTTCGATCGCCTGCGCCTTTAAGTTCACCATCTGTTTTTCAGCGCGTTCGAGCGTTTTTGAAAATGGTTTGTAAAAATCTTCAAGGGCCGATGTCCAAGCGCGGTTTCCCTCTTCTACATCGTCGAGCTCGCCTTCCATCTGGGCGGTAAATTTCACATCTAAGATTTCTGGAAAGTTCGCGACCAGCAGTTCGTTGACAACTTCGCCGAGCCGCGTCGGAAAGAATTTCCCCTGATCTTTTTTGACGTATTCCTTGTCGATGATCGTGCTCATGATCGACGCATAGGTGGACGGACGGCCGATCCCCTGCTCTTC
>CAZYHS010000003.1:69569-90048 GCA_964647545.1 uncultured Pseudomonadota bacterium | reverse complement strand
TCGGCGCCGAATTTTTCGGCGATGTGAGTTCTCGCGCCTTGCAGAGCGTCATCGCTGATCCTCACCGAATCGGTTCTCATGTAGGTTATTAAACCGACGTGACCTGCATCGCCGAGCTCAATTCCTTCGTAGAGCTGCTGCGCGAGCGTCATTGTCTTTTTTGCCGAAAAACCGAGTTTGCGCGCCGCTTCCTGCTGCAATTTGCTGGTTGTAAACGGAGGGACCGGATGTCTGCGTCTCTCCTGCTTTGTGACCTTCTTTAAAATGAAGTTGCTCTTATTTAATGAAGCGACGATCGATTCGGCCTGCTCTTTGTTGCCGATTTCGGGTTTTTTGCCGTCAACTTCGTTGAGCTTTGCCTCGAACTTCGGCGGAATGCTCCCTTCAAGAGAGGCAACGACCGACCAGTATTCTTCCGGCTTAAACGCTTTGATGGCCTCTTCGCGTTCGCAAATGATGCGGACAGCCACCGACTGAACGCGTCCGGCGGAAAGTCCGCGCTGAACTTTGTTCCAAAGGATCGGGCTGATCTTATAACCGACAAGTCTGTCTAAAATGCGGCGCGCCTGCTGAGCGTCGTAGAGATTTTGATTGAGTTCGACCGGTTTTTTGAGGGCCTCTTTGACTGCCTTGGGGGTGATTTCGTGAAAAAGAACTCGATTGATCTTGGTTTTTACAGCAGTCGCAGCTTTGGCAGCTGTCTTTGCACCTTTTGCAGTTTTGGATTTTGCCCCTTTTTTAGCGCTCTTTTTCGCGCCGCCGACCGCCTCTTTTATCTCTTCGGCAAGATGCCACGCGATCGCTTCGCCTTCGCGGTCGGGATCGGTCGCCAGATAAATTTCGCCGGCTCCGTTCGCCGCCTCGACAATTTCGTCAACGACCTTCTTTTTACCTTTAATGATCTGGTAGGTCGGCTCGAAACCGTGTTCGACGTCAACGCCGAGCTTTGAAACCGGAAGGTCTTTAATGTGGCCGACGCTCGCTTTAACTTGAAACGCGCCGCCCATATATTTTTTTATCGCCTTTGCTTTGGTCGGCGACTCGACAATTATCAGAGGTTTAGTCATTAGTTTTTATCCGCAAAAAGTTTGTCCCGTCCGGCGACGTTACGACCCCGTGAGCTTCCAAAAGCGTGAGCCTCATTAAAACTTCGCTTGGCGTGAGCCCCGAGGCTTCAACAAGAAGGTCGACCGAGACCGGTTTTTTTCCGATCCATTTTAAAAGAGTGGCTTCCTTATCACCAACTTTCGGATTTTTTCCAGAAAAATATGCTTTCCACTTCTGCGGCATCCGATTTTGAATGACGTCGACCACGTCTTGCGCGCTCTCGACAAGGTGCGCTCCGCTTTTAATAAGCATGTTCGTTCCGGATGAAGTCACTCTTCCTGCAAGACCGGGAACCGCAAAGACGTCGCGGTTTTGCTGGGCGGCAACATTCGCCGTAATCAGCGAGCCCGAATCGATCGCCGCTTCAATAACAATGACCGCATGGCTCATGCCGCTGATGATTCGGTTGCGCTTTGGAAAATTATGCTGGAGCGGCTTCGTATCGTCGCTAAACTCGCTCACGACCGCACCTCCCAAAGCAACTATCTCCTCGGCAACCCTTTTGTGAATGGCCGGATAGATCACGCCAAGTCCGCTCCCAAGAACCGCGACGCTCTTGCCGCCGCATTTTACGCAGGCTTTGTGCGCGGCGATGTCGATGCCGTAGGCAAGGCCGCTAACGATTGAAAATCCCGCGCGCGTAAGCTCCGAAGATATTTTTTCGGCCATTTCCAAGCCGTAATCGGTCGGTTTTCTGGAACCGACGATAGCAACCGGAGGAAACGTTTCAAAATCGGGAAAATCGCCCATGACCCTAAGTTTTTCGGGCGGGTCGGCGATAAAATTCAGCAGATGCGGATAGGACGAGCCGCACGCAAGAACATCGTAGATGGCTTTCATTGAAGACCTCAAAGGTTGTGGAGAGCGATTGACACGACAAAAATTGAACTACGGAACTAGCGGATAAAAAACTGTGAAAGTCTATTGACCGCCGGTTTGCTGGATTTCGGGTGCGGCATTTTCGTCTTCTTCGTGATCGACGAATTCTTTTAGCTCTTTGCCGGTTTTGAAGAACGGAAGGCGTTTCGGTTTGACTTGAATTGACTCGCCGGTTCTGGGATTGCGTCCGGTGTAGGCCTGATAGTGCCTCACCGAAAAACTGCCGAGTCCGCGAATCTCGATGCGCTCTTCTTTTAAAAGGGCCTCGATCATTGAATCGAAAATCAGATCGACCGCCTCTTTTGCGCGACGCTTCGGAACGTTCATCTTGTCACACAAGACGTTGACAAGTGTCGACTTATTCATATCCCCTCCCCGTTTTGGAAGCAGATAACAACCCGAATTAATTAGTGAAATAACACACAAGCACGAGCCGGTCAAATTATTTATCGGTTGAATTGAAAATAGGGGCAAGTTCCATGATATCAGAGGCCATGTGGCCAACCGACTCTTCATAAACTCTTTCTAACTCGAGGAGCTCGGTCGATATTCTGCCGGCGTCTAGGTCGATTCCAAGATGTCGCAGATTGGTCGTGTTGCTCAGATTTGGAATGTGCATGAGCAAAGGCTCAATGACGGCAAGCGCCTCTTTGTAGTACCAGTTAACGCTTGTGAAATTTTTATTGCGGGCGAAAATCTTGAGCATCGCGATGTCGATAATGAGCATTTTCATGCGGTCAAGGTCTGCCTTCTCGCCGCGCTCAAGCTGCGCCGCCAGATCAATTGCGCGCTGAAGCACGCTGTCGGTGAACATGAAGGCCGCGATAGCCTCTTCAAATCTTTCGGCGCCAAGCTCTTTAAGCGTCTCTATCGCCTTCTTGTCGGCCGTGAATTCGACATTGTGCAGCGATTTGTTGGCTGCTTTGGTCATCTCTAATAGTTTCTTACGATAGGCCTCGACCCTCTTCGGCTCAAGCTGGCGATTACTGGAGTTAAGCTGCGCAATAGGCTCGTCGGAAAAACCCAGATTGAACGGCAAATCAAGAAAATGATGAGACCAGTTCAAACTGGTGAGGTTTCTAAACATCCTGTCGGACGCCTCTTGATACTTTCCTTCGGCCAGACGCTTGAGAAAACTGTCGCTTATGAAAGTATCGTTGTCAAAATATGGGATCTCACGTTTTTTGCTGGGGAATATGTCGGCGAAAAACACCGCGTTCACGATCGTGCCGGCGAAATATCCTGCAAGAGAAGCCTTGGCAGAATCAATTACCATGGGCATTTGAATGTATGTGTAGTAGAACCATTGCGCCATAGCTGCTCCGGCAGCTGCGGCTGACGCGGTCTCGTTAGGCTCAGCGTCCTGTAGATATGCCGCCGCAAATCTAACCTGATAAATCATTGGCAGAAGCTCCGACTGGGCAAGTGAACCTCTCATTCTGTTAACCGAGGAGGAGCGCGCCGCATTGGTAGCGACCGAGCCGATTCTTGTTTCCCAGAAATTATAAACAGCATTCCCAGTTTTTGTTCTCCTGAATGGAGAAATCAAAGCTCTTACGTTCTTATGGAACGGTCTGTCCGCATGCGTTGGATAGGTCGTGTTCGACAGAAAAACGTCGAGTTTATTTGGCGCCCCTTCGGGGTCGATGTTAATGAGGTAACGTTTTTGCCCCTCGCTAAACGAATTGGATGAGTCGAGCTTTACCGGTACGACTTTCGCTACCGGTACGAGCTCGCCCTTGGCGTTTTGCATGGGCGCCTGATGCCGTATCACTCTTATCAGATCATTTTCAGCCCCACGATGAACCGCCACAATATTTTTCGGAAGTTCCTCGCAATAGAGCACTCCGCTCTTTTTAAGTTTGAAGACGTAAAAATTTTCCCCGTTCTGCGGAACGACAGCAACGCGCCTGCCTGACGCAAAATATCTAACATCTCCGGTAAGCTGATATTTCGAACGCAACGCGGTTTCGCTCATGCCAAGGTCCTTTAACATCTTTGGGAACCTCTGCCCTTTACCGGAGGTGCGAAGAAGCGCCTTTTCATAGAACTCAAGCTGTTTCGTGGTGAATCTGGTGGTACCGACCGTGGTATCCGGCACAAGAGTTTTGCCATTTGCGGCGGCAACCAAGGCATGTTCGTGCTTAAGGACGGTTCCGGTAGCGGCCGGCGGCACCTCATGAGCGTTCATCACACCCATGCCGCGCCTTGACGGCAGAAATTTTCTACCTACAACCGATATCGGAATGCGAACGTTATGTTTGGCCAAAAACGGCGCAATATTTTTAAAGAGGAATGACTTGCCGACATTAGGGACTCCGTAAACAAACTGTTTGTTTAGCCCTCTGATCGTAAACGAAGTTGCCAACGCAACGAACATGTACGCGAACGGAGGGGCTGTGAACGGGAAATTTTGCGCCACAAGCATACCGTTCTCAAGGAGAAACATGCCAAGCAGCGACATCATGCCGCCGTTTGCGTTCCAGCCCATGACGTAGTTGCCGTAAACTTCATTGATAATAAGACCGACGCCGAATGAAGCAAGTATCGAGTTAAGCTCGCCATCGTCGGCATAATCGGCCAGCATCATCGAAACGCCGGCCCCCATCCTGATATATCCGCCCGCTGCATGATAGAAAACGCCCAAGGCTTCTCTATCTCCGTTTAAAAAAGCCTGTCTTGCAAGGGTCGCCGGAACCATGCCGTTAAATCCATCTGCGAGCAGCCCCTTTTTTACCGCTTCCGCCCCCGCCGCTGCCCATTTTCTGTTCCAGTCGTCCACAAGAAATTTTCCAGTGGCTTTCAGCAGCTTCAATCCCTTGGGGCCGAACAGGAGCGCAAGTCCGGTCATACCCGAGGCAGAGCCCAAACCGTCTTCATCGAAAATGTCATAACCGGCAAGTGCGGCGCCGGCAGATTTCGTTAAGATGCCGAAGCTGCCGCCAAGATGAGTTCCAATGACGGCGCGAAATTCGGCGTTCGCGATATTTTTCAGCACAAAACCGAGACCGGTTTGAGAAGCGGCTTTTACAACGCCCTTCTCGGCAAGCTCGGCACCGATCTTTGAAGCCGTTGCGACGGGATGAATAATGGCGTTAAGCGAGGCAAGCCCTCTGACGGCCGCACCTCTACCGAAGGTTTTCATCAGTAAGTTGGCTCCGGCCGATAAACCCGCCCCGCCTAGGCTAACGATCGCCCTGTTGATGGTCCAGCCAAGTCTGGCGTAAGGATAGATCATGGCCCAATCGATGGCATCGCTTAAACGGGCCTTGTCGGCGAAATTTTCCGAAATGAGAGAAACTCCGGTTGCATTTGATTCTTGTATCAAACGTTTAGCTTCAGGATCGGCCTTGTTATAGGTCTGCAAGACGACCTTTCCGGCTGCACCGCATCCGGCGCTGGCTGCAGGGCCGAAATACGAACAGAGTAGGATCGGTACAGTCTGGGAAAGATTGTTCACCAGCGCAGATTTTGTCTGAAGAAACAGCGAAGATGTCTGCGTTGCGGCGGCCGTCGCCATTGCATAATCGACGTCCTTTAGAGTGACTTCGCCTTCTTGAGTCACAAGCCACGGCCACTTCGAGTGCAAGTCGTCGATCGCGATCTTAAATGCCTTAGTATCGTAGAAGCGCGAGAGGTTCTGCATGTTTTTCAAACCGGTCTCAAAGAGACCGACCGAAAAATAACTTGCCACAAACGACTCGAAATAGATCAAAGCTATCAGTTCGCGCACATTGGCTGGTTGAGTTTTTAAACCGGCCGCAAATGATTCCGCGTGCTGGGCAAAACCCTCCAGCTCTTTTATTCTGGCAAGGGCCCCCTCGAGATCGACGATCTTGGCAGGGTTTTCGAAAAGAATTTTAGTGAGTGGCCCCCCCGACTGAGACCAGCTGGATAAATGGTCGGCAAGCGCATGGAGATGAAGCTCGAGCTCGACTGGCCAAGTTGCGCTTTCCAAGCGGGCCTTTTTTGCGGCCTTTGTAACTTCGAGATATTCCGTTTCGGCCTCTTTGACATATCTTGAATCGACGCTGTATCGGCTGGCCTGCCTCACGACAAAATGCCGCCACACTCTCGACCACAACAACGAATATTTTATATCTGCCGCGGCCTTTTTGGCCATTCCTTCGATCGAATCGGCTCCGAGATTTCTCCTTTGACACTGCAAATCTTCATAGGTCAAAGAATCTGTCATCGACTTGTACTCAAGCCCGAAGAACTCCTTAAGGTACGCGTTCTCGGGGGTGGCCGGAATGTTGTGCAGCGCCGAGCCTATTGCCAGCCACAGTTCCAAGTTGTTCGAGGTGTTGACTTCGATTCCGACCTTTTGAGTGAGCTTTTCTGCAACCTGCCACCATAAGAAAGGATTGTTCCCGTTTGCTTCAATAACCGGCTTTAACTCTTCGATAAGCCGCCTGACTAGCTCGGCACGATGTTTTTTCAGAGCGGCAATATCTGTTCTATCGGGAAAGGCAACGCTCCCTCTTGGAGGAGTTGCCGCTTCAATAAGATATTCGGAAATTGTGGTGGAACTAACAGAAAAATCCCACTGTTTATAATAATTAGAGGTGCCTATCTTTGTGGGCATTTTTGCAAACGGCGAAAATAGAGCGCCGTTGCTGACCTTAAGCATCAGCTCGAAATCTTCCGCCCCTTGTTCGGTGCCGGCTTTTTCCATCTGCTCCCAGAATTTTATCAGCTTAGTCGCTTCGTCTATTCCGGAAAGCCCGTAGAGGTGGTCGATGTAACGATCAAGCGGCTGCGAAGAGAGTAAATTAGTCGCCAGCGGCGGTAAAAAGAGTCTAGGAAGTTTCAGGGATCCAACGAGCTTGGGGTCGGCGTAACCTACAAATTGCAAAGCATCTTTGTGCCCTTGGGCTGTGCATGAAAAATATTTGTGGCTACTTGCGGTGTTTTCTTCAAGGCAGGCTGCTATTTTTTGGCTATTAGTCTCTTTATCGCCGGAGAGATAATTATAGTAAAATAAGGCGTCGGTAATTAGTGAGTCAATTTGCTTTGAATTGGTAAATGACATTTTCTCGTTCCCTGCCAAATTGTTAGATTGCAAACTTATCGGCAGCGGCAAAATAAAGTTGCTAGAAAAATGCAAAAAAACTTGTGAATATAAGCGGTTATAACACGTCAAGCGGGCAGTTTTAATGGGATTAGAGGATGAAGTTCAAAAAACTGTGGAACAACCTAACCCTGACACGCCCAAACGCCGATATTTGCGACCAACGGTTTAGTCCCGTCGCCGGCACGATTTTCTCTTAGAAAATTGTTTGCCGCGACGAGGATCCTCGACGTCACATACAATTTTTGTTGCAATAAATGTGACCCTAGCAGGAGTCTCCTTTCGGCTCACGCCTCAAGGACTTCCTCGCGCACCCACCTCAAGGTGGGTACCCGCGCTCGGTCGGAACCATTCTCTCAATGTCTTAGTCAATGCGCTGCGCAGTACCTTAACTGTGACCCTAGCAGGAGTCGAACCTGCGACCAACGGTTTAGGAAACCGCTGTGCTTTTAATATAGGGGGTCCGCTGGCCCCCCTCGGCCACTGGCAAAGCCAGTTGGCCTTCACCCCAGAGCAGCTCTACTGTGGCGATTTACTACGCTTTGACTGTGACCCTGGGGCGAGTCGAACGCCCGACCAACGGTTTAGGAAACCGCTGTGCTTTTAATCTAGGGGGTCCGCTGGCCCCCCTCGGCCACTGGCAAAGCCAGATGGCCTTCACCCCAGAGCAGCTCTACTGTGGCGATTTACTACGCTTTGACTGTGACCCTGGGGCGAGTCGAACGCCCGACCAACGGTTTAGGAAACCGCTGCTCTATCCTCTGAGCTACAGGGCCAAAATTAAAATGTCACATCCCGATTCAACAAAAATTGTACGTGACGTCGGGAGAAACCGCTGCTCTATCCTCTGAGCTACAGGGCCGGTTGATTAGTCGAAATTTATTAGAGAATGGACTTCGCTCTTTAAATTGCCGCGACCTTTTAAAAATCCAAGCTCAACTACAAAAGCGCACTCAACGACGTGCGCCCCCTGCTTTTCTATCAGCGAACACGCAGCGGCGGCCGTCCCGCCTGTTGCAAGCAGATCGTCGATGATCACGACGCGCTGGCCGGGCTTGACCGCATCGACGTGCATTTCGATTGTCGCCGAGCCGTATTCGAGATCGTACGAAGCCTCAACGGTTTTGTACGGAAGTTTTCCTTTTTTGCGGACCGGAACGTATGACTTGCCAAGATTGTATGCCAGCGGCGCGCCGAAAATAAAACCGCGCGATTCAATTCCGATGACAACATCGACGTTTTTAGCGCGATATCTTTCTGCGAACGTATCGATGACCTTTGCAAAAAGTTTCGAGTCCTGCAGAATGGGAGTGATATCTTTGAAAATAATTCCGGCCTTTGGGAAATCGGGAATATCGCGGATACTGGCCTTTAATAACTGCTCCATTTCATCTCCTCTTTTCATAAGAAAGTCCGCAATCAGCGGCGTTTAGAGCGTTTGGCGGGTTTCTTCACTTGCTCACCCTTCGAAACGGGGAGGAAAAATAGAGGATTTCTAGCCTTTTGTCCATGACGAATTTCAAAATGGAGATGCGGCCCCGTTGAACGTCCTGTCGAGCCGATATAGGCGATAAGTTCGCCTTTTTTTACGCTCTTCCCTTTTTTAGCCAGATTCTTCGAATTGTGCGAGTAAATCGAAAAAAATTTGTCCTCGTGACGCAAAATCACGGTATTCCCATAGCCCGACATCCGGCTTGAAAAGACAACCTTGCCGCCATTTGCCGCATAGATCGGAGTGCCGCTTGGCGCAGAAATGTCGATGCCGTCGTGCCTTCGGCCGTTCCTAATCCCAAATTGCGATGTTACCGTGCCATTAACCGGCCAGATAAATTTCGAGCGATCGTACTCGATAGGCGAATCGTACATCGCCTTCTCGCGTTCTTTTTTCGGAAGTTTTTTGAACGAACTGCGCTTGGGTCTATCGGGCAGATACAATTTTGTGCCCGCCGTCATCTTGGCCCCGTCGGATATGTTGTTCAACTCAGCCAAGTCCTGCACGGAAACACGATACGCCCTTGCGATTTTCCAGATAGACTCGCCCGACTGAACGACGTGGTAGCGCCCCTTTGCGTCGAATGATGTGGCGCACGCCGCGGCAAAAAAGATGCAAAGCGTGAGCAGCGCAAACTTAATTATGTTTTTAGCGTTTCCAGCCATGTTCACCGATCAATTTTACAAAACGGCAGCCTGTAACGATCTCCTCTTTAAACGAACTGCCGCACCTTGTGATGACTTTTAGGACCTGATTTTCTTCGCCTCCAACCGGAATGACAAGGATGCCTCCGTCGGAAAGCTGCTCGCAAAGAGCTTCAGGGACAACCGGCGCGCCGGCGGTCACGATAATTCTGTCAAATGGAGCGGCTTCGACCCACCCTTTGGTGCCGTCTCCGATGCGAAGTGTAAAATTGACATAGCCAAGCCCGTACAAAACTTTTCTTGCCCTGTTGGAAAGGGTCGAAATGCGCTCGATCGAGAAAACATGTTTTGCGAGCTCGCAAAGTATCGAACACTGATAGCCGCTGCCGGTCCCTATCTCCAGCACCTTTTCGCTGCCGGAAAGTTTTAACTTTTCGGACATTAGCGCGACTATTGTCGGCTGGCTTATCGTCTGCAGCTCGCCGATATTAACGGGCCTGTCCGAATAGGCTTGGTCGCTCAAGCCTTCCGGCAGGAATTTTTCGCGCGGGACCTTCGACATGGCCGCAATCACACGCTGGTCGGTTATCTGCGGCATGATCTGTTCTCTGATCATCTTCTTTCTGGCAATGCTGTATTCATTGTGCCCGCTGACTCTGCAGGCTTCGTTTAGCTTCCGGTTCTGCTCGTCGCGTTTGGCCCGCATCAGTTGAATCTCCACGATCTCATCTCCTTTAGAAAATCCTCATCGGTCGGATCGACACGCAGCGGAGTGACCGAAACATAACCCGCCTCGACGGCGTTGCAATCCGACCCCGGGATATCGTCGCTCTTCGATTCGGTTCCACAAATCCAGTAATATTTTTCGCCGCGCGGGTCGCTCTTTTCGCTGGCAATGTTAGAATAATTTTTGCCGCCCAATATCGTCGCTTTAAAACCTTTTATTTTCCTTACCGACGGGACATTGACGTTCAGAACTATTCCTTTGGGCAGCCCCTTTTCCATGACCTCGCGTGCGACTTTGACAGCCACTTTCGCAGCCAAGTCGAAGTTGAAACTCTTTGACGGGTCAACCGGATCGTGAACTCTTGGCCCGATTGACGAAACGGCAATTGAGGGAATTCCGATTATCCCCCCTTCGATTGCCGCCGACACGGTTCCGGAATAATTGACATCGTCGCCGAGGTTCGCCCCTTTGTTGATTCCGGAAAAAAGCAGATCGGGCTTTTTTCCTTTTAAAATAAAGTTGACCGCAAGATTCACGCAATCGGTAGGCGTCCCCTCGACAGCGTAGCAGCTCGATGAGATTCTCTTCATGCGAACCGGACGGTGCAAAGTTAGCGCGTGGCTCGTTGCGCTCTGCTCCGCAAAAGGGGCTACGACAAGCACGTCCCCGATCTTTTCGAGGGATTTAGCAAGCGTTTTAATGCCGGCAAACGCAACGCCGTCATCGTTTGTGACGAGTATCAGAGGCCGCGCCCGTTTGGGCAGGTCGTATGTAAGTCCTTTGTCTCTTGGCATAGTTTTTAAAGTGGAAGAGTGAAATCCCCGACCTTGATGGAGGGCTGCGATATCCGCCCTGTAATGTTCAACGGATAAGTTCCGTCGGTTGAACGCTGCTTTTCTATCATAAAAAGAATTGGGATTGCCTGCTCGAGCTTTGGAGTTACGGCAAAGGTCCCTTTCAAATTCATGCGATAGTTTTTAAGTATCGACGACAAAAAGATATCGCCGGCGATGTCGAGTTTCAGATCGGCCTCTTTGGTTTTGAATTCTTTAACTTTTATGGCCCCTTTGGAAAGCTCGATGTTAAGCACTCCGTCTTTAGCGAAGAGAAGTTCGGGGACGGTGAAATCCACACCTTCGGCGATTTTAAGCTCGCCTGCCGTGAACTTCATATCTTCAAGCTTTAATTCGACGCTGCCTGTACTTTGTACAAGCTGCTTGTTGTTTATATTTAGTTTTATCTCTCCGTCGATCGAGCTTACTAACTTTGAAGTCCCCGACGGCGACAAAAAACCAAAATCGCCGAGATTAAGATTTGAGAAATCTGCGTGGAAGTTCCATCCGTCATCTGTGAGCTTCAACGAACCGCTCGCAGAAGATTTCTGGTTCTTAAGAGAAAAGCTGACGTTGGTCTTTCCAAAAAGCAGCGAACCGAGAGAGGCCCTGACCTTCACGCGCTGCGCCTCCCAAACGGTCTTGGCATCGTCTCCGCTTCGTTTAACTATCTTGACCTGCTTTAAGACGGCGCCTGTGAAAAAGCTGGGAGAAAAGCTCGACACCATGACGTCATATTCCGGACCAAGCTGCGTCTCTGCGGTGTTGATCAAACGGTCTTTGAGAGTGTCATACGGAAATGTCCAATAGAGAAAAAAAACGAACGAGAAAATAAAGAGGATGGAATAAATTATTACCTTTAGGAAATTTGGCATAAGTCCTTAAGCCCCCTCTCCGGAAAGCTTGAAGGTCGAAACGGTGAAGTTGGCGTCACATAGAGTTTTGTTATCATATCTGGGTTTTATCTGAAGCTGTTTGACGCGAAGCACTTTTCCCTTTTCGTCCTCGATCTTATGCAAAAAATCGACAAGCTGCTGAAGAGAGACCCTCGCGACGCGCACGTCAACGCTTGCCTCGTCGTAAACTTCTGACGGCACCAAAGGGCGCTCTTTAAGCTGTTCGACGTTCGGTTTTATTCCGCTTTGCGTTGCGATATTTTCGATGCTCGATGAAAGAGAGGTATCAAAGCCAGACTTCATTAGAGCCTCGATCGCTCCCAGCTTTGCTTTCTCTTTATTATATTCGTCGATATTTCTAACCACATCCCCCATCTGTTCTCTGTTCTGACTGATCGACTTTTCCATCTGGGAAATTTTGCCGCCGGCAAGAGAAATCGGCACGAAAATAACTAGCAGCAACAGCGCGCCCGAAAGAACCATGGCAACGATCTGTTCTTTGGGCTGAAGGCCTAAAAAGGTGTTGTAAACAGCCTCAACGCTGAATCGTTTAAGAAATGCGTATTTGTTCGTGAACTGCATAGTTATTTGCCGGTCTCCATCGTTATGTCGAATTTGATCTCGTCTTTTACACCTTTGCGGACATTGCCGGTAGCGACATTTTTGAATTTCGAATTTCTTTCAAGAGAGCTCTTGAGTTTATCGACCGCCTCGAACGACGTAGTTCTGCCCGACAGTTTTATCTTCCCCTGCTGATAATTAAAATCTTCAATATCGACCTTTATCTCGTCCCTCGAAGGAAAAGAGGACGAAATCTCCTTCAAAATATTAAGGGAAGAGTTTCCCAGCGCCGCAGATAATTTGGCAAGACGCTCGCCGGTCTCGTTCTTTTTACTCTTTATAAAATTTAGCGCCGCGTTCGAATTGGAAATCTTTTTAGGATTCGCGTCGGGTATCGCCTGCACCACAAGGCTTGATATCTCTCTGTTGAGCTCGGCAAGTTTTTTGGAGAGGCTCAAATAGTTCACGGTGAAATAGACAATGGCCAGCGCCACAACAAGAACTATTGCAATACCGGCGCGCCTAAGCCCGCCTCCTAGCTGCTTGACGTCTCCTTTATAGGCGAACTCCCCTTTTCTGAAATTAACGTCGGGAAGTCCGGCCGGAGCCACGCCCCTGAGACCGAGAGCTAGAGCCTGCGGAATAAGCTGCAGATGGACGTCGCTTGCGGTCAATCTGCTGAAATGAAATTCCAGACAATCCAAGAATGCGACGTTCTGCTTTAATTTTATAGAAAGATAGCGGTCAAGGCCCGGCAGACGTGAAGTTCCGCCGGAGAGATAAATTCCGGATACAACATCTCCGGCGTCGTCCTGATAAGAAAAGAATGTCTGCCTAAGGTGCAGAACTATGCTGTCCACCACATGATTAATCGCCTCAAAGACATTTTTTGAAAGGCTGTCTAGACCGTCCGGAATGATGTCGCTTATCTGCCCCATTTCGATCTTAAGTTTCTCTGCTTCATCGTATGACACGCCCAGTTTTTTCGCAATGGCGTCTGTAATGTGCCAGCCGCCGATCATGATCGTGCGTGTGAAATAGAGGCTCTTGCCTTTGCAAATCGTGATCGTTGTTTTTTTGTGCCCGATATCGAGCATTGCGTAAACACCTTCGGGAGGCACCATGCCAAGATTGACAAGATTGACCAGCTCCACGCCTTCAACGCAAACCACCTTCGGATCGATCGACGCTTTTTCAAGCAAATTGAGAGTTTTAACAAATTGAGATTTGGGGGCGTAAAATACAAGAACCTTGGAAGAATCCTTGCCGGCTTTAACGATGTGATAATCGGCCACGACTTCGCTGACATCGAATGGAATGTAATTTTCCATTTCGAATTCTATCGTCTGATCGATCTTCTTTTTATTGGCAAAAGGCAATTCAATCAGTCGCGACGAGACAAATTGTCCGGGGAGACCGACTATGATCTGATCCCAACCTAAATTATTGTCTTCGATGAGGGCCGTGATAGCGGCCGAGGTTGCTTCTTCAGGCGTAAGGAGGTCGTTGTATTGGATCTGTCTCTCGAAAAATTTGACGAGCTCAAAACTTTTAAAGGAGCGCCTGATCTGTGCGACCTTTATTGAAAAACTTCCTATGTCAACGCCGAGAATCGTCTGAGGCATAATGATCAATAAATTTTATAGTACAGAACTCGCCATTTTTTGGGGTCTGAATCTCTTGTGTCCAAAACGGTTTTAATATTTACCACAGTGTCGCCGACTTGTCCCGTTAATTTTAGGGAATAGTACCTTGCTTCGGTGGTAATCATGTTCGTTAGACTGTTGCCGGCCTGCTGCTGCGTAATGCCAAGCAGCGAATTGATATTTTGCGCGATCGTTGCAACTTGAGGCTGAGCGCCGCTGCAGCTGAACATGACCGCGTCTATCACTTGTTTTTTCAATTCGTCGTTCTGCGGATTAATCGGGGGTATCGAAGTATTTTGTGATGCGTAGGCCAAAATAATCCCCCAGATCACGTCGCTCTCGGCAAGACAAATGTTGACCTTACTATCGCCATAGATCGTAAAACGCTCAGAGAGAGGGGCAAACCATGTGTCATCGACTCCGTTCACAAAATGAAGTTCTTCAAGCGTGATGAACTTGTTGTTACGAGGAGGATAATCGTCGTCCCCCTTATACAAACCCGCCTCGAGCCCGCGGGTCACACCGCCAAGGTCGTTTATAACGTCGTTCTTATCGACCCAGTCGGCGATATTTCTAACAATTTCGTCTATTTTATCCTTACTCTCAAACAACTTCTTGAACTTTTCCTGCTTAAAGTAATTCATTAACAAAAGCTTGTATGAATCGTATAAATTATTTCCGGATAGCACCTGCTGGGCCGGATCCAAGCCCGCAAAATAGTTGAAGTTCAACCGCCCGGCCTCGTCGGCGCACTGGCCGTCGAAATCACCGTCGAAAGCCAAAAACTCCTGAGCCTTTTCGGTCTCAAAACCTGTGACCGATTTGCCTTTGCTCTCTTCGCTCGGCGTGCTTGCTGTCTCGGAATTATCTTGAGGCGGGGAATTGTCGCCAAATAGAGGAATTTCTCCTCCGATAAAAAATGCCCTTATCAATGCGGTTGAGAACGGAAATTGCTGACACAAAGGCTGACTGAGATCTATCGGCATGTTTGCGGCGATTGGCAGGGACGCAATCTGCGCTTTAACCTGCTTGTCCATCATCAGTTCGACCTTCATGAGATTTTGAGCCGAAATGGCAAGATACTGCGCCTGCAACCCCTCTTTTTCTGCTGTGGCGAGCTTCAAATTGATGTTCGTCGAATAGACGAATTCGAGCACGATCATGCTCAGCAGCATGATCGCCGAAATCACCATCATTAAAGCTATCCCCTTTTCGCTTCTCATATTAAAAATCGATGGGAGCGATCGACATCGGCAAAAGGGCCGATGTCATAAAAACAACCTCGCCCGTCTCATCCTTAGGATCGAAAAAAACCAGCGTTATTTTTGCGGCTCTCGGAAGCTTGCCTATAAAAACCGGATCCTGCGAACTCCAGTCCGGCCTCCACTCTTGTTTTGCCGCGTCGTAATATTCCATCTGGAAAGATTTCACTCCTCTGGCTATCGGAAAAGCCCTTCCTCCGTTTTTTATATCGCGATCTAATTTTACAGATTCGCGACGCATCAGACATTGAGCTCCATCCTCGGAATCGGGACAGCTCTCGACATAGTAGCCGACCTCGAGAATGTCGCTTCGCTTTTCGTTCTTAACCATTCTTATGCCGGACATTGTGCTAAAATCTATTCTGTCGCGTTCGCCGGAATCCTCGCCGAAAAATCCGGTTTCCAGCGCAGGCGTTCCGTCACTTGCAGTCCCTTGCATTGACGGAAGCACCATAAAGGCGCCGGTCAGATCGGATGTCAGCCTCTTTAAAGATATTCGCGCCTGCTGGTAGATCGAATCGTAGCTCTTTGCCTTTTCGGTACCGCGATAGGCGTTGTTTGTGATTTGCCATATCATCAACGACATCATGGCAAGAATGAAGACGGCTATCAAAACTTCAAGCAGCGAAAAACCCGATTGTATTTTTTTTGCGTTCATCTTTTTCATCACATTTTAGCGATGTGCGTCACGACACTAAACGACCTCTCTTTTTCCATTTCGGTCCACGTTACGGTCAATTTGAGTTCTCTGACCGAATCGGATATCTGTTTGCTTACCATTTGCATCATCTGCTTGGTTGCATCTCCCGCAGCTTCCCCAAGAGGAGGAACCGGAAGCTCGACCTTTCTTATTTCGGTCTTCCACTTGAAATCGGAAAATGGGGTGTCGAACTCGCCGACCTCTTCTTTTTCTTCTGGAAAGCCGCCGGTTAGAAGATCTTTTTCTATGGCAAGCTGCATATCGACAAGTTTCATTCGGGCAAGATTTGTCGCAACGGTGAGTCGTCTCGCACGGGCCTCGTTAACGTAACCCCTTGCGTGAAAGCCCACCAGACTTGCCATTGCAATCGCAAAAACTGCAAGGGCCAGCATAACCTCGAGGAGTGTAAAACCTTTTTTGCTCACTTTTTGCTCGTCTCCAAAGTGCGATATTCGGGAGAAATATCGACCTCTCCGCTGTACGGATCGATCTTAATAGAGAACTGCCTTGTATCGTCTTCGTTCCTGAAATTTATCACGCTAGGCTCGGCGTAGCCGTTGGGGAAAAAATAGATGTAAGCTTTGCCTTCCGAAACTCCGGTTTCACCGTCGTGTTCGGTGTAAACATCTTTTATGTAGATCCCCCGCGGCAGCTGTTTGACCTCAAGAACGGGAGATTCGACCGAACCGAAAACAGCTTCCGACGGTTCAACGATCTCTTCCGCCTCCTGTTTAAAAGATTCGTCACCTGTAAGGCCGAGAGCGTCCTTTGTTTCATCGGACATCGTCGAAGCAGATTGTTCAGTTTTAGCAGGAGCTGCGCTTTCATCGCCGAAATCTTTTCTGCGCTCCCTTTCTTTAATGTCCTCGGATCTCTCAAGCAGAAATTTATCGCCGGTCGCCTCGGCCCAGTAGGAGCCCCCCTCCTGCAGGTCGAGCACAAGGCGCATGGTCTTGGATTCTGTCACCGCCGAATTGTAGAGGTAACGGATCGTCGATGCCATGCGCCATTGCAGCTCGCGTGATTTTGAACGGAAAGTTCCCGACATGATGTTTGCGCCAAGAACGGCTATCAAACCGACGATCGTGACCACGATCATCATCTCGATAAGGGTAAATCCGCCTGTCCTTGAACGAAACATCGTCATTTATCTTTTTCCCTGCTCGGAAAGTTTTATGTCATCGTCGGTGCCTGACTGACCGTCTGGGCCGTCGCTTATGATGTCGAAAGGCTGACCTGTCGGGCCCGGAATTTGCATTCTGAAAGGATTGCCCCAGCCGTCTGCCGGCATTGTTTCTACATATTCCCCTTCAAGAGCGGCAAGATCCGAAGGTATCTTGTTGTGGTCCATCTGATACTCGGTGATCGCCTGACGAAGCTGCTGCATCGCAAGGGTCGTCGTCTTGATCTTGGCGCGGCCGAATTGCTTCACGACACGGCTTCCTACCAGCGTCATCACGATACCCAAAATCGTTATGACGATGAGAATTTCGATCAGCGTCATACCCTTTTGCCCGACTTCACGGGCGAACAACCGCATTCCCCTCTTTTCCATATCTACATCCTCCTTTTTTGTCATCCTCCGCCGATCGAACCAAGGTCGCCCATTTGCAGAATGGGGAGCAGGATCGAAACGACAACGAAAGTAATAGTGCCTCCCATGACCATGATCATGATCGGCTCCAATAGTGAAAGTAACGTCGAAACGGCATTATCGACCTGCGAATCATAGGAATCGGCGACCCGCTCCAACATCGTTTCTAAAGAGCCGGTCTTTTCGCCGATCGATATCATGTGTGTGACAAGAGGCGGAAAATGCCCGCTCCGCTTCAGCGGCTCGGCGATCGATTCACCTTCTTTAACCGAGTTGCGGGTCACTTCAATCGACTTTTCAAGCACAACGTTTGAGACAACGTTCTTGACTATGTCCATTGCCGCAAGCATCTGAACACCGCTTGCAAGAAGAGTCGATAGAGTTCTGGCAAAACGCGAGATTGCCGACAATCTGATAAGATTTCCAAATACGGGCATCTTAAGGAGCATTCCGTCGCGCCATTCACGCCCGTTCGGAGTCTTAAACCAGCGTAAGATAAAATAGATGCCGACACCAATCGCGGCAAAGATCAAATACCAGTAGTTCGAAAGCAACTCGCTGAAAAAAATCAGAACTTTAGTGGGAAGCGGAAGCTCGAGCTTCTGGCTTTTAAAGATTGAGGTCATCTTCGGAACCATGAAGGTCAGAAGGACGAACATGAGAAGAACAGCGACGACTCCCATGATGATCGGATAGATCATCGCGCCGGAAATGCGCGACTTAATCTTCTGCTGGCTTTCGGTAAAATCGGCCAGCCTCGCCAGCACGATGTCAAGCGAGCCCGAGTTTTCACCGGCGTTAACCATGTTTATGTACATGTTGCCAAAAACTTTGGGATAGGCTCGCATGGCATCGGAGAGCTTTGAACCCTCGACCACTTTCTGACGCATCTCCGAAATAATATTGCGCAGCTTTTCGTTCGCCACCTGTTCACCCATCGCCGCCAACGAATCGACCAGCGGCACATGAGCCGCCAGAAGCGTCGAAAGCTGTCTGGTCATCAAGGCGATGTCGGCCAGCTTTATGCGGTTAAACATCTTGGCAAAATCGACGTTCGCCGACATGCCGATCTTTGCGGCGCCGATCGAGCCGCCAAGCGAAATGCCGGTGGGATAAACGCCCATCTTGCGCAGTTTCGCGCGCGCGGCCTTTTCGTTTTCGGCGTCGATTGAGCCGGTGGTGTTCTTTCCCTTGTCGTTTATTCCCTTGTACGAATATACGGCCATAATTTATTCCCGCTGGTCATTCATTTTCTTGTATCACTCTCAAGACCTCTTCGATTGTCGTCAATCCCTGTAAAACTTTGTTGGAGGCGTCGGCCATAAGACTTGTCATGCCGCTGCCGACAGCTGCACGCTTGATCGTCGTGGCGTCGCTCCCTTTCATTATCTCGCTTCTAATTTCGTCGTTCAAGATCATGAATTCGTAAATGGCCAATCGCCCCGTGTAGCCAGTTTCGAGACAATTAGGACATCCGACCGCTCGCAAAAGCTGACGACCCTTAAGATCGGAAATAGAAAGACCGATCTTGTGCAACTCCTCTTCGGTCGGGACATATTTTTTAGCGCATTCGTGGCAGACGGTTCTCACAAGCCGCTGAGCGATAACTCCCAAAATCGACGACGAGACAAGGAACGGCTCAATTCCCATATCGACCAGACGGCTCATGGTCGACGGAGCGTCGTTGGTGTGAAGTGTCGAAATAACCAAGTGACCTGTGAGCGACGCTTGAATTGCAATTTCGGCGGTCTCTTTATCGCGGATTTCACCGACCATGATCACGTCGGGATCTTGACGAAGGAAAGCTCTGAGTCCGGCGGCAAAGGTCAGATCGATCTTCGGGTTCACCTGAACCTGATTGATCCCGGGGATCTGATATTCGACCGGATCTTCAATTGTGAGAATTTTAATGTCTTTGGAATTTATCTTCGACAAAGCGGCGTAGAGCGTCGTCGTTTTACCGGAACCTGTCGGACCGGTGACCAAAATAATGCCGTGGCTCCTACTGATTAGGTCGTGCATTATTTCAAGTTGTCTGCCTTGAAGGCCGAGTGAATTCAGATCGAGCAGAACGTTGCTTCTGTCGAGCAAACGCATTACGACCGATTCGCCGAAAGATGTCGGGATAGTTGAAACACGGATATCGATATCTTTGCCGGCGATCTTTAGCCTGATGCGGCCGTCCTGCGGGAGACGCTTTTCCGCGATATTGAGACCGGCCATAATTTTCACGCGGCTGATGATGGAATTTTGCGCGCGCTTGGGCGGGCTCATTATGTCGTAGAGAACGCCGTCTATCCTGAAACGTATGACAAGCTCCTTCTCAAACGGTTCAATGTGAATATCGCTTGCCTTCTGTTTGACCGCTCTAAACATCAGAGAGTTTACGAGCCTGATGATCGGGGCCTCGTCGGTTGCGTCAAGAAGATCGACGGGTTCGTCAAAGTCAGAGTTGATCTCGCCGACGCTTTGGTCAAGCTCGCCCATTGCGTCTTCTCCCGACCCAGACGCCCTGTTGTAAACGATGTTGATGGCGTTAACTATTTCGTACGAACTGGCGATGATCGGTTTTATCTCGGAATTGAATACCGTGCGAAGGTCGTCGAGCACATAAAAATTCGTCGGATCGGAAACTGCAACGACGACGGCATCCCCCTCTTTTCTAAGCGGAAGAACCTCGTTCTTCTTCGCATAGTTTATGGGGAGGTTGGCTATCAGGTCGGAAGGAATATCTTCGGTATCGATCTTGTTTTCGTAAGGAAAGCCGAGCTGCACCGACAACGCCTTCAAGATATCTTCAGTCCGGAGAAACTTAAGCTGCACCAAAGCGTCACCGAGCTTGATCCCTTTTTCGCGATGCGCTGCAAGGGCCTCTTCAAGCTGATTCTCCGTCAAACTCGTGGTCTCAAGTAAAATTGCGCCTAGTGATTTATCTTCCATAATTTTTAATCTATCTTAAACGAATTAAACTTAAACCATTTGAACCATCTTAAACTATTTAAACCAGCAGTTAGTACGCCAGATCGAGCTCTTTTTCACGCGCTCCGGGAGCCGGCGGCTTCAC
>CAZYHS010000003.1:50203-69469 GCA_964647545.1 uncultured Pseudomonadota bacterium | reverse complement strand
TCTTCGATCTTGCGTTTGAGAATGCCGGAGAAGTCGGTGGCATCTTTCACAATCGTCGGCGTAATGAAAATCAGCAGGTTGACCTTTGTTTTTTGTAACGAAGTGCTCTTGAACAAATTGCCCAAGATTGGAATGTCGCCAAGCAGCGGAATTTTGGTCTTGCTGGAAGTCGCCTTGTCTTCCATCAAACCGCCGAGCACAACTGTCTGGCCGTTCATCGTCACAACCGATGTCTTAATTGAACGCTCCTTGGTCGGGTCGGGAAGTTTAATGGGATCGAGAGATTTGCCGCTGACGTCGGAGAGTGACTGTTCAATTTTGAGCGTTACGTTTTCTTTTTCGCCGATCTGCGGAGTAATTTTCAGTGATAAACCTGTTTCGCTCGACGCCGTATTGAACTGCGTGCCGGTCGCGCTGACAAGTGCGTTGCCTTGGTAGTACTGCTTGCCTTTGATCTCGATCTTCGCCTCTTCGTTGTCGAGGGTCAAAATGCTCGGGGTCGAAATCACGTTCGCGTCGTTGTAGGAAGCCAGCGCCGAAAAGAAAATGCCGGCCGACGGAATCGACTTGGTCGTGCCGTCGATGTTGATCGGGATCGTGTCCTGACCGAGCAAACCGCCGAGAAGACCGGTCGGCAAAGCACCTGTCCCGCCGGTTAAGAAACCGCTAAGAACCGAGTCTGAAGGATCGGTACCGAAAAGGCTGAAGCGTCCAAGATTGCCGCCTCCAAATCCCTTCACGCCGTAATCGGAGCCCTTCTGAACCGACAGCTCCATGATGATAGCTTCGAGATAGACCTGACGTCTGGCCACATCGAGTTTTGAAATCACCTTGTCGACAAGCGTCTGAAAATCTTTTGCCGAGGCTGTGATGACAAGTGCGTTGGTTGAATCGTCAGAAGTAATTTTAATACCACCTTCAAATTCGGCCATGATCGGTCCACTGGCTGAAGTTGACTTGGAATCTTTTTTAGCCGATGTCGCTCCGGCCGTAAGAGTTGAAAGCATTTCGGCCATCGTCTTGGCCTTGGCATGCTTTAAATAATAGACGTGGATTTTACCTTCGCTGGCTTCGTCGAGCTTTCTGTCGAGGCGGGCGATTATGTTGCGAACTTTTTCAATTGCGCGCTTGCTAGCAAGAACAATGATTGCGTTTGTTCTTTCGTCTGGAATGATCTTTGAGACCTCGGCGATCTCTTCAAGCTCGCCCCCTTTTTTGGAGCTTATCTTCGATTTCGAGCTGCTCTTCTCCTGCTCGAAAAGCTGGTTGACCATCTGGGCTACATCGCGCGAGCTTGTATTGATGACCGGAATTATCTCGAGGACCTGCTGCGGCCCCTCCTGATCGAGCTCTTTTATTATCTTCATCAGGCGATCGATGTTGGTGCCGGAATCTGTTATGATGAGGGTGTTCGTCGCAGGATAGGCGAAAAGATTCCCTTCACGAGAGACGAGCCCCTTGATGGCGTTCGACATTTCGACCGCGCTAATGCTTTGCAGCGGAATTAGTCTCGTAATGAACATGTCGGTGACCGGAGTTGTGTCAACGTGAGTTGGAATGGGCTGCTGCAAAGCGTCCTTCAGCGGAACAATCTTGATGACTCCGGCGGGCCCCTTGACGATTGTGTAACCGGCGACTTCAAGCGCCGAGAGGAAAGTTTGATAAGCCTCTTCTCTTGTCATGGGGCGCTCGGAAATGATCGTGACTTTACCTCTGACCTTGTCGTCGATGATGAAATTTCTTTGGGTTGCCTTGCTGATCTGCTTAATGACGTCTTTGATGTCGGCATCCTGAACGTTCAAATAGACAAGCTCTTCACCGGCAGGGCTGGCAGAAGCCGGGTTTGCAGCACCGCCTTCACCCCCCTGCGCCGTTGCGCCATCCACGGGCGGCTGCATCTGCGGTTGTGCTTGTCCTGCGGTCGTTTGTCCGGTTTGCTGAGGCTGCGCCACAAGTACCGCAGCAAAAAGAAGCACAGCCGAAGCCGATAACGCAGCCACAATTTTTTTATCGTATCTCATATTCCACCGTCTGGTTTGACCCGCCCCTTGTAAGGTCGAGCGTTAGACTTTTCTGATCCTTCAACTGGTTGAAAATTTCGAATCCGCGCCTGACGTCAAGTTCAAGGCCATTGATCCTCTGCAGAACATCTCCGCGTTTTAAACCGAGCTTGGCAAATACCGAACCGGGTTTGACCGACAAAATCTTCATGCCCGCCGCTCTGCCGTCTTGAAAGTTCGGGACCGCGCGTATCTCAGTGTAAAGTTTATCTAGATTTTGAATCGCATTTTCAATTTCGCGCCCGTCGATTGCATATTTGCCCTCGGCAACCTTCGCGATTGCCTCTCCCGAAGGAGCGGCAGACTGAGCCGACTTAGATGCCGTAGCGCCGTCTAGAGGTTTGGGAGGCCCGAAGATCGATTCGCCCATCGTGTCGAGCAGCTCGGCATATTCAAGACGCCCGCCTCTGATAAATTCTATTCTGGTCGGTTTGATCTGAACCAGCCTGACTCCCGGAGAAAATGTTTTATTGTCATCGACCGAATAGACATCGATGCCGCCGCCGGCGTCGATCGTGGCGCTCGAACGCTTGTCTTTTCCCTCGCCAATAACAAGCACGGCAAGGACCTTGAGGCTCATGCTGGTTCTGACGGCTTCGCCTCCGGGGACGTAGGCGACATCGCCGGCCTCCCCGTCGGATTGCGACACCGCCGACTGGGTAGAGTCAAAGATATTCCTCTCAAGGATGACTTCGTAATCTTCGCGATCACCTACGCGCGGCACATCGGCCCTCTCTTCCACAGACCTAAGGACGCCGATAGACCTCTTCACTTCCAGCATTTTTGCCAGATAGACACCGGTGATCTTGGCCGCAAAAAAAGCGACCATGAGCACAAAAAGAGCCGTAAATGCCCATGAGTATTGCTTGAACATAATTAGCCGAAATCTTTAATGTTTTTGGATTGCTTCCCCTTTTTCGGATATTAGCCGAAGTCCAAATGAATAGCAAATAATTTGTTTTAGAAAATCAAATAGTTTCGCTACTTTCCGACCTATTTTTACCTTGACGTATAACGCCACCTAATATACCCTGCGCGCCTATGGAACAGAATAATCAAAATGCCGGAAATTCAGCAGTTGAAGGGAGAACCGGACAAGCTTCTCCGGTCGTAAAAAAACGCGGACGGAGGAAAAAGAGCGATTCCGCTAAAGTTTCTGTCATGCCTGCTGCCGAAAAAAACTCGGCTCAATCATCTGCTCCGATCTGGTTTTCGGTCGCTTCAAATCTAGCAATTTTAATCGCGCTTTTTACGATCGTCTTTGCCGCTCACAAAGGTTTGCAGAATAACAAAGTTGCAAACATAATGATCCTTGAGCAGCAGGATAATACCGTCGTTGCCGTTGCGGCAGAAAATGCGTCTGCCGAAACAGATGTTATCGCAGAGCAACAGGCACAAACAGCAACTGAAGAGAACGTTAAACAAAATACCGAACCGAAGACGATAGCGCAGTCCGATATTACAAACGCAGAGGCTCAAATAAAACCCGACGCCGAAAGCCCTTCCGTAGAAGCGCCGGCCGTCGCACCCGTTAAAGCAGTTGCTGCCCGCAAAGAGACGGTGCCTAGAACAGATCCTTACACGGACGGCGGTCCTCTCGATCTTGACAGACGCGAGAATATAGTTAAACGCGCTTCCGAACAAATGCACACAGAGACAAGAACAGCGTCGAATCCAAAAGAGGAAACGTTAAAAAACGACGATACCAAGCTGACCAAAACCCATTCGGTGAACAAGCAGCAGCACCTCTACACCGACATCAATAATCCGTGGAACGGCAGAGGCGACGACGATCTCGATTCACCAAAAAACCGTGAACTGTACAAAAAGAGCTTTATCGAAAGCACCTCTTCTGCTAAATAGCAGCGTCTCAAATGACGAAAAACATTCCCGTTGAAAAAATTCTTTCCATCGCAAAATCGGGCGGAGGCAGTCTGGCCGAACTCTATTGCGAAGAGACCTCCACCGCGATTATCTCACACGAATCGGGCAAATTTGAAAAAGCGGTCGAAGGAATAGACAGCGGTTTCGGATTGAGAATCGTTAGCGGCGAAAAAAACATCTACGGATTCACCAACGATCATACAAAACTTGAAGAACTCGCAAAATCCCTTGCAACCTTCGGCTCTAAAATTTCGGCAAACACAGCGAAACAGTTTGGGCCTGACATTTGCCTTCCAGAAATTCAAAATGACCTTGGCACTAAAACAGTAAAAGAGCCGCAAACTGCGGTATCACTTGTAGAAAGAGCAGCCGCCTTTTCGTGGGGATACTCCCCTCTTATCAAACAGGTCCAAATTACGCTCAGACACAGCGAAAAGAGAGTCCGCATTTTTAATACGAACGGACTTGCAGCCGACGACACAAGAAAGGACCTCATAATGGTCGTCTTGGTCGTTGCCGAAAAGAACGGAATCATTCAAACAGGATATGATCCTATCGGCGGCACCGTCGGTTACGATTTTTTCGAGAAGTATGCTCCCGAAGAGCTGGCAAAGAGCGCTGCCGACCGCGCCATCCTAATGCTCGATGCAAGAAGCGCGCCGCGCAAAGTTATGCCGGTTGTCATCTCATCCTCGGCCGGCGGCACAATGATACACGAAGCGGTCGGACACGGACTTGAAGCCGATCTGGCCTCCAATAAAATGTCGGTCTATCAGGACAAGCTTGGAACATCGGTCGCATCGAACGTAGTGACTGTCGTAGATGACGCCACAATAAAGGGTTTGCGCGGAACCTACGCTTTTGACGACGAAGGTACTCCGGCGCAAAGAACCGTCCTCATCGAAAACGGCGTGCTGAAAAATTACATGCAGACAAAAGCGACCGCCGAAAAAATGGGTTTGAAACCGACAGGCAATTGCCGTCGCGAGAGTTATCGTCAGCGCCCTATCTGCCGCATGAGCAACACAATGGTCGTTCCGGGGGCGCACGAACCAAAAAACATAATCGCTTCGCTTGAAACTGGACTTCTTGTTAAAAAAATGGGGGGCGGTCAGGTAAACACGATTAACGGCGATTTTGTTTTTGAAGCTCAAGAAGCCTATATGGTTCGTAAGGGCCAGATTTGCGAACCGGTTCGCGGTGCAACGCTTATCGGCAACGGCCCCAAAATTCTAATGGAGATAGATATGGTCGGAACCGATATCGGTTACGGCATCGGCACCTGCGGCAAAGACGGTCAAGGAGTTCCGGTCGGTCACGGAATGCCTACGATCAGAATTCCGTCGATCACGGTAGGCGGAAGCTCTAACGAAAAATAAAAATGCCGGCTCCTTTTTAAGAAGCCGGCATCTTTTCATCTGCTTAAATCTTACAATCCGTTAACATGATAGACAAGCGCGACATCCCGCGGAATTTGCGCCACGGCGAACTTCTTAGCCAGCACTTCAAGCAGCGCCGGAGCTCTGGCCGGGAAATCCTCCAGAAGAACTTTCGCAGCCGCTTTGTCACCACTTAACAAGGTCTTGCCTATGTCGGAAACAAGAGCCGCCAGAGCATCCTGCAGCTTTTCATAATTGACGGCGAACTGTTCGCCGCGCTGCTCGATGCCCCCTTTCGAAAAAATATAGCTAAACTCAAGAGCGGCACCCTGCGCATGAGCCTCTTTCGCGCCGAAACGCATGATGCGCAATAGACCTGCGATGTAAGTCGCTTGAATCTTTCTTAACTGGTCGGGGGTGATAACTCCGGCGTCGGCAAGGAACTTGGCCGACCAGACCCCGCCGACATTTGCCTTTGCCTCTTCAAGTCCGTCGTAATATTCGTCCATCATCAAAGCCACGGTTGAATCTCCAACTTTGGTTTCGCGCTGCGGGCCTATGCCGTGCATAATTTCGTGGAAGGTCGAATCGAAAACAAAGCTATGCGCATCGATGTCGTTAAGCTGCTCGGGTACGATCGCGATTTCGGCGATCGCGCGCAAGATAGGGAATTTAGCCTCGTGATGGTTTGCCATGATAACGCGCTTTGGCGTGCCGCGTTCCGCCATCGGCCCGATGTTGGGAAGATTAAAAGCGATCGACGGACCGCCGGATTTTTTAACTTCGCCAAGCCCAGAAATAACCCGCACAACTCGGATCGGCGGCATTACTCCCAGTTCGCGCGGTTTGTAAAGTTCCGGCCCGACAAGAGACGCAAACTGCTGTTCTATCGTAGGCAGCACAGGAATGAACTTGTTAATGACTTCCGTTGCCTCTTTTTCTTCCGCGCCGAGCATGAATTCGAAAAACGCCTTCGTGCCGAAATGGTCTTCATAGCTTTCGTAGGGGCCTGCGGTCAGTTCAAGCTCTCCCTTTGTAGCACCCCAAGCCTCGTCACTTTCGAAATAGGGGCGATCGCTGTCGCTTCTAAAGGCCGCGGCCTGAAGCTTTAACTGCTTTGCAAAGGTCGGGTCTATCCCGTCAACTTCACTCGCCTGTTCAAAGAGCGACGCAATTTTTTCCATCTTCTGCTGGAAGGGGGCAAATTTCGCGTAAGGAACAGCTTTGAAATTTCCTTTTTCATCTTTTTCTACGACCGTAAAGGGGCTCAACAGCGGGTCTTTCGAAGGATCTTTTGAGCTCGCTTTGATCTTTTCAAAATCTTTTTCGTTCATATCGTCGGGCCACATGATGGCGCCTATCGACGGAACCGAAAAATCGGGAAGCAACGCGCAAGTTGCAGCGTCGCCGTAGCGCCCGCAAAATGCCCCCGCGTTGCGTTCGAAGAGTCTTATCGAATTGATGTCGCCTGAGGCATAGATCGAAGTTTGTGTAGCTTCATAATTTTTATCCAACTGTAGCTTGTAGAGTTCGTGCATCCAGTAACCTGCCTCGATAAGATAGCGCGAGGCTTTCTGGTTTGCTTCGGAAAGCTTGCCCAAATCGAACCACTGATGAATTTCACGTTGTGCCGCAAGCGTCGATGCGACACTTGCCTTACGCTTTTCTTCGACACCCTTTTTGACGTTTTCGATCGCGGTCATCAAGGCGACAGTCTGCGATATCGAATCGCCTGTAAGTCCGAATTGCGCGCGAAGAGCCTGCGGGACATAAAGCTCATTTTTATCGAAGTCGATCTGCGATGGATTTGTAAAATCGCCAATCCACTGAAACCCGTAAAGGGCGCCGGCAACTTCGTTAAAAAGTTTGCGATAATTTTCAGCCGACATATCGGCGGCTTTTATCGTGATCTCCACTCCACCTGAAGAGGACTCCTTCACATCCGGCGAAGCGGCTTTATCACCCCTCTTTTTGCATGCCACAAGCGCCACGACACACACGCAAACAAGTACTAATGCGAACCATTTCATCGTAACCCTCCTTTTTTAAATCGTTTCCAAAGCGACATAGCGACCTTCTCTGCCTCGCTAAATATTTGTTTTTCATCAACGCCCGGCAAATGTCTGTCGTGCATTACCACCCTGCCGTTTATTATCGACGATCTGACATTTCCAGAGTGAACACCGTAAAGCAAATGGCTCAAAAAATTATCGGGATTGACCGGCGTCGGCGAACGGTAATCGACTGTGATAACGTCGGCCATGCTTCCAGCATCAAGGGCACCTATACGCCATCCGAAAAGTTTTCGGCAAATATCGGGGTTGTGATTTAAAAGAGACCCGCCTGCTTCAAAACAGACTTTGCTCGTGGCTCCATTGAAAGCTTTGCAGCCAAGAGCGGCCACTTTCGCCTCCAATATCATGTCTTGCGACATTCCGTCGGTGCCGAGTCCGATCGCACAATGTCTTTTAATGAGCATCTGAAGATCGGCCGAACCGACGGCATTGTTCATATTCGATGACGGATTGTGCGCGATCTTTGCCTGCGACGAGGCGATAAGACGCGCCTCTCTTTCGTCGATGTGAACACAATGCGCAAGCAAGCTCTTCGGAGATAGAACGCCAAGTCTTTTCCATCGTTCCACGACGCGCTCGCCGAATTTTTTCCGCGTAAACTCGACGTCGCTTTGCGCTTCGGCCGTGTGAACATGACAGCCAATCCCGAGGGCGTCGGCCAATTCAACTGCACGCGCGATGGTTTCGTCGCTTAGTGTAAATGAAGCATGAAGCCCCATCATAGGACGCAGCATCTGATTTGACATGTGAGAGCGGGCAAAAAGAACGTTCTCTTCAATTGCCAAGTCACGTATCTTAGCGCCGTCCCTATCGCTGACTTCATAGCTAAGCGAAGCCCTAACGGGCACGACTTCGAGCGCTGCGGAAATGCACCATAAACTTCCCGCCACGCAGTTCGGCGACGAATGATGATCGACGATTGACGTAGTGCCGCTCTTTACGGCGTCTATTAATCCGACAAGCGCGCTGTAAAAAACGTCTTCGTCGGTCAAGAGGCGATCGAGCCGCCACCAGAGCGTTTTCAGGATTTCGTTAAAATTCGCCGCCGGTTTGCCGGCCATCGGCATACCGCGCGCAAGAGACGAGTACAAATGAGTGTGAAGATTTATAAAACCGGGCATGATAATGCCGCCGTGGGCGTCGATAACTTTGGCATTTTTAACGCGTGCAAATTTCGACCGTTCACCGACCGCGACGATCTTGTTACCTCGAATTAAGACCGCGCCGTTCTTGATGAATCTATGTGAAGTAAAAACATCTCCGTTATCAATTAGCAAAGACTGACTGTTCATCTATCCCCCGTGATGTCATTTTTTAGAGGTCATTGAAATGCAACCCGTGACCGGACAAACCAGTTTGCACAGACCGCAGCCTACGCACTTCTCTTTTATAACGCGCGGTGCCCTGTCGTCGTCAAGCTCGATAGCCCTGTGACCGCCGTCGCGGCAGGCTATGAAACAGAGCCCGTCGCGGATACATTTTTTACTGTCGATGCGCGAGATAACATCTTTTTTGTAGGTCAGTTCATCGTGTTTTGCGATGAATGGGAGCGACGCGCCGACAATAGAAGAGACTCTTCTTATTTTCTTTGCATCGAGATAAGTTGCAAAACCGTCAAGGAGGTCGTCGATAATATCGAACCCGTAGCGCATGACCGCCGTACAGAACTGAACCACCGACGCACCGCAAAGCATGAATTCAACAGCATCTGCCCAAGTAACGGGTCCGCCCGTTCCGACGATCGGGATGCCGACATTCTTTGCAATTTCGCTAATGACCTTGAGCGTTTGAGGTTTTATCGCAGGGCCGCTCATCCCCGAATAGCTGGATTTGCCTTCTACATTCGGAAAGGGCACAAATGTTTCTAGGTCGATCCCCATTAAAGATTGAATCGTGTTGGAGGCGCAAATCGCGTCAACTCCGACCGCTTTTAGCGCCGACGCAATTTCACAGACATCGGTCACGTGCGGCGTAATTTTAATCACGACCGGCAAATTTCGTTTATGAGAGGCAGCCGCCTCTTTCACCCATGAAGCGACCTTAGCGGTTGCCTCCACATCCTGAGCAAGCATCTGCCCTGCCTTGGCGCCAAGGCTCCCCTGCGGGCACGAAAAACTGCACTCGATCATATCGGCTCCGGCATCCGACAAACGCAAAACAAGGCTCTGCCACTCCTCTTTTGTCGAACCCATTATCGAACCGATCAAAACCTTATTTGGGAAACGTTTTTTAAGATACCTGACACGCCTCTCGACTTCATCGATGTGATGAGCGCTTATCAAATCGATATTGCCCATCGCTATCAGCTTTTCGCCCCCCGCGTCGATGCCGCTCATCATAGGATATTTAAGCGGAACTTTAGTTCCCTCAACCGAGGTCGTCTTTAAAACCGCGCCGGCCCAGCCTTTTTTAAGGCCTGCTTCAAGCATCTCAAGTTCGTCGGTCGGAGGCGCAGCGGCCAAAATGAACGGATTTTCAAATTTTACGCCGCAAAATGTTACCGACAGATCGGCCCTTGCTTCAGGATAAAATGTTTTGAACTTCTCTTTCTCAAGCTTAAGAAAAGATACTATTTTTTCGGCGGCTATTTTTCCGCTATTGACCGCGCCGACCGCAGTTCCTGCCCCTTCGGCAAAATCCCCTCCGGAAAAAATATTTTTTTGATTTTTATTTATTGCGCCAATGTCCTCGGCCCTCTCCTGACCGATCGCATTGACGATGAGGTCGCCCTGCATAAAAAAGGGCTCGCCTTCTGCCTCGTATTTTTGGCCCCCTCTGCCGGCCTCAAGCCACCTCACGCGCTGTAAAATTACGCCGTCAGAATTTTTACCGCCAGTTATTTCGACGGGAACGACTCTAAAATAGAATTCGACCCCTTCGCTAAAAGCAAGCTCGATGTCGTGCCGATAAGCCGGCATCTCTTTTTGCGTGCGCCGGTAGAGCACAATAACCTGAGAGCCCGAACGGGCGGCAACCCGAGACGCATCGATGGCCGTATCTCCTCCGCCGATGACCAGCACCCGTTTGCCGAAATTTATTTTTTTACCGGCCTTGTGGCGCATCAACAAATCGAGCGCCGTTACAACCCGAGCTCTATTTTCACCTGCTATACCGAGCTCTTTCGGCTTCATAAGACCGGCCGCGACAAAAACGGCGTCATTTTCTTTTGCAAGTTTTTCAACCGACGATATCTTTTTGCCAAGAACGAATTTAACACCGAGCTTTTTTACAAACTCGACCTCAAATTTAACAACTTCTTTGGGCAATCTGAAATCTGGAATTGAAAGGGCAAGCTGTCCGCCAGCCAAACGGCTTTCGTCATAAATTGTCACCGACACATGACGCGAAGCAAGGCTTGCCGCACATGCAAGCCCTGCCGGCCCGCTTCCGACAACGGCGACCTTGCCCTTTGCGGCAATATTTTTTTCCGGCGATATCATGCCGTTTTCACGCTCCCAATCCATCACGAAACGCTGCAGACCGGAGATATCGATGGGCCTTGAAAGTTTTTCACTTGTACACTTTGAACAGCATGTCGAAAGACACGGGCAGATATAAGAAGTCGAGGCCGCCATAACATTGGCGTCGCGCAACATTTTTACTGCACCTGCAAAATCTCTAAAACGAATCCTACGGATGAAATATTTTGGATTAACGTGAGCGGGACATCCGTTGAAACACGGAGCATCTTCGCACATTAGACAGCGCGACGCTTCGACTATCGCTGCATCAAGTGAATAGTTCTTCATCGGTGGGCGGGATATTACTCAATTATAGGTTTTCGTCAATGCCGGCGCTGGAAGTTTTTTAATACGGACGGCAATCCCTCCTTGACATTCAAAAAAATGTCAGCAGAATTTCGACGCATGTCGCCTAATAAATTTTTTGTTTTTTTCTCGGTGATCTTTTTGCTCCTTTTTTCGACATTTTTTTCTCAGAATTTGTTCGCAGACGATGACGACGACGATGACGTCGTTTTACAGCGGCTCTCATTAACATTTTACTGGAGCGTATTTGAAGGCGACTATCTTCAAGTAATCGACACAAATCTCTACAGACAGGACGGAACAGTCATCGATCAGGTGCCGTACGCGTTTGCGCAAGCCCTTGCGCATCACGGAAACGGCTATCTCGAAAACAACATGCTGGTAACCGACGCCGGCTGGTGTTCCGTCGACTCGAACTTTGAGCGTTGCTACAGCGTTGTCGATAACTCTTTGGGCTGTCAGTACGGGGTCGGCATCGAAGGAAACTGTCTCGTCCCTTTTCGCAGCGTTTCCGTCAGCCAAAATCTTTTTGACGCCGACACGAGGCTCTACGTGCCGGAGTTGGACGGAATAATGATGCCAAGCGGTTATCGCCACAACGGCTGCGTTTTTGTCGACGACAATTCGGCGTCAAACAACGAAATTTCTCTATTCGTTGAGAAGGAAGGACTTCTTGACGATGTAAAAACGGCGCTTAATCAAATAAGCGCCGTTCACGTGATCGAAGATAGTTCAAAATGCCGATGACCCAGCTGAAGAATTAAATTCTACCGCCCATTGTAAGCGCCATGATCGCCTTTGCGGTGTGCAATCTGTTCTCGGCTTCGTCATAAATAATTGACCACTTTTCGCTGTCGATGACCTCGTCTGTCACCTCTTTGCCGCGATCGGCCGGCAACGCGTGCATGTATTTCACCTCTTTGTCGGCAAGGAGCATGCGGCGCTTGTCGCAGATCCAGTCCTTGTGTTTCTCAAGATTGGCCTTCATCTGACGCTTCTGCTCGTCCGAATCTTCCCAAGTCGGGAAATGTGCAAATCCGCCCCAGTTCTTCGGGATAACGATGTGCGCCCCTTTGAAACCTTCGTCCATGTCGTCCGTGAATTTTATCGAGCCGCCACCCTCCGCCGCGTTCTTCTTTGCCTGCTCCACAAATTCGGGCAAAAGCGGAAATTCTTTCGGGGCGGCAACCGTCACGTCAATGCCGTAACGCGGGAAGAGCTCGATCTGCGACTGCGGCACGCTAAGCGGCTTTGCGTGGCTGGTTGCATAAGCCCATGAAATTGTGACCTTCAAACCTTTGAGATTTTTCCCGAACTTTTCTTGAATCGTCATGAGGTCGGCAATGCCCTGCATTGGATGATACAAGTCGTCCTGCAGACTTAACACCGGAATACTTGCGTGTGCCGCCATTTCGCGGAGATACTTGTTGCCGGTCCCGTAAAAACAGTTTCGGCAGGCGATCGCGTGCCCCATGCGCGACAAAACCAACGCGGTGTCTTTTGCGGTTTCGCCATGCGATAGCTGCATTTTTTCGGGAGTCAGATCGTGCGAATTCCCGCCGAGCTGTGTAATTCCGCAACCCATAGAATTGCGGGTGCGGGTCGACTGCTCAAAAAATATCATAAAGACCGTCTGATTCTTCAGCCAGTCGGTGATTTCACCGTGTTTTTTCTTTTCTTTGAGCTCGGTCGCAAGCTCGAACATGTGATCGAGCTCCTCCTTTGACCAATCCTGTTCCGCGATGAAATGCTTTCCTTTGAAGTGCATATTTTCCCCTTTTAAATTTTTAAATTACGAACGCGGCGTAAAAAGCCGCGGCCTTTGTTAAATGCTCGACCGGAGTCCACTCATCGGGAGCGTGCGCCTGCTCTTCGTTTCCGGGGCCAAAACCGATGCACGGAATTTTGTGCATCCCCATAATCGCAATACCGTTTGTTGAGAAAGTCCACTTGTCGGTTTTAGGTTTTGAGCCGAAAAGTTTTGCGAATGCATCTTCTGCTTTAACGACAAACTTGTTGTCGGATTCGATCTTCCAAGTTGGATAATATTTTTTGGTCGGATATTTTTTACCCGTGTAGCCAAGCCCTTCGTAAGATGGAACGTTAATTTCGGCATCGACATGCGCCTGCTGCGCGACCTCGCGAATTTCGGCGATGGCAGATTCCTCAGTTTCGCCCCATGTCAATCTACGGTCGATGTATATCGAACATTTGTCGGCGACCGCGCATTGTGAAGGGCCGCTGCCGTTTACCTGCGAAATTACGATCGTCCCCTTGCCGAGAAAATCGTCGAACTTGAGCCGCTCGTTCAATTTCTCGATACCTGCAATGATAGGATTCATTTTGTAGATCGCATTCACACCGCGCTCGGGGGCGCTGCCGTGGCACGAAATTCCCGAAACGCTGACCTCGATCTCCATGCGACCGCGATGGCCGCGATAGACGTTAAGGCTCGTAGGCTCGGTCAGCACCACAACGTCGGGAAGAAGTTTTTCTTCCTTGATAAGATATTGCCAGCAGAGGCCGTCGCAATCTTCTTCCATCACCGAGCCGACCATGTAAACCGTCGCGTCATTAGCCAGCCCCAGCTCCTTGATAATGCGGCCGGCGGTCACCATCGACGCCATCCCCCCCTTCTGATCGGCGACTCCCCGTCCCCAAACGCGCCCATCTTTAATGTGCGTTTTGTAGGGATCGAAGCTCCACAAATCGCGATTGCCGATATCGACCGTATCGATGTGAGCGTCGAAGGCGATCTTTCTGGGGCCGTTTCCGATAACGCCTACGACCGAGCCGAGCCCGTCGGTCCAAACGTCGTCAAAGCCGACTTTCTTCATTTCAGATTTGATACGCTCGACAACGTTTTTCTCATTGCCGGAGAGAGACGGAATAGCCGCGATGTCGGCGAGAAATTGCGCTGTTTCATTTTCGTATTTTTTTGCAAGCGCCAGAATTTTTTCGTGCATGTTCATCCCCTTCTTAGCCATTTGCCATCGCCGGCGCACCCGACAATATCAAGATTTGCGTCGAAAATCTTTTTACCTCGCAGATAGGTGGCAATGATCTTTCCGTTGAATTTCATTCCTTCAAAGACGCTCCACTTTGCCTTCGAATGAAGCTTGGCCCCTTCAATCAAAGTTTCGGCGTCCGGATCGATCAAAACAAAGTCGGCGTCCGAATAGGTCGAAATCGCCCCTTTTTTCGGGAAAAAACCGAAACGCTTTGCCGCCGCCGAACTTGTGATCTCAATAAGACGCGCCAGAGAAAATCTCCCCTTTTTGTAACCTTCGGAAAATGCGAACGGCAGCATAAGTTCGACTCCGGGAATTCCGCCGTAGTCGGTCCAAGCGTTCCCCGTATTTTTTTGTTCGGGCGGCGCAGGGGCATGATCGGTCGCAAGAAAATCTATGTCGCCGTTTTCAAGGGCGCTCCACAAAGCGTCACGGTCGGCTGCGTTCTTAACGACCGGAGCCGTCTTTAAATATGCTCCGAGCTTCGCGAAATCATCGCGCGTAAAAGCAAGATAGTGCGGACAGGTTTCGCACGAGACGTCGATCCCCGAATGTTTTGCAAGAGCTATTAAATTGGAGCCGCTCCCCGACGCAAGATGAACAACGTGCAGCTTCGCGTGGGTGCTCTTTGCAAGAGCGACGCCGATTGTCACGCCATCGCTTTCGGCAGGCTCGGCGCGCGAAGCGTAATAATCTTCGAGCGATTTTTTGCCGGCAGCCTGAAACTTTTTCGTTCTTTCGCGAATTTGTCGTCCATCTTCGGCGTGAAGGCCGACAAGTGCGCCGAGTTCGTTCGCCTTCGCCATGACCTGTCCAAGCTCCATGAACGACAGCTCGCGGAAAGTGTCCATCCCGCTGATTAGATAGGTTTTGAAACCGACAACACCTTCACGATAGAGGTCTTCAATGTTATCGAGCCAGCCGAGCTCCCTCACCGCATTGCCGCTAACGCCGCCCCACAAGGCAAAATCAACGTAGGCCTGCGACGAAATAACGGCGAGCTTTGTGTGAAGATTTGCAACGTCTGTCACCGGAGGGAGCGACGTATCGGGCATGTCGATGACGGTAGTAACTCCGCCGGCTGCGGCGGCGCGGGAGCCGTGAGCAAAATCTTCGCGCGACTCAAAACCGGGGGTGTCAAAATGAACGTGCGGGTCGAACGCCCCGGGGAGCATTAAAAGTCCGTTTGCGTCGATAACTTCGGCGCCATCGGGATGCGGATGACTGCCGGCGTCGTTGATCGACACGAACCTCTCGCCGTCAACTGTCACATCGACGTTTCTGGTTTCATTCGCGACTCCGGTGGAAATTTTCGCATTTTTTATAAATAGCATAAAGTAACAATTGTATGTCATCGCGAGGAGCCTTAAGGGCGACGTGGCGATCCCCCGTATTTAATTTTGCGGGGGATTGCTTCGCTAACGCTCGCAATGACGCCGAAACCAACTCATTACTTCGCAACCGCGGCGTTAAACTCTTCGATGAGGTTGTCGTACTCGTCGGCCATTCTCCAGCGGCTCGTCCAATAGTCGTGATCGTACCACTGGGCGTTGAGCTCCTCGACCGATTTCCCCTGCTGCTCGACCCATGTGAAATATTTCAAATTATGAATCCGTTTTCTATCGAGATAAGAAAGCTCCTGCATGTTGTCGGCAGCAAAGCCGAGCAGATAGCGTTCCCAGTCGGCATAGGCCTTTTCCGAAGAATATTTTCCAAGTTTTGTACGTTCTTCTTCCACTCGCGAGGCATACATCTCCATCGAGTCGGTGAAAACGGTGAAAATAATGTCGTTTTCGGTCAGCTCGAAATGTTTTGCGAGTTTTACCGCTGACAGCACGTTGCCGATTCCGGAAATACCCAGTAGCGAAAGTTTTTCAATGACATCTTTTGAGACTCCGTGCTTGGCAAGCATTTCGCGGCCGGCATCTTCGTTAAAAACGCGCATGATGTGCATACAGGCTTCGTCGTCAATTGCAGTCACGACGTCGGTGTTGCGAGAATTGTGAATCCACGGAACATGTTTGTCGCCAATTCCTTCGATACGGTGGGCGCCGTAGCCGTTCAAATAGAGCGTCGGGCATTGCAGCGCCTCGCTCGCGACGATCTTCGAGTGGGGATAGACCTCTTTAAGACGGTCGCCGGCGGCGATGGTGCCGGCCGATCCGGTCGCGGAAACATAACCGGCAAATCTGTCTTTTGGGCCCATGACGCCTTTCAAGACCTCAAGCATGGCCTCGGCTGTTACGTTATAATGCCACATGCCGTTGCCGAACTCGTCGAACTGATTCAAGACAACTACCTTGTCGCCGCGTTCGCGTTTGATTTCGTGGCACTTGTCGTAAATTTCCTTCACGTTCGATTCGCAGCCGGGGGTCGCAATGATTTCGCTGCCGATGCTTTTGAGCCACTCGAAACGTTCGCGACTCATCTCCTGCGGCAAAATTGCGACAGATTCGCAACCAAGTAGTTTTGCGTTGTAGGCGCCGCCGCGACAATAGTTTCCGGTCGAAGGCCATACGGCCTTTTGCGATGTCGGGTCGAACGTTCCGGTCACAAGTCTGGGGACAAGGCATCCGTAAGTCGCGCCGACTTTGTGAGCGCCGGTCGGAAAATATTTGCCGACAAGCCCGAAGATACGGGCCTTTACACCGGTCAGTTTTGACGGCAGTTCAACGAAGTTTACCCCTCCGAACGCACCGCTTTTAACGTCGTTTTTCCACGTGATGCGAAAGAGATTGAGCGAATTAACGTCCCATAGGCCGATATTTTTGAGCTTCTGCAGGATTTGTGACGGAACTTTTGTCGGATCTTTCATCTGCGCGAAGGTTGGGAGGACTATCCCCTTATCTTTGCAAAGTCTGACAGTTTTTTCGAACACCTTTTTATCGATTGCGAGCTTAGCCATTTTCATCTCCGTTTTATTGTAAAATTGAAAGGAGAGTAAACGCCTAAGCCGCGAAATTTTCAAGGGGAAATTATTTAACGATAAACTTAAAAAGTTAATTAAACTGATGAATGCCGGCAATTATCAATAAACCCTTTTCCTAGAGATTTCTTCGTGTTATTCAATTTAAAAAATATAGATGCAATCAACCTAAAAAGGAGCCTCTTATTATGAACGAACGCAAAGGTCTTGTCACCATCCACGGTAACCCGCTCACGCTTGTCGGAAACGAAATCAAAGTCGGCGACAAACTTCCAGATGTTACCCTCCTCAATAACGATCTTCAGGAGGTCAAGCTCTCCAGCTTCGCCGCTAAAACCATAATTTTATCGTGCGTCCCGTCGCTCGACACGCCGGTATGCGACATTGAAACAAGAAAATTCAACCAGCAGGCCGTAAGCCTCGGCACAGACGTTGCAGTTGTAACCGTCAGCATGGACCTCCCGTTTGCCCAAAAACGCTGGTGCGGCGCGTCCGGCATCGACAAGGTCGTCACGCTCTCCGACCACCGCAACGCTCTTTGCGGCGAATCGCTCGGCATCTTAATCAAAGAACTGCGGCTTCTTGCCCGCTGCATTTTTGTGGTCGATCGTTTGGGCACCGTAAAATATATTCAGCTCGTCAAAGAAGTTACGCAAGAGCCCGACTATGCCGCAGTGCTATCCGCGGCAAAGGAGCTTAAATGACTCTAGAACTCGGCTACATCGCCGCCGCATTGACCACTATAAGTTTTGTGCCACAGGTAATTAAGGCGCACAAAACGCGCCACACCGGCGACCTTTCGCTTGTGATGTATTCGCTCTTCACGCTCGGCGTTTTTTTGTGGATGGTTTACGGAATCTTGATAGGCGCCGCACCTGTGATTCTGGCAAATGCAATAACGTTCGCCCTTAGCGGTTACATCCTCTATCTAAAGGTCAAGCATGGCTAATATCTGCATCGTCGGCGGCGGAGTTGTCGGCTTAAACATCGCGCTGACACTCTCGCAAAAATCGGGCGACGAGATTTTTCTTTTCGAAAAAGAAAAATTCCTCGGCCATCACACAAGCACGCGCAACTCCGAAGTTATCCACGCAGGTTTTGCCTATCCTCCCGATTCGCTAAAGGCGAAACTTTGCGTCGAAGGGAACAAAATGACCTACGAGCTTTTGGCAAAGCTCGGCGTCGCAAATAAAAAATGCGGCAAATGGGTCATTGCCTGCGATCAGGCTGAGGCAAATGCATTGGTCGAAGTTAAAAAGAACGCCGACATCTGCGGCGTGGAAGGCTTTGAACTTAGAAACGTCGAAGAACTTTTGCAGGCCGAACCAAGTCTGCAAAACGTTGTAGCGTGCGCATTTTCTGCCGCCAGCGGAATTATGGACGCCTCCGCGTACATTCGAGCCCTTGAAGTCGAACTTTCGCGCCGTCAAAATGTCAACCTCCTCTATCCATGCTGCGTCACCGGTATCGATACAATTCAGAAACTTCTACAGACCGACAGAGGCGAGATGCCGTTTGACATGTTAATTAACGCCGCCGGTCTTTGGGCCGACGAAATTTTAAGCATGAAATGCCGCGGCGAAGATTTTCAGATGTGCGACCTATATCAGATAATTCCGTTCAAAGGAGAATATTACCGCTGGAAAAATGGCGGCATAAAAACGATGATCTATCCCGTGCCGTCGCGCTTCATCGCAACCGCCGACGACGCCGACGCAACGCTTGTCTCCAGCATGGGGATTCACACACACCGAAATATTGCCGGCGAACTTTTTGTCGGACCGTCACAAATCAAACTCACTCCAGACAAAAAAGATGATTACTCGATTTCAACTCCGCCGGAAATTTTTGCGAAAGAACTTTCGCGCTTTGTAAAAAACGTCAGCGCAAGCGACCTCGAACCTGCCTACGCCGGAAACAGACCGAAGCTTTACAAGAACGGGCGTCCGTTCGGCGACTTTGACATCTGGCGCGACGGCGACATCATTCATTTACTTGGCATCGAATCGCCTGCACTAACCGCGGCTCCGGCAATTGCCAAGCACGTTTGCGGGCTAATCTGATCTTGCCGCGATTCAAAAACAAAAAACGGTCGACCTTGTAAAAGATCGACCGCTCTCTAATGCGGGCCCAGCAGGGATCGAACCTGCGACCACATGCTTAG
>CAZYHS010000003.1:0-50103 GCA_964647545.1 uncultured Pseudomonadota bacterium | reverse complement strand
GAAGGCACGTGCTCTATCCGCTGAGCTATGGGCCCAAAATTACAGATGTTCAAAGAACGAGGCCGGACGTATGGCATAACTTGGCTACAATTTTCAAATAAAAAATTCGACGCAAAATATGGCCGGAAAACGCTATTTTTTTGAGACGTGCAACGCGACCGCGCCAAACGTCATGCGTTTAAAACGGACCTCGGAAAAGCCCGCTGATAAAAGAGCGGTTTTTAGCTCTTCGGCCGGATAGAATTTTAAAATAGAGGAGGAAAGATATTTAAATCCGGCGGCGTTTGCGGTCGCAAACCTGCCGAGAGGATAGACAAGCGCCTTAACGTAGATTTGGAAAAGTTTTCTTACGAACGAATTTTTCGGCTGACTTGTTTCAAGGGTCACAAGGGCCCCGCCATTTTTTAGCACACGAAAAAGTTCGCCAAGACATTCTAAAAACGCCTCTTTTGTCGGATGCAAATTCCGTAAGGCGAACGTGATCGTGACGACGTCAAAAAAACTGTCGGGAAACGGGAGCAAATTCGCGTCGGCTCTTGTAAATTCGATCCTCAGGGCATTTTTCTTGCTCTGCGCGACTTCAAGCATTTCGGGCGAATAGTCCGCCGCAAAAATCTGAGTTCCGTCCGGAGAGGCTTCAACAAGCATTGAGGCAGTCTCGCCGGTGCCGGAACACATATCGAGCACCCTCAAATCGCCATTTAATCGCCCATCAGGCAGGTTCGAAACCGCAGTTTTAACTGCCCTTTTCCGCCACAATGAGTCGAGACCGAACGTCAAAAGGTGGTTTGCCAGCTCATACCTCTTGGCAATATTGTGATAGACGCTTTTTAAGCCCTGCTGCATGCTATTCTTACCTTTCCTTAAGTTTCGGGCACTTATACGGTGAGCCCCACAAAAATTCAATTTTTTTAAATATTTTCAAGACTTGCCCTTGACTTTCAACCTCACCGGCTACATCTGGTACCTCACGCGCGGCAAATAACGTGTCGCTATAACAAAACAACGTAAAGGAGCGATTTATATGGCGAAAATGATAGGTATCGACCTTGGAACGACAAACTCCGTGGTCGCAATCATGGAAGGGGGCGCCCCCAAGGTGATCGTTAACGAAGAGGGAGACCGCATCACCCCGTCGGTTGTGGCATGGCAAAAAGATGGCGAAGTCGTAGTTGGAAAAATCGCCAAACGTCAGGCTGTCGTCAACCCCGAAAAGACTATCTATTCAATTAAGCGCTTCATGGGGCGCAAATACGACGAAGTCCCCGAAGAAATTAAAATGGTCCCGTACAAAGTCTGCCGTGCCGATAACGGCGACGTAGCGGTTGACGTTGACGGAAAGAAAATCTCCCCTCCCGAAATCTCCGCCCACGTCCTTCGCAAACTTAAAAAGGCGGCTGAAGATTATCTCGGCGAAAAGGTCACCGACGCGGTCATTACAGTTCCGGCGTATTTCAACGACAGCCAGCGTCAGGCCACAAAAGACGCCGGCCAGATCGCGGGCCTCAACGTAAAACGCATCGTGAACGAACCGACGGCGGCAGCTCTTGCCTACGGCCTCGACAAAAAGAAAGACGAAACGATCGCGGTTTTTGATTTCGGCGGCGGCACATTCGACATTTCCATTCTCGATGTCGGCGAAAACGTAGTCGAAGTCGTCTCCACAAACGGCGACACGCATCTTGGCGGCGACAACATCGACCAGCGTCTCATGGAGCACTTCATCGTCGAGTTCAAAAAAGAGAACGGCATCGATGTCAGCCACGACAAAATGGTCATTCAGCGTTTGCGCGAAGCGGCCGAAAAGGCAAAGATCGAACTCTCCAACGTTATGGAGACCGAGATCAACCTGCCGTTCCTCACCGCCGACGCTACCGGTCCGAAACACTTTGTCATGCGCATGACGCGCGCAAAGTTTGAAGCACTTGTCGACGACATTCTTCAAAGAACTCTCGAGCCGTGCAAAAAAGCACTTGCCGACGCGGGTAAAAAAGCGTCCGACATCGACGAAGTAGTTTTGGTCGGCGGTTCGATCCGTATCCCGAAGGTGCAGGAAATGGTCAAGAGCTTCTTCGGCAAAGAACCTCACAAAGGAGTTAACCCCGACGAAGTTGTCGCAGCCGGAGCAGCGGTTCAGGCCGGAGTTTTGGCGGGCGACGTTAAAGACGTTTTGCTGCTCGATGTCACCCCGCTCTCTCTGGGCATCGAAACCTTGGGCGGCGTCATGACCAAGCTCATTGAACGCAATACGACCATTCCGACTCGAAAGAGCCAAGTCTTCTCTACCGCGGCCGATAGTCAGACAAGCGTTGAAATCCACGTCATGCAGGGCGAACGTGAAATGGCCGCAGACAACAGAACTCTGGGCAGATTCATTCTCGACGGGATCCCGTCGGCGCCGCGCGGAGTGCCGCAGATCGAAGTCACATTCGACATCGACGCCAACGGCATAGTCCACGTAACGGCAAAGGACAAGGCGACCAATAAAGAGCAGCACATCACGATCACAGCGTCGAGCGGCTTGCAAAAGGACGACATCGAAAAGATTGTCAAGACCGCAAAGGAACACGAAGGCGACGACAAAAAGCGCCGCGAAGAGATCGAGATCAGAAATCAGGCCGACGCCCTTGTTTACAACACAGAGAAAATGCTCAAAGAGAACCGCGAGAAAATCCCGGTTGGAGACGCCTCGGCTCTCGACGCTGCCTTAGCAGATTGCAAGAAGGCACTTGAGCTGAAAGATGCATCGAAAATCAAAGAGACGATGGAAGCTCTGACAAAAGCAAGCCACAAAATGGCCGAAGCCATGTACAAAGCCAACGCAGCCCAAGGCGGAGATAAAGGACCGGCTGGATCCGGCGGTTCTCAAGGTGGCGGTGGCGAGTCAAACGGCGGAAGCGGCGAAGAGAAAAAGAAAGATGAAAAAGTTGTCGATGCCGAATTTACCGAAACTAAAGAATAACGGTCGATTGACGCAAAAAAAGCCCGACTTGCAAAATGCACAGTCGGGCTTTTTATTTGTTTTATCTGCAAATAAAACTTACCTGTCTTGCCGAATCGTACCTATCGCGACGGTAAGAAGCAAATCTAGTGTCGCAATGGTTGCAAATATCGAGCGTGTCGATCTTAGAAACTCCGCATGATAAAAGTTGTGCCGAGTTGATTTTTTTTAGATCGACCAAGAACTTGTTGTCGTCTTTTGGTATGATGAACCTTGAAAAGGTTTTTAATCCTTCGACAGCCTCAGCCCCGACCTCAAAACACGAAGCGCCAATCGCCGGTCCAATTGCCGCGCAGATATTTTCAGAGGAAGAACCGAATTTTTCAGACATGAATGCGACCGTCTTTGCAACTATTTCTTTAGCCGTTCCCCGCCAACCGGCGTGAACCGCAGCTACAATACCTTTAACCGGGTCACTTAAAAGTATAGGAACGCAATCTGCAGTTCTAACGAAAGGGACGACGCCCTCTTCGCTCGTCACAAAAGCATCGGCTTCAATTAGAACATCTTTATCGGAAACGCTCTTTAAAACGACGATGTTGTCGCCATGCATTTGATTCGTCTTGAAGAATTTTGCAGACGGAATTTCAAAATCGATCAGATAATCGATGAGCGAATATTTCTTAAGCCCAAACGCGTGCTTAACGCCGGCCTGTTCCAGAAGTTGAGATTTAATAAACCCTGTTGAAGTCATCTAGTAAGCTCCTCATATCCTGCGGCAGCTGAGCCTCAAAAGTCATGCGTTTGTCGGTGGTCGGATGATCGATAGAAAGAACCCTTGAGTGCAGCATTGTGCGGCTTGTATTTTTTATCGACTGTGCGAGAGCTTTTAGATCGTTCGAATCGGATTTTTTGCACGGAATTTCGCGTGCGCGGCCGTAGGTCGAGTCTCCAAGTATGGGATGCCCTATCGACGAAAAATGGACTCTAATTTGATGCGTACGACCCGTACCAAGTAAAACATCGACCAGCGTCGCCATATTTCCGAATCGTTTTTCAACGGCGAAATGCGTCACAGCATCTCGCCCGTGCTTTGCGCGCACAGACATCTTCTTACGATTGACGGCACTTCTGCCAATCGGCGCAGATATCGTCCCTTTTAAATTTTTTAACATCCCCCAAAGTATTGCGGTGTAACGTTTTTCAACGCTTCTCGATTTGAACTGAGCCATAAGAGAGGCCATTGAACGGTCATTCTTTGCGACGATTATAAGTCCGCTGGTATCTTTGTCGAGCCTATGGACGATCCCGGGACGTAATTCTCCCGAAATCCCGCCAAGGTCGCGGCAGTGATGCATAAGCGCGTTAACTAGCGTACCGTCATGATTTCCGGCCGCAGGATGAACGACCATGCCGGCCGCTTTATTAATGACGATGATGTCGCTATCTTCGTAAACAATATCCAAAGGTATATCTTGCGCCACAAGACCGACGTGCTTTACCTTAGGCATGGCGACTTCCACAAGGTCTCCAAAATCGATCTCGTGAGACGCCTTATCGATAGTTCTTTCGCCGATCGTCACAAAACCGGAGTCGATCAGTTTTTTTGCCTGTGAGCGCGACACACCTTCGCATTTTGACGAAATAAAAACGTCTAGTCGCATACCGGCATCATTTTCATGTGCTTTGAATTTCATTTTAAGCGACGAGCGCGCCGACGAGCTCGTTTACGTCGGAAATATTATTTTCAACGAGGAATTTTTCTATGCCGCCTATGATTTCAACGGCAGCCATGGGATTGACAAAGTTCGCGGTACCGACCTGAACCGCTGCAGCGCCGCAAAGTATGAATTCAAGCGCGTCTGTAGCATTCATGATACCGCCGATACCGATGATCGGAACTTTATGTCCATCTGATTTCAAAGCATTAAAAGATTCCCACACCATGCGAAGGGCGACCGGCTTAATTGCAGGCCCGCTCAACCCCGCTACCACGTTAGCGATGCGAGGACGCCTAGTTTTTAGATCGACCGACATGCCTGTCAAAGTATTGATGACTGACAATGCGTCTGCACCGGCATCGGCGAGGCTTTTTGCCATCAATTTGATATTGCCGCAGTTAGGCGAAACCTTGACGATCAAGATTTTTTTTGTCGCCGCTTTGACCTTTTTTGTGACAGACGCGGCCAGAGCCGGATCGATGCCGAACTGCACTCCGCCCGCCTTTACGTTCGGGCAGCTGATGTTGAGTTCTAAAGCGGAAACCGCCGGTTGCTCGTTGAGCTTTGAAGCAATTTCCACGTAGTCGTGTTCGGTCTCACCGAAGATATTTACGATGGTTGTGGCGCCGGCGTTTGAAAGAAACGGGAGTTTTTCGTCGATGAATTTTTGCAATCCGACATTTTGCAACCCGATAGCATTGAGCATTCCGGACGGCGTTTCAACTACGCGCGGCGTCGGATTGCCGAGGCGAGGCTGAAGGCTGATACCTTTTGTGAAGACAGCTCCCAACCTTGAAATATCGTAGAAATTATTATGGAATTCCTCTCCGTAGGCGAAGGTTCCGCTAGCGACTGTCACGGGATTTTTGAGCTTGAGCCCGCAAATATCTACGACGGTATTTGGCTTCATAATTTTATCTCGCTGGAATCAAAAACAGGCCCTTCGGTGCAGACCCTGACATAGTTGCCGCTCGAATCTTTCACAACACAGCCAGAGCATACGCCGACGCCGCAGGCCATGTATTCTTCAAGGGAAAGCTGGCAGGAAGATACTTTCTCCGAGTTGTCGGATATTTCTTTGACCGCCTTGAGCATCGGGTTGGGACCGCACGCATAAATGTGAACCCTCCCCTTGGCGGCCGATATCGCGGCGACCAGCTCTTCGGTAACGAGCCCTTTATACCCTTCCGAACCGTCCTCGGTCGCGAGCTTTAAATGTGCTCCGATCTTTTTTATCTCTTTTGTATAGAGAAGATCGTTTTCTGTGCGGGCGCCGTAAAAAAGACTGACATTAAATTTTGTATCTCTTAACGACTTTGCAAGTCCGTATATCGGCGCGATCCCATAGCCGCCGGCGACAAGAAAGTGTTCATCGTTTTTTTGCGCCGCCGAGAATTTGAAACCTCGACCGATTGGCCCGATGACCCGAGTCGTAGCCCCTTTTTTAATCTTTGTGAGCAGCTCGGTTGCACTTCCAACAACTTTATAACAGAGCTCGGCCTCTCCTTTTTCAAGTGAAGCGATGCCGAACGGCCTGCGCAAAAAAGCCCCTCCGGGGATTCCCAGCATCACAAACTGGCCGGCGTCATAAGTTCTCCAGCCGGTCGATAGCCTCATTTTCCAGTAAGGACCTTCGATGTTTTCGTTGAGGGTAACTAAAGCGAGTATGTCTTTCATTTCCCGATTTTATACACAAATAAAGCGGCCTTGTAAAGAAGACCGAACGTTATGAATGAAGCGACATCGACATGGTGATGGCATCTTCGCCGTTGTCCTTATAATAACCGCGACGAACGCCGACATCTACAAATCCAAACGATGAATAGAGAGTATGAGCGCCAAGATTATTTCTTCTGACCTCTAGGAAAATCGACGAAACACCGACAGCTTTAGCGTCGTCGATCAATTTCTGCATCAAGAGCTTGGCATAGCCTTTGCGGCGTTCCGTAGCGGCAACCGCAATGGTGATGATTTCCATCTGGTCGGCCACTAGCGAATATACCATGTAAGCGGTAATTAGGCCGCCGGCCTCGACGACAAAACCCACAAAGCTAGGCACCTGCATCATGGCTTCGTAGAGTTTTAAAGGAAAAGGGGCGGAGAAAGATGCGTCCTCGATTTCGCACACGCGAGGAAGGTCTGCATCTTTCATCCGCCGCACTTTTGCAACTTGCATCTTAATTTGTCATTCCCGCTGCTTTAAGCGGGAATCCTTTGCGTTAACTGGATCCCCGTTTTCACGGGGATGACACGCACATTATTTGTTCAGAGCCGAAATTCCGGGATACTTAACCTGCCCCTTGAGCTCCTCTTCAATTCTGATCAACTGGTTATATTTCGCTATTCGGTCCGATCTTGAAGCGCTTCCTGTTTTGATCTGTCCGGCCGCGGTTCCAACCGCAAGATCTGCGATAAAGCTATCTTCAGTTTCGCCTGAACGGTGGCTTATGACGGTGGTGTAACCGGCGTTGTGAGCCATGCGAATAGTGTCGAGAGTTTCGGTCAATGAACCGATCTGATTGAGCTTAATAAGGATCGAGTTCGCGATGCCTTTTTTAATGCCCGTGTTCAAACGCTCAGGATTTGTCACAAAAAGATCGTCGCCGACGATCTGTATCTTTTTACCGAGCTCATTCGTCATCGCTTCCCAACCGTCCCAATCGTCTTCGGCCAAACCGTCTTCGATCGACATCATGGGATATTTATCGACGAGATTTTTGTACCACTCGATCATTTCGGCCGAGCTTTTGTTAGGTTTTGCCTCGGCTTCCATGACGTATTTGCCGTCTTCAAAGAAAGAGCTTGAAGCCGCGTCGATAGCGAAAACGACGTCCTTACCTGCCTTGTAACCGGCGGCCGCGATCGCGGTCATAATGACATCGAGAGCTTCCTGATTCGACTTAAGGTTGGGAGCAAAGCCGCCTTCGTCGCCGACACCTGTGTTATATTTTTTGTCCTTTAAGACCTTCTTGAGCGAATGAAAGATTTCAGCGCCCATACGAATGGCTTCGGTGAAGCTAGGAGCGCCAACCGGCATGATCATCCATTCCTGAATGTCAACGTTATTGTCGGCATGCTCGCCGCCGTTTAAGATGTTCATCATAGGAACGGGCATCTTCAGCTCTTTCGTTCCGAAAAGTTCGGCGATGTAACGGTAAAGGGGCATCTTTCTTGAAGCCGCCGCCGCACGCGCCGCAGCCATGGAAACGCCTAAAATTGCGTTTGCGCCGAGCTTGTCTTTGTTCTTTGTGCCGTCGAGTTCAAGCATCGCCCTGTCAAGAGATGCCTGTTCACAAACCGGCATTCCGATAACTTTCTTTGCAATGTGCTCGTTGACGTTATGAACGGCCTTGCTCACACCCTTGCCGAGGTAACGGCCTTTGTCGCCGTCGCGAAGCTCAAGGGCTTCATGAATGCCCGTTGACGCGCCGCTCGGAACTGCAGCACGGCCGAAAAACCCGTCGTCGGTGGTCACATCGACTTCAACTGTCGGATTACCGCGCGAGTCGAGAATCTCTCTGGCGTGCACTGTCTTGATCTTTGACATATATTTCTCCTTTGATTTTTGTTGTTTAGTTAACGCTGCGAACGCGTGGCGCACCTATCATTCGTCAAAAAAATTCGCCACAACTTTTTTAATTTTATCTCTCTCTTCGGACTTGAACCACATAATGTCCTTATCCGCCCTAAACCACGTCAGTTGGCGTTTTGCAAAGCGCCGCGTATTTTGTTTTATAAGCTCTTTGGCGTATGAAAGCTCATCTCCGAAATTTTTCAGCTCTTTATAACCTACGGCGTCGAGTATCTTGGCATTCTCGCCAAAACGTCCGCGGATCGATCGAAACTCGTCGACAAGTCCGGCCACAAACATCTCATCGACGCGATTATTAATTCTTTCGTAAAGCGATGCCCGTTCAAACTCGAGGCCGACCTTTAGGGCGTTGTAACGTACATGTTGAAATTTATGACGCGCATGAAAATCGTCAATTGAAATGCCGGTGGACATCTTCACTTCAAGAGCTCTGATGATTCGCGTCGCGTCGCTCTTTTTCAGACGATCCGCAACCTGAGGATCGATTTTCGACAGCATTTTATGGAGATGCTCGGTCCCCCGCTCATTCTTGATTCTTTCAAGTTCATTCCTGATCTTTTCGGTGCGCGGAGGAGTCTGGGCAAGGCCGTGAAGCAGCGCCTTTATGTAGAGACCGGTGCCTCCCACAACAATGACGTTTTTGCCGCGTGAGATCACATCATCGATCGCCTCGTCGGCCAACGAAACGAACCTCGCCACATCGAAATGCTCGGACGGTTCTACGATATCGATTAGATGATGGCGAATGGTTCTTTGCTCGGCCGTTGTTGGCTTTGCCGTAACAATGTCGGCGAATTTATAGACCTGCTGCGAATCGGCCGAAACGATCTCCGCGTTGAAGCGCTGGGCCAGCTCAATGCCCAAAGATGTCTTACCCGAGCATGTCGGCCCGCAAACGATCACAATTTTTTGGAGTTTGCCCGTCGTCATGTACGCTTGAACCACTTGGCAATTTCATCCGCCTTAAATTCGACGAACGATGGACGTCCGTGCGGGCAATAGTCTGCGTTTGGATGCCTGTCCATTTCGCTAAGCAAAGCCCTCATCTCGTCAAAGCTGAGATCTTCGCCGGCCCTGACCTGCCTATGACAGGCGATCGTCTTCAAAATATGTTCGGTCAGTTCTTCCGACGAACTGCTTGCGCCGATGTCTCCGAACTCACGCGCCAGATTGAAAGCCAAAGCAGTAACATCACAGTCGGCAAGAAGGGCCGGAACACTTTTTATAACGTAGGTTCTTCCGCCGAAATGTTCGATTTCAAAACCAAGCGTGTTAAGCTTTTCGACATGTTCGTGAAAAACTGCGGCATCTTTAGGTTGCAGCTCTATCTGGATAGGCAAAAGAAGTCGCTGACTGGAAATGCCGCCCTCGGCAAGCTGCCTTTTTAAAATTTCAAAACCTATGCGCTCGTGCGCTGCGTGTTGATCGATCGCCACAAGTTTTGATGCGACCCCTTCACAAAGAATATATGAATTCCCGAGCTGCCCTATTACCTTCAGAGATGCGAATCTCTCCGCCGACAAACTTGTTTCGCCGGAAAAATTTTCAACCGGATGAACAGAGGCATCGGCGTATTGCCTCCCTTCATCCAGCGGTTTGTAGATCAAATCAAGCGTCGCTGCGGCCGGCCTAGAGCATTTTGCAAAGGAAGCGCTGTTCCTTAGGTAACCGCTTGCGAAAGCCTGCGCGTATCTGTTGCTGAAACTTGAAGATTGCTCGTCGGCCTCAAGTGTCGCATCTGCCAAAACCTTGGCGTAAGGATTATTCCCCTGCTGCACCGCCTCGCGCCGCTGCACCGACTTTCTGACGGCAGCTGCCACAAAACCGTGGATCGCCCCCGTATTTTCAAATCGAACTTCCTGCTTGGTGGGATGAACATTCACGTCGATTCTTGCGGGATCTATCGTAAGAAAAATCACGGCGAACGGATAAGCTCCGGTGGGAAGCAGTCCGCGATAACCGTCGGTTATCGCGTGGGTCACAAGTCTGTCGCGTATAAAACGACCGTTGATAAAAATATAGATGCCCTGCGAAACCCGCCTTGCCGCATCCGGATTGCCGAGAAAGCCGGAGATTCTTATGCCGTCGTTCTTCTCCTCGAACTCTTTACTCATCGAGGCAAGCTCGATCCCCAAGACCTCGGCCAGCCTTGCTTTGCGGTTTGCCAGTGAAACGCAGGACAGCTTTTCACGGCCATCTGCTCTGAACTTAAAACGGACATCCGGATGAGAAAGAGCAAGTTTGGAGACAACGTCGAGAACATGCCCCTCTTCGGTCTTATCTCCCCTCAAGAATTTTTTTCGTGCCGGAGTATTGAAAAAAAGGTCTTCGACAATAATGCGCGTGCCGTCGGCACAGCCGAAGGTCTCGCTCTTTAGAAGTCGCCCTCCGTCAACAAGCAGTCTTGTGCCGTCTAGAACGCCGTGTTCCTTAGTTTCGATCGTTAAACGTGAAACTGCCGCAATGCTAGGCATCGCCTCACCGCGAAACCCGAGCGTGGCGATCGCAAAAAGATCGTCCTCTTTAGATATCTTGCTGGTTGCATGTCGCTGAAGCGACATTCGAGCATCTTGTTCCGACATTCCAAAACCGTCATCAACGACAGTGATGCGCTCTTTACCGCCCGAGGCGATATCAACAACTATCTCTGTCGCCCTTGCATCGATGGAATTTTCTACAAGTTCCTTTACGACAGACGCAGGGCGTTCTACCACCTCGCCTGCGGCGATTTTTCCAATAAGCTCTTCGGATAATTGTCTGACTCGTTGCATAGATTTAAGCCAAATCCTTCAAAACCTTTAAAAAACGTCTAGTCGCAAGTACGTCATGCGTTCTTATGATACTAGCGCCATTTTGAACTGCAACAGCGGCAGTTGCAAGGCTTCCTTCAAGTCTTTCTTGAGGTTCAACCCCGCCTAACAAAACCCCGATAAACGACTTTCGAGACGCGCCTATAACTATTGGATATTTAAGCTCTTTCAGCCTTAAAAGGCCTTTTATAATAGAGACATTATCTACAACGCGTTTTCCAAAGCAGATTCCGGGGTCGATTAAAATTTTGTCGCGCTCAATGCCGCGTTCAAGAGCCGCAGCGGCACGTCCTTTTAAATAATCGGCAATTTCACCGACGCAATCGTCATAGCTGATATTTCCCGTCTGCATCGTCTGAGGAGTTCCGCGCATGTGCATTAAGCAAACCGGCGCTCCCGAAGAAGCCGCCACGCTCAATAATTCGGGATCACTCTCTCCTGCCGAAATATCGTTTATCATATCGGCGCCGGCGCGAAGGGCTTCACGCGCAACCGAACTCTTTGTCGTGTCGACCGAAATCGGAATTGCAGAAGCTCTGCGAATCGCAGAAATGACCGGAACGATCCGAGAAATTTCTTCATCTGCCAAGACCGGTTCGCTTCCGGGCCTACTCGACTCACCACCGATATCTAAAATATCGGCCCCCTCATCGATCAACTGCAGCGCATGTTCTAAAGCCGACTCTTTAGAAAGAAACTTTCCGCCGTCGGAAAAAGAATCCGGCGTGATGTTTAAAATACCCATCACCGCCGGATGATTAAAACTGAATTCGCGCGAACCGATCTTCATCTTAAGCCACCGTTGGAATCACCGTCTGAGGTTCGCTGGATGCAGCCTTGCCGTTCGATAGCTTCTCTCCGTTCATAACGCGCTCGATCTGGTCGGCGTCAAGTGACTCAAATTCAAGAAGCGCCTCTCCAAGAAGAACAAGCTTTTCTTTATTGTCGCTTAGCAGTTTTTTTGCACGGTTAAATGCGTTGACTACGATCGACCGTATTTCGCTGTCGATCTCGACCGCTGTCGATTCGGAATAATCGGCATGCTGGGCTATTTCACGCCCGAGGAAGATGGCCTCCTCTTTTTTGCCGAACGCAAGGGGGCCCATCTTCTGGCTCATTCCCCATTCACAGACCATCTTTCTTGCAAGTTCGGTGGCACGCTCAATGTCGTTACCGGCCCCTGTAGTCTGCTGATCGAAAATGATCTCCTCGGCCGCCCGTCCGCCTAAAAGAACAGAGATCGTATCTTCGCAATATTTGCGGCTCTGCATGTAACGGTCGTCGGTCGGCAGCTGCTGGGTCAACCCAAGAGCCCTGCCGCGCGGAATGATTGTGACCTTATGGATAGGGTCGGTCCCCGGAATCAGCTTGGCAACTATCGTGTGCCCCGATTCGTGATAGGCCGTGATCTTCTTTTCGTGCGGAGTGATAGCCAGACTTCTGCGTTCGCTCCCCATAAGAACTTTGTCCTTTGCAAGCTCGAAATCGCTCATATCAACGGCGGGTTTATCTTTGCGGGCCGCAAGCAGGGCCGCTTCGTTGACGACACTTTCAAGATCTGCGCCTGAAAAACCGGGGGTTCCTCTGGCAACAAGCACAAGATTAACGTCCGGCGACATTGTCAGCCGACGCGCATGGACCTTCAAAATCCCCTCGCGACCGCGAACGTCGGGAGTCGGAACATAGATTCGCCTGTCGAAGCGTCCGGGTCTAAGCAGCGCGGGATCCAAGACGTCGGGTCTATTGGTCGCCGCCATGATGATGACCCCTTCGTTCGATTCAAAGCCGTCCATTTCGACGAGCAGCTGGTTGAGCGTCTGTTCGCGTTCGTCGTGGCCGCCGCCGAGTCCCGCTCCGCGATGACGGCCTACCGCATCTATTTCGTCGATAAAAACAATGCACGGCGCGTTCTTTTTACCCTGTTCGAATAGATCGCGAACGCGGCTTGCACCGACGCCTACGAACATTTCGACAAAGTCAGAACCCGAAATTGAAAAGAACGGAACGCCCGCCTCGCCCGCTACGGCTCTAGCCAAGAGCGTTTTACCGACTCCGGGAGATCCGAGAAGCAGCACGCCTTTCGGGATGCGACCTCCAAGCCTTGTGAACTTCTTAGGCGCCTTTAAGAACTCGATTATCTCCTCGAGTTCCTCTTTTGCCTCGTCGATACCTGCGACATCTTCAAATGTCACTTTGCGTTTATCTTCGGTAAGCATTCGGGCGCGGCTTCTTCCAAAGCTCATCGCCTTTCCGGGGCCGCCTTGAATTTGACGCATTGAAAAGAAGAAGAAACCGAACAAAAGAAGCATCGGCAGCCAAGAAATCAGGAACTGCTGCCAGAACGGCGTCTCTTTCGGGCGTTTGTACTCGACCTTTGCGTCGGTCGTTGCAAGCATGTCGAGGGCCTTCTCGCTGTTGACCGGCCCAATCGTTGCAAAATAAGCCCCATCTTTGAAGCCGTCCTTGAATTTTCCGGTATATTCTTCGGCCTGTATTGTCACTTCGGCTATTTGATTTTGTTTGACCGCATCCATGAACGCAGAAAAATCGACCTCGGTAGCCCCCTTGGGACGCTGCCCCATAAAGTGAATTATCGAGATCGACGCCAAAATGATGATGAGCCAAAGCGCCAACGTTTTTTGAGATTGTTTCATTGCCATAGTGGCGCAGTGCCTAACACAGGCTTAGGCATTTTTCAAAGGAATTTGAGATGATAAAATTACGGTTTTTTATGCAAAAAAAAGGATTATTTTCTTCTGACCGACTCTAATGAACGCTCTTTTATTTTGTTCAATCCATCTCTTAGTTTTCTTAGTTCTTTTAGCGCATCGATAGGATTTGCACTGATTGCTTCGCGAACTCGTTTGTAGGTCTCATTTATCTCCACCTCACGACTTGGGAAGATAACAACACATGGAAGCCCCGTCACCGGCTTTAAACGAGGCACATCGCCTTTAGCAGCTTCCTTGGCAAGCTTGGGAAGTTCGAAATTTGTGTCGGGGAAACCTTTAATAACGGCTCTTTTTCTGAAGGTATTTTTGAAGTCGGCGTCAAAAAGATGTTCGTTCGCCCTGTAAAATATGATCGCTTTTTTTATCTCTCCGATATCGATCAAATTTAAAAGCAGCTTCTCCAATAGCTGCATCGCGGCAGCGTTATAATTCGGATTTAACGTAACATTGTTTAGAAAAATCATCACACGCGCGGCAGCCTCCAAAAGGCCTGCGGCCGCCTTCCCCCGGATAAGCTCCGCATAGAAATTCTTAGTTCTGCTTTCCAACTCCTGCGCATCTATGACGTCAACCGATTTTCTTGAAAGGTCGTACAGCTCGGCGATCGCAGTAATGCCCCATTGTACGCGATCTGCCGACGCCTCGAGTGATCGTGGGTGATCGGAATTAATCGTAGAATCTATCAACTTATGAGAAAACTCAGCCAGCCTCCAGAGCGCGATCGTTCCGTTCAACAGTTTCTGAGTCTCACCTTTTGCTTGAAAAAATTTTCGGCGAAACACCTTTAGCGACGAAAAAAGATGTTTTTCGTAGCCGCTAAACGGAGCGTCATGGGCAAAAAGCCCAAGAAGCGGGACTAGCATTGTCCACGCGTTGAATTGACTATTTTTTTGCGGGATGTTTGAAAAGCCGCTGTTTTGATAGACATCGTTTGCAATATCTGCGTTTGTTTCATCAAAATACGGAAACGTTACCTTTTTATTTTCGTTGTTCCGGCCAGATTCAGCATTGCGAAGTTCCACCCTGATTGTCATATGAATTTCCTTTTATTCCTCCCGATATTTAAACGTTAAATCTGAAATTGATTATATCACCGTCTTTAACAATATACTCTTTTCCTTCCAGCCGGTATTTGCCGGCCGCTTTGACGGCTGCTATCGTGCCGCCTAAATTGATAAAATCTTCATAGCCGATAACTTCGGCCTTGATGAAACCGCGCTCAAAATCCTTGTGAATTGCCGCCGCCGCGCGAGGTGCAGTTGCTCCAACAGCCACAACCCACGCTTTAACCTCGTCCTCGCCGACAGTAAAATAGCACATGCTCCCCGTCATACCGAACGCCGTCTGAATGATGAGCTCAAAGGCAGGCACGGAAATGCCAAGAGAGGCCATGAACTCGGCCTGATCCTCTTTCTCAAGCTGAGCTATCTCGGCTTCGATCTGTGCGCAGATCGAAATCACCGGCAGCGAAACTTGTGCCTCCTTGCAAAACGCCGCTTCGTCGAGCTTGGCTCCTTCGGCCGCGTTGAGAACGATCACGACGGGACGCAACGTCCAAAATGTGAATCCGCGCATCGTCGCCATCTCTTCATTTGACAGCTTCATATCGCGCAGAGGTTTTCCGGACTCGAGCATCTTCTTCGCTTCTGGTAGAATTTTAAGGTGCAGTTGATCTTCGGGTTTCCCCTGTTTGCCGGCCGTCTTGGCGAGCCTCTCCAGCCTGTTTTCAATGACGACAAGGTCGGACAAGACCTGCTCGTCTTCGATCTGTTTGTAACGTTTTACAAGCTCCGAGACGCTGTCGGATGTAAAAGCATCGACAACAATTAAAAACCCGTCAACGCTCGCGAGATTCTGACGGAGCTGCGTCCATGCATTTTCTCCGCTGACGTTCACGTCAACAAAGGTCACGTTGGCAGGAGAAACCTTTTTCGGTTTAAAAATATCGACCAGCTTGTCAAAACGCCCGTCCGGAACGCGGGCTACTCCCCTGACGAATTGTTCGCCGAAGATCTGGCTTGAATCGACCTTGGTCATGATCTTGAACAACGTGCTTTTGCCGCTTTGTTTACCGCCCAAAATTCCAATTTCCATTTTATTCTCCGGTAAGGCGACGTTTGCAACGCGGCCTTAATTTGCTCAAAAAACAGAGGGGCCAGCTAATACATTTTGGGGCTTTACTCCAGAACTATTTTAGTGACATACATCGGCCCGGTCATCTTATTATGTTTACCATTTTATTTCTTTCATGCGCGGCGTTTCTTGCCGGCTTTATCGATTCAATTGCCGGCGGCGGCGGCTTGATAACCCTTCCGGCACTGCTTGCAGCCGGAGTTCCGGCTCACTTCGCTTTGGGGACAAACAAATTTCAGTCGATGTTCGGCACAACTTCCGCCTTGGTGAATTTTCATCGCAAATCCAAGGTCGTCTGGAAATGCGCAGCAGCTGGCATTCCGACATCGCTGATAGGCTCGGTAATTGGCGCAAAGCTTGCCCTTATAATTCCCCAGCTGCTTTTGGCGAAGATCATGATTTTCACCCTTCCGCCGATCCTGCTCTTTGTCCTGACCGCAAAACAGTTCTTAAAGGCGCATCGCGATGTCTTAGAGCAGTCGCATCATCAGCTGATCATCACATCGGCCATCTGCTTGATAATCGGGCTTTACGACGGTTTTTTCGGGCCGGGGACCGGAACGTTTTTAATCGTTGCCCTAGTCATCTTCGCCCGAATGCCGTTCGTTCACGCAAGCGCAACGGCGAAAACATTCAACCTTGCAAGCAACGTCGGAGCATTTGCGACGTTTATCGTCAGCGGTCACGTACTTTATACAGCCGGCATAATTATGGCGCTGGCAAACATCGGCGGCAATTTACTCGGAAGCAGTCTCGCGATAAAACACGGCGGCAGATTCGTTTCGCGGATCGTGGTACTTTCGCTCTCTCTTCTTTTTGTATATTTAGTCTGGAAATATTATTTTTAAACACACGTAAGACACGCACACGCAAAAAAACCCGAGACCGCAACGATTAGCAGTCTCGGGTAATTTATCAGGCGATCTTGAATTAATCTGATAGCTAGCGCGAAAGATTAAGTTCGCGTTTCACCTGACGCTCGGCCTCAAGCCAGTCGGCCTGATCACTACCGTGCGTCGCGCCGCGTTTGAGATAGAGCTCGTAGGCTCTTTTGCGGACCGCTTCGAACACTTTTTCGTTTGAAATGTTCATTGCGTTGGACCGCTCTTTCCCTATCGACGGCGTGTTCTTTTTGATGAGTGCCATAACTTACCTCCTTGTTTCGGGCTCGGATTCTATCCCCTCAAAGATTAAATGCAAGAGAAAATCCTTTTAAAATTATGATTATGATGTAGTAGTTCAAAACAAAAATGACGCTTCAAACGACACATTCGAAGAATGCTGGGAAATGCCCCCGATGCAAAAGCTCACGTTTGGAAAACAGGCTGGGCGAGAGATTTTGCAAACGATGCGGTCAAAGATGGACTAAAGACGGGCTTATTATTCCGTCATTTGATCGGAGAAAGATCAAAAAGGGGCAAACCGTCCCCGATCAAGAGCAACTCCCCCTTCTAACCATATGAAATTACACGATTATATTAAAATGCCGCTTTGGTCGATTTTGTCGGCTCTGCTCATTTTATTTTCAACGACTGCCTCGGCGCAAAATATCAAAATGATGTTCTGGTATCCGGGAGAAGCCGGCACAACCGAAGAGGCTCAAACCCCTCTCGACGCGATGTTTGAATATTTAAATAAGGAAATCGCTCCGGACAAAATAAGCGGTAAATATTTCAACTCGGTAGAAGCCGGCAAAAAATATCTTTCAAATGAAAAGCCAGATCTCGCAATTGTTAGTTTTGCGGCTTCTGTCATCAACGCCAAAGAACTCTCCGGCGCAACACAATATTTAAAAACCCTCCCCCTCCCGAGCGGAAATTCAACCGAAAATTATGTCGTCATGGGAAAAGGCGCTGTTCCTGCAAAATGGGATGTCGAACTCTATTCAAAGCAGCCGCTAACACCGGAATTTGCGGCTCAATTTGTTTTGAACGACCCTGCGGCAAAACCGAAAATCACGACGATCGCAAGCCTGATAACGACGCTCAAGGAAATTGATTCAGGGACAAAGAACGGCGGAATAATTTTGCAGCCGATGGAACACTTTACCGTAAAAAATATCAGCCAGCCGTGGGCTAAAAATCTTAGCGTCTGGAAGACGTCGTCGCCTGTCTCGTCGGCCCCGTTTCTCTCTTTGAAACCTAATCTCCCCGAAAAACTGAAAGCCGCTTTTTTAAAAATGAGTTCGACCGAAAATGGACGGGCAATTCTTGAAACTTTACGTTTGAAAGGTTTTTCTAACTGATTTTTTTCCCAAACAACCACGCAACAAAAATCACGGCGCAAACCGAGATCAAAAGCATCGGAATAATTATCGCCACGGCGGCGCGAATGTAACTTGTGCCGTGCGCCTTTTTAATGCCGATGATGTTTAGAAAAACGGAGTAAATTCCGGCCAGCAAGGCTCCGACTACCGGCAAAAGCGCCAACACTTGAGCGCTCGACGAATAACAAATCACCTGAAACGTCTTATTGTAACCGCCGTTCTTACCGCCGAGGAGCTTGAGCATGGCGTGATAGAACGTCGAAGTTATAAAAAGCGTAAGCGTGGCAGCCAAAGGAGCCACAATGAAACTTGCTAGAAATGTAAACCCTAGTGTCGTCCATAAATAGACGCTAGATAGGTCATTGGCTCTTGCAACATCGACTCCGGACTTAAAAGCCCACAAAAGGAGCAGCGCAACCGACTGGCATAGCAAGCCGTAAAGCAAAGGCCTTTTCATCTCTTTTGTGTCGGGAAGCGCGGCAAAAAATTTAAAAGGATGGGCCATGCTCTGTTTCCAAATCGACCACAAATAGGTCGGGAACGGTTTTTCCGTCGACTCCGGCATAGCCGCTGCTAAAGAATCTTGCATAGTAAATTGCCTTTTTGTTCGTTGCATTGGCGCCCTAGCATTGATACAGATCGCAGGCAACCAATAAAACATGAGGTGAATTATGCCGCAGTTTTTAGTGGAAAATCTTAAACCGGCCCAAAAAACGGCCGAAATCACCGGCCCCGACGCCAAACACATTACTTCCGTTTTCAGACTTGCAGACGGCGATAAATTAGTCGTTACAGATGGCCGCGGAAAACGTTGGCGCGCAGAAATTCTATCGTCATCGGCCAAAAAAATTGAAATCCGCCTCCTTGAAGAGCTTGCAAGTCCGGCAGGTCATTCGAAAATAACGCTCGCACAGGCGGTGATAAAACACGACCGGCTCGAAACGATCATACAAAAAAGTGTTGAGCTTGGAGTCTCAAAAATAATTCCATTCACAAGCAGCAAAACAATCCCTCACTTCGGAGATGAAACGTCCGTGAAAAAACATGCCCGCTGGCAGAAAATTGCTCAGGAGGCGGCAAAACAATGCGGCGCTTCGGTTCTGCCGGTCGTTGGACAAATCACTACTTTTGAAAATCTGATAAAATTGTTTTCCTCATACGAAAACATCATTCTCTTTTATGAAGGCGAGACAAAAAACTCGCTGCAAAAAATCAAATTCAATCCGGGAAATACGCTTGTAATCATCGGCCCCGAAGGCGGTTTTTCACCCGATGACGTCGAAAAAGCCATCGGGCACAAAGCAGTCACCTGCGGGCTCGGGCCTTTAATTTTGCGTGTGGAGACGGCTTCTCTTGCGGCAATAACTCTGCTTCAGGAAAGACTGGGCTATTTTTCCGCGACCCCTCTCTAAGTAGTTGATTGCTCTTAAAAAATCGTGTACTCTGCGCGGGCAAATGGACAAAAAACCGCTCATCATCGGCCATAGAGGGGCTCGAAAATACGCCCCCGAAAACACTATTTCGTCCTTTCGTAAGGCCGTTGAGTTGGAGCTTGACGGTGTTGAATTCGACGTGATCTCGACAAGTGACGGGGTCCCAGTTGTCTGCCACGATAATAATCTTCAGCGACTATCGGGCCGGCATATTCACGTAGATCGAACCCCCTATTCGGAATTGAAACACATCGACGTCGGCAGTCACTTCAATCAATATTTCGCCGGAGAGAGCATCCCCACGCTTGAAGATGCGCTTAAAACTCTGGTCAATTGCGAAATGCTCCCCGGACACAAACGCCCGCTTTGTCAAAAGTTCTTCATTAATATCGAGCTCAAAGAGCAATCCCACCAGCCGCAAGACTTTATCGCAAACGTCGTTGACGTTATAGACAGATACAGAAACCGCGCTCAAATATCCGTATCGTCGTTCAGCCGCGCAATGCTTTTTAAGACTGGTAACCGCGCTCCGCATATTGACCGTGCGCTTCTCATCCGGCCCAAAATCTTCTACGTGATAGACGCCGTATTCTTCGCAAACATTCTCGGCGTGCGCGGAATCAACCCGCACGTTACAAATTTAAATCGACGACTTGTAAACTATGCCCATTCCAGAAAGATGTCGGTGATGGCTTGGACGATAAACGACGCGGCGCAAGTAAAGAAAGCGCTCGATGTCGGGAGTGACGGCATAATAACCGACGATCCTCTGTTTGTTAAAGAGGTCGTTAAAAACCACAATTATGGCTAATCAGGAAGTCACAGAACTTGTCGATGTGCGCGATGTCTCAGAGGCTCTTGAAAACGAGCAAATCGAGGCCGCTGCGTCCGAATCCGAAAGCATCGAACCGTATCTTGAAAGGCAAAGCCACATTGCGCTCATAAGAGAAAGATTTGCGGCGTTTCTTATCGATTCGCTGATCCTTTTCTACCTCTACGTCGCTATCGGCACGCTTGCATATCGCGCATTTTACGGGAGCTGGATGGGGCCTATTCCCTGCTTTGGCTGGCAAGGACTGGCGACTCAAGGCGGGTTTATCTTTGCGGCCTTTATCTACTATTTTCTTTTTGAGGCGGTTTTCTATTCCACCCCCGGAAAATTTCTCTGCTGGATGTACGTAAGACGCAAAAACGGCGATTTGGCATCGATGTCGAGCATTTTTTTCAGGCAGGTTTTCAGGCCGCTCGACTATCTTCTTGCGCCGCTGACATACATCCTCATGGAAATGACCGGTTGCACTCAGAAACTCGGCGATCTCATCTCGGGCACAATCGTCATTAAGAAAAGTCCGGCCGCAAGCGAACACTATCACCTCAATGCGTCCAACATCGCCAGCGCGTCGGGAAGAGCTCTATCTTTTTTAATAGACCTCTTGATTGTCGGGCCTATGACCGCCGGTTTTATTTTAATGATGTCCGATCAAACGCCGATGCTCAATCGATGGATTCTTATCCTTTCTCCGCTTGTGCCGCTTGTATATTTTTCGGTGAGTGAAGCGCTGTGCCACACATCTCCGGGGAAATGGCTCTTTGGATATGTTGTCTGCCATGAAGACGGTTTTAAGGTGACCTTTCCCGCCGCGGTGGTCCGTTCGTTCATGCGGCTTTTCGATACTAACCCCGTCGCGCTCATCGTTATGTGGATGAGCCCGAAAAGACAGCGTTTTGGCGATCTAGCCGCCGACACAGTCGTTTCTTCGCAGGGGCGCAAATGGATGGGAGGAACTGCTCTTGCTTTGTCGATAGTGGCTTCGATCACCCTCTTTTGGGCCGGCTGGACCAACAATGCAAATTTTATAAAGTCGGATGATTTCAACTACGAGTTCCTCCCGACCCTTGAAATTTTCGGCTCGCTAGGTGGAGCTTCAGAATATAAGCAGCTGACCATAGATCACATGCGAATCGCCTCTAACGAAGCCGGCACGATCAGAATGCCGGCGCAATTTAAACCCGGCGAAACAGTCTATGTCATCTCCGACGTTTACGGATTTGAACGCAGAAAGAGAATGGTCTGGCTGCAAGAAGATATCGAAGTGAAATATCCGGACGGTTCTATCGGGTTACATCAGGAGAACATCGTCGATTATCATCAGGTGGTAACGGGGCGCGGTCCGGTCGAGCTTACTAATTCGATAAAGATCCCCGAAACGGTGGCGGACGGCCCGTACATCGTGACAATAACAGTTAGAGACCTTTACAGCTATCAGCGCGCCACGGTTAAACAGCAATTCGACGTTTATAATCCGGACAGAAAAATTCAGGAGCAGCCCACGTCGCAAATTCCGAGTACAGAATCACCTCAACCGGCTGTTGACGAAAAAATACAAGAGGAAGATGAAATTCAGGAAATTCCGGCCGGCTAACTTTTTTTGATCTTATTTTTAGCCTGTTCCAGAGCGCGTTTGAAGTTTTCGGCTTTTTTCATTTCGTTCTCGCGCTCCGATTCTATCTCGTCCCAGAGTTTCGGTGAAATCAGTTCAGCCGTGCGGCTTTTTTCAGCGCGACGGTCACGCAAAAGCGTCACCCCCACAAACATCAAAAGCGACAACAAAAGTAGAAGAAGAAATATAATCCAGCTCATTTTAGCACCTCCATCATTGCGTTGATCAATTCGGCGGCTCTCTCTTTTGAAGATATTTTTTTACCTTCAAGATCTTTTAGATAGAATGAATCTTGCGCAAGGTCCCCTTTTGTCAGGATCTTTGCGACCTCTATCGAATAACCCTGCTGCGCAATCAGCTTCGCTACGTCCGACAAAAGCCCAACTCTGTCGCCGGCGTAAATATCGACGACAGAATAGTAAGCGGCAACGTCGTTGTCTATCTCGACCTTTGGGACGCGTGTCACTCCTCGTTTTTTTAACGCTCGCGCCCGTCTTGCAAGCATTTCTTCCACGCTGTTTTTTCCGGTAACGACCGCTTCAATATCGCGCTCGAGCCGCTCCATCGACCCGTCTAAGACGCGTTGACCGCTTTCGTTCTGCAGCTTTAAAACATCCAGAACAAGGCCAAGCGATGAAAGATTAAGCTCGGCTTCAAGAATATTGATATTGTTTCCGGCGATCGCACCGGCGATCTTTGCGAATAAACCGTGTGCGTCTGGCGCCATGATAGCAAGCTCGCTGTATCCGTCCGCATGCACGTGCCTAAGCAGAATCTTTTTACCGTCGCTAAGTTCGCTCGATATTCGAAACGCCTCAAACATTTCGATGTGCATCGCAATCGCCTGCTTGGAATTAGTGGCGAAGTAGCGTTCCGGCATCGAATCGAGCCATTCGGCGGCAAAAAGATTGCCGCTAAAGCTTCTAATGAGATCGGCCTTTTTGGATGTCGCCTCTCTTTCAGTCTTTTGCTGGTGCGCCCCCTCAAAATAATGTTTGGTCTCCAAAAAAAGATTACCAAGCAATTTTTCTTTCCAATTTGTCCAGACCTCCGGCCCGATAGAAGAGATGTCTCCATAAGTAAGCACAAAAAGCATGCGCAGTCTTTCGAGAGAGCCTACAGAAGCCGCAAATTTTTCGATTAAACCGGCGTCATTTAGGTCGCGTGAAAAAGCTATCTTAGGCATTAGCAAATGCGAGCCGACTAGGAAAGATACGTTCTCCGCCTCCTCAATGGAATAGCCGAGCCTAATGGCCTCTTCTTTTGCAATAACGGCACCGCGCTCTGCATGCTCTGCACCAAAACCTTTACCGATATCGTGCAACAATGCAGCAAGGAGCAACAGATCCTTGCGCTTAATTTTTTTATAAACGGAAGAAAAAAGTTTTTGGCCGTTCGCACAATCAAGCTCACAAATGCGTTGGACGGTAAGTATCGAATGTATGTCAACCGTATAGACGTGATAAGCGCCATACTGCGCTTTGTGGGATATTCGGGCAAATGAATGTATAAGTTCCTTAAGCTTACCTTCATCATGCAAATAAAAAAGGGCTCTTGCCGCAAGAGATTTGTTAGCGACGATCTTTTGCCATGTCGGGCAACTGCCGATGGCCGTCCTGATCCTTTTCAAGCGTATCTTTTTTGCAATCCGCTTTATGAATGGGGCTCCAAACGCGGTCGCTAATGAAGCGTGCTTATGAATTGCCGAAGTCGCGGCATAATATCGATCCATAAAGCTCTCGGGCGAAATGCCGAGCTGTTTCGCCATCAACTCCTGCCGCTCAAACGTTAAACGGTCCTCCTGCCTTGCAAACTCAAAATGAAGAAATGACCTGAAAAGACGCAGCAGCTCGTAAGCTTTTTGCATCGGCTCCGGCGGGCTCCAATCGAGCTGCATCGTTTGGGCTATCCAGCAGGCGGTGCTATATTCGCGCAGCCCCCCTTCGCCTTCTTTAATGTTTGGCTCAAGCACAAAAACCGAATCGCCGTACCTTCTGAACCTATCCTGTTGCTCCAAATATTTCATTCGTGCAAAGCGTTTGCACCATTTTTTATCGTCTCTTTTTATTTTTAGAATCTTAAAAAAGTATTCCGCCAGTTCTTGGTCTCCCGCAACAAAACGGGCGTCAAGCATTGCCGTTGCCGCCTTCACGTCTGCATCGAACATAGCATCGCAATCGCATAGGCTACGACTGGCCCCTCCGGCGTCAAGACCCGCCTCCATGAGAGGATAAATGATCTCTCTTATTTCTTCAGAAGCTTTTTCCGAGGGGCCGTCGCATATAAAAAGAAGGTCAACATCTGAACACGGCGCCATCTCCTGCCGTCCGTATCCTCCAAGGGCCATTACTGCAAATCGGCTCTTATTTTTTGTAAGTCGGACAACCGCCCTGTCGATAGCGCACGACCATTCGCGCTGAAGCGTTGTTATATCGCAACTTTTGGAAAGGGCCTTCCTGAAATTTTGTCGAGCGTTCTTAATATCGTCTAGCATTTTAGAGATTGTGAGCCAGAGAGTTTACCGACCTCAACTTATTTTGAACACCGCCGGCGATCGCCGATGCGATGGTCTTCTGATAGTCTTCGTTAATGAGGCGTTTTTCCTCCTTAGGATGCGAAATGTAGGAGGTTTCGACAAGAATAGCCGGACACTTCACTCCGACCAGAACGTAAAAAAGGGCCGACCTGACCTTTTGGTCGGCGATACCGGAGTACTTTTTAGAAAGTCCGGCGACCAAACTTGAATGAACGCTTGCAGCAAGTTCGCGAGAATCTTCGGCCGAAGCATTTTGGATCATCGTCGAGATGATCTTGTCAAGATCGGTAGAGCTTTTCCCCGACTGTTTGTTCTCCTGTGCCGCCAGTTTTTCCGCCGCTCTGTCGCTCGCGTTGTTAAGATAGTAAGTTTGCACTCCGTGTTGCTTTTCGGATTCGGACGCGTTGGCGTGCATCGATATGAAAAGATCGGCGCCGTTCAAATTCGCAAATTTAACGCGGTCGTCCAAAGTAAGAGTCTCGTCGTCGTTGCGAGTAAGAAGTATCTGCGAAGACGGGAGCCGTTTTTTGAGTTCTTCGGCAAGTCTTCTGGAAAGAGCAAGAACGACATCTTTCTCTTCGATCCCGGACGGGCCGATTGCGCCGGTGTCGCTGCCGCCGTGACCGGGGTCGATAACGATTGTCAGGCGTTCGGCGCCGCGTTTTTCAGATTTTACCGGCGAAACAGGACGCGGTTTTACGAACGCCCTGCTTTTCTGTGAAACCGGTTTGAGTTCTTCTGCGGGTACGATACCGGCGCGTATGGCTGAAAGATATTTATCGGCCTCGCCGGCCATATCCGATGTTTTAAAGAACCTGATGATCTTTATCATGTTCTTCTCGGCGTTCTTTTTATCGCGCAGCCTCTCCCAGTAGATCTTTCCGGCGCGAAAATATGCATCGTCGGTCATTGAGCTAACCGGATAGCGGGTCGTAAAATTATCGTACTTTGAGATCGCCATCAACCAATCGGCGCGATTTTTGGAATTTTCGGCCAGCCCCTCATAGAGCCTGCCGAGGGTATATGCAGCGTTGGCCCCGTCTGCGCTTCTGCCGAACTTTTTTTTGACATTTTCAAACTGACCTATGCAATCTTCCCATGGCTCGCGCATTTTTTGTCTGGCTTCATCCGACTTGAGAGAATTATAGCATTCGCGTGCCTGCTGATATGCGGCATCTGAATCGGCCGCATCTGCGGCGACCGAAAAAAATGCAGTTAAAGATATCAAAAAAAACAGGATAAACTTCTTCATTTTGAAACCCCCCGTTTCAAATTATCAAGCAATGAAAGAGCCTCAATGGGCGTCATCTGATTTGTATCGAGCCGTTTGATAGTGTCGAGAAGCTCAAGCCCAAGTTTTTCATCTTCACTTGGCTCGCGTGACTGTGAAAATAACGGCATCTGGTCGATGTTTTCGGCCCCGCGCAAAAACATCTCCCCTTTTTCGAGCTTTGACAATATCTCCTTTGCGCGCGCCACCACCTCGGCGGGAAGACCGGCCAGTCGCGCGACCTGAATTCCGTAGCTTCTGTTAACGCCCCCCTCCACCAGCTTCCTTAGAAAAATGACCTTATCGTTCCATTCTTTCACTGCAACGTTAAAATTTCTTATGCCGCGTTTTTCGAGGGCCATATCTGTCAGCTCATGATAATGCGTCGCAAAAAGGGTCTTAGCTCCGACCTTATCGTGCAGAAACTCAGCCACCGCCCACGCGATAGAAACACCGTCGTAAGTAGAAGTTCCTCTACCGATTTCGTCGATAAGAATAAGACTGTTCTTTGTCGCTTCCTTTAAGATCACCGAAGCTTCGGTCATTTCGACCATGAACGTCGACTGGCCTTTTATCAAATTATCGCTGGCTCCGACTCTTGTGAAAATACGATCGACCACGCCGATATGGGCTTCTGCCGCCGGCACAAAGGAGCCCATTTGCGCCATGAGGACGCACAACGCGACCTGCCGCATGAGCGTCGATTTACCGGCCATGTTGGGGCCCGTTATCATCATCATTTTGCAATCGTTGATGTCGAGAGTGACGTCGTTCGGGACGAATCTCTCGGCCGGATTCAACTGCTCGATTATGGGATGACGCCCTCCATTTATCGAAATGGCTCCGTTCTTCGTAACGACCGGCTTAACGTAGCGGTTTCTGTTAGCAACTTCGGCAAGAGAAGATAGCGCATCAAGAAGACCAAGCGCCTCGGCAGTTTCGGAAAGCCGTCCGGCAAATCCGGCGACGAGCTCACGAAGTTCGGTATAAAGCTGGTTTTCAAGCTGTTTGATCCGCTCTTCGGCTCCAAGAACCTTTTCTTCGTATTCCTTAAGCTCGGGAGTGATATATCTTTCGGCGTTTGCAAGTGTTTGCTTGCGAATGTAATCTGTGGGTATCTTTTCCGAATGAGCATTGCTCACTTCGATGTAATAGCCAAACACACGATTGAAACGTATTTTGAGAGAGGAAATGCCGGTCCTTTCACGCTCTTTCGATTCAAGCCGCGCGATAAAACCTTTGCCGTCGCTCGATATTGCCCTAAGTTCGTCAAGCTCACGCGACACGCCGTTCTTTATGATGCCGCCGTCCCTGACCGAAAGCGGAGGCTCGTCAACTATAGACGAACCGATTTTCGCCGCAAGGTCTGGGCACGCGTCGATCCTTTGGCAAATATCGGCAATAAGCCCGCCACGCCCATCCAGCGTAAGTTTCAGTTTGGGCAAGACGTTCAACGAGTCCTTAAGCTGGACCAGCTCGCGGGGATTGGCAGAACCGGTGACCGAACGCGAAGTGATTCTTTCGATATCGGCAATATTTACAAGTTGCTTTGTAAGATTTTCAAAAAGCTCAAAATCGTTCTTTAAGGTTTCAACCGCATCAAGGCGTTCGTTGATTTTTGCAACCGATACCAGAGGATAGAACATCCACCTTCGCAAGATACGTCCGCCCATTGCGGTTTTTGTGCCGTCGAGCAGCCATATCAAAGAACCTACGCTGGAACCGTCGGAGATGGTCTTGACAAGCTCAAGATTTCGCTTCGTAGCTTCATCTATCACCATGAAGGCCGATATTTCGTACGGAGTCACTTTTTTTATGTGCTCCATCGAGACCTTATGTGTCGTCTGCAAATAACTAAATATCGCCCCGACCGACGCAAAGAGCCCGCTGTCAAGAGCGCTTAAATCGCAATTCCCGTGATTTAACGGATCGAACTTGGGATCGTCGCACACCGTTATCATCGACCGCTCAATAATCGGCTTGAACGCCTCGAAAGAGGAATCGTCTGACATGCTGCGCGGCACAAGAATTTCTCTAGGTTCGATCCGGGATATCTCTCTGGCGATTGCATCTCTATCCTGAAGAATCGCCCCTCTGAAATCGCCCGTCGAAGCGTCACAAACGGCAAGAGCGAACCGTCCGCCGCTCAATGGAGAGATTGCCGCCAGATAATTATTTTGCGAAGCAACCAAGCTTTCAGATTCCATCACCACGCCGGGGGTGATTATTTTTACGATCTCGCGCTTAACTACCCCCTTGGCAGTTTTTGGGTCTTCGACCTGCTCGCAAATAGCGATCTTTTTACCGCCGGCCAAAAGTTTTGTGATGTAGCCGTCGGCAGCGTGATACGGAATTCCGCAAAGCGGCACAGGATTCGGATCGTTTTTATTTCTTGATGTCAGGGTTATATCGAGAATTTGCGACGCTGTGACCGCGTCATCAAAGAACATTTCGTAAAAATCTCCAAGCCTGAAGAAAAGGATCGTATCTTTGTCGTCGATCTCTGATTTGATCTGCCAGTATTGGCGCAACATCGGCGTTGCGGCAGTCTGCTCGTTGTTTGGGACCCGATTTTCCATGTGTCATCGGCATCTAGCAGATGAAAAGCCGCAAGTAAAGCCTTGATGTTATTGAACTATCAGCCCTTTGATTTGATAAGGTCTTGTATCAGCCTGTTAATGTCGTCCTCGTAGGTCGGCTCATTGAAGATTTGATAGAGATCGTCCATGTCGTCTCTCGGGGATGGTTCTTGGAAAATGCGCCCGCTGTTTATGTCCTCTTTGATCGCCTCAACGTAGCGCTTTGGATGCTTTTTGCACATCGACTCGATATAACGGTTAAGTCGTTTTGCGGCTCTTTCCTGCTGCTCATGTTTTATGTCTTTCCAATGCTTCAAATAATGAAGCCGGCAATAGCCCGCCGTGCTCTGAGCATTGTGACATCCCTCTTCTTTACAAATTTTAATTCGTGCCATTTTGTTGTCTTATCTCTTTCACAAAGTTCCATGCATAGCTGACGCCGGAGCCGATCGAAAAACAAGCCGAAACGATCAGCAGAACCCAGCCGACAAGTTTCCACTGAAAATTAAAGAACGGATAATGAAGTATCAAAAAAGCGATCGCAAAGCTACCAAAAGCGTTCTTGTATTTCCCCCACTTACTTGCGGCGATAAGAATGTGCTCGTTGGCCGCAATTCCCCTCAGCGAGGTTATGCTCACCTCGCGCACAAGCAGCACGACCACAAGCCACGCGGGTATTCTACCAAGAGGTATCAGCATGATCATAGCCGCAAGATTCAAAAGTTTGTCGGCCAAGGGGTCGAAGAACTTACCGAAAGCCGATTCAAGATTATATCTTCTGGCCAAAAATCCGTCGAGCATATCGGAAAAACTTGCAAGCCCGTAGATCAAAGCCGCAATGAAACTCCACCACGCATTCCAGACATTTCCAACATCCCCCTCGCCTTTGATAAGCATCATCGTTACTATCACGAGCGGGACCGCCGCCACGCGTATCATCGAGATGTAGTTTGGGAGATTCATGAACTCCGCTCTTTTCGATGCGTCCATTATGATTTCCTTAATCTGCCGTCACGCGCAGAAATTTTCGTTTACCCACCTTAAATATGAACTCGCCCTTTTCGATCCTAACTGCGATGTCGCTAACTTTTGCGTCGTTTATAGAGACGCCGCCCTGCTGAATAAGCCGTCTTGCTTCAGACTTTGAGGTTGCCATTTTTGATTCGACGATAACATCGACCAAAAGCTCTCCGGCAGAGGCTTTGAATTTCTCAATGTCGGTTGGAGTGGCCTTATTTGAAAAAACATCTTCGAACTCTTTTGCGACGCGATCGGCATCTTTTAAACCGTGGTATCTTTCGACCATCTCCCTAGCCAGCATTGATTTTACCGACTTCGGATGGGCAAGCCCTGCCATTACATCGTTTTTAAGCTTTGATATCTCTTCAAGTGTCTTATCGCTGAGGAGCTCGTAATACGACCACATCAGTTCGTCCGATATCGACATGAGCTTGCCGTACATCTCCTTTGCCGGCTCGTTGATGCCGACATAATTGCCATACGACTTGCTCATCTTTTTCACGCCGTCGGTGCCGATCAAAAGTGGCATCGTCAACGTGACTTGCGGCTCTTCGCCAAGTCGTTTTTGCACGGTGCGCCCCATCAGCAGATTGAATTTCTGATCGTTGCCGCCAAGCTCAATGTCGGATTTTAGCACGACAGAATCGTACGCCTGCATGAGAGGATAATAGAATTCCAAGATGCTGATATCGAGCCCGTTTTCGTAACGATTTCTAAAATCGTCTCTTTCGAGCATTCTGGCTACCGTGTGAAGAGTCCCCAGACGCGCAAAATCGACAATCGACATCTTTGAGAACCATTCGGAATTGTATCGAACCTCGGTCCTTTTTTTATCCAAAACCTTAAAGACCTGTTCTTCGTAGGTCTTAATGTTGGCTTTGATTTCTTTGTCCGAAAGCTGCGGTCTTAGCTGCGATCTTCCGGAGGGGTCTCCGATGCGCGCGGTAAAATCCCCGATAAGAAAAGTGACGTGATGCCCAAGTTCCTGAAACTGCTTCATTTTCTGAAGCAAGACGGTATGCCCAAGATGAAGATCGGGGGCTGTGGGGTCAAAACCTGCTTTTACCCGCAAAGGCTTACCCTTCTTGAGTTTGGCAACAAGGTCTTCATCGTTGATGATTTCAACCGCGCCGCGTTTAATGACTTCCAGCTGAGCTTTAATGTCCATAACTTATTGAAATTCCTAGCACACGCCTTTTAACCTTGTCCACTAAAAGCTGGTCTTAAAGTTTCTCCCAAGAGACCAGCTTCCATCCAAAAGAGCGTTTTTCCAGCACGCACTTTGTTATCATGTCAGGGCCGTCGATGAAATCGACCTCGATTGTTGCCATGACCATATTTTTATGAATCTCCTGCACTTCAAGGACCTTTGTGCCGGCGACTTTGTAAACTCCGACTTCGCTATTTTTAAATTTTTTCCCATATTTTACAAAAAAACGTTTTGACACCTTCTCGGCCGTCTCGGTATTGGGAACCCTTGCGCCGCAAGCCGCCGTTAAAAGAAAAAACAGACAGATAAATGCCACCGAAATTTTCTTCATTTTTTGCTCCGTTTCACCTTACTCTTCTTTGGTGATGAAATGTGTTTGAAATTTGCCTTTTTTGCCTTTGTCATTTTTTCCTTGGCGCTAGATCTTAGCACATCGCGAACATACTCGCTGCCGTCGCCTAAAATATCTGCGAAGTAAAGATCTCTGTTCTCATAGGCACGAAGCGCCGCCAAAAAACAGGGATAAAAATTTTTGGAGGCAAATCCATAAGCGGGATGTTCATAGTGTCTGATGATTTTGCTAATGTCCTTTGTACCGAGGACTTTTATCGCGTTAGCCAGCCTCCCCGGACCGGCATTGTATGCGTTAACCGCTAAAGCCCAATCGCCGAGATGATTATAATCCCGTTTTAAGTGACGCGCCGCAGCGTGGGTCGATTTTGTAATATCGAGCCGTTCATCAACCCCCTTGCCGACCTTAAGCCCGCAAACCCTCGCGGTGGAAGGCATGAACTGCCAGATTCCAGCCGCCCCCGCATGCGAATGGGCCGAAACGTTGAACATAGATTCGACAAACGGAAGCCTGCTAAGCTCGACGGGGAGACCCTTCTCTTTGAATATCTTTTCGATTTCACCAATAATATCTTCACTTAAAAAAAGAGCTTCAATGAACTTGTCGCGCTGTCCGACCTGCGCCCTGACCCTGATATTTTTGCTGCCGTCCGGATCAAGCTTGGCAAGGATAGGCTCCTTTGCCTTCTTCATCGCGTTTTCCCGCTCTAGTAGGCATTCTTTTTTCGGAGGTTCATCACAAGTCGGCAGATCGATAACGGAATAGACTTTCGCCAAATCGTTCGGGTCGTGCAACACAGCCTGTCCGGTCGTATATTCCGTGTAAATCTTCGTCCAGAAATCGACCTGAGTCCTCAAGCCGTCCGGCACATGGAAGAGCCCCTGCTTTTCAAACTTAGACCTTCTTAAATTCTCGTGTTTTGCAAAAGCTGTCTGCGAAACGAACATTAACGAGGCGAGCAGACAAAGCAGCTTCATCGTCATTTTCTCACCTCCGACAGAACTTCTACGATGCTCTGAGAAATATTTCTCCCCGTCCAAAAGTCGACCGTCGAACCATTGAGAAAAATAGCGAAAAGTACAGTTTTTCCGTGTCGCGGAACGAAGCCGGCAAGAGTACTCACGCTATTTAAGGAGCCTGTCTTTGATTTCAAAACTGCGGCGAGCTGACCTGTTTTCCAGCGCCTTGTCGTGCCGTCAACACCGGCGACGCTAAGAGATTCGGCAAAAACATCTCTGAGTCTTGTATCGTGCCACATGTCGCTCATTACAAGAATCAGATCTTCAACACTCATTCTGTTATTATATGAGAGCCCGCTGCCGTTCTCGATATAAAAATTCTTTACGCCGAGTTTATTGAGATATTTAGCGATTGCTTCGACTCCTTTTTCTGTGGAGCCGGGTTCTCCGGCAGTTACGGCGCCGATCGATTTTGTCAACTGTTCCGCCATGAAGTTGTTCGAAAACTTGTTCATGTTCTTTATTACATCGGAAAGGGGCTCCGAAAGCCCCTCATAAACGAGCTTTGCCGATGGAGGCAGCACCCCCGACATCACCTCTCCTTCGACCGAGACACCACGGCTTTCCAGCATGCTGACCAGAGTCTTTCCGAAATGTTCTGCAGGAACTGCCGCGCTGAAATATTTTTTTACGGTCGGACCGCCGACGGGAATTCTGCCGGTCACCTTTATTGCATTCTCCTTTTTTGAAGAGAGCCGCGAGATAGAGACTCTGGCCTTACCCTTTCTCGGGGTGGTCTTGGTCAAATTCACGATTCTCACCCCGGGGGCGTCGGTCCTGACAATTGCAGGAAACCCCGACTTGGCACTTGGAGAGACCTCCACCGTGATAGAGCTGTGGTTCAAGGCGATCGCGCTGGTAAGGGCGTTGTAGCTTCTGGTCCCTTTTTGCAGTCCCGGGAAGCCGTTGTGGTCGAAATAGTTGTCATCGATAATAACGTTTCTGATCTTTCGCGGTAGCCCTTTTCCAACCATAGCATCGGCCATTAGATCCAGTTTCTCAATGACAAGCGACGGATCTCCGTAGCCCTTCACAATTAGATTCGGCGCTTCATGAGGGTTGGAAGAGGTTGTAACAAAAAAACGCGTCGGAAATCTGTATGACGGCCCCAAAATTCGTAACGCCGACGCGGTCGTCACAAGTTTTAGACACGATGCCGGATTCAAAAGTTCGTCTCTGTTTATATCTGCCAGCACCTTGTTTCCGGGGAGTTCAATCGCATAAACGCCAACCTTAGCGTGACGAGCCTTAGATGCAGCAATAATATCCTCGATAGACGCATTAAATGGAACGGATCTGCCAGCGCTAAATACAATATTGGAGAACAACAGACAAAGTGCCGCTATAATTATCGACAGGCGTTTCATTTTTGGTAATTCCTCCCCCTTGAAGAAAAATCGTCAGCACGGTTTGACAGCGCGCGCAAAATACTCTAAGGAAAGTTCGAGGGCAAGAAGAAATGAAACTCATCGAAAAAATCGGCGCGCTTTTTATGATCGGCTTCGACGGCACAAGCATGACCCCCGAGCTTGAAAAACTTCTGCGTGAATATCACGTCGGCGGAGTCATACTTTTCAAGCGCAACATCACTTCAAAAAAGCAGCTGACCGAATTAATAAGCGACATTAAAGACAAGGCCGGCCGGAAAATCATGATCGCTGTCGATCACGAAGGAGGCCGAGTGTTCCGTCTGGGCGAACCTTTCACCCAATGGAAGCCGATGGCCGAATATGGCCGCATCTACGAAGAGACAAAGAGCGCCGCTCACATTTACGACATGGGATGCACAATGGCACGCGAGCTCATGGAAGTTGGCTTTAACGTCAATTTCGCTCCGGTTCTGGACGTAAACACAAACATTAAAAATCCGGTCATAGGAGACCGCGCTTTTTCAAACGACCCCTACAGCGTCTCCGATTGCGGCATAAAACTCATACAAGGCTTGCAGGATACCGGAGTAATCGCCTGCGGTAAACATTTCCCGGGTCACGGCGACACAAGCCTCGATTCGCACAAAGACCTCCCCATCGTCTCCGCCACTTTGAACAGGCTTGAATCGATCGAACTTGTTCCGTTCGCTGCCGCAAGCTCGGCCGGCGTAAAATCTATAATGACGGCCCATGTCGTGTATGAAGGCATAGATCCGCATTTGCCGGCTACTATGTCGAAAAAGATCGTGACAGGAATATTAAGGCAGCAGATGGGTTATGACGGTGTCGTATTCACCGACGATCTCAACATGAATGCAATCGCATTAAAATGGAGCGTACCAAAAGCCTGTGTCATGAGCCTTGAGGCCGGTTGCGACGTTTGTTTAATCTGTCGCGGCGAGTCTTTGGAGATGAGTTCAATCGAGCACGTGGTGAAAGCGGTCGAGGCCGGCGAAATTTCGTCTAGAACGATAGATGCCGCTTTTGTGCGCGTCATGCGCGCAATGCAGAGTATCGGCTAAAGCTCTATTTATTTGTGTCTATTTTTATCACAAGCCAAGAATCGGAAAATATACTTCTCTCCTTGAATGGAACAGCCACAAAGTTAGCCTCTTCGGCATTTCCGGCAAGTTTTCTGAAATAGTTCAGCCTCTGTGCGCATTCGGAAGCTTTCTCCATGTTGCTTCCGGTAAGATCGTCAAATAGAGTCCCCTCTGCGCAACCGGTATCGACCACTTCGAACTTTTTATCTTCGTAGATCCCCTGAAAGGTCGTGTCGGTTTTGTAAATCTTTTCGTCTCTTATCGAGAGTGCGAAAGCGCAATCCCTTGCGGTAATTTCATTTTTATAACTGCCGGTCGTGCAAACAAAAGGTTCTGCCATAAAATCTCCTAATTATTTAATTTTGCGGATAACTTCGGCAAATATTTACGAACGGACGATTTTCGGCAGGCTCGAAAAAATGTTGCTATTTTTTTGAAAAATCAGGTGTGACTCTCTATTCCCAGAGTTTTACATGTTTTGACACAGAGACCTTCACCAGCCCCTTATCTGTCAGTTTCAGCTCGGGAATGACAGGAAGCGCCATAAAACTCAACATTTGCAGCGGATCGGAAAGTCTGGAGCCGAGCTTTTTAACCGCCTTCGCCAATTTTTTGTGGATGGCGGCTACGGTGCCGGCCTTTTGGTCCGAAATCAAACCCGCCACGGGAAGAGGTAAAAGTCCGGTCACTCGGCCGTTTTCCGCAACTGCGTAGCCTCCTTTGGCCTTTAACACCGCCTCTGCCGCCAGAAACATGTCGCGATCGCTCACTCCGGCGACGATAAGATTGTGCGAATCGTGAGCAACGCTAGAAGCGACCGCGCCGCGTTTAATACCAAGCCCACGAATCAATCCAAGGCCAATTCTACCGCTGCAAAAATGCCTCTCTATCACCGCAAGTTTGATTATGTCGCGCCCGATATCGGCGATAACCTCGCCCTCTTTCGTCTTTACGCGCAGGATCTCTTCGTCGGTTATTAAATTGCCGTCGTTGACCTTGATTATTCGTGCCCGTTCGCCACAAGCCCTGATCTTAAATGAAGCCTCTGAAAATTTCTTTGTCCTCACGCTATTCTTGAGGCGCTTTGGAACCGAAGCCGCTTCACACGGCACGATCAAACGACCGTTCCTTGCGACAAGACGGCCGTCCTTAAAGACCATCTTCACGCGAAAGTCCTTAAGATCGTTAAGAACGACCAGATCTGCCTGATAGCCGACGGCTACCGCCCCTTTTTTAGCGGGGAATCTGAAATAGTATGATGGATTGTTCGTAGCCATCTGCACGGCGGTAACGGGATTGACCCCAGCTTTAACGGCCTTTCTCAAAATATTGTCGATGTGACCGTGCGAAATGATGTCGTCAACGTGAAGGTCGTCGGTGCAAAGCATCAAACGGTGCGCGTTGACCGGAGTTACTATTTTTACGAGTTCGGCCAGATTCTTGGCCGCCGAGCCCTCTCGAATCATTATGTGAAGCCCGCTTCTTAGTTTTTCGAGAGCTTCCGCTGCACTCGTCGATTCGTGATCGCTGGAGATATTCCCCATGATGTAGGCGTTAAGAAGATGTCCTGAGAGCCCCGGAGCGTGTCCGTCGATCCGTATTCCGCGTTTGAGCTCCAGCTTTTCTAGCATCTCTTTTTTCATGCCGATAACGCCGTACCAGTCCATGACCTCGCCGATAGCGATAACGCGCGGGTGACCGGAAACTTTTTTCAGCTCTTTTGCTCCAAGAGAGGCCCCAGAAGTGTCTAGCCTGCTGGCCGGCACGCATGACGGCAAAGCCACGTAAATATCAAGAGGGAGCTTTTCGCTTGCGTCGAGAAGATATTTAATGCCGTCAACACCGGCGACGTTGGCAAGCTCGTGCGGGTCACACACGACCGTTGTAGTTCCGTGCGGCAGAACACTTCTTGCAAATTCTGCAGGGGTTAGAAGCGTGCTCTCAAGATGCATGTGGCTGTCCACAAAGCCGGAGGTCAAATATGCGCCGCGCAGATCTATGACCTTCTTTGCATGATAATCGCCGAAGCCGGCAATTGCGCCGTCGGCAATGGCGACGTTGACCGGCCCCTCGACATGTCCGGTAAAAACGCTGACGACTCTTGCGTTCTTTAAAAGAAGGTCGCACTTCTCACGTCCCAGAGCTGCGGAAATTCTACGTTTCAAATTCATATAAAGATGTACCTTAGAATGAACAGCACGGCGAGAACGTAAACAAACGCCCCGACCTCGCGAGCGCGTCCGCCGAACAATTTAATGACAGGATAACTTATGAAACCGACCGCAATGCCGTCGGCGATGCTCGAAGAGAACGGAATGGCAACGATGACCAAAAATGCCGGTATGGCATCGAAATAATCGTCCCAATCGATATTTTTTATCGCGCTCATCATCATTGCGCCGACAAGTATCATAGCCGGAGATGTCACCGGATTTACCGTAAGACCGTTTGGAAGCTGCGTTCCGGCGCTGACCATCTTGACAAGCGGATAGAAAAAGATCGCTGCGATGAATAGCAATCCGACCACGACGGCGGTCAGTCCGGTTCTGCCCCCCACCTTCACGCCGGAGGCCGATTCAATGTATGCAAGAGTCGTCGATGTCCCCAGCGCTGCCCCCGCCGTTGTCGCGACGGCATCAGCCATAAGCGCGCGCGAGACTCGTGGAATCTTTCCGTCCTTCATTATTCCGGCCTGACTCGTCACTCCGATAAGAGTTCCTACCGTGTCAAACAGAGCCATGTACAAAAAGACCAAAATTGCGACGACATATTTAAGCTCGAGAGCTCCAAGAACATCCATCTTGAAAAATGTCGGTGCGATCGAGGGAGGCATTTGCACCACGCCGCCGTAAGTTAAAAAACCGGCGGCCACGGCTATACAAATATTGACGACAATGCCGATCAAAATCGCGCCGCGAACGCCGCGGGCAAGGAGAACCGCCGTAAATATTATGCCGAATATTGAGAGAAGAACTTTCGGCTGGGTAAAATCTCCCAGCCTAAGTATTGCCGACGGATTCGAAACAACGATGCCTGCATTGTACATTCCGATAAGCGAAATGAATAATCCGATACCGACTGGAATCGCATGTTTTAAAGAATCGGGGACGGCGTTGACGACCATTGCGCGTATTTTGAAAAAGGTCAGCAGAATGAAAAGCACGCCGGAGATAAAAACAATGCCTAGAGCCTTTTCCCACGGAATGCCCATCCCGAGCACAAGCGTGTAGGCAAAAAAGAAATTCTCCCCCATTCCGGGAGCGACGCCGATCGGATAGTTGGCCAAAAAGCCCATCATAAGAGAGCCGATCGCGGCGGCAATACACGTTGCCATCATGACAGAGCCGCTATCCATGCCTGCTGCGCTTAGAATATGAGGCTGGACAAAAATAATGTAGGCCATTGTCATGAACGTCGTAATGCCGGCCCCGATCTCGGTCCTAACGTTCGTATTATTTTCGGTAAGTTTAAACATAAGCTCTCCGCACTACTCCGCTTTTCATGAAATTTCGGGTTGCTATATAACACAACTTCTGAAAAATTAAAAAGCGGTTTATGTCAAAGATCGTCAACCAGCTCATCGCTTCGATAGGTCAGCACCTCCCCGTAGAAAGAATGCTCTGCGGACCAAAGGCGTCATTTGCGACCAGCCAAAATTCGGGCGTCGCCTGCAATCTAACTCACGGGATGACAGACAAAGAAACCGCGTCGGCGATAGACTTTGTATCTGAGTTTACCGGAAAGCCCGCACGCTATGCGGCCAGAAGACTTTGGGAGCATCATCACCCCGTCTGCAAAGCCTCGGCAATCGCACTACTTAACTCGGCTCTTCCGGCCTTGGAGAGCGCAAACTGCAACGGCTACGAACTAATTTCCAAGCTCGCCCCCCAAAAAAGGGTCGCCATGGTCGGCCATTTCAAAATGGCCGACAAACTAAGAAAATTAGCCGGACACCTTGATATCCTCGAAAAAGAGCCCCAAGAAGGCGACCTCGACGCCGAAAGGGCCTCCGAAATAATTCCGCAGGCCGACATTGTTATCGTCACCGGAACAACCTTCGTCAACGGCACCGTCGATGAAATATTATCTTTCACGAAACCCGCCCAAACGGTCATGCTGCTGGGGCCGACAACTCCTGTCACAAAAGCCATTTTCGAATTCGGCGTATCGATTATTTGCGGCGTATCGATCGAAAGAAATGCCGCAAATATCGAAAAACTTATTTTGTCGGGGGCTTCATTTAGAGACATCTCTTCATGGCGATACGCAACCGTTTGCCGCGATAAAAAACTGCTTCAAAGACTGGGATTGTTCTGGTAGGTATCGGTAAATTCTAAGGAGACAACATGACCGTAATATTTCTCGGCTCGCTTTGGGGATTCATCGAAGCAACTCTTGGCGGCTTTCTTCACATGATCCATTTCCCGCTTACAGGCTCTATTTTGGGGCCCGTCGGATTTGCTCTGCTTTTCATGGCGTCGCGCCGCGGGGTGAAAACTCAAGGGTTGATGACGATAACATTCATCGCAGCATCGTTCAAATTTTTCGACGTCTTCCTTTTTAACCTCGCACCGGTTAGGCCTGAAATATTAAATCCTGCGCAGGCAATTATAATGCAAGGGCTGGCCTTCTCTTTTTTTGCAAGTTTACTTCAAAGAGGGACATTTCGTTCAAAAGTGCAAGCTTCAGTTTCGATGACGCTGATATCCGCGACCCTGTTCAATGTCATAAGCTATTTTGCGGTAAGCAACGTCGCGCCGGCGCTGCGTGACCCGATGACGACGTTAGGCGTCAATCTGCCGTTTGCGTGCGTAGCCACGATACTTTTGTTTGAACTGACCTCAAAGACATCCGATAGAATGGCCGAGGAGCTAACTCTTTACCGAGCATCATACGGACTGAAGGCCGCAGCTTCATTGGCGCTGGCAACGGCGGCTATCTTCGCTCAAAAATGGTTGGCGTAAAAAAGGGACATTTCATTCTCTCTGGCGATGTCGATTCTGGCAAAACCTCAAAGTTGCTAAGCTTCATTGAGTCGGCAAAACTGCTTAAAATATTTTTCTCGGGCGTAGTCCTTAGACCTGTTTTTTCAAACGCAAAAGTTAAATACGGTTACGACCTTTTGATATTAAACTCCGGCGAAGTCTCGGCTCAAATCCCTGCATTTCGTGAAACCGAGAAAATCGGGTGGCATAAATTCCGAAAATGGCACCTAAATCCTGCAGCTTTTAAACTGGCTAACGAATTCGTTTTTAATCCGTGCGATATTTTTGTCGTCGATGAAGTTGGCCCGCTTGAACTTGAGGACAAAAATGGATTTCTCCCGCTGATCCATAAGAATTATCCTGAGGCGCCAACGACGCTGACCGTTGTAAGAAGTACCTGCGTAAAGGCATTTTGCCAGCTGCTAGATAAAGCCGGGCGAAGGTACAACTTTCTCGATAAAATCGACGGCATTATTTCCTGAATCCCCGCCGTCAACACGAGCGATACTTTTTCCTCCGGAAACATCCACCGCCGCATCACCCTCGCACAATGAAAACCCGTTTTCGGCAAGCAACACCTTAGGTTTGCCATAACAAACACTATCTAAAAAAAGCCCCTCTTTAGAGACGACAATGATAGAATCGGGGCCGTTTTGCGGATCGAAATTTAAAATATGGCCGGCGCCTGAAACATGAGTTTGAGAGTCGGAGCCGGTGATTGCATCTGCGATGACGAAAATACCCGCCTCCGATGGCAGAGCCCCTGCTGGGAGTTCGATTGTCTGATAGACCTTGCCATCGTCGCCATTGACCAAAAAGATTTTAACTCCGGCAAGATCGACTCCAGCCTCACCCAGAAGTTCAATAAAAACATCACCGTTGGTATCGGCGTCTGGGGCGTCATAGTAAATCTCATTTATTAACAGGTAGTTAACCACAACATCTGCGGCAGCCCCAGATTCTGCATCATTTTGTGAAGCACTACTTGAACTATTAGCATTATTTATCGTTCCCGACTGGGAATTTTGACTTGATGAACCTGCTGACGATGAATTTTGAGTGGCAGATTCACTTTCCAGCTCAGAAGGCGGGTTCAAAAGTTTTGGAAATTCGAGGGAGGCCCCACATCCGCATATCAAGGCCAAAAAAAATACGGCGATCGTTGATTTGGTTTTCATGCGGCATCTAATTGCAAGCCATGCCGCTTGAGAAATTTTGACTAAAACTGCAAAAAGCGCTCTACAAAATAGAGAGACTGTTCAGCAAATGGACATCGCATCCAAAATCAAGACACGTCAGCGTTTTACGCCGATGTATGGAAGAGACCTGAGAAGACCTTCGTCGTCTAGACCGTAACCGACCACGAATTTCTCAGGCACGTTAAAACCTACATAATCGACTAAACTTCTGACCTTGCCGACATTTTTATAAAGCAGGCTGGCGACCTTGAGCTTCTTCGGCTTCTTTGAATGCATGTGCTCGAGCAAAAACTTCAGCGTGTTTCCGGTGTCAACGATATCTTCTATGATGAGGACGCTCTTTCCGGCGACAGGTTGTGTCAGATCGAATTCCATTCTGACCATGCCGGTGCTGTGATTGTGCTCATAACTGGCAACGCGCAAGAAATCGCAACGCAGCGGAATCTTTATGCTGCGAACAAGATCGGCCATGAAAATGAACGAACCTTTTAAAACTCCGACGACCGTGATTTCATCTTCGCCGGCAAAATCGCGTTCTATTTCGCTTGCAAGCTCTCGAATTCTTTCTTGGATCTCTTTCTCTGTAACCAGAATATCTATCGCCATATCATTTGAACCTTTCGCTTAAGACAGATGCGAGCTTATCGCCGACTTCCCTGCACACTTTTTCCAGCGCCTGATTTCCTCCGGTCACCGGATCGACATGAACGACGGCGGCGGTTGCGGAAGCCCCCATAACCCGCGAGTTATTCTTTACGTTGACGGCTTTGCAGGTAACGTTTGCGCCGATCGAATTCATAAATGCGCTCTTCTTTCCGCTGTTCTTCGCAAGGGCCGTGCAAGTGACCACAAGACCGACATCGTTGTCAACCACCTTTGCAAGCTTCGCAGCGTTCCCCTCGGGAATGTTAACAAAATTCTCGTCGTACCTTTCAAAGACGGGCTTAAGCTTGTAGGCTTTCTTCACTTCGGTCGGGTCAAGAGTAAGCTCGACAATCGGGAAACCGGCCGAACTTAGCGCGTTGGAAACGGCGTTCTCACAGGTGTTAAAAGACGTTTCGCTGACAGCGACCTCGGAGGAACGCTCAAAATAAGATCTGTAAAAAGAATTCGCCCTCACCCCGTCGACATTTTGCTCGCTTGCAAAAACTGCGACCTTGGGTTTTGTGTTTACAACCTCTTCGGTAACCTCTCCAATGACCGGCACCGCAACATCCTCGGCAAATGCTCCGGCAGAAAAAGAAAGCAACGCCGCCAATAAAAATATTTTATTCTTCATGATTTCTCCCATTTTTCTGCCGATATAATCCGACGTCTTTTAAGCGGCGTTCAATTTCTGCGCCCTTAAGATAGACCTTTAAATTTGCCTTATAAACGTTGTCCACGGCCTCTCCGGAGATAAGGTCGTATCCTTTGGAATACGATGCACACCTGTTAAAAACAACGCTGCTGAATTTATCAAAATTTTGCTGAATGAAATCGGAATAATACCATTCTTTAGACAACCTTTCGCACGAACGCTTTATCGCATTCTTTACCGCGGCGGCTTTTGCAGCCGGTTTATTTTCATTGACGATCACCGACGAGCCCTCCGCTATGACCGCGACAAGACCGTCTTTCTCATCTGATACCGCCGGAACCGCCGCTATTTTCTTTTCTTCGGCAAGCCTTTTCAAACGTGCCAATTCACCTTCGGCATCGCTCTTTTTTATCTTTATCGAACGCCAGACATTGAATTTAACAACACCCTTTTCTTTGACCTTCTCGACGAAGATATCGACGCTTTGTGCCGGAAGCTGCACTTCGTCGGTCGCGATATAGACGTCCTGAGATATCTGGATCTTCTGAAGGTCGGCATAGCTGGCCAGCTCCATCCTCCCCGTCACCCCGAACAGCGATTGCAGCGCCTCGCCCATAGCGTTGTCGTAAGCTTCGCGCCTGCCAAGTTCCTCGCTGGACGAACCAGAAGAGGTCCCGACAAAATAATGATATCCCCCCTCCTCCCAGTTGACCTTTTTGGTCCACTTGGGAGGCTGCTTCGCATGAGCGGCAAACGACACTAGAAGTGCAAGCGCCGCTAAAAAAATCGTTTTATTATTCATCTTGTTTTATCTCTTCGGGTTTAAAAAATTCGTCCCAAGAAGCATCGACCTTGCGTCTGAAGTCGCTGCTGAAAACGTCGCCTTCATGTTCTTTTAAGAGGCGATCGGTGTTCTCTTTGAATTTTGAAAGAGGCATAGCGGCACGGCTGTAACAAGTATATTTGACGTAAGAATCGGGTCCGTTTTGAACGATCTTTTTCTCCCAGAATCGGGTGTCTATGAACGCCCCCTGCATAAACTCGATCTTTGTAAGCTGGTTAGTGATCTGCGACAGATTAGAAGCGTTTATGTTGAAGCCTTCGGCCGAATATTGCAGCTCGTTTGAAATGCGCGTTTTAAGCTCGGCGGCCAGTTCGGCTCTAGCCTGCATATCTGCCGCGACTTCGCAGCGCGTCGGGCTGGAATCTCCGGGGACATCGACCGCGCCGATTACGTAAAGAGTGTTGTTCTTTTCTATGCGCGGTTTTTTGTAAAAATATTTTGCGTCTGACTTTGAGCCGTAACTGGTTTCGACTATCTTATCCTTTTTTACCTTAAATTTTTTGCCGTCAACCGTATAACTTTTGCCGCAACCCGCGACAAGAACAGCGGCCGCTAACACACCAAGAAGAGCCAAAGAACGTTTCATAAGAACCCCCGTTATTTTTTTGGCAACATAACCGATTGCCGCAAAAACTCCAGAGAAAATTCCTGTTCTAAGAACGACCATTCATTTGCCATAAAAAAATAATTATGATAGTCGGTGCCATCACTTTACCGTTCGAAAGAAAGGAAAATCATCATGAAAAAAATTATCGTAGCCCTGCTAACAATCACACTATTTGTCCCGTTTTCGGCGGGAGCCGTTGTTAAGCGCGACAGAGGCTCGCAAAAAAAGGCCGCAAAAGAAGCCGCTGTCCCGGCCCTGAAAAAAGTTATCGCCGTCGCCGATTTCGACCTAGAAAATGTGGCTTGGGGAACCGACGTGGCCACCAATCTCGGAGACATTCTGGTCGATAAACTGGTCAATACCGGCAAATTTATCGTTGTTGAACGGGACAGAAAATCTGTCGACCTGACGTTATCAAGGGCCGCAGAACGCGAACAGGCCGCAAAACAGAGCGGGCTTTCACGCGGCAAGGGAGCAGATGCCGGCAAAGCAATGGCGGCTCAGGCACTTTTTGTCGGCATGATAACAGGCGCAGGAAAAGGCTCCAGCTTCGGAGGGGGCGGCGCCGGCTGGGGTAGCGGAGGTTTCGGACTGGGTGGAATGGGAATTTCGTCGAACAAAGTGTCGGTCGTCGTGCGCTGGTACGACACCACAACGCTTGAAATAAAAGGCTCGCATCAGTGCTCATCGACCCAATCGTCATTTAGCTTTGCAGGGGGCGGCTTCGGCGACGGAGGCCTCGGAGCCGGAGGCGGCAATCTTCGTTCGACGCTCGACAAGACATTTTCACGCGCGCTCGATAAGTGCGTCGCATGGATAGTCAAAAATATGGAAAACCTTCCGTGGGAAGGCAAGGTCATAAACGCTAAAGCCGGCAAAATATACATTAACGCCGGCGCCGATTCGGGAGTTAAGTCGGGAGATATTTATAAAGTCTATAAGGCCGGAGAAGAGCTGGTCGATCCAGACTCCGGTGCAATTCTCGGAGTCGAAGAGACCTTAGCCGGAGAGATTCAGATTTCAAAAGCGATGCCAAAATATTCTGTAGGGGAAATTCTTTCCGGTAGCGGATTTAAAAGCGGAGACATAATCAGACAGCAATAGCCGCAATCTCTTTAGTCTGTGGTTTGTCAGCGTATCAGAGAGCACCCTACGCCGCTTCCGGCGATACCGAAGTTGCTTGAGGGCTCGTTTGGCGAAGGGACTTCCCCATCAACAGCGCTCGTCTTGAAATTAACGGTCACTTCGTCACCTTCTATCGGCGCACCGATAATATCGACCGTTCCGCCAGCGCCGCTGATCTCAATGTCGGACGCGGAAGCAATACTGGCCTTAAACGTAAGATCGCCATCCACTTGGGCAGTATAGGCGTCGGGATTATCTCCGCACGAAGCAAGGAAAACAGCAAGTCCGGCGATTAGCACGAACGACGCGGCACGCTTCAAAATATCGTATCTCATCTTACGCATAGAACCTCTGAGCATTGAATTCCGCAAAACCGAAACCATCAATAGCGGCGACATTAAAGCAAGCAAAACAAAAATCGAAAGTCCGTTCGGCTTATCGCTTATTGCCGAAATATTCATCGAAGAGCTACCGTTCACAAACTCATAAACCACCATCCACTGTTCGCTTGAGCCGGCTGCAATAGTCTGCGCAAGGCCCGTGAAAGTAACCGTGCCGTTGTCCGAATCGAACGTCTGGCTTGTGCCAAGCTTGGTATCGAGCTCGTCGAGCTCGCCGTTGCGGTTTTCATCCCGATAAAGGCTGACCGATTTCACATGCAGATTGTCAACGCCCGTGCCGCCGGCCGTAACCTTAATGGTGTTGACGTTAAGAGCTTCGTCGGTCGAAGCCGTCAACGCCAGTCTTAGCATAACCTTTGGCGCCGTTACAGTTCCCGTCAGATCGTCAAGAGCAATGCGCGAGAGCATCAGAGTGCGACCCATTATTGTCTTGAGGTCGAATGTAAATATCAGCGCCGTGTTATTTGCAAGATTGGCGATGAGCTCGTAGGTTCCGTTGCCGTCGATATCGGTCAAAAGCATTTCCGAACCCATCAGCCCGTCCTCTGTCAGGCCGTAAATAACGTTCACGCTCGGATAGGTGGCAAGGTCGAGAGCAGACGGCCAGTCCTTCGTGCCATAGACCACATAGATCTCGCCGGCGTCGGTGAAAGCGTCCCCTTCGCCGTCAGCTTCGGGGGCTCCGATTATTACATCGTCGAATCCATCGGTGCTGACATCGCCGGCGACTATGACGCTTCCGCATGCATCGCTGTCGTCAAAGCAGTTGATGACGACATCGGCCGCGGAGGTCTCTTTCGCGCCTGTAAACGTTTCGTTGCCGAAGAAAATATAGACCTTACCTTCGTCGGGCATACCTACGATGGTGTCATCATAGTTGTCGCCGTTAACGTCGGCGGTGGCTATGTTGGTAGCGTTAAGCGCACTGTCATTATCTGCCGCGACGGCTTTGGTCGGCGACGGCGTTCTGCTGGTTGAGGCAAGCTCTGAGCTCGAACCGTACTGCTGGTAGTTCTCCGGCGGCACATAACCGCTTGGCGGATTATAGCATCTGCCGCCGAGATAATAAGCACATTCTCCGCCTTCAATCGAAGATGTCCCTCTGGTCTGAGGCAGAGCATAAGTGAATCTCTGTTCGATCTGCTCGGCACGCCCGCTTCCGGTGAGACTTCCGAACATGTCGGTCATGGTGGTCGAGCCGCCCAATCCGTCGATAACGTCTGTCTTTGGATTGATAAGCATCGAACCAAGTCCGCCGACAAAGATGTTCATCATCTGAGAATCGCCCGACACCTTGGTGGGCATACTAATCGTAACATCCGACATATCGACGTTGCTACCCGCGTTTATCCTGAAGTTAAGATAATCTTCGGTGAAGCTGCCGGAGCTATTGACGTAGCTTCTTCCCTTGATGCTCAGAACATAGACACTGCCGTTTGATGACGATTCGAAGAATTTCGATTTCGTGACGATGTCCTCAATTCCGTCGCCGTCGGTGTCCATTATCTGCATTCCGGCGCCGAGGTTCTTATATGATTCGTTTCCGATGAAGCGATCTATCCACGTAAGCTGCTCGTCGGTCGGGTCGATGACTCCCTGTGCAAGAGCAAACTGACGCGCTCTATCAAGATTGAATTTAAATATCGCTCCGTTCGAATCGTCATACTTCGGCAAAGACATAACTATCTGCCTTGCGCCGCTGTCGCCCGTAAGACCTTCGGCAAAAATAACGTCATAAATGCTCGGGTCGGTAACAGGGAGCTCGAACGCCATCACACGGTCGCAATCGCTCCACGCAACTAAACTTGCGAGATCGCACTTGAATACCGAGAACACGGTCGAAACAGGCTCGGTCTGTTCTGAATCCTTAGCGATCGATGCAGAAGAAATTAGCGGAGGGTCCTCTAGTATCACGCCGCTTGAGACCTGTCCGTAAATTCTGAAACCCACGTTAGGTTCGGTATCTTCATAGCCGTTTGAAGCGACACGAACCGTGATAATGTCGGACGCGTCTGAGCCTAAATCATTACTGACAGTCACGCGGAATTTGCAGGTCATTATGTAGCCGTCCGGAGCTTCAGGAAGTGTAACGACCGGCTCGATCGCATTTTCGTTAGGATAGAACGAAACGCTTGGGCAGCCGCCGCCGGCAACCTGTTCCCACTGATAGGCCAGACCGCTACCCGGCATCGATTTGCCTATTGAAGCCGCGATTGACGAGGCTGCAACAACTCCGTCGGTCGAACCGCTTGCATCTAGGGTTACGCTTGAACCGCTTGCAACAAGCCTGTCGGTGATACAATCATCGCCCTCTCCGAGCTTCTTGATGCATGAAACAGCGTTGAGTTCGGCAGGTTCTTCATCACCGCCGTTATCCTCTGCACCCGTCACTGTAATAGCTACCGTCTGCTCGGCACTCGAAAGAGGAGTCGCAGCGTTATCCGTAACTTTGAACACAACGTTGTAGTTTCCGGTCTGCGATGACGAAGGCGTCCACGAGAATGCGCCGGTCGATGAATTCAAGGTCGCACCGCTTGGAAGCCCTGTTGACGAATATGTCAGCACGCTACCGGCATCTTCGTCGCTTCCGACCAATGTAAACGCAAGAGAAGCTCCGGCTGTCACGGCCTTGTCGCCGATGGAAGCAAGTGTTGGAGCACGGTTAGTATCGGTTACCGTAATAAATATCGATTCCCAAACCATTGTGCCCTGCACGCCGACCTTGCCGACCACGAACGTCGCATCGTAAATTCCGGAATCTGTATAAGACGGCGTAAATGTAAAGATGTGTGTAATCTGATTGAATACGGCTGTAACCGGCAAAGCCGAGAACCCGTCTCCCGAAGTAGAGGTCATGCCATAGCTCAAGGTCGAATCGTCGCCGGTTTCAGGATCCATCGCCCTTATTTCGAACGAGAGCGATCCGCCCTCGGCAATAACCTTGTCACCGATCGCTTCAAGCACAGGAGTCGTAACGACGTTGTTGACCGTAACCTTGAATATGCTCGTAACACTTAGACCGCTATCGTCACCTTCGGCGCGATCGCTTGCAGTTATCGCAATGCAATACTGGCCGGACTGCTGGTATGTCGGAGTCCATGTGAAAGTATTACCGTTGAGCTGCGCCCCTTGCGGCAAATAGGCCATGTTGCAATTCACGCTGAACTGTTCCTGCTGCTGCGCTGTCAGACTGATAACAGGCGCGCTGTAATAGATCTGATCGCCGTCAGGATCGCTTGCCGAGGCGACCACCGTAAGGCCCTGATTCTCGTTGATCGTTTGAGCCGAAATAGCGCCGCTGAAAGCGGGAGCTCGATTGACGTTAACTACAGGAATATTTACGATCATGAACTCGCTTTGCGACGTCGAACCGGTGGCCCTAAAGAGAATGATGTAGCTCTCGGCCTGAGCCTGCGAGTACGAAGGTTTCCAGCTGAAATTGCCGCCGCTGAAAGTGGCTCCGCTGGGAAGGCTGCCAAGCACAGTGACGTTGAGCGGATTATTGCCGTTGTCGGGATCGGTCGCGCTAACGCTGAAACTTATCGTCTGATTTTCTGAGACCGGACTAAAAGTAAATTCGCCCGCCGAACCGGTGAAATTAAAGTTATTGTTCGTGATCTGTCCGAACACCGGCGAATCGTTGACCGCGCTGATCGTAACTGTGACGGTTGCCGTATTACTGTCGGCGGCTCCGTCGTTTGCTTTGAAAGTAAAGCTGTCGGTTCCATTGGCGTTGGCATCCGGAACGTAAGTGAACGCCCCCGTCGCGGCGTTTGTTATAGTCGCCGTCCCCTTACTGCCGCTCGAAACTATCAAGTAAGTAAGAGCAGAGCCTTCAGTGTCTGTAGCCGAAAGAGTTCCCGACACCGGTGTGTCTTCTGTCGTTGAAATCGAGGCGGCAACCGCGACCGGCGCGTCGTTCACGCCATCCACCGTTATAGAAACCGTGGCAGGCGCGCTATCGGCGGTTCCATCATTCACCTTGAACGTAAACGAGTCGCTGCCGTTATAATTTGCCGCAGGTGTGTAGGTCACGTTCGGAGGCGTCCCGCTAAGCGAGCCGTGCGAAGGTTGCGTTACTATCGTATAGGTCAGGACCGCTCCGACATCCTCGTCGCTACCGGCAAGGACAATTGCCACCTCACCGTCTTCGGCCACGCTAATACTCTGCGCTGTGGCTGTCGGCACACGATTTAAGTTATCGACCGTGATCGTGATAGTTTCGCTGTCGGTAGCGGTTCCGTCGGTTACCGAGAAAGTTACCTCATAGCTCCCCGACTGTTCGTATGTCGGCGTCCAACTGAACGCACCGGTCGAAGTATTGAACGAAGCCCCTTCAGGCAGCGCGCTCGAGCTCAAAGTGAGATCGTCGGAGATATCGGCGTCGGTCGCCGACACCGTGAACGATAACAAGCTCCCCTCGCTGACGTTCTTATTTCCGACGCTTTCGATCTGCGGCGTTTGATTTACGTTAGTAACGGTGATCGCAACCGTTTCAGAATCGCTATTTTCTCCGGCCGTCGCTGTAAATGTGACATTATAGACGCCTGCCTGCGAATATGACGGAGTCCATGAAAATTCTCCCGTGGACGAATTCAACGTCGCGCCGCTGGGCAAACTGCTGGCGCTGTAAACTATTTCCGGCGAATCGACATCGGTCGCATTGATCGTGAAGCTCAGCACGTCACCTTCGGCCACGCTCTTGGCCCCGATCGCCGACAACACCGGCGGATCGTCCTCAGACGCAACGGTGACTGTGAACGAAGCTTCAACGCTCTTAGTCGCCGGCGCAACGCCGGTTGTTCCTCTGACAACGATCGTTGACGTGCCGCTTTCGTTAGGAGCGTAGGTCAGAGTAAGGTTGTCTTCGGAGATAGCAGGCGTAACCAGAGTCGGGTTGCTGTTGGAGCCTATCGACTTCGTGATAACTTCGTCGTCGCTGTCTGCGAAAACTCCGCTTAAAGGTATCACGGTTACGGAGGCATCTTCATTCACGCTAACATCGGCAATCGGCGTAACAACGACAGGTTCATCATCCACCGCATCTATTGTTATTGAAACGGTCGCCGTGTTGCTATCGATAGTTCCGTCATTTGTCTTGAACGTAAAACTAT
>CAZYHS010000002.1:111418-116301 GCA_964647545.1 uncultured Pseudomonadota bacterium | reverse complement strand
GGGCAACCAACGGCTGGGCAATTTCAAAAGTCACTTCAAACGCGGTTTCGTTTAAAAATGTCAACAATGAAGATGATAGTGGTGATGTTAATTTTCATAGCGCAGGGTCTTGCTACGATACAAGTAGGAAATTAGAATGCTCGTTGAATACTCCTACGCAAAAACTGAAGATGGAAGATATTGGAGCAAGAGCTGAATTTGCCGGCTACATCAACGACACAACCATCTCGTTCCATCTGACCAAAGATGACTGCGAGACACAAATAAAAACGCACGCGGTGAATGTCGAATATCCCTCGTTGGATAATGACTACCTGCGCACTTTTATAATTTGGTTTGGCGAAATTGACAGCTTCGAAGAGGCGTCAAAGATTAATCTTACACTTTATAACGGCAACAATATCATAGCCGTTTCAGAGAAAATATACTTCGAAGGCACCGGCGTCGCCGAGGATACGATCGCAATAAGAAACTGGCATAAACCAAACGATTCCACCCTAAAGCCATTGCGTGATTTGAAAATTAGAGCAACGGATGTCACATCTGTAAAATATTCGGTTTTTGATTGTTCCGGCGCCGGTTGCGGAGAAGACTTGCATCTGAGCATCCGTGCCGTCTATTTACTTGCAAAGTACCACTTTGCATATGCAACATTGCCATACGGCAAGTATTGGGAAGTGGACGACTCATACTTTAAAAGATTCGGTTGTTTTCCTAGTAGGAGTTTGCCTGCCGACTCAAGCGGAGAAAAAAGTTGCAGCTCGCTTCTAAACTTTAAAACATCGGCAAATTTTGCTACCGAGGCCTACGATAGTGTTTACAATTACATAGGCTCAACTACAAATAGGAGCGAAACAGCAGATAACGGCTGGTTTAAACGTCAAAACATCGATGCGTCGGGAGAGACCCCTGAGCTGCTTTTCGAAAAGCATCTAATCGGGTCAAGTAGCGGCAAGTACAGAAAAGAGACCATGTTCTTTGTCAACGGCAAACTGGTTGAAATCAACGAAGATTATCACGAACGCTGGAAAGACGATCAGTAAGTTTACAACCCTTTACATTAATGCATGCGGTGTGTAAAAGCACCGCATGCGCATTACATCAGGTGAATTCGGCGGACGCAAACTCTACACGCCGTTCACAAATTCAAGATAATTTTCTTTTGTCACCAGTTTATAAGTCGCTTTCGGATAATTCTCCAGCCATGACTTAGGAGCTTTGCCCCGAGCAGCTCCATATTTGAACTCGTAGCCGAAAAGCTCTCCGCCGCGTTCTTCGACGTAGTCAAGCTCAGCGCCTGTTGAAATTCGCCAAAAATATTTGGACGTGTGAATTGCGCTGTAGGCAAGATATTTTTGCCGCTCACTCACCAAAAAATTTTCCCAAAGCTCTCCCATGTCGTTTCGATCCTGAGGCGATTTAAAATTATCGATAATCGCATTGCGAACTCCAACGTCATAAAAAAATATTTTATCCATCTTTGTAACTTCTTTACGCAAATTGCGGCTGAATCCGCTCAATCTGAAAACAACGAAAGAACGTTCGAGGAGATCGATGTAGTGATCGACAGCGCTTGCACTTATTCCCAGATTAGATGCAAGCTCACTGATTGAAACCTCGGAGCCGATCTGAAATGCCAAAAGCTTTAGCAGATCCCTTATTTTTGAAACATGCTTTACCGATGAAAGTTCCAAGGCATCTTTGTAAAGATAGGACGAGCAAAGTTCTTCAAGTAACAACTCCTTTTGTTTGAAGTTCACGGTTGTAAAAACCTCGGGATATCCGCCAAAGATAAGAAAAGCATCTAGCAAATCGTTCAGCTCAAAATCGCTTCTCCCATTTTTCAACTCGCAAAAGGCCAGAGGATAAAGAACACTGGTCCACACCCTTCCGGTAAGCGGCTCTTGAGTTTTATTGGCAAGGTCAAAAGACGACGAACCGGTTGCAATCACACGGATTTCCGGCATTTCATCGGCTATAATCTTTAAATTGAGCCCAATTTCCGGAATTCTCTGGGCCTCGTCAATTACTACAAGCTCGTATCCGTCAATAAGCGATCTAATCTTATTCGAATCGCGACTTGAAAGAACATCTGAATATTTAATGGAGTCTGCGTTAATAAAAAGGGCTTTGTCGCCCATATCGGAAATTATCTGTTTGACAAGCGTGGTCTTGCCAACCTGACGCGCACCATATAATATGTTGATTTTACTAGTTTTTTTAACGTTTTCTACCAGCCGCCCACAAAGTATTCTTTGTATCATATGTTGTAATATTACGCTATTTGCAACTATTAATCAACGGAAATCGCGCTATTTCACTTGCTTGCCCGCGTAAAAAGTAGCGATCACACATTAATGGCACACATAACGGCAAATAAATGGCGGCTTGCCTTTCGGCTGAACGTGTGTAAAAGCACCGCATGCGCATTACATCAGGTGAATTCGGCGGACGCAAACTCTACACGCCGAAAACCCACAACATCCGCCCCGCTCTCGACAAGGTCAAAGCGGCAATTTTCAACATCCTCTTTAACGTCGAAGGACTTCGTGTCGTCGATTTCTTTGCAGGCACAGGCGCGGTCGGCCTAGAAGCCATTTCACGCGGAGCAGCTCACGCGACCTTCGTCGATTGCTCACGCGAAGCGCTGACGATCATCGCTAAAAACATCGAACTTCTCAAAGTCGAGAAGCGCACACGCGTCTTTCCGACAAAGGTAGGCGTTGCGCTCGAATATTTCGCAAAGCACAACGAAAAATTCGATCTGATTTTTGTCGACCCGCCATATTTGAAAAACCTAGTGAACGTAAGCCTCGAACAGGTCGTTGCCTCCGGAATTGTCACCCCGCAAAGCCGCATCATTGTTGAACATAGCCCGAAAGAACCCGTCGGCGAGATTTCCGGATTGGTCTTGACCGACTCCCGCAAATATGGTCAAACGCAAATCACTTTTTTATGTCAGAAAGAATAGCCATAGCCCCCGGAAGCTTTGATCCGCCGACAGACGGCCACATCAACATCATCTGCCGCGCACTAAAAATGTTCGACAAAGTGATCGTCGGCGTCGCTCAAAACACTTCCAAAAATCCACTTTTCACAGCCGACGAACGGGTCGAGCTGCTGCGCGAAATTTTCAAAGACCGGCAAAATGTCGAAGTACACAAGTTTGACGGACTACTTGTAAAGTTCGCCCGCGAAATGAAAAGCAACACCATCATTCGCGGCATCCGTAACATGGGCGACTACGAATACGAAGCCCAGCTCTCCCTTGCCAACAAAGCGCTCTACCCAGAACTTGAATTTGTTTTCATGTTGACCGAAGGAAAATATTCGCACCTCTCTTCGTCAATCATTAAAGAAGTGCTAATGTTCGGCGGATGCGGCTCAGGCATGATCCACCCGCTGGTCGAACAAAAACTGAAGGAGAAATTTAAAAATGAAATTCGCTAAAAAGCTCTCTTCGGTCAAACCGTCACCAACACTTGCGCTCAACGCACGCGCCGGAAAAATGCAGGCCGAAGGCGTTGACGTTATCAACTTCACATGTGGCGAGCCCGATTTCGACACGCCAAAACACATTTGTGAGGCGGCAATAAGTGCCATCAACTCGGGATTTACGCGTTACACGCCGGCCGGCGGCATCCCCGACCTTAAAGACGCTATCATCCGCGCGCTCAAACGCGAGCAGGCTCTTACCTATTCGCGCGAGGAGATAGTTGTCACCCCCGGCGCCAAATATGCAATTTTCGCGGCGATGCAGGCGGTGCTCAACGCAGGCGACGAAGTTTTAATTCCGGCGCCATACTGGGTTTCGTATCCCGATCAGGCGCTTCTTTGCGAGGCAAAGCCTGTCATTATCGAAACAAGTGAAGCCAACCGTTTTAAAGTCACGGCGGCGCAAATTGAAAAAGCAGTTACGCCGCGCACAAAAGTTTTGATTTTGAATAGCCCGTCGAATCCGACCGGCATGGCCTACACCGAAGACGAGCTTCGCGACATCGCGAACGTCTGCGCACGACATAATTTTTGGGTCATCTCCGACGAAATTTACGACGGCATCGTCTTCGACGGTTTCAAATGCAAAAGCATCGCTGCCTTCGACGGCATGCGCGAGAGAACGGTTATTGTTAACGGTGTTTCAAAGCGCTTCGCAATGACCGGCTGGAGAATGGGATTTGCCGCGGCTCCGGTCGCAATGATCTCAAAAGTTGCGATGATTCAAGGGCAGGCCCTCACAAACGTCACATCAATTTCACAAAAGGCTTCAATTGCCGCCTACGACGGCCCGCAGGAGGTCGTCGATGAGATGGTCAAAGCATTTTGCGAACGACGCGACGTTATGATTGGCGGGCTCAACAAAATCGGGCTTAAGTGCGCAATGCCTGACGGGGCATTTTATGCCTTCCCGAATGTCACTTCACTTTTCGGCCGGACAATTGCCGGAAGAAAAATTGCAAACTCAAGCGACGTTTCAGAGATGCTGCTCGAACATGCCCACGTCGCAACCGTTCCGGGGAGCGCGTTCGGGCTGGAAGGTTTTGTCCGCCTCTCATTTGCAACTTCGATGAAAAACATCAACGAAGGCATCAGTCGCATCGAAAAAGCTATCAAGTAAGCGTTGTTTTTTTGACGTTTTTTATAAGCCCCTGCCGGCATTTTTTTGACGCGGCCGTATCAAGCCTCGAATACTTTTTTGTCTTCGATTTTACACGTTTACCAATTTACCCGATATTTCAAGAACTTCAGAGAATCACCTCAAATCCTTAAGCGTCGCAAAATTGCGCCGGCACTCTACAAACCGCTGGCACAAAATTTGCTCGTTCTATTCCAACGGAGGTGACCATTATGACAGAACAGAAAAAAATGCCGATGAATAAGCCGAT
>CAZYHS010000002.1:0-111318 GCA_964647545.1 uncultured Pseudomonadota bacterium | reverse complement strand
CAACGGAGGTGACCATTATGACAGAACAGAAAAAAATGCCGATGAATAAGCCGATGAAAGAGACAAAGCTGCGCGACAAAATTGCTCGCGTGCTAAAACTTTCATGGGTGAGGCGCGAAGAGCCCATCAACGAACACAGGCGCGATAAGGACGACATCGAAGAGAAGACGCGCTGGACGAGACTGCTGTAAAAACAGTTGGGCCGGTTTGTTCGGTTATTTCGGTTGAGTCCGTTTACTGAATTAACGGCTCTTTTCTCCAAAGACCTCTGCGGAGAAAATTTCGATCACGGCGTCGGGCTCCCGCCACGCATCCTTTTGTAAACCTGCTTTGTTGCAGGTCTGCTCGAGGAACGTCGCGCGGTCCCAGCCGAATTCGGTGGCAACTTGCGGCAGCAAAACGCCGCGATGCCACCCTTTTGTTATCATGATGCCGTGAGTTCCGACTTCGATCTTTGAGACATCTTCAATTTTCTGCATCGGGCTGAGCACCGAAATTTCGATGTCGATCTCGCCTAGCTCGTTAGCTTTAAGCTTGGGAAAACGCGGGTCGTCGAACGCAGCGGCAATCGCCATTTTCTGCACCGTATGAACAAGCGGCTCAGAGCTAGTCATGTTGCCGATGCAGCCGCGCAACATTCCCCTCTTATGCAAAGTTACGAACGCTCCGCATTTTTCAGCCAGCGCCCCCGAAGGCTCGGGCAGTTTTGGGGCTTTGGCCGAGCTCAACTTCGCCTTGATCGTCTCGCGCACGAGCGTCAGTAAGATAAGTTTTTCGTTGTCGTTTAACATTTGCCCTCTTTTTTGTTAGACATCGTGCCGACAAAAAATATAACATCGCCCGGCTGTTAAATGAAGTCATAAAAAGGAGCCCGCTAAATGGCGCTAGCGAAATTTATCTACGACAAACCTGAAAACTGCCCCGACATACTCTACGCAACAGATTTCGCGGCCCCCGACGCGTTCATTTTTTTCGAAACGCGCGGAAAAAAATACATGGTCATGAGCGACCTTGAGTTCAATCGCGCGACAAAGACCGCCAAGGTCGATCGCGTTTTGTCGCTCTCTAAATACGCCGCCAAGACCGCAAAGAAGCTCGGTGTAAAACCTCCGAACTCGATACAGATACTTCAGACCATCTTCAAGGAATATAAAATCACCCAGCTTGAAGTTCCGCCCTTAATGTCGTGCGCGCTCGTAGATGCGCTTCGCGACGTCAAGTTAAAGGTGAAAGCCGGCCAGTCGCCTTTTTATCCGCAAAGACTTATCAAGAACGCCGGCGAGCGTAAAAAGATCGAAGCCGCGCAAAAGATAGTTTTTAAGGCGATGGGAAAAGCCGAGGAGACACTGCGCGCAAGCAAGGTCAAAGGGGGCGTTCTTCATTTTGACGGCAAGGTCCTCACCAGCGAAAAGCTGCGCAAAATAATCAATATCGAACTGCTGAGAAATAATTTCATCGTCCCTGAAGGGACGATAGTCGCATGCGGCCGCGACGCAATGGATCCGCACAACGCCGGAAAAGGCCCAATCCGCCCGCACGAATCGATCGTCATCGATATTTTTCCTAAATCGATGGACACATTTTTCTGGGGAGACGCTACCCGCACATTTTGCGTCGGCAAAGCCCCAGAAAAACTTGTAAAACTCTACGACACCGTCAAGCGCGGACAGGAGTTCGCGATAAAAACGGCGTCCGACGGCGTTTTGTGCCGGACCATTCACGACGGCATCATCAAGATATTTGAAGAGGCGGGATTTAAAACCGGCGAGATCAACGGCAGCATGCAGGGATTTATCCACTCGACCGGACACGGCATTGGGCTGGAAATCCACGAAGCCCCGAGAATCGCCTCGAACGAACAGGTTCTCAAAGCCGGCATGATCACAAGCATCGAGCCGGGGCTTTATTACAAAGGGCTTGGCGGAGTCAGAATAGAAGACCTTATCCACGTCACAAAGAACGGCTGCGAAATTATAGCCGGCTATCACAAGAGACTTGAAATAATCTGACCGTAGCTTGATAAAAAAACCCCGAAGCGTTTTCACGCGACGGGGTTTTTTATTTTTCATTTTATCTTAGAGATCCTTCAAAATCTCTTTACGTTTTGCTTTGTATTCTTTTTCGCTGACCAAATTGTTGGCCTTAAGATCGTCGAGCTCCTGCAAACGTTCCTTCGGAGTCATAGGAGACGGCCTAACTTGCTCCGGCTGTGTCTTCGCCGCATCATCCGTTTTTTTTGCCTCTTCTTTTTTCTCGACGGCAGGCGCAGCTGCGACATTCGAAACAACACCGCTAAGCTTTACGACCAGCTCTTCGGTCGAGCTCCCGTAAGACTGCCCCTCGGCAAGTTCAAGCTGAACGCGCAGACCCTTTGCTTTGCCGATTATCTTCTGGTAATTCCCCTTTTTATCGAAGTCGCCGACCATCTTGGCCAGAAGTTTGTTGAAATAGATATGAAGTTCGTCGCCGACGACCCACATCGTCATGATCGTGATGCGATCGGTCTTGAGCGAAAATCTCGCGTCGCGCGAAAGATAGGAAACGACGACCTGTTCGTTTGGCTGCGCCTTTGAAAAAGCGCTGGCGATCTTCGGGCCGAGAAATGCCGCGGCGTCCGATGAAAATATCTCCTGAGTTTCAACTTCTTTTTTAAGAATGAATGAACGGGCGAGCTTCAAATTTCTGATGATAGAGGTCATCTTGTCCGCCGGTATCTCGACCGGTTGAGACAATTCGACGCCTCCTGTCAGATTTGCCCTTGCATCCTCTATTTTGACCCAGTCGAGTTTATAGTTCGTGTAAACGTAAGTCGTCTTTGCAAACGCCGGAACTGAAATCATCAGCGCAAGCACGGCAAGAAGTATCTTTTTCATGTCTATTTTCCTCTCCTAGCTTTGAGTTCCATCAACTCCCTTTCGGCCTGAAGCGTCACATCGTGTTCATACTCTTCGACCGGCTTCACGTTCTTGCCGTCGGCCTCGTAATAGTTGGAATCTTCGGTGGTAGCAAGCTCTTTGCCGATCTCGTAAGAGACCGCGTTCTGTCTGACCGGTTTGACCTTTGCGGCCTTCTCGGGTTTTGCCGTCTTTTTGCCGGCGATGGTTATCGGATCGGGAATTCGCTCTTTGAATTTTTTCCCGCTTGGCTTGACCGTATCTTTTGAAACGGTTTTTACTGCGGTTTCGGTAGCGATACCGGAATTACTTGTGACCTTGACTTCGGGAATTGCCGATTCTTCGATATTTTTAACGACGACCGGCTGCGAATACGAACCTACCACATCGATGTAATTTCTGACCTCGCTCACGTTCTTTGTGTTGCGCGCGATCCTTTCGGCCGCGGCCTTTTCGGCTTCGGTCTCGACCACGCCGGTCAACGTGACTTTGCCGCGCCAAGTTTCTACGTTAACATCTCCGGCCCTGACTTCCTTATCGCGACCCATGGTCCACTTGATCTTGGAACTCGTCAGTGAATCACGATAGCCTTCGCCGAATGAACGGCGAGTCGCCGATGCCGTGCAGGCTGTCGTGAACAGAACCGCGATAAGAACTGCCAACTTTGCTTTGCTTTTCATCATTGCCCCCTGTTGGTTTACGTTACGCGACGGGGACCTTAACCGACGCCGCATGAAGCTGTCAACAGAGGAAACCTAGACAAGCAAAATCTGGTGTGTTAGAGCGCCACGCCATATGAGAGAAAGCATCTATCGCGGTATCACAAAGTTCATCATGAAAACGTGGCCGGTGTTGTTAATTGCCTGCGGGCTTTTGACGGCGCTGACCTATCCGAAAACGCAGTGGCTTTTCAGCAATATTTCCACAGATCTCATCAAGCTGCTCCCCGGCGATTATAAGAGCGTTCAGGAGCTCGAAAAAATTCGCACTCGATTTAAAGGAGGCGGAGCTCTTTCGCTGGTCTTCGAATCCGAAAACCCTGAAAAGACGAAAAAGTTCATCGCCGATCTGGCGGAAATCCTTCGCAAAGACCCCAAAGTCAGCGAAGTCAGCTATAAAAAACCCGACTATTCGTTCTTCGATAAACACAAACTGCTTTTCCTTGACCTTGACGACCTTGAAACGATCCGCGACCGTATCGACAGACGCATCCAGAAAGAAAAGCTCGGCGATCTCTACATAGATTTTGAAGAGGAAGAAAACGACAAAGACTTCAAGTTCGGCGACCTTGAATCGAAATATAAGAGCCGTTACGGCTCGTCGGCCAGAAGCGAATACATCACCGACGACGAAGGGAAAATCTTTACGGTGGGCGTCGTCTCCTCCGATAACGACGAAAGCCTCGGCTCTTTCGAACGCTTTTATGACCACATTAAAGCTAAACTCGATTCGATGGATCTGGCAAAGTACGATCCTTCGCTAAAGGTCTATTACGCCGGCACCGTCAAAACCAGAATTGACGAGTATAAAACGCTCATAAGCGATCTTAAGCTGGCCGGTATTATTTCAGGGCTTGGAATATTTCTGCTGCTGGCGATCTATTTCAGAAGACCGGTTTCGACCGCTTTGATATTTTTGCCTCTTGGAGCCGGCATTGTCTATTCGTTCGCCTTCGCGACAATTTTCATCAAGAACCTAAACGTGGTCACAAGCTTCCTCTTCGCGGTGCTGGGAGGCCTTGGCGTCGAGGTCGGTATCCACATGTTCGCGCGCTATCTCGAGGAGCGCTCAAAAGGGGTCTCGGTGGAAGATTCGGTCTTTGTCATTTTGCACAATACCGGACGCGCCGCGATAACTTCGGGCCTGACGCTGGCCGCAACGTTTCTTGTTTTGATAGTCAACGACTTTAAAGGCTTCTCCGAATTCGGTCTAATAACCGGCTCGGGCATTCTGATCGTTTACGCGACCTATCACGTTTTATTTCCGCCGCTACTGATCTTCGCGGAAAAAATAAGGCTGCTGAGATTTAAAGAACCCGAATCGTTCGAAGAAGAAGCAAACGGGCCGGAGCTTAAATTCCCGTACGCAAAACAGGTCATCTATGCGACCGCCGCACTTTTCATAATTTCCTTGTTCGGGCTCTTCTTCGCGAAATTCGAATACAACTTCGGCAATTTGAAATCGAACATCAAACAAAGCCAGATCGCAAAAGAGAAACTGCGCAAAACGATGGCCAGCGTGAACAGACCGGCCATGGTTCTCATTAAGGACCTCGACGACGCGCTTGCCGTAAAAAGCGTCATTAAAGAAAAGATAAAGGCTGACGAAGATGCAAAAGTGGAACCGGTGCTGGACGTTTATAAATCGTGGTACGACATCGTTCAGTACAATCAACCCGACAAAATGAAAGTTATCGGCGAAATGAAGACCCTGCTGGCCGACAACACCTTGAAAATAGTCAAAGGCGAACACAAAAAAGACCTCGACCGGTTCAAAGAGGCGCTAAACGAAACAACGCCCATCAAAGAATCCGAGGTGCCGAAATCGGCGCACGATCTTTTCTGGGGCAACGTCCCCGCGACCGACGGGCTGCAGGTCTCTTACATAAATCCAAACCCGAAAATGGAGCTCGACGACGGGCGCAACGCAATGGCCCTCTACGACAGAGTGAGCGAGCTCAAAACCGAACGCGGAACTTTTTATGCCGCAAGCGACGCTTTAATTTTCGCAAAAGTTCTAAAGACGATGCTTTCCGACGTGCCGCGGGTCGTCCTCCTGTCGCTTGCAATGGTCTTGCTCTTTGTGTTTCTCGATTTGCGCGACTACAAAAAGACCCTGCTGATCGTCTCTCCCATTTTATTGGGAGTCGTGATCATGTTCGGCTTCATGTTCGTGTTCGGACTCAAACTTAATTTTTACAACATGATCGTCATTCCAACCGTTTTCGGCACCAGCATTGACAACTCGATCCACATCTACCACCGCTTTGAAGAGATGGGGAGAAAGTCTCTCATGAAGGTCTTAAAGACCAGCGGCGGCGCGGCGTTGATGTCGAGCCTTACCAACATTTTCGGATTTTTGGGGCTTGTCTTCGCAAATCATCGAGGGCTCTCTTCGATCGGCGTGCTGGCGATCGCCGGCATGATGGCCTGCCTTTTCACAACGCTGATATATTTTCCGGCCGCGCTTGAATGGCTGATATCGCGCAAACACGAAAAGGAGGTCGCATGAGCTCAAAGGTATATTTTCTCCCCCCCGACCGAAAGACCGATGTCGTGAAAGCGCTGGATGCTGCCGGCATAAAAGATGTCGTTAAAAAAGACGACTTTGTGGCGGTAAAGGTCCACTTCGGCGAAAAGGGAAACCTAGGTCACGTCAAGGCCAAGGAGATAAAGCCCGTAGTGGCGCAACTCAAAAATATCGGCGCAATTCCGTTCCTCACCGACGCCAACACCATATACAAAGGTGAAAGAGCCGACGCGGCGCGACACTTAATGATCGCCTCGGTCCACGATTTTCATCCGAAATTTATGGGAGCCCCCGTGGTTATCGCGGACGGGCTACGCGGCAACATGTTCGTCGAGGTCGATATCGGCCAGCGGCACTTTAAAAAAGTGAAGGTCGCCGAAGCGATCTATCACGCCGATTCTTTCGTTGTGATATCTCATTTCAAAGGCCACGAGCTGTGCGGAATCGGCGGCGCGATAAAAAACCTAGGGATGGGCTGCGCTTCCCGTCAGGGAAAATACGAGCAGCATAATTCCGTGGTGCCGAACGTCGATGGCGAAAAATGTATTTCGTGCGGCGCGTGCGTAAAGTGGTGCGCGCAAAACGCCCTTTCGCTCCAAAAAGATGTAAAGGCTCCGGTTACGCTCGACGCAAAAAAATGCGTCGGCTGCGGGCAGTGCATTCTGGCCTGCCCGGTGAAAGCCATCACCGTGCCGTGGAGCGATTCGAGCGAGGTTGTGCAGGAAAAAATCGCCGAGTACGCGCTCGGCGTTGCAAGGGGACGTCCGGCGATCTACATAAATTACATCACTCACATCACCGACTACTGCGATTGTTTCAAGTCGATGAGAAAACCTATCATGCCGGACGTTGGCATTGTCGTTTCGACAGATCCCGTGGCGATAGACATGGCAAGCTACGACCTTATTACAAAGTCGGCCGGTCGAGACATTATGCGCGAATCTACCGAAGTGAACGGCCGCGTTCAGATAGAGCACGCGGCAAAGCTAGGTCTGGGAACGCTTTCCTACGAACTGATAGAAATTTAATCTTTACCGGCGTCGTAAGCTCGAATGATTTATGCATAATTTTATGCAGCTCATCCCTCTATAGGCTTATAATGATTATAGTTTTGACATTTCATAAAACCCCTGATAGGTCCCACAAAACCGCTAACTGAAAATAATCAAAAGTGAATAGGAGGCAATCATGTCTGAAACAGCGATCGTTCTGCCGGTGCTGGGTAAGCTTGAATTGACACTGTTGTGGGGCGTCTTGGGCTCCGCCGTAATCGCGTTGCTTTACGGTCTCTACCTTGTAAGAAGCGTCATCCACTCCGACGCGGGCTCCAGTAAAATGCAAGAAGTTTCGGCCGCCATCGAAGAAGGGGCAATGGCCTATCTCAAAAAACAATTCAAAACGATGATCTGGTTCGTGATCATTCTCGCCGTCGGAATTTACTATCTCTACCGGTCGCTCTACTCTGGGATGCCCGAACTCTCACACATTCCTCTTGGAGTCGCGCTGGCTTTCATTATGGGAGTCATGGCTTCGTACGGGGCCGGTTACGTCGGCATGTGGCTTGCGGTGAAAGGCAACGTAAGAACTTCAGCCGCGGCGCTAAAAAGCTTCAAGAATGCGCTTGAACTGGCATTTCGCGCCGGTACGGTGTCGGGAATGTTCACAGTCGGCTTCGGTCTGCTGGGAGCAACTGTCATATTTTTGATTTACCGTGAAGATGCAATGAAGGTTCTCATCGGATTCGGATTCGGCGGATGTTTAGCCGCTCTTTTCATGCGTATCGGCGGCGGCATTTTCACAAAGGCCGCCGACGTAGGCGCGGACTTGGTCGGAAAGATCGAAGCGGGGATTCCCGAAGACGACCCAAGAAACGCGGCGACCATCGCCGATAACGTAGGCGACAACGTCGGCGATTGCGCCGGCATGGCAGCCGACGTTTTCGAAAGTTACGAGGTCACGCTTGTCGCGGCGATAATTCTTGCGGCCGGCGCTCTGATGGACGATTCATTCAAGGCCCTTTACGGCGAACACGCTCCGGCCTTCGCGCTCAAAATGATGCTCTTCGCGCTTCTGGTAAGAGCCGTCGGAGTTTTTTCGTCGATAATCGGCACAATGTGTGTGAAAGCAAAAGACGGTTCAATGAAAGACCCGATGCGCCCAATCAGCATCGGCTACTGGATTTCCGGCCTTGCTTCGATTGTCGGATTTATCGCGATCAACTATTGGTATCTCATCGACCCGCTCACCGGCAAGCCAGACTGGAGATTCACCTACGCAACCAGCGTCGGCATTGTTCTTGCACTTGTCACTCTTTGGATCACCAACATCTTCACACATCCAGACAAAAAAAGCGCGACAGAGACCGCCTACGCCGCCAAGACCGGACCGGCTACGCTTCTTTTGACAGGCATGGGAGTTGGACTTGAATCGACCGTTTGGGCAATTCTGGCGATCGCTGCAACGATAGTCAGCTCGGTCGTAATATTCCACGGTTCGGTCGCGATGGCCGCGTACGGAGTCGCTCTCTCTGGGCTTGGTCTTTTGACGACGACCGGTTTCATCCTTGCGATGGATACTTACGGACCCATCACCGACAACGCTCACGGCATTTTTGAAATGAGCGGCATTACCGAAGAAAAAGCCGGTGCAGCTGGCCGCAACCTCGCATGGCTTGACGCGATAGGAAACACGACCAAAGCCCTCACAAAGGGACTTGCAATCGCGACAGCGGTCATTGCGGCGATTTCGCTTTTCAGATCGTTCATCGACGAAACTCAGCTGGCTCACATCGGCATTCAGGTCAACATGCCGATGGTCTTTGTCGGACTATTGATCGGCGGAGCAGTGCCTTTCCTCTTCTCAAGCTTTGCGATCAAAGCTGTCGGACGCGCAGCCTTCATGGTGGTCGAAGAAGTCCGCCGCCAGTTCAAAGAAAAACCGGGCATCATGAAAGGAACCGACAAACCAGATTACGGCACTTGCGTTTCGATCGTCACGGCAGCGGCGCAAAAAGAGTTGCTCGGCCCCGGCATCCTTGCGGTGGCTACTCCGATACTTGTCGGCTTTACACTCGGCGCAGGCGCGCTCGGCGGCTATTTAACCGGCGCAATTCTTACAGGACAACTCCTTGCGGTCTTCATGGCCAACACGGGCGCGGTCTGGGATAACGCGAAGAAAAAGATCGAAGACGGTTATCTCGGCGGCAAGCGAACCGAGGAACATAAAGCGGCCGTCATCGGCGACACGGTCGGAGATCCCTTCAAAGACACCGCGGGTCCGGCCATCAATCCTCTTATTAAAGTTATGAATCTCGTCGCGATCCTTATCGCCCCGTTCATCATTCGCGACATAACTTGGCAAAATAGGGTCATCATCGGCGCGATATGCTTAATTCTTCTCGGCATCGCGGTCGGATTTTCAAAACGCGGCGGAATTCAAAAGTAACTCGCCCACGCGATTAAAATTAAAGCCCCGAAGGAGACCCCTTCGGGGCTTTTTTCATCTGGAGCTTTATTATCTTGAAATGGGGTTTTCCGACCCCAAAAGCTCCGGCACATCGGCCTCCAATGAAGACACCGCTCGGCCGTCAAGCCTATCTATATGTAATTATTATAGTTTTTATGCATAATATTGCGACACAACAGCCTAAACATGGCACGGCAATTGCTATAATCAATGCCGAAGGGAGAATAACCTCTCCCTTATGAGGTTCTTATGGCGACACTTTGTAACATAAATTTTAATGCAAAGCCGGTCGGGTCAAATTACGAAATTTCGTTTCGTGATAAGACCAACATCGAGCTCACAAGCGATCAGTACAAAGACTTTGTGAAGCTGTCGCAGGCCTTTGCAAAAGATTTTTCGCAGAACTCAGCCGCCGCATTGAAAGGTCAGACAAAATTATTCGCAAACAGCTCAAAAAATCTGCTCAATGAAAGAGCGGAAAAATTCGCGAACTACATCGACAGCGTTGCAAAGATAAATGCAAGACTTGCCGCGACCATGTTGAAAGAATCTATCGGCGCGAGCGTAACAAAACTTGCCGACGAAGCAAAAGAAGCAAGGAACGCCTAATTACGGAGCAAATTATGTCGAGAAAATGGACGAAAGATGAACTCGTTAAAATGTTCGAAGTGCTGGTCGAAAAAGAGCAGCTTGTTCTTACACGTCCGGAATTCAGAAACGGATTCAGCCGAGAGGAAAACCTCGTTATCAATCAGCTCATCCGCAAAGCCACAGACAACATAGCTTACAAGTCGGTTGATTTCAAGGTGGACGAAATGAGCGACGAAGAGATCTGGGAGAAGATCGAAGATTCGAAGTATCTCGACCTTCTTGAAGACAACGCGGCCGATTCGATAATGAGCGTTGCTGGAAAACTCGGGCTGCTTCACTAATTAACTTAAAGGGTGCTAGAAACTATGGCGATCAATAATTCGAACAGACCGGTCAATGCGGGGGCAAGACAGGTAGCGACCCGCGAAATTTCACGCGAAATCAACACCGGCGTTACCGTCGGCAACAACTACGCCGAAAGATCGAAATTTCTATCCTCGCACAGGCCCGAAGCAAAGATAAACCAGACTAAAGATTTTTTCAGCGCGACCAAAGAGGTCCCTTCCACCAAAGCGGCCGAGTTTGAAGCCAACGCAAAGTTCATTTTAGGCAGATTTGCATCTCCTCATAAAGCGGTCGAAAAAGGGACGACGCACGGACGCAAAAACATCAGCGACTCGACAAGACTTGAATTTCTCGACTCCATTATCGGAGTTTCTGGCGCAAAAGTGGCGAAATCGGCGGAAAACCTTCCGCCCCCCTCTGCAAAAGCACGTTTAAAATCGGCTATTTAAAATACGTCGCAAAACATGAAATTAAAGCCCCTTTTGGGGCTTTTTTGTTATTAATCAATAAGTTAGCCATTTAAAAACCCGCAAAAGCTCTTCCTATCTATATAAATAGCCCGTTCAATAGGGCAATTTTAGGCTTGCCAAGCCAAGTTAGCTCGTGATAGCAAGCCCCAGCTTTTTTAGAACGAGGAAAATATGAAAGAAAAGATCCACCCAACAACAAAAGAAATTAAAATCGCCTGCGCTTGCGGCACAGTTATCGAAACGGTTTCGACGATAGGCAAAGACCTGTCGGTTGAAATCTGCTCCGGCTGTCATCCGTTCTTCACCGGCAAACAGAGAATCGTAGATTCAGCCGGTAAGGTCGAACAGTTCAAGAAACGCTATGCAAACGTCGGCGCGCCTACTTCAAAAAAGAAGGCAAAAGCAGAAGCAACAAAGTAGATGTTCAAAACTGGCTTAGTGCGCATGATGTCCCCCTCTAAATGTCTGTGCATTTAAGCCGTTAACAAACCCACTAGGAGAAATCCTATGTGGGTTTTGTTTTTATGTTCACAAAACTCGATTCAGTAGAACGGCGTTTTGAAGAGCTTACCGACCTTTTAAGCCGGCCCGATATCGTTACAAATCAGGCCGAATATCAAAAGGTCGCGCGCGAACACGCTCAACTTAGCGAACTTGTTGCGACCTACCGCGTTTACAAAAAGCAGGTCGCCGAACTTGCCGGCAACAAACACATCCTCGATAACGAATCGGACCAAGAGCTTAAAAAAATGGCCAAAGAGGAGATGACCCGCCTCTCCGAAGAAATCGACACGCTCGAACAACAGCTAAAGGTTCTGCTTCTCCCCAAAGATCCCAACGACGACAAAAACGTGATTCTCGAGATAAGAGCCGGCACAGGTGGCGATGAAGCGGCCCTTTTCGCAGCCGATCTTTTCAGAATGTACACAAGATTCGCAGAGGGCCGCCGCTGGAAAATCGAGCTCATGGATTCCAACCCGACCGGCATCGGCGGATTTAAAGAAATAATCGCAATGGTCAGCGGCACGAACGTCTATTCCGACTTAAAATACGAAAGCGGCGTTCATCGCGTTCAGCGCGTTCCCAAGACCGAAGCAAGCGGACGAATTCACACGTCGGCCGTTACAGTCGCCGTCATGCCCGAAGCCGACGATATCGACGTGCAGATCAACGAAAAAGATCTGGAGATCGACGTCTTTCGCGCCAGCGGACCCGGCGGTCAGGGCGTCAATACGACAGACTCTGCCGTGCGCGTTACCCATATTCCAAGCGGCATGGTCGTTGTCTGCCGCGAAGAGAGAAGCCAGCTAAAAAACAAAGCCAAGGCGCTAAAACTTCTCAAGTCGCGCCTGCTTGAACAAAAACAGGCCGAAGCCGACAAAGAAGAACGCGAGACCCGCAAGTCCTACATTGGCAGCGGCGACCGAAGCGAAAAGATCCGCACCTACAATTTTCCGCAAAACCGCATCACCGACCACAGAATAGGCTTTACGAGCCACCAGCTCGATCAGGTACTCGACGGCAAACTCGAAGAATTCATAACGGCGCTGCGCACTCACTATCAGGCCGAAGCGCTTAAACAGAGTTCATAAAATGGCCGACTGGACGATTTTAAAACTCATCGAATGGACGACGGAATATTTCACGCGACACGGCGTCCCCAACCCGCGTCTCGACGCAGAACTGCTGCTGGGGCATCTGCTTTCGCTCAAACGCATCGACCTCTATTTGAAATTTGAAATGCCGCTTAGCGCGGCCGAACTGGCGAAGTTCAAAGAGCTGGTTCAACGAAGAAGCAGACGCGAACCGCTCCAGTACATTTTGGGGAACGTCGATTTTTACGGCGCTAAAATATGCGTGGCGCAAGGAGTTTTGATCCCGCGCCCCGAAACAGAAATGCTCGTCGATTTCGCTCTCAAGCACATCAGGGAAAATAAACCTTCCGGCGCAAGAATTCTCGACCTTTGCACGGGGAGCGGCGCGATAATTGCCGCACTAGCGCAACATCTCCCCGACGCCGTTTTTATCGGCGCCGACATTTCGGAAGCCGCGGTCAGAATGGCGTCGGCCAACACAGCGTCATTAAATGAACGGGCTAAAATTTTAAAGAGCGACCTTTTTAGCGCTCTGACATCAGGTGAAAAGTTCGATCTCATTGTCACCAACCCCCCTTACGTTCCTAAAAATGAGATCGCAACCCTTCAGGAAGAGATAAAGAATTTCGAGCCGCACCTTGCGCTGGACGGCGGAGAGGACGGGCTCGACATCGTCACAAAGATATGTAAAATTTCGCCGGGATATCTGTCTAAAGGGGGTTCGCTCTTCATTGAACTCGGTGAAAATCAGGCACAAAAGGTGAAGGAGCTGCTTTCTGCAGGCGCATGTTTTGAAAATGCCGGCGTTTTAAAAGATTTGAGCGGTGTGGATAGATTTGTTTTCGCCTCGAGGAGAAAATAAAATGGATAAACTCATCATTAAAGGCGGACGGCATCTTAAGGGATCCGTCAAGATCAGCGGCGCGAAGAACGCCGCCCTTCCATGCATGGCCGCAAGCATACTTGCCGAGGGGACCCACGTTCTTAAAAACGTGCCGCACGTCGCCGACATTAAAACCATGGCGAAACTTTTGTGCCACATCGGGATCGAAGCGAGCGAAACAGACGGGGTCTATACTCTGCATCACGCCGGCAGATACTGCTCGGAGGCTCCGTACGACATCGTAAAAACAATGCGCGCATCGAGCCTCGTTCTCGGGCCTATGATTGCAAGGTTCGGGCATGCAAAGGTCTCACTCCCCGGCGGATGCGCGATCGGCGCAAGGCCGCTAGATCTCCACGTCAAAGCCCTTGAGGCGATGGGGGTCGATTTCAAACTCGACGAAGGCTACATAACCGGACGCACAAAAAAACTTCGGGGCGCAAATATCCGCTTTGACAACGTAACGGTCACCGGCACCGAAAATATCATTATGGCAGCCGTGCTCGCCGACGGAACGACGATAATTGAAAACGCGGCAAAGGAGCCCGAAGTGCTAAACCTCGCCGACTATCTGACGGCCATGGGGGCTCGCATTTCCGGCGCCGGCTCAGACCGTATCGTCATCGAAGGGGTAAAAGAACTGCGCAGCGCAACACACGAAATAATTCCCGACAGAATTGAAGCGGGGACGTTCGCTTGCGCAGCGGCGATAACGCGCGGCGACGTAACCGTCACAAACGCAAACGTAACTCACGTTGAAGCGCTGCTGCAAAAGTTGAGAGAGGCCGGATGCGAAATTGAGGAACTCGACCCAAAGAGTTTCAGAGTCAAAGGTCGCGGACGACTTAAAGCGGTCGATGTTCCGACAGCCCCCTATCCGGGATTTGCGACCGATCTTCAGGCTCAAACAATGGCGTGCCTGACCCTAGCGGAAGGGTCGTCGATAGTTACCGAAAATATTTTTGAGAACAGATTCATGCACGTGCAGGAGCTGCTACGGCTGGGCGCCGATATCAAGGTCGAAGGAAAGGCTGCGATCATTAGAGGCGTCGAAAAGCTTCACGGTGCTCCTGTCATGGCGACCGATCTACGCGCCAGCGCATCGCTGGTTTTAGCCGGGCTTGCAGCCGAAGGGACAACCGAAATTCAAAGGATCTATCACCTAGATAGAGGCTACGAAAAAATCGAAGAGAAATTGATCGGGCTCGGCGCAGAAATCACACGCAACCTCGCCTGAGCCTCTTAAACGATTTAAGCGATTTAAACGAGCTTAAACCACCTAAACAATCTTAAACAACGTTAAACCTGTAGTTATATTTTTTTACGTAAAAATCCCCGCATAAGGTCGGGCAAGGCTCGCGGAAGTCCGGCAAAACCCAACGTCAGCGTGCGAGATAGACGTTTTAAAATGCCGTACAGTTTTCCGGAATATGGATACCACCAGAAATCTTTTATCATGCGCAATCTGTTCACATGAATATGATGCACGTTCACCATCTCCATAAATCCAAACTCGCCGTGAGCTCGCCCCCAGCCAGAATGACAAACTCCGCCCCAAGGGGTCGATGGAATCGCATGAGTGTAAACACACTCGTTGATCGCGACAGTTCCGGCCCTGAGCTGATGCGCAACTCTCTTTGCGCTCTTAAGATCACCGCCAAAAACATACGCATTCAGCCCGTATTGGCTGTCGTTGGCAAGGCGGACAGCTTGCTGTTCGTCCTCGAACGGCATGACAGGAAGCAGCGGACCGAAGGTCTCCTCGGCAACGCACTCGAAAGAATGGTCAACTCCGACAAGAACCGTCGGTTCATAGTACCAGCCCGCCGCCACACTTCCGTCCCAAAGTTTTTCGGGACGCCTTCCGCCGCAAAGTATCTGGGCACCGCGTCTTCTTGCATCTTCGACCTGCGCGGCAACGACGTTTAATTGGGCTTCGGTGGTCATAGGGCCGATGTCGGTTGACGGGTTCGTTCCGACACCGATGCGCAGACGCTTTGTCTTTTCCACCACAAGCTTTGTGAATCTCTCGAACACCGACGAATCGACATAGCAGCGTTCTACCGACGCGCAACATTGACCGTTGTTTGTGAAGGCGCCCCAGACAACCGCCGACGATGCAACGTCAAGATCGGCGTCCCTCATTATTATCGCCGCATCTTTGCCTCCAAGCTCAAGCACGCTGGGGACAAGATTTCTGCTGCAGACCTCTCCGACATGCCGGCCGATCCCGACCGAGCCGGTAAAAATAACCTTGTCGATCCTTGAATTGAGAAGAGCCTCGCCTGTGGCGGCTCCGCCGGCGACATGAGTAAAAACGAACTCGGGTAATCCTGCCGCGCTAAACATCTCTTCGATCTTTTTGCCGACCAGCGCCGTTGCCGAGCTCGGCTTGAAAACCACGCAATTTCCGGCAAGAAGCGCCATCGCGATAGCGCCGACCGGAATGGAAAATGGATAGTTCCACGGGCTGATCACCGCCACGACTCCAAGCGGCTGAAATCTTATGGAAGAGCTGCGCAAAAGCATTTTGAAAACGCCGATATCGAGAGGCCGCTCGCTTAGTATTTTCTTTCCGTCGGTCGCGACCCAGCGCAAAAGATCGGCTACCGGCAGAATTTCGGCCGACATAGATTCGACAAGCGGCTTGCCGTTGTCGCGCGTAATTGTCATTGCAAAGTCGTCGATATTTTCAAGCAGATAACGCCTCGCCCGAAGTATCGCCGCGGCCCGTTCGTTCATGGAAATTCTGTTCCAAACCGGATGCGACGCTCTGGCCTTCGAAACCAGCTCTTTCACCTTCTGTTCACCGCAAGGCTCCACCCTTCCGATTTCCTCAAGCGTCGCCGGATCGATGCAAATTATTGGTTCCATAATTTAACCCATTTTGTCTTCAAGTGCGCGTCCGCCGAGCATGTGGACGTGAAGATGATAGACAACTTGTCCCCCCTCGCGGTTAACATTGGTCACAACTCGATAGCCGCGTTCCAAAAGCCCGAGCTTTTTTGCGACATTTCTGATGGCACGCTCGATTTCTGACATGATGCTGTCGTCATCGGGAACATCGTTGAAAGTTGCGTAATGTTTTTTCGGCACGAAAAGAATGTGCGTCGGAGCAGCCGGATGCAGATCGTTAAAAGCCACCACCGTATCGTCCTCATAGACAAAATCGGTCTTGATTTCGCCGTTTGCAATTTTACAAAAGATGCAATCCATTTTTGGGTCCTCCCAAACGTTGTCGGTCATCTGTCTGTGTAGGTGGGTTCGTCGAAATGCCCTTCGCTCTTTTCCTTCACGAGAGTTATCGCGCTTTCGAGGTTTACTCGGCCTTCATACAACGAGCGGCATAGCATTGTGCCAAGCAATCCGTAAGACTCCAGCATGATAAGCTTTTCGATGTCGTAGCCTGTGGCCACGTCTGTGGTGTGGATGGTTTTAATGAGCGCCTTGCGCAAAAATTCGCGAATTCTTCCGAAGTCGGCCGGTTTTAAAACTCCCTCTTCCTCGCTATCGGAATAAAAGACGGTCGTGACCCCCGCCTCTTTGAACTGCTCGACATAATCGAGAGCGGTCTTATTGGCGGCGACCGCGTAGCCCTTTATCTGCACCTTGCCGCGCCTGACGTCGATTTGCGTCGCGATCTTTCCGGGGAAAGCACGGCAAAGCTCGGCCAAAAATGCCGGCTTCTGATAGGCGATCGAACCGAGCAAGAGGCGAACAGCGCCGGCGCCGAAATAGCTCTGAGCCGTATCGACCGAACGGATATTGGCTTCTATTTGAAATCCAAGCTTCAATTCGCCCGACATGCGGACAAGAAGATCGCTATTTGGAGAATGACCGCTGGCGGGGACGTCGAGATCGACGATATGAATCAGCTCGCAGCCGGCGTTGAACCAATCGCGCGCAAGCTCAAGCGGATCGGTTTTTACCGACGGCCCGCCCGAGCCGGCCGGTTTGAGAACCATTCCGCCTCTCAAATACATGACTGGAATTAATAACATGGGCGGTTTTATAACACATCTTTTGAACGTCGCGAAAGAATTTATTGCCGCAAATCGTCTCTCATTTGCCCACGAGGAATCTGTCGATAAGGAAGAGGCAAAGCAGAACGAAAATTATCAAAACGAACGAATAGACCGCTTTTTTCACACCGGACTTTCTCGCGCGGTCAAGACGCCCCCAGCTCCACCAGCCAACCCCCTGCCCGCCGCTTTCCACAAGATCGTCCTCGCCGCTAAAAAGGCCTCCGAAGAATCCGCTCTTTTTCCTGCGACCTTTACGGGCAGACTGAGCGCGCTGTTCGGCCTCTTCTTTTTTGGCCGCGTTAATTCCAAGTTCGCTTGAAATCCAAGCTTCGGTCGATTCTCTGGCGAATATCCCCATTTTTTCGCGCGCCGCGGCCGCGAGCTCCGCTTCGGTTGAAGGGGGATTTAACGCTAGGTAGGCAAGCTGTTCGGCGAACAATGCGTCGGCAAGCTGCTGTTTCGTTATTTGGTCGCCCGGCACGAGCTTCGAAACAAATTCGGCGATCTTCTGATAAAGAAGCCCGATGCGTGCGAATTTTTCGGCGACCCCGCTTTTCAAAATTATATCGGTTATCATTACGGCCTTGCCGGAATCCCCCTTTTTTACAACGCCACGAAACAAAAACTCGGATATCTCGGCAAGGTCTGTCTTTTTAAACTGTGTCCGGCCCTCGAATTTTGAGAAGAATTCCCGCCATTGTTCGGGGGTTTTTTCGGCGAACTTGGCGTTCTCGCCCTTTAGCGCCTGCTCAAGCTCTTGGGAATTTTCAAATCGCTCTATGACGAGTTTTTCAAAATTAGAGAGAGGCCTTTCGCTTCTTTGAATTTGCTGTTCCTGTCTGACCGGAGAACGCCGTTCTCCCAGATAATTTTCATAGCTCTTTTCTCGGGTCTTCTGAGCCTTACCCTCTTTTATTTCCAGCTCGCCTTCGGCCACAGCGCGCTTTTCGGCCCGCTTCTCGTCGGCCTTATTGGCCTTGTCGCGCCCCTCTTCGGCCGACTTGCGTTTATCGACTACCAGTCGGCTCGTCCCCGGCAATCTAAAGCTCTGCATCGCCGACTCGGCGACCTTAAAAATATTGAAACTCTCTCGGCCTCTGGGTCTGGCGGTTTCATATTCGCCATGCTGGGACCTTCTCTGAACCTGTCCCTGAGGCTGTTCATCTTCGACCTGATCGGGCATGCGGTGCTCAACGTCATCGACCGCTTTTTTATCTCCCACACCGACCGGCTGTATTCCTCTTCTGCTGTTTTCGTCTGCCATGTGCGCCAAGATAACACATATTGACATTGCGCACAACAAACAGTTATTAGCCGCCAATCAAACGAGGATAGAAGTGCGCAGCTTTCTTGCTTACAGACTTGCAACAGAATGGTCGGCAAGTCCGCGAAGAACGATAGTCGTTGTCACCCCAGACGAAAAGTCGGCTTCATCAATCAAAGCCGACCTCGAATTCTTCACGACGGGCCGGCTTAAGGCGGAAGTCTGCGAATTTTTAACTCCCGACGCTCTCCCCTACACGCATTTGACCTGCCAGCCGGACATCTGGGTCGATAGACTGCGTCTGCTGCACAAACTTTGGCAGAAAGAGCCGATAGCGATCATCGCTCCGCTTGGCGCCGTGCTCAGAAAGCTTCCGCCGCCATCTATCTTTTCAAAGCACAAACGCATCGTCAGGCTGCATGACAGAATATCCATCGAAGAGCTGTCGGCATGGCTTGTCGAGGCCGGCTATATAAATCAGCCGCTCGTCGAGGACGAAGGGGCATTTTCAACTCGGGGCGGCATCATCGACATTTATTCTCCCACCCTCGATCGCCCCGTAAGATGCGAACTCGACGGCGACGAAATCACATCAATTCGGACCTTCGATCCTTCAACTCAGCGCTCGAGTTTTTCAATTAGCGAGTTCGAGCTCATTCCGGCGCGAAATATCGTCCTTACGGAGCAAAGCAAAGAGCTTCTCAACAGCCGTTTAAAAGATCGCTGCGACACTCATGAAATCAAGGCAAGCGAGCGGCGGGAATTTGCCGAAGGGATCGCCAACAATTTCTACGGGCCGGCCACCGAAACGCTGATGCCGCTCTTTTACAACAAGTGCGCATCCCTTAGCGACTATCTCCCCGAAGAGACGCTGGTCTATCTCGATGACGAAATTTCCCTCGACTCGGCGCGGAAGAAACTTTTCGACCGGCTGCAAAGCGCACGTGAGGCGGCAAAACATATCGAAAAAATAATCGCCCCCGACGAGCTGTTCGATGACGAGATACTTCCGGCACTTAAAAAGACGACTTTCGAAGACCTAGCTTCAGGCCGGAAATTCCAGAGCATCACGCACAGAACCCTCACAAGCGGCTTGGACGCACAGACACTTGAAAAACGTCTCTCTCCCGCAGACAAACCGGTAGCGGCGGCCATTAAACAAATACGAGCTTGGCAGGAAATGTCGATGAAGATCGTCGTGACCTGTCACACGACAACGCAAGCCGAAAGAGTGCTCGACCTGCTGCGCTGGCAGGGGGTCGCCTCCGAAATATTCGAAGGCTCGTTCTCCGAGGTCCTGACTCTTGGGCGCTCCAACGTGTGGGTCATGCTCGGCGAAATTTCCGGAGCCTTTGCCTCTCTTGACGATAATATTGCGCTACTCACCGACGAAACGATATTCGGCACAAAGATAAACCGCAGAGCGCCGGTCGCATCGGCGCTGCAAACATTCACCGACTTCAGCGAACTTGCAAGCGGCGACCTCGTAATTCACAAAGACCACGGCATCGGCCGTTTTTTAGGGCTAAAAAATCTCGACCTCGGCGGCACCAAAAACGATTTCATGCTTTTGCAGTACCTTGGAGAGGACAAACTCTATCTGCCGGTCTGGCGCATCAATCTCATCAGCCGTTACATCGGAGACCCCGACCACGTTTCGCTAGACAAACTCGGCGGCACGCGCTGGAGCAAAACCCAGCAAAAGGTCAACTCCGAAATAAGAACCATGGCGCTAGAGCTACTAAAAATTTACGCCGCCAGAAAAGTCAAAGGGGGATTTGCGTTCTCTCCCCCCGACCATTCGTTCGAAGAATTTGAGGCCGCGTTTCCGTTCGACGAAACCCCCGACCAGCTGCGCGCAATCGAAGAGACTCTCAAGGACATGCAGAAAGATACGCCGGCCGACCGCCTCATATGCGGCGACGTCGGCTACGGGAAAACCGAAGTGGCGATGCGCGCCGCATTCAAAGCGGTGCTCGACGGTAAGCAGGTCGCGGTTCTTGTGCCGACGACAGTTCTCGCTTTTCAGCACTACGAAAACTTTCTCACGCGCTTTGAAAAGTGGCCGGTCCGCATCGAAATGCTGTCGCGCTTTAGAACGGCCTCCGAACAACGGCACATCGTCGCCGAGCTGGCCAAGGGGCAAATTGACATCATCGTCGGCACTCACAAACTGCTGGGGCGCGACATAAAATATTCAGACCTTGGGCTGCTCGTCATCGACGAAGAACATCACTTCGGCGTCGCACACAAAGAGCGCATCCGCAAACTCAAGACGCAAATCGACACCATCACAATGACGGCCACGCCGATCCCGCGTACGCTTCACATGTCGCTTGCCGGACTGCGCGACATAAGCATCATTAACACGCCGCCGGCCAATCGTCTGGCCATTCGCACATTCGTGGCCGAATTCGACGAAACGCTCATCCGCGGGGCGATCATGGGCGAACTTGCGCGCGGCGGGCAGGTCTTTTTCGTGCACAACCGCGTCGAAACTATCAATCGAATGGCGGAGATGCTTGCCAAGATAGTCCCAGAGGCCAGAATTGTCGTAGGACACGGTCAGATGAACGAAGGCGAACTCGAAGACGTAATGATCCGTTTCCTTGAAAAAAAGGCGAACGTCCTCCTTTGTACGACCATCATCGAATCGGGGATAGACATTTCAAGCGCAAACACGATCATTATAAATCGGGCCGACAGAATGGGGCTGGCGCAACTCTATCAGTTAAGAGGACGCGTCGGCAGATCGAACGTTCAGGCCTACGCCTACCTTCTCAAACCCAAAGACGAAGTCGTAGGCGTTACCGCTCAAAAGAGACTGGCGCTTCTTCAGCGTTACACGGAGCTCGGCAGCGGCTTTCAGATCGCTATGCACGATCTGGAAATTCGCGGCGCCGGAAACCTGCTCGGAGCGCAGCAGTCGGGGCATATTAACGCCATCGGATTTGAAATGTACATGGAGCTGCTGGAGAGAGCCATCCGGCAGTTACAAGGCCAGCCCGAAGAGGTAAAGACCGACGCAGAAATATCGCTGCCGGTCGAAGCGTTCATCCCGACCAGCTTCGTCGGCGACGAAGGGCAAAGACTTGTCCTCTACCGCAGATTGGCCGAGCTGGAAAACGTCGAAGAGCTCGATACCATGGCGGCCGAAATAACCGACCGGTTCGGTAGCATTCCACCCGAAACCATCAATCTGTTAAAAGTCATAGAAATCAAGATTTTAGCTCGTAAACTTAAGGTAAATTCTATATCCTATGAGCGCGGCTCGATCGTCGTAAAATTTAATCAGGCTACGCATGTAAACCCACAAACCGTTCTATCGCTTGTAAATAAGGACCCCAAAAATTTCGCGTTCAGGCAGCCGGCCGACCTGTTTTTCAGGCATCCCGATAAGAACGCGAAGGAAATTTTGTCGGCAACCCGCTCTCTCCTCCAGAAACTTTTTTAATTCGTTGACAATGAGCGGAGGCGTTTACTAGTTAGCCGCCATGACAAACCTAATCGACGGCAAACTCCTTGCCGAAAAAGTCAGAAATTCCATTAAAACCGAAATTGCAGAATCAAAGATCGTCCCCGGCCTTGCGGTCGTACTGGTTGGAAGCGACCCCGCAAGTCAGGTCTATGTGCGCAATAAAAAGAAAGCGTGCGCCGAGATCGGCATCACAAGTTTTGACCATACTCTTCCGGAGACTACCACCGAAGAAGAACTGCTGGCCCTTGTCCACAAACTGAACTACGACGAAGCGGTTCACGGCATTTTAATTCAGCTCCCTCTTCCAAATCACATCGACTCGCAAAAGGTCCTCAATTCGATCAACCCCGACAAAGATGTCGATGGATTTCATCCGGTAAGCATGGGCCGACTCCTCACAGGGCAAAAGGGACTGCGCCCGTGCACTCCGTACGGCGTCATGGAGATGCTCGATTCGATCGGCTACGACCTCAAGGGAAAGCACGCCGTCATAATCGGCAGATCGAACATCGTCGGCAAGCCGATGTCGATCATGCTCCTTGAACGCCACGCAACGATAACGATCTGCCATTCGCGCACGCAAAACCTCCCCGACGTAGTTCGTTCGGCAGATGTCGTTGTCGCCGCAATCGGCAAGGCAAACTTCGTTCGTGGCGACTGGGTCAAAAAAGGGGCCGTCGTTCTTGACGTCGGCATCAACCGCAACGCAGAAGGAAAACTGACGGGCGACGTCGATTTTGCCGAAGCAAGCAAGAACGCAAGTTTCATCACGCCGGTCCCCGGAGGCGTCGGGCCTATGACGATTGCAATGCTCATGAAAAACACGCTCAACGCCTACAAACTGGCGCACGGCAAATAATGAATAGACGGTCTTCCCCGCATTACGCTTCGCGGGCATGACAAGAACGGGAGAAAAAAATGAAACGCACTCCGCTTTTCAACGAACACATCAAGGCAAAAGGTAAAATGGTCGAATTCGGCGGATGGGAAATGCCCGTCCTCTACACCGGCGTCATAGAAGAACACCTCGCGGTAAGAAACGCCGCCGGCCTTTTCGACGTCAGCCATATGGGCCAGTTCGAATTCAAAGGCAAAGACGCCCTCAAGTGTGTGAACCATCTTACGACCAACGACGCCGAAAAACTTGTGAACGGGCAAGCGGTCTATTCGCTCCTTTGCAACGAGAAAGGAACGCCGGTCGACGATGTTATCGTCTATCGCTTCAACCCCGAACACATGATGCTCGTGGTTAACGCCGCAAACATCGATAAAGACTGGGCGTGGGTCACAAGCCACGTTCAAGGCGACGTCAAGGTCACCAACAGAAGCGACGACTTCGCGCTCATCGCGATTCAAGGACCAAAGGCCGCAGAAATCGTCCAAAAAATCACGAAGGCCGATCTTTCATCGATCAAAACATTTCATTTTGCATACGGAAATCTGGGCGACGTAAACGACTGTCTGCTTGCCCGTACCGGTTACACAGGCGAAGACGGTTTTGAACTTTTCATGCCGCCGGACAAAGCCGCTCACATCTGGCAACTGCTTCTTGAGACCGGCAAACCTATGGGACTGGTGCCGGTCGGACTCGGCGCACGCGACACGCTACGCCTCGAAATGAAATACACGCTCTATGGGCACGAAATGAACGAAGGGATCAGCCCTCTAGAAGCCGGCCTCAACTGGGTCGTAAAACTGGCGAAGTCAGATTTTATCGGCAAAGCGGCGATCGAAAAGCTCAAAGCCGAAGGCATCAAACGCAAGGTCGTCGGCTTTACCTTAACGGAAGCCGGTATTCCGCGTGACGGCTACAAAGTATTCGACATCCTTGCCGACGGTTCTCCCTCAAACGAACCCATCGGACACGTCACCAGCGGCACAATGTCGCCTTCTCTTAAAAAACCGATCGGCTGCGCGCTGGTACCTGTTGCAAAAGGAGCGATCGGTTCAAAATTTTTCGTTGACATACGCGGACGCATGCGGCTAGCAGAGGTCATCGAGACCCCTTTCTATAAAAAATAAATCGCTTCATAATTCAACGGAGGAATCATGGAATTCGCAGACGACGTGAAATACACAAAAGAGCACGAATGGATAAAAGTTGACGGCAAGATCGCCACAATGGGGATCACCGACTACGCACAGGAACAAATGGGCGACATCGTCTATGTCGAACTTCCCGACGACGGCGAGATCATCTCAAAGGGCGACGCTTTCGGCGTGGTCGAATCGGTCAAATCGGTCAGCGACGTTTATGCCCCCATCTCTGGCAAGGTCGTCGAAATCAACGAACCTCTTAAGGACAATCCGGAAACGGTCAACGAAGATCCCTACAACGAAGGCTGGATCTGCAAGATCGAAATGAGCGACACAAACGAACTCAACGACCTCATGGACGCAAAAGAATACGAGGAATTCGTTTCAGAAGAGAAAGCATAAAAAAATATGAGATACCTTCCCCACACCGATCTGGAGACGAGGGAAATGTTAAAGGTCGCCGGCGTCAAGGACATCGGCGACCTTTTTGATTCTATCCCCGAGGAAATCCGCATCAAAGGCGAAATGAAGCTGCCAAAGCCTTTGAGCGAGCAGGAGCTCATGTCGCACCTCGACGAGCTTTGCAAAAAGAACAAAACCGACGCAGTCAGTTTTCTCGGGGCCGGTTCGTACAGACATTTCGTCCCGTCGGCGGTCAAAACGATCGTCACACGCAGTGAATTTATAACGCCTTACACACCTTACCAGCCCGAAATCAGTCAGGGAACGCTTCAGACGGTATTTGAATACCAGTCGATGATCTGCGCCCTTTTCGGCATGGACGTTTCAAACGCATCTCACTACGACGGCGCAACAGCAACTGTCGAAGCCGCAATGATATCGCTGCGCTCGACAAAACGTCCGCGCATTCTGGTGGCCGACACGCTTCACCCCGAATACATCGAAACAATGCGCACGATTCTCAAGCCAAGCAACGCTGAGATAGTGCTTATCTCTCACGACGAAACCGGTGCGATCAACATGTCGCACCTGCGCGACGAATGTAACGACAAGGCGGCAGGACTTATCGCCGGCTATCCGAACTTCTTCGGCGTAGTCGAAAACATCGCCGAACTTTCAGAAATTGTGCACAAGGCCGGCGGAATTTTCACGGCCGTCGTTTGCGAGCCTATTTCAATGGGACTTCTTGAAGCTCCCGGAAACTTGGGCGCCGACATCGTCTGCGCCGAAGGTCAGGCCTTCGGTTGCGGCACAAATTTCGGCGGGCCGAACCTCGGCATCTTTGCCGCAAAAGAAAAATTCCTGCGTCAGATGCCCGGCCGCATAGTCGGACAGACCTTGGACGCCGACGGCAAGCTCGGCTACGTTTTGACCTTCGCAACGCGCGAGCAGCACATCCGCCGCGAAAAGGCGACATCGAACATCTGTTCGAACGAAGCGCTATGCGCCACAACGGCTGCGGTCTATCTATCGCTTATCGGCAAACAGGGCATCGAAAAACTTGCCCAGTTGAACTTCGATTTGGCCGAATATGCCAAGTCAAAGCTCGCCGCAAACGGCACGAAAGTAAAATTTAGCGGCACAACTTTTAACGAGTTCGTCATCGACACAAACCGCGACGCCGAAGATGTGGTCAAAGAGCTCGCGACAAAAAATATTTTCGCGGGGGTAGCCCTCGGAAAATGGTTTCCGGCGTACAAAAACTGTCTGCTCGTCTGCGTGACCGAACTCAACAGCAAGGAGCAAATCGACCTCCTTGCCAACGCAATCAAAAGGTGACCCGTTGAGGGCCATCCCGAGGTCGCGCTAAGCGACCGAAGGATCCCCCGTGGAGATTCTAATTTATGATACTCGAAGAAAGATCGATCTTTGAACAAAGCGTCGCCGGCCGCACCGGCTTTTCGCTCCCCGAATCGAACGTTTCGCGCGCCGAGTTTCCGGTGAAGCTTAAAAGAAAGAACGCCCCCGCCCTCCCCGAACTTTCAGAGGCCGATGTGGTGCGTCACTTTGTAAGACTTTCGACCTACAATTATAACAAGGACGCCGGCTTCTATCCTCTCGGCTCGTGCACGATGAAGTACAATCCAAAGTCTGCCGACGCAGCCGCCGCTCTTACGGGATTTGCGCTAACACATCCCTACCAGCCAAAAGATACGGTCGAAGGAAATTTCGAGCTGATAAAAAACCTCGAAAATTACCTCGCCGAAATCAGCGGTATGGACAAGGTCACGTTGCAACCGGCGGCAGGAGCTCACGGTGAACTCACCGGCATGCTGGTCGTTCGCGCCTATCACGAAGCCAAGGGAAATCCGCGCAAGAAAGTTTTAATCCCCGACAGCGCGCACGGAACAAATCCCGCCAGCACCGCTATTTGCGGCTATTCGGTGGTCGAATTAAAGAGCGGCCCCGACGGATGCCTCTCGCCGGAAGCCGTGAAAGCGGCTATGGACGAAGATGTCGCCGCGATCATGATCACAAACCCGAACACGCTCGGCATTTTTGAGCGCCACATAAAAGAGGTCGCCGACATCGTTCACGCAAAAGGCGGACTTGTTTACATGGACGGAGCGAACCTCAACGCACTCATGGGAATCGCGCGTCCCGGAGAATTCGGCATCGACGTCATGCACTTCAACCTGCACAAGACGTTCGCCACTCCGCACGGCGGAGGCGGCCCCGGAGCCGGTCCTATCGGAGTTAAAAAGGAACTCACCCCTTTTCTTCCGGAAGGCGAAAAGTCGATCGGCCGTGTAAAGGCTTTCTACGGCAATTTTGCCGTCTGCGTAAGGGCCTACACCTACATTCGTGAGCTTGGCGCAGAAGGGCTAAAGCGTTCGACAGAGCTTGCTGTGCTCAATGCGGCTTACGTGAAGGCCCGCCTCAAAGGGGCCTACCACCTTCCGTACGAAGGTTCTTCGCTCCACGAATGCGTTTTCTCCGACAAATTTCAAAATGAAAACGGCGTAAAAACGCTCGATGTCGCAAAAAGGCTTATGGACTACGGCATGCATCCGCCGACGATCTATTTCCCGCTGATAGTTCACGGGGCAATCATGATCGAGCCGACCGAATCGGAGAACAAGGCGGCTTGCGATGAATTTTGCGATATCATGCTAAAAATTGCCGCCGAAGCTAAGGAAAATCCCGACCTGCTAAAGAACGCTCCGACAAAAACCTATCGCAGACGCCTTGACGAAGCCAAAGCGGTCAAAGAGGCGCGCCTTATCTGGAAAGGCCCGAAAGAAGAGATGTGTGCGGCAGGGGCCGGATGTAATTGCGGACAACATTAAAAAACATGTTTATTATCAAGCCGGTACCGCTTCATGCGGTGCCGGCTTTTTTTTAAATAATTTAGCAACTTTTTATAATATCGGCCGAAAAGTTTAGGTCATTTATAATTTTCAATTTTAGGAGAAATTTTATGAAGAGAGCTTATCAACTCGCAGTCGCGTTTCTAGCTGTATTTTCATTTATTGCTTTTACGGCGGCCAATGCATTTGCAAACGCTACTGCGCCGTTTAACTGGGAGCAACTTACAGATTCAGACACGTATTCGATCGCAACAGACGGTTCAGGAAGACCTCTTATGACCGGCAACGCCAATGAATCGCCGGCGTTAAGTTCGGTCGATGTTTTTTCAAACCAGCTGTGGAAAAACAATTCCATAGACCTGATCGCAACGGTTGAAAAATTTAAAGCGATAAAATGGCCCAAGGATAATTTTGAACGCTTTGCCGACTTTCCGATCTCGGCGATAGCATTTTTTGGCGCTCGAGCATTTGCCGGAACAAGCGGCTTTCTTTTCTATTCGGAAAATAACGGCGCAGATTGGCACGTGGTCGACACGTTAAGAACCATCTCAACGCAAGGAGGCGAAAGCGGTTCGCATCTGACCTGTAAGGGAGCTCAGCAGAAGGGAGTCACCTCGTCAGGGAAAAAAGAGACGATCGGTGTCAGGCGGGTTTGCGACATAATTTTTTCTGGAAACAGAGCGATTGTAGCCTACGATCAAGGGCTTGTTTATAACGACAAAATCTTGCAGCACATTCTTGAGCCTAGCAACAGGTCGTATCTGTGGAGCGGCGCCCCGATCAAAAACACAGGCGGAAACGAACTGTTCGGACTGGTGGTTAACGATATCGAAAAAGACGGCGGTCTCCTGTTGGCGGCTACAAGCAACGGCTTTTGGAAGAGCGGCGACATGGGAGAAAAATGGGAAATGACCGGCCTGAAAGGAAAGAACGTCCTCTCCATTCATGTCATAAGCTCAGGCAATTATCTTGCCGGCACCTCAAGCGACATTAGCGAATACAAAAATTCTGAATGGTCTGAAGCCGGTGAACTGTCGGATGTCATGGCTATCCTTACGACAGGCGACACAACTTTCGCCGGCACTTTAGACGGATTATTTTTTAAAGGGGCCCAAGGAACATCATGGAGCAAGGTCGAAGGAGCTCCGTTCAACGAAGTAAGAACCATTTCGTCGGACGGCGCGTCCATTTTTGTCGGAACCGATAAAGGTCTGTTCAGTTCACGAATCACAAGCAAGGCAAACTAATTACAAGGAGGAAATTATGGGTTTTCTTGGAGACACAAGTTTATATTTCGGACTTAGCCCGATAGCTACGGGCGGCATTTCATATTCAAATCAGGGAGGGCTAAGCATTCCCGTTGGCGGCGGGTTAAATCTTACCGGCCTGTCAGCATCTGAGACGTGCTTGCCATTTATAAATAAATGCCAAAAGGTCACCGCCCATATCGACTGGAACATAATCGAATACCACAGACTTCTGGGCAGCGGAGCAAACCGTCTGACCTCCTCTTACGTCGCTTCGATATCGATGTCGGATTGGCTGCAGTTCGGTTCGCGCGTCGGTCTTTCGGGCGAATGGGGCCCAATAAGAGGCTCAGGTGAAGGTGGCTATGTCGGGATCGGCGAACCCTCCGATGACGGTTCATCGTCCGGAAGCTATTGGGCGCTTGCCTTTACCGCCGGATTGCACATCGACATCGTGCCATTTTCGCCTAGGTCGCCTTTGGCGTTTTACACCGAGATCTTGGGCCACATCGGCGGAGGCAAAGCAAACGGTGATGGTGCATTTTTCATAGGTGGCACCGCGCTTCTTGGATTGCAGGCCGTGTTCTATTGATCTAAGCGGGTCAGATATAAAGGGCGAAGGTCCAGCTCATACGAAGGACGCCGTCCTTTTCGAGGAATTTTTCCGGCGGGCTGGCAAACGGGCTCGAGGCACGGATTGTGCGTAGAGCTTCAGCGTCATAGACCGGTATTCCGGAACTTTTAAGCACGAACAGCTCCGACATATTTCCGGCTTTATCGACCGAAACCCCCAAAACACACGAAACGACTCCGCGCGACACCGACAAATTAACGGGCTTGCTGCGAATCGCGCTGACCGGATCCCAAGTCATTCTAAAAATTCTCTTCAAACGTACGAAATACTCAACTTCGGGATAACGCAAAACGTTGACGTAGGTTTTGCCGCCGACTTTGAAATCGGGGAAGAAATCTTCGGAGAGGCCCCCCTCTCCGCGGCCGCTGGATATCATCATCGAATCGGACTTTTGCTGCGGCTTGTTCGACGAAAATATTTTCCGGTCGAACTGATAGAGATTAATATCCTTCCCCTTTTGTTTGGGCGATATTTTTTCACGCTGGGCAGTTTTCTGTTTTTCAGCGCTGTCCGAGCCTGTCTTCGGGCTCCCTTTGCTCCCCTGCTTCTGTCCGCCGCCGCTTCCACGCGGACCGGTCCGGCTTAATGCGACCGTCTCTTCGTCGGCCTTCTGGTTGTACATCCCAAGAAGCCGCGATTTGTCGGGTTTTTGCTGAACGGCGGGCTCATCAATATCGGCGATCTGCCAGCCTCCGTCGGGTTTTTGCAAAAAGACTTCGATCGGCGCGACAGTCTCCCGATCTGTCTCTAAAAGCGGGCCGACAAAATAGAAAAATCCCACAAATAAAAGATGCAGGAGCACCGATAGAAGTATCGCTATGTCAAAATCACGTTGCTTCATTTTAGTTCGTGTAAAACATCAAGCGACCTAAGCTTTGACGCGGCGGCATGCGTTACGATCGCCTCAAAAATATCGCCGGCCGTTTTACTGCCGGCTTGCGGCAAGGTCCCCGAGGAAAGCGACGTGAGATAAGCTTTTGTAGCCGCATCGACTTTGAACTCGGCGTTAGAACCGACGCAACCGTCGCATATCAAGCCGCCATGTTGAATGGAAATGAACCACGAGGCGGCGTCCGGCGCACTACATGAAGCGCACTTGTCGAAAACCGGATTTAACCCCGAGGCCGAAAGCCATCTGCAAAAAAAGGCGTGAAGATGAGCCTCGCGAGGCTCCTCTTCCGCCAGAAATCTTATCCATCTCACCAAAAGCTCGAATCGCCCTTTCGAAACAAGCCCGGCCGGCAGCATTTTGTCGGCCAGTTCGAGAGAAACTCCGAGCATCGCTATTTTAGGCAACGACGTCGCAATGCGCCAGACGGGGAATTCGACAACGACATCTTCGAACCTTACGATCTCGGCCCCCGATCTATCGACATAGCGGGCCATCACCACAGAACCGGGCTCCAGTCCTCCGCCAAAACGTCTTGCCGATTTCTTGGCGTTCTTTGCGACCCCCTTCTGTTTTCCGTGTTCAGACGTAAAGAAAGTCACCAGACGGTCGGCCTCACCGAAATCGATCGTCCTTAAAATTATCGATGGGCTTTTGTATTCCATGTTTTCAGCGGGCCGAACAAAAGGCCGCAAGTCCGACGACAATCGACGCGATTATGAAAAAAACGACGCGCCCTGTAACATGCCTTTTCAAGAGAGCCTTTGCCTTTGAAAAATATTCGCGCTTCTTGCGGGCGGTTGAAACGCACACAACACTTCGCTTTACACCGCGTTGGGGCGTCACCGCGTCTTTTGCGGCATTCGCAGCGCTTGCGGCCACACGCTGTTCATCGAGCCCTAGCGGCGAGTGATATGCAACGTGATTTGAGCGAACGATCTTCTTTTCGGCATCAAATCTTTTTACGATATCGTCGCCGTCAAGACCTATCGTTTTTGCGTAGTCTTTCACGAACCCGCGCACAAAGATCGTACTGGGAAGTCCCTCGACACTGCCGGCCTCGATGGTCTGCAGATATCTGATGGTGACTTTTGTAATGCGAGCGACCTCTTCAAGAGAAATCCCTCTTTTTTCGCGCTCGCTTTTTAAATATTCGCCAACATGCATATTTCACCTATTTCCCAAGCACGCTGCCGAGCAACACGGCGTATTTCTCGCGGGTCTTAGGCGTAACCTTTGAAACGTCTGACTGAACTGCACCTTGAAGAGCGTGTGCGCAAGCACATTTGCGGTCGGCCGATATGTTTGGGATCACATCGCGCAACACACGCTGCGCGTTTGCGATATTCTTTTTAACTGTCGCAACCACCATGTCGGCAGAGACATGTTCGCCGGCGCGCCAGCAGTCGTAATCGGTCGCTAAAGCGATCGTCGAGTAGCAAATTTCGGCCTCTCGTGCGAGCTTAGCCTCGGGCATGTTCGTCATACCGACGACATTTGCACCCCACGCGCGATGCATGTGAGATTCGGCGCGGGTTGAAAACGCGGGACCTTCCATGCAAACATAAGCGCCGCCGTTATGAACGGTCACTCCAAGTTTTTTAGCGGACTCATAGAGCATGCCGGCAAGCTCTTTACAGACTGGGTCGGCAAATGCAACGTGCACCACGACGCCGTCATCGTAAAACGACTGAGTGCGTCCGTTGGTCTTGTCGATGAACTGGTCAACAATCACAAGGTGCCCGGGGACGATCTCCTCGCGCAAAGAGCCGACGGCGCTGACAGAAATTAGCCACTCGACCCCAACAGATTTCATTGCAAAAATATTGGCGCGATAATTGATCTTACTGGGATTGATAAGATGTCCTCGACCGTGACGCGGCATGAAAGCTACCCTACGCCCCGAAAGCTCGCCTATGATAACCGCATCGCTCGGCTCGCCAAACGGGGTAGAAACGCGTCTTTCTTCAATAATTTTAAACCCTTCCATCCCATACAAACCGCTACCGCCGATAATACCGACAAGTCTCTCCGCCATAATTACCTCTCCGTTAATTTGATTTATTGATTCAAACCGGCGCTATCACTAATCGGGCGCATTTGCAAGCGGCGGAAAAACTAGCTTAAAATGAAAAAGCCCCGAGTTTTTGCTCGGGGCTTTTTATTATCTTGAAAAAAATCACTTTGGCTCGTCATTATGCGGAGTCCCTATATCAAGCGATGGGCAGCTCGCAGATGTGCCGTCAACCGCTTCGGAATCTGTATTAAATCTCATATACCCAAAGGCTTGCGTAAAATTTGCAGCTTCTGACCCTTCACCGAATGTCGCACTAGCATGTATCTGGGTTATCAACGAATTCCATCGGGTCGTGTCATAATTCGTTAAATCAGACAAATTAGTGCAATGGTCAGGCATTGCTAGATTGCACTCCATATTTGAACTCCCCGTCTGTATCCAAGTCGAACCATCAAGACTCAAATATGACGTAACGCTTCCGTTAAAGTGGACCACGCACGCGTAATAAGACTGATCATATGACATTGAACCAAAAGCGCCATCAGCCTTTGCAGCAGCGTTAATTCCAGTCCAAGTATCCGGCAGCTCAAACACCTCTCCCCGCAATAACATAAGATAGTCAAACCCAAACGCCGGATATTGCCCCCCCCTGAAACCCTATTCTGGCCTCTTGGGTTGGGTCCGCAAAGAATAGTTTGGACTCGGAACCATCTGTCGAAGGCACTTGGATGGCCGGCATTATCTTTGCCGAAACCGCAAGGTTGTCATCGGACTCAAATGTAAAAGACTTAGCCAGCTCAACGTATGGCCCACCACCATTGGACACTATGAAATTGATCCCCTCTGTATCCATGTTATAAACTGTTTCGATGTCCCCCGATGTCTCCTGTTTATCCCAGCATTTGGAAGCGTCGGCAGCTATCATATCGGTTAGAATGTCGTTACCCCATTGAAATTCATCGTCTAGAGAGTTGAACGCAAAACCATTCATGCTAATAGTGCTCAGCTTTATCCCAACCGAATAGTTTACATTGGTCGAGCAACCGGCAACGCTGTTAATCTCGCACTCATAATTATGATCGAGCCCCGAGGAAGCACAAGCACCGGCTTCAGCCGTTCCTCCAGCCACGGTAACTGTCGGCTCAATCTCCGGAACTCTGCTAAACTGAACGGAAACCGTGACCGTATTACCAGCTGTTGTACTGACAGGAGAATCTTTGGAAGTAATGCTTGCCGTAAGAGGAGTAAATTCTGCGGAACCATCCAAAACCCCATCTAAATCAGAGATATCGGCCTTATAGACCGCACCTTCCGCTAAAGCCTCATGAAGGCATGTCACCTCTGTCTGGGGGCCATTAAAAGCATATCCAGTGCACACATTTGTGCCCGTCCCCGCCGCATTTTTAACTGTAAAAACTGTATCCCATCCGCCTTCAGGGGCAGATACGGCTTTGCTGAACGTGGCCTTAATCAAAGTGTCTGTTTCGACGCCGCTAGTACCGTTAAGCGGAGTAAAGGCCACGGTAGCCACTTTAATTAAAGATATCTCCCCAACGCCGGGGCAAGTAAGATTAAGTCTGTTGCCGCCTTCCAAAATAGCGCAGGCCGAGCAGGCTTCCGGATCCTCCCCTGAAACTATGGCATTGCAAGCTGCATATCCTTTTGAATAGTAAATTGTCACTTGGGCAGGGTCGCTAGCCGACAACCCCTCGTTCGCATTCTCTTGCATTGTATAAAGCGAATCCCCAAGGGCGTAAGTGCCGGTAAGCGAACCGTCACCGATCGGCAATTTGCTGAAAGTAATATTGGTTGAACCGGTATCTGGAATCGGACAGGCCGTGAAACTAACTGTGTCTCCATTTGGCGCGATCGAACATCCGCCACATTTGATATTTGTATTTTCGGCAGTGATTGAACCTGCGCAAGTTGCGTATCCCGATGTATAAGCGATCGAAATATTATAATTTGAGGCCGTTTTACCCGAAGCAATTCCTACACCGTTGTCACTTAATGTCACTTTAAAATCTGCGACAAGAGCAGGGGAATAAATCATGTTAAAATTTCCGGAAAGCCATCTGCTCTCGCAAGCCACCGCAATATTTGTAACATTGGCCGTATTGACCGTGCCGGTTCCGTTGGTCACCTTACAGGCTTGTCCTGTAGGAGCTGTTTTTACGGTAACTGCATAGGCATCCCCGTTGTTTAACTCTGTACCGAATGTAAAATTACCATTTGCCGTAAGCGTAAGATTGTCACCGCCATTGTTTTGCAGAACAACATTGCGAGAGCTGGCAAGCCCCGTCAGAACTCCGCCGATCGAATATGAATCCGTGCCGGCAGTGGTGAATTTGGCAGACGCTGCAATTACGTTCGAAAATGCAAGCATGGATGAGGTGTACTCTGTCTCGCCTTCAAAATCATCGTGCAAGCAGGTTAGAATAGTTGAAGTCTGATCCAATTCGTATGCATTACATTCATTTACCCCGCCGGCCTTCTTAACTGTAAAAACACTTTCCCACCCTGCCGTTGGAGCCGTTACGGCAGCGCTAAAAGTTGCCTTGACGCTAACACTTGCCGTTTGGTTTTTAGCACCATCGGCAGGGGCAAGAGTGACCGTTATTGTGGACGAACCTCCTCCGCCGCACCCTACGGCAAGCATTGCCAAAACCAGCAGCGACGTTACTTTAGAATAAAGCTTTTTCATTGATGTTTCCCCTTCCAATTGTTCGGTATTACAAAATTGAGTACGAAGATATTAAACTAAAAATATAATAAATCAAGAAGGCTGTTTCATCTGTCGTGTGTTATTCTTGGCCGCAAGCTGGCCGCAGGCGGCAAGGATGTCCTGCCCGCGGCTGGCGCGAATATTAACCTGAATGTTCTTGTTGCGAAGATATTGCGCGAACCTCTCGACAGTCGCCTCGTCAGGCGATTTAAATTCTGCGTCTTCAAACCCGTTGAATGGAATTAAATTCACCTTCGCCGGCACATTGGAAATCAAACGCACAAGGCGTTTTGCATCTTCAACGCCGTCGTTAAGATCGGCCAGCAGCACATATTCAAAAGTTATCCGGTAGGCGTCTGTTTCGAATGCGAATTTTTTAAGAGCTTCAAAGACCTTCGCCAGCGGATATTTTTTATTCACAGGCATGATCTTACCGCGCAGCTCGTCGGTCGTGGCATTCAGCGACAGAGCAAGTTTAATTCCAAGATCGTCTTTGGCCATGCGTTCGATTCCGTCAACAAGTCCTGAAGTAGAAAGTGTCAAATGCCGCTTCGACAAATTGAACGCCTTCGAATTTAGCATGATTTTCACGGCGCTCATCACGTTGTCATAATTGGCCAGCGGCTCGCCCATTCCCATCAGCACGACGTTAGAAATACGCGCCGACGAGTGGGTGATCTTATCGGAGCCGTTAAATTCGCGCTGCGAATCGATTATCTGGTCGATGATCTCGCTTTGCATAAGATTTCTGATAAACCCCAAGTCGGCGGTGCGGCAAAATTGGCAACCCATCGCGCAGCCGACCTGCGTCGAAACGCACAAGGTCAGACGCTTGCGCCACTCATCCCGCGGCACCTTCTCTTTTTCGTATTTGCTGGCTTTGGTATATTCTTCGCTCGGAATTAAAACGCTCTCGACCACGTTGCCGTCCGAAAGCTTCCATGCATATTTTTGCGTGCCGTCGCTTGAAATTTGTTTCTTTGCCAGTTTCAATCGGCTCACGTAAAATTTCTGATTCAACTGCTGACGCAGAGGTTTCGACAAGCTCGTCATTTCGTCAAACGAGCTCACACATTTTTTATAGAGCCAATCGACAAGCTGCGCAGCCACGAATTTTTTCTGGCCGAGCTCCTCGGCAAGTTTAGGCAATTCATCCAGCGGAATGTCTTTTATCGAGCGTTTTTTCATATCTAAAATCTCGTTGCGAAATCGGGCTTTTGTTGCCATAAGATGCGCGAAATTAAAACAGATTTTCAGGATAAACTATGAAAATTGTCGAGTGCGTACCAAATTTTAGCGAAGGCCGCGACAAGGCAAAGATCGACCAGATCACAAGCGAAATCGCGCGAATGGCCGGCGTGAGAGTCCTCGATGTCGATCCGGGGGCCGCAACAAACCGCACAGTAGTTACGTTCGCCGGCGAACCTGACGCCGTTCTTGAAGCCGCATTTTTAGGCATTAAAAAAGCTCAGGAAGTCATCGACATGCGGCATCACAGCGGCGAACACGCAAGACAAGGGGCGACAGACGTCTGCCCGTTCGTTCCGGTAGCAAACGTCACAATGGACGAATGCGTCGAGCTCTCCAAAATACTGGCCAAAAGAGTCGGAAGCGAACTCGGCATTCCGGTCTATCTCTACGAATTCGCAGCGCAGACCCCCGAACGCAGAAATCTCGCCGACATCAGAAGCGGCGAATACGAAGCGCTAAAAACAAAGCTCGAATCAGGCAAATTCAGGCCCGACTTCGGCCCCGAAAAATGGAGCGAGTCGATCGCAAAATCGGGCGCGACGGTCATCGGCGCACGAAATTTTCTGATAGCCTACAACATCAATCTGAACACGACGAGCACGAAGATCGCAAAGGACATTGCATTCGCGCTGCGTGAACGCGGCCGCATCAAGCGCGACGCAAGCGGCGAAAAAGTCGTCGATGCGAACGGCGAAACGGTTTACGTCCCCGGCCTATTCAAAGAATGCAAGGCTACCGGCTGGTACATTCCCGAATATTTCCGCGCGCAGATAACGATCAACCTGACGAACTACCACGTAACATCGATGCAACAAGTCTTTGACGCCGCCATTAAAGAGGGCGAAAAGTACGGCGTGCGAGTGACCGGCTCGGAGATCGTCGGGCTTGTCCCAAAGCGTTCGCTCATCGAATGCGGACTTCACTATTTGCAGAAGCAAAACACGACGGCGGGGATTCCCGAAGAGGACATTATCAAAACGGCTATAATCTCTTTAGGCTTAAACGACGTGGCCCCGTTCGACGCCGACAAAAAAATAATCGAAAAACACTTCGAGGTAAAACCTATGCTCACAGGAATGACGGTCACCGATTTCACTAACGAACTTTCGCGCAACTCGGCGGCCCCCGGAGGGGGTTCGGTAGCCGCCCTTGCCGGCTCGCTATCTGCCGCCCTCACCTCGATGGTCGCAGCTCTCACTCACGGCAAAAAAGGATACGAAGCCCACAACAACAAAATGCAGGAGATCGGCGTCGAAGCGCAAAAGATAAAAGAGGCAATGCTAAAAGCAATCGACGACGACACCGATGCTTTCAACAAGGTCATGGCCTGCTTTGGCATGCCGAAAACAACCGACGAAGAAAAGGCAAAGCGCGCCGCGGCGATTTGCGAAGCGAACAAAGGCGCAACGCTCGTTCCACTTTCAGTTCTTGAAGCAACCCCGAAAATGCTGGACATCGCAAAAGTCGCCGCAGAAAACGGAAACCAGAATTCACTTTCCGACGCCGGCGTCGCGGCCCTCATGGGGCGCGCATCGGCTCACGGCGCCTACTACAACGTTTTGATCAATCTGGGTGGAATTTCCGACTCCGAGTGGGTCACAAAAATCCGCAGCCGCGCAGAACAGGCAATTAAAGAGACCGACCGCATAGCTGACGAAGTGAACGCGATCGTCACAACAGAACTTTCCAAAAAATAATAACGAATGATCAGTTCAGTTATCCACTGCTGGAACTGAAATAACGGAATTAACAGAACTAACAGACAAAACCGGGTTAATTATGATCGAAGCAATAATTTTTGACCTCGACGACACGATTGTTAACAGCTCTTTTTTGCATTTCACCGCATACGAACAGGCTCTGATGGATTTCGGTATAAAGACCCCGAAACTTCCGGAAGAACTCCGCCAGTCGATCTACGGCATGCGCATAAAAGAGATCATGGAAATTCTGGCCGACCATTTTCAAATGAAGGTCGATGTCGCCGAACTGACCAGCCACCGCGATAAATATTTTATGAAGCTTGTGAAAAAAGGGGTCGAACCGATGCCGGGCCTCTTTGAACTGGTCGAAAACATTAAAAAATGGGGTTTTAAATGTGCCGTCGCCTCCAGCGGGGTTCCAGAATATGTTGATGAAGTTATTAACCAGTTGAAATTAAAGGATTTTTTTAGCGTGGTCGTCACGGGAAACGATGTTCTCAACCCCAAACCGGCCCCAGATGCCTTTATAATGGCCGCAAAGGGCCTTTCTACCCCTCCAAGCAGCTGCGCCGTGATAGAAGACGCAACCAAGGGGATAGAGGCGGCAAAGGCTGCCGGCTGTCTGGCTATCGCCCTGAAATCTCCCGTGACAGGCTCAAATCAAGACCTCTCAAAGGCCGACCACATTGTCAGCCGGCTGGATCAGATAACACTTGATATTTTGGGCAGGAACGTATAAGAGGTGCCGGCTTTGCGGCGTCGGCCGGAAGCTTTAAATTTTAGAGGGGCTGTAGCTCAGCTGGGAGAGCGCTTGAATGGCATTCAAGAGGTCGACGGTTCGATCCCGTTCAGCTCCACAAAGTCTGTAACAGGCCGCTTATCCGATAGCGGCGTTTTTAGCCGGTAACTCGATTGGAGAAAATATGTCACTAAACAAAAAATATACTTGGGCCGATTTCCTTAAGGATAATCCGGAGTTCAAGAAAAACAAAACAAAGCGCACCTCAAAAGAGGGGCAAAAGGCCTTTGAAGCGGCCTTCAAAAAGCACGCGAAGGAAGTTTTGAAATCGCGCCTCGAAAAGTTGGATAAGGACGAAGAGCGCACTTCCAAAAAGCGCAAAGCTCTTGTTGAAGAGGGCAAAAAAGTGAAATGCGTTCACGAAAAGAACCGCATTAACTCATCGATCGCCCGCGCGAGCTCTTTCCTCTCACGCATCGAACGTATGCGCGAAAAGACAAAGACGGTTCAAAAAGCGATCTAAGCTTTTCTTAACGCAAACAAAAACCCCGCTAACCGTAAGGCTGGCGGGGTTTTTTATTTTTTATTTTCCAAAATCAGGCAGCGCTTTGCGACTGGTCTCCCGACTCGGCGTTCGACTGCGTTTCAGGCTGCTGACTTCTTCTATTCTCAAGCTTCACCGAAACGATCTTGGAGATGCCGGGGTCTTCCATTGTGACGCCGTAAAGAGTGTCGGCAAGCTCCATCGTTCTGCGATTGTGCGTAATCATGATGAACTGCGAGAGGTTGCTCATCTCGCGCACGAGCTGATTGAAGCGATCGATGTTGGCATCGTCAAGAGGGGCATCGACTTCATCAAGCAAACAGAATGGGCTCGGCTTAATGAGAAATATCGAGAAGATGAAAGTGATGGCGACAAGGGCCTTTTCACCCCCCGACAGCAACCCAACGCTCTGCAACTTCTTTCCCGGGGGCTGCGCGACTATCTCAATGCCGCTTTCAAGAATATTTTCCTGATCTGTCAGGATGAGCTCGGCCTTTCCACCGCCGTGGAACAGTCGCGGGAAAAGAGTTTTGAACCTGTCGTTAACCGCGTTAAAGGTTTCAAAGAAACGTTCCTTACTTGTGCGATTGATCCTGATGATCGCCTTCTGCAGCGTATCGATCGAGGTTTTGAGGTCCTCAGACTGCTTCATTAAGAAATCGTAGCGCTCGGCAACCCCTTGATACTCATTAATTGCATCGGTATTGACCGCGCCGATCTTTTCGATCTTCTCTTTGAGTTCGGTAACTCTGCCTTCGATCGACTGAAGCTGCTCGGCTTCGGAAGGAGTTGTTGAAGACGCCTCTCCTTCTGCCTGCTCGGAGGTTTTTATATCAAGCGAGAACTCTGCGTTTCTGCTGGCCAGATCGATGTGATAACGTTCCTGAATTTCACGTTCGAGATAAAAGATCTTCTCCGTCTGCTTCGTATCTTCAAGTTTGAGGTCCATGACCTGATTTTTAACGTCTTCGTAAGTCCTGCGAAGCTCACGCAGCGCAAGCTCCTTCGCGCGAACGTCCTCGGTCATCTTGTCGTATTTAAGTTTTAATTCGTTCTGTGAAACCGTAACGGCGTCTATCTCCTGCACAAGGCGCGAAATTTCGCTCTTTGCGTTGGCCAATGCGCGCTCGTTGCTTTCGATCTCAGCGTTACCTTCGACAATATCGTTGTCGCGCGAAGATATCTGACGTTCGATATCTGCGATGTCATCTGAAATACGTTTTATGTCCCGATCGAGATTTGTAGCCTGCTCCTGCGATGCGGCCAGCTGAACTTTTTTGGTGGTCAGCTCTTCGTTCACCTTAGCGAGCTCGGCACGAACGCCGTCGGATGCGGTCGCAAGCTCCGCAACTTTTGCTTCGCTTGCCGATTGTATCGCGCAAGCGGTCTCGATTTTCGTGTTCAGTTCGTCACGCTCTCTTCTTAAAGCAAGCTGTTGTTCGGCAATCGTCGCCGTCTCAAGGGTGAGACGATCGCGGTTTCTGCGCCAGTTCTCGATCTCTTTGGCCATACCGGAAAGATCGCGTTCTTTGTGGACAAAATCGACCTCGTGAGCGTGCGACTGGTTTTTGAGCTGTGCAATGCGAGCCTCGTTGACCTGCACACGATCGCGAAGTTCGCTCACCTTGGCGGAACGCGACGCCACTTCGTCGGCAAGCCTTGCCGTCTCCTGCTTTAAATCTGCTATCTCGCGTTTATTCGCGAGGAATTGTTTCGATGAATCGTGTCCCGAACCGCCGCTTAACACGCCATGCATGTCGATCACATCGCCTTCGAGGGTCACAACCGTGTTTTTTCGGCCGCCCGACTGCCATACGCCTACCGCCTTGCCGAGATCTTCGACAAGCACGATGTCGTTTAACAGATGCCGGCAGACCGCCGAATATTCGTTGTTAAACTTAACAAAGTTCAGCATGGGGCCGATCACCCCTTCGCCTGTAACCGAAGAGGCCGCCATCTCTGTCTCGCCGCCCGATATCTCCATCGGCACAAATGTCGAACGTCCCGCGGCCTGCGTTTTGAGATAATCGATCGCCGCCACACCCTCGTGCTGCGACTTAACGACAACGTACTGCAGCTTGTCGCCGAGAGCCGCGCTTAGAGCCGTTTCATATTTCGGTTCGGTCTCGACAACCTCGCTCAACGTGCCGTAGATGCCGCTGAATTCGGGCGACTCGGCGCGTCTTTTTAAAACAGCTTTAACGCCGTCGTGATAACCTTCGTAAGACTGGCAAAGTTCTTCCAGCGAGCTCAAGCGGCTCTTTTTGGAGGAGAGACTGCGGCTAAAATCCTCGAGCTCTACCTGATAATGTTGCAGGTCGCCCTTCGCAGAGGTTGTTTCATTGGTGAGTCTGGAAATTTCCTGACTTAAACTCTCTTTTGTGCCGCGCATTTCGCTGACGAGACCTTCGGCGGCGGCAATCGCAGCTTGAATTTCAGAAATCTTTGAATCGATCGAATCGATCTCGGTCTGATTGACGGCGACCTTGGAAGTTATGTCCGCGTCCAAACGTTCGACCTGCTCGATGCGCGCCTTGGCGCTGCTCGAAATGCGGATCTGTTCGACGGCTTCGCGCCTTGCCGACTCGACTTCGGCGCCGACCGCGGAAAGACGCTCCTGAAATTCTTTAAGGCGAGCTTCTATTTCGGCGACCGTCTCTTCAAAAGATGCCAGCTCGATGTCCGAATTTACTTTCGTGTTGTTGTGGGACTCCAGCTCTTTTATCCGCTCTTCTTTTTTGGTCTTTAATTCAACTATCTCTCGGGAATCTTCTTCAATGCGGGCGCGTCTTTGAGCGAGAGCGTCGGTTTTAAATTTCACTTCGGCTTCGTTCAATCGGAGCGCGTTCTGCAGCTCGTAGTTCTTCTCTTGCAGCGAGTTCAAAGAGCGCTCTGTTTCGGTGAGCTCAAGCCTTGCCGAATCGATCTGCGTCTCTTCGGTGGAAAGCGCGGCCCCTTTTGAAGCCTCTTCGCGCGAAAGCTCTTCGAGCTTCGCTCTTAAGGCTGAAGCTTCGGAGCTCCACTGCCGCCATTTGTGCGAAGCAAGGCCGAGGTCGAGATTTTTCAACTCATCGGCAAATTCTTTATAGCGTTCGGCTTTCTTGGCCTGTCGCGAAAGTGAATTTCTCTGATGCTCAAGCTCGGAAATGATGTCGGCCAGCCTTGCAAGATTTTGTTTTGTCGCTTCGATCTTGCGCAGAGCGGCGTCGCGGTGCATTTTGAACTTCGAAATACCGGCCGCTTCTTCAAGAAGGGCGCGTCTTTCCTCCGGCTTAGCAGAAACGATGCGCTCGACCTGCCCCTGTTCGACTATCGAATAGGCCTTTGTGCCGACGCCGGTTCCCAAGAAAAATTCGGTGATGTCTTTGAGACGGCACGGAACTTTGTTGATGTAATATTCGCTCTCGCCGCTGCGATAAAGCCTGCGGCCGATGGTGATCTCGGAATAGCTGGCATACTCGGCCGGCGCGCGCCCGTCGGAATTGTCGAACGTAAGAAACACGCTGGCCATGCCGGTTGCAGGGCGGGCTTCGCTGCCGTTAAAAATAACGTCGCTCATGTCACAGCCGCGCAGCTGCTTGGCCGACTGTTCACCCATGACCCAGCGGATGCCGTCGACAACGTTTGATTTGCCGCTGCCGTTCGGACCGACAACAGAAGTGATACCTTCGTCGAATGAAACTACGGTTCTATCAACGAAGGATTTAAATCCGATAAGTTCGAGTGATTTCAGGCGCATAATGCGGCAGACTTTAGCTAACCCTTTGAAACTTGTAAATAAAATTGTTGGTAAATTCTTGAGTTTTTCTCAAAAAAAGCGGGTTGAAAATTGAAAAAAATTGCCGCCGGTTTAAAAGTTCTTCAAAAGGGTAAGAGTCGCTATGTCGATAATTGAAACGTTGTTGGAAGTTAAATTCGTGACATAAAGATAGGTGTCGATACCGGCCGGACTGTACAGACCGAGACCGAACGGGCCTTTGCCGACCGTGATATCTTTCACCTTAGTAAAGTCGGCTCTGGAGACGACCGACACGGTATTGGCGTCCTGATTGGAGACAAAAATATAATCGTCGGAGATAAGAATTTCCTGAGTGTTCGCACCGGTCGTAGGACTCGCAACTATAAAATCGTCAATAGACGCCTTGGGAGTTATTTGGCAGGTCGTATTTCCGCTTCTTACGGGCACCTTTGAAGGATCAAGCACGTAAAGAGTCGGGGTTGCCGTTCCGCTTACCGACTCGACGCTCGTAAGATAAATGTACGTTCCGTCGGTTGAAATTGCGCGCGGAGCCAAAAAATCGTTGAAAAAATAGTCGCACTTTTCGCCGGCGATGTCGAAAACCATCACCCCGCCGGAAGCCCTCGAAAGCCAAGCCTGATCGCCGACCACGGCGACGTCACGAAAATCGGACCATTCGAGATAGCCTTCCGACAGCTCGACATTAGTCAAATCGAACGCCGAAATGCTCGACGGATCGGTGAAATAGTCCAAAGCCGAATTTGCGCTGGCGATGTAGTAAACTTGAGTGGCGGCATCGTAAAAAAGACCGAAAGGATTTTTCCCGTCGGCAAACTCCTCAATTTCGAGATAATTCGCGCTCGCTTCATCTACGTTGACACGAAAGACGTGGTCTGCCGGATCGCCGAAACCATCTTCCGAATAGCGATTGGTGAGATAGATGCGCTTTGCGGCCGCGTCAAAGTGCATATGCCCCGAAAAACTATTTATCGCCACCGTCTCCATCAAAACGGGGCTGTCGGGAGCCGTTATGTCATAGGCCTGAAAGGAGCCGCTGCTGTAGTAAACGGTATAATTTGAATTAACAAGATACAATCTGCCGGCGGCGGCATCGGTAACGACTGCAATCGGGTTGTAAACCGTGTCGCCGATTTCGGGAAAGATATCTCCGCCGGTGCATGAAGAAGAAAAAAGGAGGAGAAGCGACACAAACCCAACCGCTAAAGCCCTGTTGAAGTCTCGTAGCATTTTAGCAAGTCGTTTCATCTGTGTGCTCCTCCCCCTCTTGTTCGTTTCAATTCAAGCCGGCCCTAATTGGGGCAGACCGTTATTTCGTCGATGACTCAGCGACCCCTTTTTCTTTAAGGACCGCCTGTGCAGCCGCAAGGCGCGCGATAGGCACGCGGTAAGGCGAACAGCTTACAAAATCAAGGCCGATCTCATGACAGAATTCGACGCTCGACGGTTCTCCGCCATGTTCACCGCAGATACCGATTTCGAGTTTCGGCTTGGTCTTGCGGCCGCGCTCGATCGCGATCTGCATGATCTTGCCGACGCCGTCGCGGTCGATTGCGACGAAAGGATCGCTCGGCAGAAGTTTCTTCTCGACGTATTCTTTGAGGAAACGTCCGGCATCGTCGCGCGACAGACCGAAGGTCGTCTGCGTGAGATCGTTCGTTCCAAACGAGAAGAAGTCGGCATATTCGGCGATCTCGTCGGCCGTAATTGCGGCACGGACAAGTTCGATCATTGTGCCGATCGTGTAGTGAACTTTAACGTTGTACTTGGCAATCACGTCCTGAGCCACCTTATCGCAAACCGCACGCAGGAACTTCAGTTCGTTGACGTGTCCGACCAGCGGAATTTCGATCTCTGCGTGAGAATCGATATTTTCATCGCGTTTGAGTTCGCAAACGGCTTCCATGACCGCCTGAGTCTGCATCGCGTAGATCTCAGGATAGGTCACGCCGAGACGGCAACCGCGGTGGCCGAGCATCGGGTTGAACTCGTGAAGGCTGGCAACTTTGTCGCGCAGCTTATCGGCGCTGATGCCGATCTTTTTGGAAAATTCGACAATTTCGCTCTCCTTGTGCGGCAAAAATTCGTGCAGCGGCGGGTCAAGCAGACGAACCGTGACCGGCATGCCGTTCATCACGCGGAAAATTCCGATGAAGTCGTTCTTCTGGTACGGGAGAAGTTTCGCCAGAGCTTTTTTGCGTGAATCGAGCTCGTCGGCGACGATCATTTCGCGCATCGCATCGATACGTTCGGGATCGAAGAACATGTGCTCGGTGCGACAGAGGCCGATACCTTCGGCGCCGAATTTTTTGGCGACCTCGGAATCGTGCGGTGTGTCTGCGTTCGTGCGGACGCGCAGCTTGCGCAGCTTGTCAACCCAGCCCATCAATTCGCCGAATTCGCCGGTCAGCTGCGGTTCAACTGTCGGGACTTTGCCTGAAATAACTTCGCCGCTTGAACCGTTGAGCGAAATCCAATCGCCTTCTTTGAAGGATTTGCCGCTCTTGGTGTGGAATTCTTTCTTGGAGGCTTCGACCGTGATGTCTCCGCAACCTGCTACGCAGCACTTACCCATGCCGCGGGCAACGACCGCCGCGTGGCTTGTCATACCGCCGCGCGCCGTCAAAATGCCCTGAGCAACGTTCATGCCGTGAATGTCGTCCGGCGAAGTTTCAAGTCTGACAAGAATGACCTTTTCGCCCTTCTCTGCCCAGATCTGCGCTTCGTCGGCTGTGAATACGGCTCTTCCGACCGCGGCTCCGGGGGAGGCGGGAAGACCTTTGGCGACAACATCTTTTGGCGCCTTAGGATCGAATGTCGGGTGCAAAAGCTGGTCGAGCTGTGCCGGTTCGACACGCAGCACCGCTTCTTCTTTCGAAATAAGACCCTCTTTGGCCATATCGACCGCTATCTTCACAGAGGCTGCGGCCGTGCGTTTGCCGTTACGGGTCTGGAGCATCCAGAGCTTGCCCTGCTGGATCGTGAATTCGATGTCCTGCATGTCGCGATAGTGCTTCTCGAGCTTCTGATAGATCTTTTCGAGCTCGCCGTACGCTTTCGGCATGACCTCTTCGAGAGATCTTTCGCTGTCGCTCTTTTTAGCCGCGATGTTGATCGGCTGCGGAGTACGGATGCCGGCCACAACGTCTTCGCCCTGTGCGTTGACGAGGTATTCGCCGAAAAAGAGCTTCGCGCCAGTCGCCGGATCGCGAGTGAAGGCAACGCCGGTTGCGCAATCTTCGCCCATGTTACCGAACACCATGGCCTGCACGTTTACTGCTGTGCCCCACTGTGCCGGAATGTTGTTGAGACGGCGATATTCAATTGCGCGTTTGTTCATCCACGAATTGAAAACTGCGCCGATAGCTCCAACGAGCTGTTCCCACGGATCGTCGGGGAAAGCCTTGCCCGATTTTTCAAGGACGTAGGCTTTGAACTTGCCGCAAAGCGCTTTCCAGTCGTCGGCTGTCAGGTCGGTGTCGAGTTTCACACCTTTTGCTTTTTTGACGTCGTCGATCATGTGCTCCATGTCGTGGCGCGAAACGCCCATAACGACATCCGAGTACATCTGAATGAAACGGCGATAAGCGTCATAGCCGAAACGCGCGTTGCCGGTGCGTTCGATCAATCCGGCGAGAGTTTCGTTGTTGAGGCCCAAGTTAAGAATTGTGTCCATCATGCCGGGCATAGATGCGCGGGCGCCGCTTCTTACCGAAACCAGCAACGGATTCTTTGTGTCGCCGAACTTCGCTTCCATTTTCTTTTCGACGAAAGCAAGCCCTTCGCGAATTTCCTGATCGAGACCTTTGGGAAGCTGCTTGTTGTTTTCGTTGAACAAAGCGCAAACCTCGGTCGAGATCGTAAATCCGGGAGGAACCGGAATTCCAAGTCCTGCCATTTCGGCGAGGTTGGCCCCTTTACCGCCCAAGATGTCCTTCATCTTGGAATTGCCATCTGTATGGCTGGGGCCGAAGGTGTAGATGTATTTCTTCGACATTTTTTCTATCTCCTTTATTTTAATTTGCGAAAGATGTTTTAGGACGACCGCGGTCACAAAGCCTTGGCTGTCTTGCAACTAATTTTCGCTTCCTTTTAGAACAACTTTTCTCTCAAATAATTTGCCAGCTGATCGACCGAAACTCTCTCCTGCTGCATGGAGTCGCGTTCGCGGACGGTGACAGCGCGGTCATTTTCCGATTCAAAATCGTAGGTCACACAGAACGGCGTGCCGATCTCGTCGTGACGGCGGTACCTTTTGCCGATCGAACCGGCGTCGTCGAAATCGCTTACGAACTGTTTGCGCAGGTCGCGTTCGATCTTCTGCGCAGGTTCGCAAAGTTTGCCGGAGAGCGGGAAGACCGCGACTTGGTACGGAGCAACGGCGGCGCCAAAACCCATAACCACGCGCGTTTCGCCTTTGACATCCTCTTCGCGGTAGGCATCGACCAAAATTGCAAGCAGCGTTCTGTCGACTCCGACGCTTGATTCAATGACAGACGGAACGTATCTCTCTTTTGCCGCCTCGTCGAACCAGCTTAGATCTTTGCCGCTGGTTTTAATGTGCTGCGACAGATCGAAATTTCCGCGATTGGCAATGCCTTCAAGTTCCGACATGCCCCATGGCATGTTGAACTCGACGTCGGTGCAGCCACGGGCATAGTGCGCAAGCTCATGTTTCTCGTGCGGGCGAAGCGTGAGGCTCTCTTTTTTGATGCCGAGCTTCTGGAACCAGTTGTAGCGCTCGCCAACCCAGTAATCGAACCACTTTTCACTCTCTTCGTCGCGGCAGAAAAATTCCATCTCCATCTGTTCGAATTCGCGGCTGCGGAAGATGAAATTGCGCGGCGTAATTTCGTTGCGGAAGGCCTTGCCGATCTGCGCGATGCCGAACGGAATCTTCTGGCGGCTTGTAGCGCAGACGTTTTTAAATTGCGTAAAAATCGATTGGCAGGTTTCGGGGCGCAAATAGGCGACCGAACCTGCATCGGCAAGGGCGCCGACGTGGGTCTGGAACATTAAATTAAACTGACGGGCGTCGGTGAATTCGCCGCCGCATTCGGGGCAAACGCCTTTTGGATATTTTTTACTTTCGGGGATGTCGTCTGCGCGATAGCGTTTTTTGCATTTTTTGCAATCGATCATCGGGTCGGAAAAGCTCTCGACGTGGCCGCTGGCGACCCATGTTTGAGGATGAGCGATGATTGAAGTGTCGATGCCGACAACGTTGTCGCGGTCGCGCACCATGTAATTCCACCACGAGTCACGGATGCGGCGTTTCATTTCGGCGCCCATCGGGCCAAAATCCCAAAAGCCGCTAAGTCCGCCATAAATCTCGGAATTTTGGAAAATAAAACCCCTTCTTTTACAAAGGGATACAAGTTTGTCCATGTCGACCATTTGGGGAGATTCTCCTTTTTTGCGAGGAGGGTTGCTAACACGCAAAAGAGCCGCACGTCAAGCATTAGAAAAGGCCTCCGAATTAGCTATTGACGCCCGACACATGCTTTGAAATAGGTTTTTATCATGATCCTACGCCAAGAATATGAGGCGCGCGAAAGAGAGGTTTTAGCCCCTTTTGCCGCCATCTCCAGCAAATCGCGCGGCCGGAAGTTCAAAGAGCACGAGTGCGAATTCCGCTCGGCCTTCCAGCGCGACCGCGACCGCATCATTCACAGCGAGGCATTCCGCAAACTCGAATATAAAACACAGGTTTTCGTGAACCACGAAGGCGACTACTACCGCACCCGCCTCACCCACACCCTTGAAGTCGCCCAAATTTCGCGCGGAATCGCAAGGACGCTTGGCCTCAACGAAGACCTCGCCGAGGCGATCGCCCTCGCCCACGATCTGGGTCACACGCCTTTCGGACACGCCGGCGAATATGCACTCGACGAGCTCATGAAAGATTTTGGCGGGTTCGAACACAATCGTCAGAGCTATCGTGTCGTCACCGAGCTTGAATTTCGCTACGTCGATTTTCGCGGCCTCAATTTAACGTTCGAGGTACTTGAGGGAATTGCAAAACACTCCGGCGAGTACGACAAGGCCACCGGCAAAGATTTTGAAGGGACCGGCTACGCAACGCTCGAAGCGCAGATCGTCAACATCGCCGACGAAATCGCCTATTTGAATCACGACCTCGACGACGGGCTCGAATCTGGGCTGCTCCATTTTGACCGACTTGGCGAAGTGAGGCTTTGGGAAAAAATGCTGGAGGTTTCAAAAGAGGCGCACCCCAAGGCCGGCAAGCTCCTGCTGAAATACCAGATCGTGAGACGCCTCATTCACCTTTTTGTGACCGACCTGCAAACGCAAACACGCGCAAACATCGAGGCGAAAAAGATCGCTACGCTCGAAGATGTGCGATTGAGAGGCAAGGAACTGGTGGCTTTTTCAAGCGGTATGAAAAAAGATATCGGCGAACTGAGAAAATTTCTATTCAAAAATCTCTATCGGCACCCGAAAGTCGCGCAGATGACGAAAACAGCGCAGCTCATCATCGAAGAGCTCTTTAATTATTATTTGCAAAATACCGATAGTCTGCCGTCATTCCGGCGCGACCTCATTTCCAAAGGGGGCGACGCGCACCGCATCGTCTGCGATCACATCGCCAGCATGACCGACCGGCAGGCAATGGCCGAACATGAAAAAGTGCATGGGTGAAAAATCAGTTAGTTCAGTTAATTCGGTTTTGTCGGTTAGGTCGGTTAATTCTGTTAACGGACTAAACGGAAATAACCGGATCACGGTAACGGAGCAACGCGGAACAATACCCTTTATTTTCACTCAGTTATAATTGCACGTAACACAATTGCAAAAAATTACTGATCGCTACGGGCCGAATAATTTAGATGTACCCTCGTCTAACCAGCTAATTTTACTAATTAATTATCAGCGCTGCTCCGTTACCGCTACGTACGTTACCGCTACGTATCCGCTACGTACGGGGGATTGCTTCGTCGCGCCTTGCGCTCCTCGCAAAGACGCAAGAGATGTAAGCGAGATCCCTCCGCCAATACTACGCGGCGAACAGGCGATTAAGACCTCGGGGGTGACTTAAAAAACGGTTTAGTCAGTTAACGGAACTAACAGGATTAACCGACTAAACCGACCTAACCGTTTTTATTTATAAATCGTGCTGTAGATCCAGTAGCTCTTGAGAACTTTTTTGACGTAATTGCGTGTCTCTTTGTAGGGAATTTCTTCGACAAAGTCTTCGCTGAAATTTTTCTGGTCGCTTATCCACCTGTCAACCGCCTGTTCGCCGGCGTTGTAAGCGGCCGCAGCTAGGAACTTATTGCCATTGTAGCGCTTGGTGAGAAATGCAAGATAGCGCGTCCCCATTTCGATATTAAACGCCGGATGAAAAAGACGTTCGGCGGCAAACGAACTCCTACCGCCTAATTGCGCCATCTTCGCCGCGGTCTTCGGCATTAACTGCATGAGACCTACCGCGCCGGCCGGCGACACAACTTTTGGTCTGAACGTCGATTCTTCGCGCATGATCGACCAGATAAATTTCGGATCGACGCCAAAACGAACGCCGTTTGCCTCGACAAGTTTTTTCCATGCATTCGGGTAGGCCACTTCCCACGCGAGGTTTTTTCCGTCCTTTAAATGACTGCGTATCTTACCCTTGGCCATTTTGCGGACCGCATTCCAAGCGTCGTGCTTTTTCGCAAGCGCAAGAATTGAATTCCAGTCGGCATCTTTTGGCGGCTTCGCCATCAAGGAGTCGATCTCTAGACTGACGAGCTCGCTCACATCAAGCCTGTCGAGCTCAAGAATTATTTTAGCGCGTTCGCCAAGACCGTCGGGAGCAATCTCGCCCGAAGCTTCTCCGTTAGAACTCTCCGGCGAATTTTTCGCTTCGGCCTCCGACACGGCTTCGGCCTCGTCCTCTTCGGTAAAGTCGGGGAGTTTGGAAATCTTTTGCCCCAGCTTCGAGGCGGACAAAATCCCATAATAGGTCAGCGGCGACTTCGACATGATTGACTCGTAAATTGCGTTCGCCGCCTCTAGCTTGCCCGAACGTTCAAGCGATTCGGCACGCCAGAAACGGGCGCGAGCCGGCCAATCTTTGCCGCCGCGTCTTTCAATGTCCGAAAACAGCCGAGCCGCACGGTCGAACTCGCCCAACTTTAAGGATATCCACGCAAGATACCACCTGACCTGCTCGCGCTGGTAGTCATGGGAATATTTTTCCAGCATAGAAAAATCGTCGCGCGCAGATTCGTAATTTCCGCCGTCGAGGTGCAGAAAACCGATCTTAAACAACGCCTTCGCATGCGCCTTTTTATTTGACGGAAATTCGTCGATGATCTGTTCGTGGATTTTTATGGCCTCGTCATATTTTTCGAGCCTTGCATAGCAGGTGGCAAGATATTCAAGAGCCGACAGCCGCTGTTTCTGAGACTTTTCGGCCAGCAAAAAAAGTTCGGCGGCTTTTTGGTAATCGCGTGCGACAAACTGCGCGCGCGCTGCGGAGTATGCGTCATCGGGGCTGCGCGACTTTTCGAAAATTTTAGTGAGGGCTGCGGCATTCTTATCGGCGTCGGCCTGCTTATCAACGAACGAATATCTTTCGCCTCCGTTTTTGATCTTTGCCAAAAACTCTGAAATGTATCCCTGCAGCAGCGGATACTTTCCGTCGATCGCGGTAAACTTACGTTTGGCTTCGTTTAAACGCCCTTCTCTGTACGATGCATAGCCCATTAAAAACATGCGCTGGTTTGCAGAAAGGCTCCCCCATCGCTCCGAAAGGGCGCTAAACTCTTCGATGAACTTCGGCTCCTTTGCGAAAGCCGGAAGCGATAAAACAAAAAAGCCCAAAATAACTAGAAATTTTATCTTCTTCATCTGATAGAGTCAAAATACTTTCTCGCTCTAAGAGCGCCCACAACGGCAATTCCAAACAGCAGCGACAAAACATCTGTCCACGATCTCTTTTGCGGGGTTCCGCTTAAAATAAGTGAACATGTTTTCGTTGTATTTTTCTGGCAGACGTTATTGACGCACGAATAGCCGCTTGGGCAATCGGAATCGTAAACACAACCGTCTTCGGCTGGGTTGTCGGGCGAACATATTCTAGCTTTGGTAGAATTCACGGCGCTCTGTGCGTTGACCTTGCCGTATCCCCAATAATTATTGGGAACAGCTCCGGTGTAAGAGTCCTGATCGGCAGTGCCAAGCAAGGTACTTTTGACAACGGAAGGTTTGAGACATCCGTTCTTATTGAGCATGAGCGCGACGACGCCGGCCACGTGCGGAGATGCCATCGACGAGCCCTGCATCTTCCAATGAGTTGCGTCGCCCTTTAACGAAGCGCTCACCGTATTTTGTGTCGTTAAAGTTGAAATAATGGGTTCCCCGGGAGCGCCGATGTCCGGCTTATAGCGCCGGTTGCTTGAAATCGGTTCGCTGGTCGGGCCAAGGCTTGAAAAGGTAGAAATGTTGGTGGCGCTGCCGTAGCTTACACTTTGCTGGCTGCGTACCTGATCATTAATATCGACGTAAGTATTTCTTGCCATGAATGAACCGACCGCAATTACCTTCGTTGCGGTCGACGGAATTGTCGCGGTGTTATTTGAATCTCCGGCGACATAACGATAAGTGACCCCGCCGTCGTTGAAGATCTGACCTGCGTGTCCGTTGTAAAAATAATTGTAAGCAACGCTATCGTAATAGATCCACGCATTGCCGGTACAATTGCCCGTAAAGACGAGATCGTGCGAATAGTTTTCTATTTGAGGGTCAAGGGGGCTGGTCGTTCCAATCAGCGCAACGGCGTGCTGCATGCCGTTTAGTGCGCTGACGTTCTCGCTGAAATCGACGTACATCGAAACGTTGCCGATCTTGGTGGGCGAGTTCTTGTTTGAGTAGCCGGCGCGAACCGGAATCATTCTGACCGCAAGAGAATGCGCGTCTTTGTAGAGTGCGTTTACGCCTATCGAACATGAGCTGTCTGCATTAAGCCAGATGTCAACGTAAGTCCCTCCGACAAGGCCCGCAGTTGCGTTTGTCGAATGAATCTCATAAGCCCATGACGAGCCGCCCGACTGCGAAATGGCTGCGTGAATACCGCCTATGTTGTTGTTGCCGGTCGCAAGACGGTTGTAATAGGCGTTTTCGTTGCCGACTGCATTGACGATCGCACGCCCCTGTTTTTCGGTGGTGGTGTCCTCCATTAAAAGATTGTCGAGACCTTTTTCCAAAAGCGAGGTGCCGTCGTGCGCGCCGAGCGATGTGCCGATCGAAAGATTGACGACCGCCGGTTTCTTTAAAGACTGCGCTTTTTTGAAAATATATTGAACACCTTCGAGAATTCTCGTTGCAAGAGGCCCGCTGGTTCCGCCGCTAGCTCCCGACTCGTCCAGTTTTACGACGACAAGATTCGATTGCGGAGCAACTCCTGTGTAGGTCGAATTTGAACCGGCCGCGATACCGGCAACGTGAGTGCCGTGTCCGCCCCCCGAATTGGAGGCCGGATCGTCCGGAGAATTTTTACACGCGCCGTCAATGTCAAGATCGGCGCCGGTATATTCAACTCCGGTAGTTCCGGCGATCTCGGCGACGCCGTCGCCGGAAGCCGTCTGGTCCCAATAGGCGTAGATACGCGGGGTCGTTCCGCTGAAAAAATCGGCGTGCTGGCAGTCGATCCCGCTATCGACGACGCCGACAAAAACTCCGCTACCGTTGTAGGGCGTTCCTCCGGTGCCGCTTCCGCTCTGAACAAGGTCAACGAAGGTAACCGTGCGGGCAAAGTTCATCTTTGCCGAAAGAGGCTTGGCCGCCTCGACGTAAATAATGTCGGGCTCGTTCTCCAAGACAGCAACCGCATCGAGCGGCATCGAAACCGTAAGGATATCGCCGAGGATCAACCCGACCTTGCCGCCTGCCGATTCGATCGCTTCGACCGCAGCGCCGACGTCGGGGCCCGATTTCACGAGGGCCTCCACCTCTACGACACCGTCTGACGACGAAGCCACTCCAAAGGCCTTCATTGAAGTAGCCGCCTGTTTGGGGCCCCGTGCCGCCATAATTTCGAGCAGCGGGTCGATCTTATTTGAAGCGTGCGAACTAAAAGATAACGCGCAAAGCGTAAACGCAGCAACGGCCAGCAAAACTTTTTTTGTGTTTTTCATCTCTCCCCCGTCCTCGATCTATTTTTTGTAATGAAGGGCCTTTGCCCCTTCAACCGCCTGTAAAAAATCGACGGTCGCAAGCTTCGGCAAGTCGTTAATAGCGATCTTTCCGGTGCAAATATCGCCGGCACAAACTGTCGGGATAAATCCGGCTTCGCTTATGATTTTCTTTTCGGCCTTACCGACAGGCTTGGTGCATTTTATCATCAGCTCCATTTTTAGCTGCCGGTAATCTTCCCACGTTTGACGTGCGTTGATATCGAGCTTTTGCCAGCCGAAAAACGGTTCGGCTTGCTCGGAGATCGCTTGGGCCGACCGGCCCTTTGAACTTTTTGAGGAGGCACCGGCAAAGCACGCGAGGCTCAAGGCCAGCGAAACAAAACAAACTGCAAAAAATGTGGTGAATTTCATTTGGGCTTTATAAACAAAGAGGGACGATTTTGCACCAAATAAAAAAGGCCCTGCGAAATCTCTCTCGCAGGGCCTGATCATTTTTTTAAAACGACTTAAATTTTAGAACATCGATTTCATCGCATCTGCCGCTACCGTGTCGGGGTCGGTCGGGGTCGTCACCGGCTCCTCGATAACGGGAGTTTCGGGAGTGGTCTCAGGAATTTCAGGCTGCGCCGGCGACACTCCGCCGACAAGCTCGTTAACGATCGTTGTCGAAAATGAGCTATAGAGACCGTCTGCAGTCGCGGCGTAAACCGCGGTACCTGCGCCTGACTCGACCGCCGTAACTCCATAAACAGGGCCGACCGAGTTCATCGAAGATGAAATCGGCGCCCATGTAGCACCCGCGTCGCGCGAAATGAACGCGCCCGCGTCGGTGCCGACGTAGAGAGTTGAAGCAACTGTCGGATCGACCGTTACGCTGTAAGCAACTGTCGCGCCTGCTGCGTCACCGAGCTTTTTCCATGTCACGCCGCCAAGTTCGGCCACAAAAACTCCGTTCGGGCCTGCAGCGTAAATTGCTTTACCGGCCGCATCGATCGTAAGGGCATAGACGACCGTCGAGCTGTCCATGTCGCCGCCGTTTGATTCGTTCCATGTTTCGCCGTTATCTCTTGTGACGAAAACGCCCTTTTCCGTGCCCGCGAAAACCGCGCCGCCGAACGATTCAAGTACGTTGACGGTTGTGCCGGTCAACGCCGTTTCGACCTTCTTACATTTTGCAACGTAAGGGTTGCCGACCCAGCATTTGTCTTTGTCTCTCGACTTGGCGTCTTTCATAAAAGCATTGATATTATCTTTGTAGTAAACGCCCCAGTTCGTTGCGACAAGGAGTCTTTCACCGATCGCTTCGGCGTCGCAAACGTCATGAAGAGCAATCACAACATGTTTTTTGTTCGACGCACCTTTGCGGGCCGCGCCTTTGCAACCTTTGTATTCAAGGAAGTCTTTGTCGTTTTTTACCATTGTCGACAAAACGTGCAGAAAATCGACCGGCGTCCACGACCTACCTTTGTTGTCTGAATAAAATACCATGCCGGTCATTGAAGCATAGAGACGGCCGGTTGCCTTATCAACGCTGATATTGTTCACCGTGATATCGCCAAAGTCAGCCAACTTGCTTACATCCATGCTGGAAAAGAAGAGCCCACTGTAAGATTTCCCATAGTCAAGCGTGCTCTTTTCGAGAGTTTTTCTACCTGAAAGTTTTGCAAATTTGACGCTGTCGTATGAATTTGCAAGACTTGCCGCAACAACCGTATTTTTATCGGCAGCCGCAACAGAACCCAGCGACGAACCGAGGTCGTGAATCTGCCAGTTGCGGATATTGATTTTCACCTGATTGCTGACAACTTCGCCGTTGGAGCTAAGCATCCTAACAACGTAGGTTCCGGCCGCTTTCGGGGCGAATTCGGCGGAATTACCGCTGACTTCAACGCGACCTTCGGGCCCGTCGATGAAGAACTTGGCCCCTTCGGGAGCCGTAGCGGCCCCTTCGCCGGAAGTAAGATTCCAAGAAAGCTTGACCGTCTCTCCGGCAAACACGCTGCCGGCGGCCGAGCTGGCAAGATTTAACATGTAAAGAGAAGCAGCGTTGCGCTGAATCACAACGCGCACATCTTTTGTAACGACCTTATCGTCGTATGTCGCCGTAATTCTGAAGGTCGTAACATCATCGGTTACAGTAACTTTCTGGCTGCCGATAGACGCCACTTTGCCGATTCCGTCTATGGTTACGACGGCGTCTGCAGGGGTAACGTTCCAGCTAAGTTCGACTTCGCCCGGCTGCGTGACAATAAGATTTTCCGGAATGTTGTTCGCGAAAATATCTGCTTTGATCTCCGGCGCTTTAACTCGAACCGTGACTCTCGTGGTGGCGATGCGTCCGTCTTTTGCCACCGCCGTCAAAGTGTAGGTTGTTGTCTTTGTGGGTTTAACTTCCGTGCAGGCATCGGTTTCAAGAGCCGAAGTTTCAAGAGATTCCTGAGATTTCGCGCCGAGCATCGCCTTTGCCGCTTCGACCGCGCCGCTCTCTTCGACCGAACCTTCGGCCTCCGAGGAGCTTTCTATAACTTCGCCATCTTCATCGCTGACCGAAACTGCGACGTCGCTTCCGCTAACCTGCCAGCAGAGGGTCGCGGGCTGGTTCACTTCGACCTCGGGGGTCAAAGCTTCGAATTTGTCGATTTTGACTTCGGCCCGAGCCGGCATGATCACAACGCTTATGCTGGCTTTGCATGTCGTGGCCTCTTTGCCTTTTTCGGCGTTGGTGCCCGAAACAGTGAAAGTGGCGTCATTTTTTAGCGCTCTAAATTCCATTTCGCCGACCGATTCGCTGGGGGGTATGATTCCCGCCGCTTCGTCGATCTTGTCGTCTTTGTTAAGAGGTGTGAGGGCCAGTTTGATTTCCTGTCCGACCACCGCGCTTGGTTCGCTTGTAAGGGTGGCCGCGGTGACAGGAGACACAGTCCAAGAAAGAACTACGCTCTCGCCGTCTTCAATTGCGAGTTCTCCCGTTACGGGCATCGCCTCGCTATCGCCCGCCTTGACCGCCGAGATCGTGGCAATGCACGATTCGGAAGGAAGCGGAGCAGGCGCTTTGGCGGCGTTACCGTCACCACAGGCTGCGATCGCCGTCATTGAAGCTACGGCAACCAAGGCCAGCACTAAATTTTTTGAATAATTTTTCATATCCCTTTAACCCTTTTGATTATTAAAATCTCTCATCACTCCATCAAAGCCCAAGCCCAAACTCAGCACCTAAATATAAAGCATTTATCGGATCTCCTGCCGAATCAAGCTTTGGGAAAAGACCTATGTAACCCACGTTAAATTTTGTAGTTAAAAAGTCATTAAAAATAAGGGCAACCGATGCATATGTAGAAAACATATTGAGTGAATACTCTAGCTCTCCGCCATCGCCACCAGCCACAACTGATCTATCAAAATATGCCCACTCAGCTGTTAAACCAACATTCTTAAAACGTCCGAGGAGGGGACTTTCAAATTCATATTCGTTAACAAGCTTAACATTTGTGTTATAATCATCGGCTACTGCCCCAATAGCATAGCCGGCTCGACCAATCGGATCGCCATAGGTAAACTCCAAGCCCGTTGTGAACCCATCAAACCAACGGACTTTTGCATTGGCATCAAAGGCAATAGAATTCCCACCATCATTTGGAATCGTTGCACCAACATGACCGCCCGCTTCTGCCAACCAACCTTCCTTACTTTCAAATTCAACGCCAACCTTCGGAGTGTAGTTCATTGCCATGCTTTCATAGCTTGAATTTTTGAAAGTATTTTCTGCAACCAATTTCACATTTTCTGTAACGGCAAACTCCACTTTTGGAATAATTGAAACACTTTTGAGCTCAAATGCCATTTCAGTTTTTAGAGTAAAGAAGTCTTTAGAGAATAATCTGGTCCCAAATGAAACGCCATTAAACGAAAAACCTGACATACTACTACCACCAGGCTTCACCATCTCGGCAACTGCTGGATTATTTTTATCAAGTGAGTTAAAACCAAGACCTACTTTAACATCTAAAATAGAGTCGCCATCAGCGGAAATCTTTTTTACTCCGCTTTTAAATGCCGACCCCGATCTATTATCAACACCGACCACACCTTTCACTGTTACTTTTTCAGCACGACGAGCCTCTTTATCAACATCGGCGATATCCTCATATTCTGCTTTCAGCCTAGCAGCCCCTTCTTTAGAAGCTTTAATATTATGTATTGCAAGAGCAATCGTTTTTAATTGCTCATCAGTAAACCTGTGCTGGTTTTCTACCGCCCACTTAATCAGCGCTCTAACATAATGATCACGGTACTTATCTATATATATCTGAGCGGCGGACGCGGGAAGATTAACCGCTGGGGGCTCTGTATTTTTTCTTTCAGCAGATGCTGCGTCTCTAATGTCTGTTCTCCAGTTCGGGGAAATTTTTTGAAAACTGTCGACAAGACCATTAATGCTATTCATGCAAGCCTGCATGGCTTCTACCTGATCCCGAAAATCATTTTCATTTGTGAAAAAATCGCTGACTCCGGGGCCATCATTTAAGAACACATTAGAACAAAGATCACCGATACCTCTAACAAAAGTACCTTTTACCCCCACCGCACCTGCGTAAGGGGAAAAGTCTTCCTTAGCAGCATTGACCTGCAAGAAGTAAGCGCCTTTAAAACATTCTGCCTTTTCTTCAGGCGTATCTTCAGCATTACACTTTTCAACGGCAGAATCGATAACTACCCATTTTGTAAAAATTGACTCTTTAACTTTCGGTTCACCCATAAAACCCTCCTTAAAAAGATAAGATTACCTTCCGTTTATATTTTCGGCGAAAATACAAAAAAGTTGCTTTGTATTTTTTGCAACCTTTTATACTTCCTCCGGACTCGGGAGAAGTTTCGGCGTAGAGCCAAAAAAGTTGCTAACTATTTTCATAAAAATCCGACTTTTTTAAAATCAACATAAAGACTTGAATTTATTAGCCTTTTGTGTAAGGAAAACTTTACACATGAAACGACTGCACGCAAAAGTCTATGGAAAAGTTCAGGGAGTTTTCTTTCGCGCCAACACCGAAACGCAGGCAAAGAATCTGCGTCTTACCGGTTGGGTGAAAAATTTAGATGACGGCTCTGTCGAAGTGATGGCCGAAGGTGAAAAAGCGGCCCTTGAAGAACTGCTTGAGTGGCTCTACCTAGGGCCGGCGGCCTCAAAAGTTGACGAAGTGAAATTTGAATATCTGCCCGCGACGAACGAATTTGCTTTTTTTTCGGTGCGCTATTAAAGTCCTGAAAAAATAGACCGGAGAAAATCTCACATGGAAAACCTGACGAGCGAACGTCTGTTCGGACTCAAGCCGGAAAATTCCCGATGGCTGCTTGTGGCTGCTGGCTTTGCAATGAATCTCTGCCTCGGTAGCGTTTACACCTACAGCATTTTTAAACCGGCCGTCGAAAAACTTTTCGAAGCGTCGGCTTCTCACGGCAATTTTCCGTTCATGACATTCATACTTTGTTTTTCGGTGACGATGTTTGTCGGCGGTTTTTTCATAGAGAAGTTCGGAGTGCGACAAATGGCCCTCGCGGGGAGCGTGCTGGTTGGTCTTGGCTGGATGCTTTCGGGATTTGCGTCCAACGTGTGGATGCTGGTTTTGACTTACGGTGTTATTGCCGGCTCGGGAGTCGGGCTGGTCTATCCGTGTCCGATTGCCGTCGGCGCCCGATGGTTTCCGGACCGGCAAGGGCTTGCCACAGGGTTAATGCTGGCCGGCTTCGGCGGATCGGCGTTCTTAACCGGCAAGATAGCCATCATACTTATCGGAGATATTCACGAACTCCTCCCCGAAGAGCTGGCGATCTCGCTGCCGAACACATTTATAATCTTCGGACTGGCCTTCACGGGGGCGCTTGTTTTGCTTTCCATGCTATTCACCCTGCCGCCAAAAAACTGGAAGCCTTCGGGCTGGCGGCCAAAAAGAGTCCAAGCGACGGAAAAAAATTTCTCTGTCCCTGAAATGCTAAGAACAAGAAAGTTTTGGGGTCTGTTTGTCTGTTTTCTGGCCGGCAGCATCGCCGGCCTTATGGCGATAGGCATTTCAAAACCTGTCGGGAGCGAGGTCATCAAAATGACCGGCACGACAGCCGCCGGACTTGTAGGGATTTTCGCCCTTTTCAACGCTGTCGGACGCCCACTCTTCGGAGCCATCACCGACAGGACATCTCCACGCACTGCGGCGGCAATAAATTTCGCCGTCATTTTTGCAATGTCGGTCCTGATGCTTTTTGCCAAACCTGAGAGCGTCACCCTTTACGTTGCGGCATTTTCTGGATTTTGGCTGTGCCTAGGAGGCTGGCTTGCGATAGCCCCCACTTCAACCGCCGTCTATTTCGGAGTTGCAAATCACGCAAGAAACTACGGCACGCTCTTTCTGGCCTACGGGATCGGCGCGATTGTCGGAGGAATAATTTCCGGTCAGGCAAAAGACGTCTTTGGCTGCTACACTTTTGCTTTCTATCCAACCGCTCTGCTAGCGCTGCTGGGATTTTTTACGGCCATTCGCTTTCTCAAAGAGGAGCCTAAAAAAGCCGATTAAAAGTTAAAAGAATTTTCAGTAGGAAAGGCCTTCGATCGAAAGAAGCCACCGCTTCAGTCCGACGCCAAGCGAAAACCCGCCGATGCCGTTCGACGCGACAATTCTGTGGCACGGAATAATTAGCGGGAGCGGATTTTTTCCGCACGCGGAAGCTGTGGCTCTGTAAGCTTTTGGCCGGCCGACGCGACGCGCGAGCTCTTTGTAAGTGAGAGTTCTGCCGAATTTTACCTTGTGAATTTCTTTCCAGACGCGGTTTTGAAAAGGCGTGCCGCCGAGCTTTGAAAAATCGATTTGAATATTTTTAAACATTCATTGTCATTCCCGCGATATTAAGCGGGGATCTCCCGAACACACTTTCAGGCAACTTATGTTTCAAGGGACTGTGTCGTTTGCAGGTTGCGGCCTGCAAACGCACCTCCACTCTCGATCGATGCGGCACCAAGGCCATTTGATGCATCGATCTGCGAGAGGCCCTTGAAACATAAGTCGCCTGAATTTGTTGATTCGGTTAGGCCAGTTGCGTCGGTTATTTCGGTTAATTCCGTTAGTTCGGATATTTCCGTTTAGTCCGTTAACGGAAATAACGGACCTAACCGAATTAACTGTTTACGATGTCATTCCGGCCTTTAGAGCCTAAAACCCCCAGTTTATCATTTCAAAGACGCGGTGCTGAACATGTCTTCGAGAAAGGCCTCAATGCGTGTGCGATGCTGCTCAAATGTCGTATTGTTGGCGTCAACCGCGTCGCCGTTGAGATTTAAAAATTTAAACCCCCACTTTTCAAATTCTTTTTCAATTATTGAGACGTTCCCCGTCGCCTGATGACATCCCCAGCTCGAATAATGGACGACTCCGTCAACATTAAAATCTTTCGCCACGCTAAGAGAGTGTTCGACGCGTCTGGAGAGCGGCCCGTTAGACGGATGCCGTATCAAACGGCGGGCTATCGAGCCGAACGGGTCGTTCACGTCATAGCCAAAGCAATACGGGGCCGTGTACTCCTCACAGACGATCTTTGCATTAACCCCGTCGTCGAGCAGATCCCACATGCGCGTGTCGTATTGAGGAACGATGTGCATCCACATAAGGCGCTTTGCCTTTTTAGAAAGGGCGCGGGTCTTGTATTTTTTGTTGCGGTCGGTTTTGTCGGCAAGACCTTTAAGAACACGGTTAGAAAGGTCGATAAGCAGCGGGCTCCCCAAAAGATAGTGCGACGGAAAACAGAAGTTCGCCATTTCGTAGCCGCGAAAAAGATTGTTCTGTTCCGAGATCCTTTTGCTCCAGATGTCCGAAAGGAGCTTGAGCCCCTTATCGGCCAGCGTGACCGAGTGTTTAACCGCATCGAGCGAATATCTCTGTCCCGTCCCCTCGGCAAACTTTCTGGCCGCGGCCTCAAGCTGCTCTTTCAAATATTTTACCGAATGGGCTGTTTCTTCGAACGGGATGTCGAGATAAACGAACTCCGAGCCGCTTTCGCGGGCCGCTTCGGCAAACGATTTAAGATTGCCGTCACAAAGTAACGAGGTCGCCGCAACAAATTTAGGCGGAGCGAAATATCGGCTCTTGGCAAGCCCCACCAGCAGCCTGTGAAACGAGCATATCGTCTGAGGCGCTCCGAACGACTGAGAAATATTGAGGAACTCGCGCGAGAGCCCGACAGTTGAAAAAATTCCGGAAAGTATCTCAAGACTCAGAGGTAAAACCCCGAACGGATGAAGAATTTCGGCCGGAAAAAGAACGCTCGTCCATGCGCGCAGGTTCTCGGCCTTTAGCGCTTCGGCGATGTATTTGAGCTGATTCCGACGAATGTATCTGCCGGTCTTTGACAGATTTCGCGACAGGACTCTATCGACCGGCGACATTATCTTCAGCATCTTTGCCGGATCGAGCGTCCCCTTTCTAACGAATTTCATGCCGACGCCGGCTATTTTTTGTTTAGCACCCATTTTCGTTCCCTAAATTCTGGAGGCAAATATGGCGGCGCCGTGCGCGCCGACCGTTTGCGGATTCGTCACGACCTTGAGCTCGGCGTTGAGCCCTTTGGATAATTCTTCCACCAGCGCAAGATTTTTGGCGACTCCGCCGGTCATATAGAAAGGTTCGGCGCCGTCTATGCGTCTGACAAGCGATACCGTTCTCAGGGCGATGGCTTCGTGTATCCCCTTTGCGATCGCCTCTTTCGGCTGGCCCGACGCGATGAGCGAAATAACCTCCGACTCGGCAAAGACCGAGCACATGCTTGACACCGGAGTCGCTTTTTTGGCTCGACCGGCAATTTGTGCAAATTCGCTCAACGACATTTCGAGACGGTCTGCGATGACCTCCAGAAAGCGTCCGGTGCCTGCGGCGCATTTATCGTTCATCGCGAACTTTTCAACCGAACCGTCGGAGGCGACCCTGATGGCCTTTGAATCCTGACCTCCGATATCGATGATGGTGACCTTGTGTCCAAGCCGCGCGTGAGCCCCCAGCGCGTGACAGGTGATCTCGGTCACTCTTTCGTCGGCGAAATCTATATTGGCCCTTCCGTAGCCGGTGGCGACGATGCGCGAAATGTCGCGGCGCGAAATTTCTGAATCGTTCATCGCTTTTTTGAGGGCCTCTTCCGCGCTCTTTTTCACCGAAGTTCCGGTAGCGACGACGGCTTCGGCGACCGATCTTCCGCTTCCGTCCACAATGACGACCTTTGTTGCGTGAGAGCCCGAATCGACGCCGGCGAAAAAACCGGCGACAGGTTTTTTGGACGGGCCGCGGGGCCGACCTCTGAAAACACTTTCAAAAAAAGCTCCAAGTCTTGTCATGATCTGCCCTTCGTCTGTTGACGTAAGATCATGTTCGAGCATTAAAACGGGCATATCTTTCAGTTCGCGCCCAAGCTCGACAAGATCGAACGGATAAAAATCGCAAAATTTTAAAGTGCTGATAATAAGCGCGCTGACGCCGCTTTTTTTAACGTCGGAAGCGATATCTTTCGGGCGCTGCGGCCTGAAGCTGCGCGGGCAGCGGTTGCTGTCTATGTAAGCCGCCGCGAGTTCTTTCAAAGAGGCTTTGGACGAAACCATTTTCATGATCGCAGCGTCGGGGGCCGCTCTGTCGATACATCGGGATATTCCGACAAGCTTCACGCCAAAAAGTTCGGCGGCCTTTGATATTGCGGTCTGGTCAACGTTCGAACCGATCACGCCGACGCCTTTCGCGGCCTCTTCGGGCAAAGTGATGTCGGCACCGGCTGTCATTTCTGCGGTATTAAGCTGGGATCCATTGAACGCAGCTGATTCCCGATCAATGCCTAGGGGATGAGAAGAGACAAATTCCTTCAGCCTCGCCAACTCTCCGGCAAAAAACTCTACCGCCAGACGATCGCCGCCGCGCGGAAAATCGAAATAGAAAAGCTTCTCGCGCGGAAGTTTTTCCTGCAGCGCCGAATACAACTTGCGCATAGCGTCGCACGAGGCCGGGATCACGACAAAATCGTAGGCGGGAGTCGCCGACGAAATATGCTCGAAAAGAACCTTCGAATAAGAACAAAGGTTTTCGTGAAAGACGCACTGATATTCGCAAGGGACAAACCCCTTCAGCTTGTCGTGTGTAAGAAGCTCGTGCCTTGCACCGAGTCCGGATAAAAATTCGGACGGTATCAGCGAGCAAAACAACGGATAACGCATAGGTGCGGACTTTTAGCCGCATGGACCTCAAAGTGCAACTGGAAATAATTGCCCGAGCGTCGTCATAAAATGGGCAGGAAATAACGCAAGAGACGCTAGGGCACCGTTGACTAAAACCCGTTACGGGTGTAATTATTACAAAAAAACAGGGGGAATCATGCTGAAAAAACTATTGATCGTCTGTCTATTGGCGGCTGCACTAATTCCGGCGACATCTCTGGCAAAAGATCTGGTTAAGATCGGCGAAGATGTTTCGATCCCCTCAGGCGATCAACTCGAACACGTCGTAGTCATCGGCGGCGACGTTGCGTTGTCGGGCACGGTTACAAAAGACCTTATTGTCATCGGCGGCGACGTCGAAGTGGGCCCAAGCGGACGGGTCGAAGGCTCCACGGTCGTCTTCTTCGGCGACACCGAAAAAGGTGAAGGGGCGTTTTTCGCCAAAGCTCCGATAAGCCTTCCTACCGACGGAATGTGGCTGACTCTCCCCCTGCTGGGAAGCTGGGTGGTCGCGGCGCTCGCGCTGCTGATACTCGCTGGGATGTTCGCACTTTTAATTCTTTGCGCCCTGTTTTTCACGGCTCACATCGGCAGAGTTTCGCATTTCACGCAGATGCATCCTTGGAAAGCTCTTCTGGCCGGAATCGCCGCTAGCATTTTGCTGGCGCCTGTAAGCGTAATGCTGCTTATAACGATAGTCGGAATTCCGCTGATCCCAGTTCTTGTAGTGCTTGTATCGGCCGCAACCTTCTTCGGATTTGCGGCGATGTGCCAGCTCATCGGTTTGAAATTTTTCAACGCCATAAAAAAACCGAACCAACCAATGCTGCTTGAGGTCCTTGTCGGATTTGTAGCCATCGGTTTGATCGCGCTTATCCCCGTCGTCGGAGCGTTCGTCAAAACTATGCTATGGTTCATGGGGCTTGGCGCCGTGGTCGTCACACGATTCGGCACCAATCAACGCCTTTATTAGAGCATCTTTGGTCGTACTTTTGTCTTGTCGTTTGGCACCCTCTCACTTATAAACCGGTGCATGCAAACTACAAAATTCACGCTCCCAAACGGAATGGATGTTCTGCTGTGCGAAAATCACTCCGCCCCCGTCATCAGTCTTAGCGTTCTGGTCAACGTCGGTTCGGCCGTCGAAACCAACGCCGAAGCCGGACTTTGTCACGTTATCGAACACATGATCTTCAAAGGGACGCCGACGCGTCCTGTGAGCGCCGTTGCCCGCGAAATAGAGGCCGCCGGCGGCGACATAAACGCCTACACAAGCTTCGACCAGACGGTTTTTTACGTTAACATGGCCAGCAGGTTTTCGGACAAAGGCCTCGAAATACTTTCCGACGCCGTTATTAATCCGCTATTCGACGAGCAGGAGCTGGAACGCGAACTTGAGGTCATCTGCGAAGAGATCCGCAGAGGTAAGGACAACCCCGGGCACGTCGTCAGTGAAAATCTTTTTAGGCACGCATTTTCAAAGCACACTTACGGCCGGCCCATCATAGGTTTTGAAAACGTCGTTAAATCGTTCGACCGAAGCACGGTCCTTTCGTTCTACAAGCGCCACTACACGCCGAAGAACATGACGTTCATCGTGGTCGGAGATTTTGAAACCAAGAGCATGCTCTCAAAGATATCAAAAGCGTTCGAAAGTTTCAAACAGCCCGAAAACATCGCGCCAACAGTCGTAGTTCCGGCCGAGCCGCATCAAACGAACTTAAAGATTCACACAAGCTCGATGGACATTCAGGCGACCAATTTCATAATGGGCTTTCACGTCCCCGAAATTACGCACGCCGACATAGCCGCGCTCGATGTCCTTTCCCACATTTTAGGCGGCGCCGATTCGAGCCGGTTCGAGCAGATCGTAAAGGAAAAAAAACGTCTCGTGAACACGATCTATTGCTACGCGTTCACGCCGAAATATCCGGGACTGTTCATGATAGGCGGTCTCACTCAACCTGAAAAACTTGTCGAAGCTGTCGATTCTATCTGGGAAGAGATACAAAAAATTGCGACCGAAACCGTTTCGGCCGACGAGCTCAATCTCGCCAAGATAAACATTCGCGCAAGCGAAGTTTACGAACGGGAAACGGTCGGCGGCATGTCGGCAAAATTCGCCTATTTCACCGCGACGGCCGGAGACCACGAATTTGAAAAGCGCTATTTTCAAGTACTCGGCGACCTGACGGCCGAAGAGATACGAGCCGTTGCCATGAAATATCTGACGCCTCAAAACTGCACGCTCGAAGTCCTCTCCCCAAAAGAGGCGAAGGTAGAGCCGACGGCGAAAGCCCTTGAGGCGGCGGTCACAAGGAACAAAATAACAAGCGTCGTGAAAAGATCGCAAAAGAGCGCGCCGAAACTCTATCGCCTCAAGAACGGCATTAAACTTGTCGTTCGGGAAAACCACGTCCTGCCGATTGTCGCCATCTACGCGGCGATGCACGGCGGGCTAAGACACGAGACTCCGAAGAACAACGGCATCTCACACCTCATCGCGAGAAGCATCACAAAGGGAACAGCAAAACGCAACGCTGTCGAAGTCGCCAAAAAGATCGAATCGATAGCCGGAATGATCGAAGGGGTCTGCGGACGCAATGCTATCGGACTGCGCTGCGAATTTTTAAGTGAAAAACTTTACGACGGTTTCGGCATGTTCGCCGAGGTGATGTGCGCCCCGTCGTTCGATAAGAAAGAGGTAGAAAAGGAAAAAGCCCTTCAGATCGAAACGATAAAAAATCAGGAAGACCATTTGACGGGGCTGGCCTTTGCGCAGTTCATGAAGTCACTTTACGGCAAACACCCTTACGGCATGCGCATCACAGGAACGAAAGAAACGGTTTCATCGCTGACCGCCGACGATCTCAGAAAATTCTGGAAGAACCATCTTAATCCGGCAGACATTGTCATCACGGTCGTCGGAGACGTAAATCCCGAAGAGATAAAAAAGCTCGCGAACGACTGGATCGACCTTAAAAAAATAGGCCGGTTCAAAGCCCCAAAGGCAAAGATCGTGCGGCCGAAACATATCGTTACTGCCGAAAAAATAAAAAAGGGGAAAGAGCAAGCCCACATCGTTCTCGGATTTTTAGGGACGCATCTCGGCTCGCCTGACAATTACAAACTGGCCGTGCTAAATCACATTCTGGCCGGACAAGGCGGCCGGCTCTTCTCGACGCTGCGCGATAAGATGAGCCTCGCATATGCCGTGAACTCGACCATGCACGTAGGCCCAGAAGAGGGCTACTTCGCCGTTTACATCGGCTGCGACCCCTCAAAAACCGAGACCGCCATTAACGGCATCAAGAACGAGCTGTCGCTCATAAGCAAAGAGCTTGTTTCGCCGGAAGAGCTCGAACGCGCAAAACAGTACATGGTTGGAGCCTACGAATTAGACCAGCAGAGAGTTAGCGCGCTGGCCAGCGGCTACACCTACAACGAACTTTACGGGCTGGGCATCGCCGAACTGGAACAGTATCCGCAGAAGATATTAAAAGTAACCCGACAGGACGTTTTGACGACGGCAAAGAGATATCTCGACCTTAAGGCTTACGTTCTTTCGGTAATTAAACCTTAAGAGGCTTTTTCAGCAGCGCCCCAAGCGGGCACAAATCGCACTTTGGACGCGGCCGGCAAAAATCTTTGCCGGTCTTAACTATCAACGCGTGATATTCGTTGAAAAGCTTTTCTTCGTTTGGGAGGTTGTCCATAAATAGAGCGCGCACGTCGTCGTAAGAGACTCCTTCATCTAACATGCCGTGCCTAGAAAAAATGCGGTGGGTGTAGGCGTCGCAAACAAATACGGGCTTTGCGAGCGCGTAAAGCAAAATCGAATCGGCCGTTTCCGGCCCCACGCCTTTCACGCTCAAGAGTTTTTCACGAAGCGAATCGACGCTCTCGCGCCCCATTTTCGCAACGTCCGCATTGAACTCTTCGACGAAAAATCTTAGAAAATTCTGTATTCTTTTTGTTTTTACGTTGGGATAGCCTGCGGGTCTTATCAAGTTTGCGAGCGTCTCGGCGTCAAGGCGAAGCATTTTTCGCGGGTCAAGCAGCTTAGCGTTCTTTAAATTTGCTATCGCCCTTTCGACGTTTGACCAGCTGGTATTTTGCGTAAGGATGGCGCCGACCATCACTTCGAAGGGCGAATCGGCGGGCCACCATTTCTGCGGGCCAAAGTGCTTTAAGAGCACTTCGAAAATATTTAGAAGTTCTTCTCGTGTGCTCATGAAAATCATCCCCGCCCTTTCGAGCGGGGATGCTAAATACTTACGTCACCTTCATCTTCCGTCTCAAAACTTAAGCTGACGGAGCTGCCGCGTCGGCCGCCGGCGCCGCGCTGGCTTCGGCCGGAGCCGGATTCTTCGAAGCCATCAACGCCTGATAGTGGGCTTCGCAGATACCTTTTTTGAACATCGGCTTCTTGCATCCTTCTTCTTTACAGGTTTTGTAGCGCGATTTGTGACCTTCGACCTCGCCGGCACGCCACTTTTTGAAGTGAACATCGCAATAGCCTTTTGCGCGATGGGGGCGTTTGCAATTTGCGATACTGCATTTCTTTGTCTCTGCCATTTTATTCTCCTTAATTTTTACTTTCGTCCTTTGCGGCTTTGGCGGCGGCTTCGGCCGCCTCTTTGGCTTTTTTGGCCGCTTCTTCCTTTAATTTGTCAACGCCGTCTTTCAATTCGGAACTTATGACCTTTTCGAGTTCTTCACGGTCTTTTTTTGTTATCCCGTCATCGGCAACCTTTTTGCCGGTCCTAAAAAGCTCGCTTACCCAAGTTTGCAGATCTTTGACAGCTTCGCCGATAAGTCCGCTCTTCTTCGCGTCAAAAATATGTTCTTTAACGCTCTTACCTTTGTACTGATAATTTGCAATGTAAAGAACGCCGGCGATTATCAAAACAAAAACAATCAGTTTTTTGATCCATCTAAGCAAAAACATGCGTCCCCCTTTTAAAGAAGCCTCTCTTATTTGATTTAGACATTTACTGTCAAGGCGATTTCTGTTAGCTTTTTTATATGCCAAAGCCGCAAATACTCATCGTTGACGACAATAAAGTTAATGTCGAACTTCTCAAAGCCCAGTTAAAACCCTATGATTATCAAATAGATGTCGCGTTTGATGGCGAAGAAGCTCTCCAAAAAATATCGAAGGCGCCTCCCGATATGGTTTTGCTCGATTTAATGATGCCGAAAATCAGCGGATTCGAAGTCTGCCGCTGGATCAAGCAAAACAAAGAGACCCAGTTCGTTCCGGTCATCGTAATCACCGCGCTTCAGGAGTTAGACGACAAATTGAAAGCCATTGAACTGGGGGCAGACGACTTTTTGGTCAAGCCGTTCAATAAGCTTGAGCTTCTCACACGAATCAAATCGCTATTGAGAATGAAAGAGCTCCACGACGACCTCGACACCAGCGAAAGCGTTCTGTTTTCTCTCGCAGGGGCGCTCGAAGCTAAGGATATTTACACTCGCGGCCATTCCGAGCGGGTCGCACAACATTCTGTCGATATCGCAAAGCGCATGGGACTTTCGCAGCGCGAGATCGAGATTATCCGCAAAGGCGGACTGCTGCACGACATCGGCAAGATCGGCGTAAGAGAAGATATTTTGCTCAAGCCCGGCAGACTAACCGATGAAGAGATGGCCCACGTTAAGAGCCATTCGCTGCGCGGTTACGAAATATGCTGCCGACTGAAATCGATCGAAGAGGCGCTCCCCTGCATAAGACATCATCACGAGCGTTACGACGGAGGCGGTTATCCCGACGGTCTCAAAGGCGACCAGATCCCTCTGTTTGGAATGATACTTGCCGTTGCCGATTCGTTCGATGCAATGACGACCGACAGACCTTATCGCAAAGCGCTGCCGGTCGAACGCGCTTTGCAGATCATTGAAGACGAGATCAACTCCGGCCAATGGAACCCTCAGATAGTCAAAATTTTCCTCCAGATGATGCGCAAATGAGCCTTAACGAAAAGATCCTGATAACGGGGGCCAACGGATTCATCGGCTCTCACATCGCGCGAGGGCTTGTCAAACGCGGCTTTTCCGTCGCCGGATTTGTGCGCAAAGGTTCCAGCCTCGAAAATATCGATTCGATCGCCGACAAACTCGAACTTTTCTTTGGAGACATTCGAAATCCTTCCGACGTGTGCAAAGCTGTTGCCAAAGCAAAGGTCGTTATCCACACCGCAGCTCTTGTGAAGAGCGGGCAATTCGGGCTGGCAGATTATATCGCCACCAATCTCGGCGGCACGATGAACGTCGTCGAGGCCGCAATAAAAGCTGGCGTTAAACGGCTCGTCTATACAAGCAGCTGTGAAACGCTTAGAATATCGTCTAAGACAAGACGCTCAAAAGGTCTCATCGGAAAAGAACTGAACGAACAAAGCCCAAGCACGCTCGGCGATATGATGCTCGATTACGGTCACAGCAAATATCTCGCCGAAGAACATGTCAAAGGGGCGGCAAATCTTGGGCTTGAAGCCGTTATTCTCAATCCGACCGCCGTAATGGGACCAAACGACATCAACCTTACCGCGCCGAACAAACTTTTGCTCTCCTATCTAAGGGGCCGAGTCCCTCTCTTTTTTGAAACCGGATTCAATATTGTCGATGTTAGAGACGTGGCAAGCGCCCATATCAACGCCATCACACAAGGAAGCGTCGGGCAGCGTTATCTGATCGGCGGAACGAACGTCATGTTGACCGAACTGTTCGGCATGCTAAAAAAAATCTCGGGCAGAAAGCCGATCTCTTTTCCATTGCCTTTCCGCGTCATAAAAACCGCGGCAAAAATCGTTCCCGTAAAAAAATTGCGCGAGACGATCGCCGGCAGCGAATTTCCTTTCTTTCTGGATTCGCGGCTGGCAAAAATGGAGCTCGGCTGGCAGGCCGAACGGCCGCTTGAAAAAACCCTTCAAGACGCGCTGGAATATTTTACAAACAAAGGGAGGATCTAACCCATGCTGGCAATGCTTATCAACCGCCCGTACGTTTTTGCGTTTCTCGCGGCATTCATCTTTTTGGGACGCATCTATTGGGGATGGAAAAAGACGTTCATCTGGCTCGTGCTCGGCTATTTTATCGCTTGGGCCAGCGAGGTTTCGTCGATCAACAACGGATTTCCGTACGGGATCTATCATTACATTTACGAAAACATGCAAGGCGAACCTATGGTCATGGGGGTCCCTTTTTGGGATTCGCTATCCTATCCTTTCATGATTTTCGCGGGGCTTACGACCGCGCGTTTTATTCTGGGCGAAACAGGCACCGAAATTTCCGAGCAAAAGAAGATCTACACTTTTGCAAATTTTCGTACGGCTCTTTTCGGCGCATGGCTGGTCATGCTGCTCGACGTGATAATCGACCCCGTGACAAAGCTTGGAGATAGATGGTTTCTGGGGAAAATATACTATTACCCGAACGGCGGGCTCTACTTCGGCGTCCCCATCTCAAATTTTCTGGGCTGGCTGCTTGTGTCATTCACGGTCATCTTTATTTTTCAACTGATAGAAAACAGATGGCTTAGGTATCCGAACCTGAAGTTAAGCGGCGTGTTGCGTTTCTTCAACCCGCTCTTTTATATTTCCATCGCCCTTTTCGGAACCGTCATCACCTTTTCGATAGGCGAAAAGGTCCTCGGGTCGATCGCATGCATGATAATCGCGCCGGTGGTTGCAATGGTAATTAGACGTGTAAGAACTCCGACCGTTTAAATAATCAAACGCGAGCTTCTTTGAATTCGCTCCCGTCGAAAGAGAAAATCTTCGGGGTATCTTGCGAAACGGTCTCGATATTTGCCGGACGCCCCCAGATTTTGCTGAGGTTTTTAAGCGTCTCTTTCGCGTAATCGACCCTTAGATCGACCCCTTCGTGCTGATGTTTCAAAAGAAGCTCGCCGCGGTTCTTGTAGTTTCCGTCCACGACCGAAATTATCGGATGCCCGTAGTTCGTAAGCTGAAACAGGAGCTGGTTTTTTATCTTTAGGAACTCGCGACTGGCGATAAGATACTGATCGGCGGTCGGATTGTAAGCGAACGTAAAAAGTTTCTGCTGTTTGCAAAATTCGGGGGTAAGATATTCGTCGATGAAGGTCAGATCGCAATAGAGCTTTCGAACTTCAAAGATCTTCTTTCTGCCCAATCCAAGATTTTTGTCCCACTTGGCTTTAGCGACAAGGTTATCGCAGTCGTCGAATTCCTTGCCGAAGCGCCCTTTGTTCCAGCGTTCTTCAATATCGCGCATGAGTTCGATCCCCATTTTGTAGGGATTGAGTCTGCCGGGCTGTTGCGCCACCGTGCCAGAATGGTGGTCGGCGTAATCGATTATTTCCGAATCTCTCAGCGCTTTTTCGGTCATGATTTTCGAATGCCAGTAGCTCGCCCAGCCTTCGTTCATTATCTTTGTCTGTCCCTGCGGAAGGTAGTAGTAAGCCTCCTCGCGGATCATCGACAAAATGTCGCGCTGCCATTTTTCCAGCTGCGCAAAATCGACCAGAAACCCCATGACGTCGCGCTCCGGACTTTCGGGAAATTTATGTTCGAGCCTCTCTTCTTCTTCGATACGCCGCGCCTGCTCCTGTAAAAATTCCGGCGGATTGATGAACTTGTCCATGTAGGTCCGGCCGCTCTTTAATTTTCTCACGGTCCGCTGTTCGTCGTTTAGCTGCGCGGCGCGATGTTCGCGCACACGACGTATCGCCGGCCCGTGCACGTCAATCAAAGTATCTATCGAAAGACAGGCGTCGATAAAATCTTCGACGACGTCCTGACCGTAGCGATTTATGTAGCGGACGATCCGGCTGCGATGATTCCCCATTTCGTCCATCATCTTCCGGTTTGTGTGGGCAAAATAGACGTTGTTCTTGAAAAAATCGCAATGGGCGTAAACGTGCGCCATCACAAGTTTTTGATCGACCGTACTGTTTGCGTACAAAAGATAAGCGTAGCAAGGGTCGTTATTTATAACCATTTCGTAGATCTTGGACAACCCCCATGCATAGCGCTTCGAAAGATCTTCGTATTCCATCCCAAAACGCCAGTGAGGATAGCGGCTGGGAAACCCGCCGTACGACGCTACTTCGTTGAGTTCTTTCCAGTCGAGCACCTCAAAGACCACCGGATAGAAATCGAGGCCGTAGCTCTTTGCATAGCCTTCGATCTCGTCTCTAAGTTTTGCCAAATCGGGCGTGAGGTTCATAGTCTATTTGCCCTTGCCTAAAAAATCTTTGATCGATGCAGGAATCGCGTCCTTATTTTCGATTTTCGACGTGATCAAATTCTCAACGTTGGGAAGTTTTTCATTTAGGTCCTTCAAAAATTGCCCGCTTCCGTATTCGCTCTCGACCTGCCCGTAACAGAAAACATTGGCTACCGGCAGGATCTGCTCTTTTAAAAGCTTAATGCACTCGTCGGTATCGTTGCCGCTCCAGTTGTCTCCGTCGGAAAAATGGAACGGATAAATATTCCATTCTTGAGGACTGTATTTTTCTTCTATCATCTTTAAGGCCATTTTGTAGGCCGAAGAAATTATCGTTCCGCCGCTCTCTCTCGTGTGGAAAAACGTCTCGCGATCGACCTCTCTTGCTACGGCGTCGTGGATTATGTATTTGGTCTCGAGATTTTTGTACTGGCTTTTAAGCCATGCGTCGATCCAAAAGGCCTCAAGTCTTACGATCTCCTTCTGTTCGTTGCCCATCGAGCCCGAAACATCCATCATGTAAATAATAACGGCCTTGGTCTCGGGTTTTTTCTCCTCTTTCCACATGCGATAACGTCTGTCTTCGCGCACGGGAATGATGACCGGATTTTTAGGATCGTAACTGCCGCTCATGATCTGGCGTTTGAGCGCCTGACGGTAGGTTCTTTTGAAATGTCTGAGAGATTCGGGCCCCGACATGCCGATCGACGTGTAGCGGACTCTGGCGCTTTCGATTTCACTGTGGCCCTTCGGCTGAATCTTAGGCAGTTCCAGTTCTTCGCCTAAAATTTCTGCAAGCTCCTGAAACGAGACCTCGACCTCAAGGAGATGTTCGCCGGGCGCGTTGCCGGCCTTCGACGCCCCTTCGTCCCCATCGCCGGGGGAGAGCGGCGCGCCATTTTCGCCTTCGCCTTGACCAACACCACCCTGTTCTTTGTCGCCATAGACAAAGTGCGGAATGTCGATCTGCGGAATCGGAATGCTCACCAGCTCTTTACCTTTTTTACCGATAAGCTCGGAACTGGTGATGAACTTTTTAAGCTCTTTTTTAATCCGTCCGCGGATGATGTCGCGAAAACGTTTTATGTCCTGTTCGATCTTTTGTGCCATGTGAAGGCCCTAAAACAAGCGGGCTTTAGTTGCTGCCGCGTTCTCTAATGTCGCCGCGCGCAAAGATCGACGCGACGAAGTTCAAAACGTCGGTGGCGCAAGTTTCGCAATAACCGTAATTCTTGATGAGACGGCTCTTGACGACGTCGATCTTCTCCTGTGTATCCTTGTCAACAACGCTGGAGACAAGGCTCGTGAGCTTGATCGAATCTTTCTGATCTTCAAAAAGCTTCAGTTCCAGCGCTTTATGAAGACGTTCGTTCATTTTGTAATTGAACTGCTTGCCTTCGATGGCGAGGGCACCGATGTAATTCATGATCTCGCGGCGGAAATCGTCTTTGCGGGATTCGGGAATGTCGATCTTCTCTTCGATCGACCTCATAAGCCTTTCATCCGGTTCCTCGTCCTGACCGGTATATTTATTCTTCACCTTTTCGCGCTGAGTGTAGGCCTTAACATTGTCGATGTAGTTCGAGCAGAGGCGCGAAATAGCATCTTCGTCGGCCGAGATCGCTCGCTGAACTTCGTTCTTCACGATATCTTCGTACTCTTCCTTCACGACCGCCAGCAATTCGGCGAATCGTTTTCGTTGGTCGTCGCCTTTGAGAAGCGCGTGGTGTTTGAGCCCGCTTTCAAGTTCGTTCAAGACCATGAACGGGTTGATGCAACCGCCGCTCGCCTCGCTGACGAGCGCGTTCGAAATCTTGTCTTGAATGTAGCGCGGTGAAATTCCGTCTAGACCTTCGCGCACCGCCTCTTTGCGAAGTTCTTTAACGTTGTCTTCGGTAAATCCGGGGAGGCTCTTGCCGTCGTAAAGCTTGAGCTTTTGCATGAGCGTAAGATTCGCTTTTTTAGGTTCTTCCAAACGCGTTAAGACCGCCCACATTGCCGCCATTTCGAGCGTGTGCGGAGCGATATGTTTGCCGCGAACTCTGTCCTGACGATAATCTTTTTCGTAAATCTTTATCTCTTCGTGGAGCTTGGTGATGTAAGGCAGGTCGATCCTTACCGTTCTGTCGCGCAGCGCTTCCATGTACTCGTTGTTTTGAAAACGCTTGAACTCCGCCTCGTTCGTGTGACCGATGATGACCTCATCGATGTCGGTCTGCGCGAATTTTTTCGGTTTAATCTTATGTTCTTGGGACGCTCCCAGCAGATCATAAAGGAACGCAACGTCGAGCTTTAAAACCTCGATGAATTCGATGAGCCCGCGGTTGGCGATATTGAACTCGCCGTCGAAGTTGAAGGCGCGAGGATCGGAGTCCGAACCGTATTCGGCGATCTTTCTATAATTGATATCGCCGGTGAGCTCGGTCGAATCCTGATTTTTTTCGTCTTTCGGCTGGAACGTGCCGATTCCGATGCGGTCTTTTTCGGAAAGAAGAATGCGGCGGACCTTGATGTGCTCCATGGCTTTGGCCCAGTCGCCCTGATAGTGGCTGATGAGCTCGCGGTAAATATAGCGGCACGACGGGCAAAGATCGCCTTCGAGAATAATCTTATCGTCCTCGCTTAATTTGCGGTTTATCTCGCCCAAAATCTTCCCGCGCAATTCAACGGGTATCAAACGCAGCGGCTCTTCGTGCATCGGACATTTTATCTCGCTAGCCGTGCCGAAAATGCTGCGGGCATCGTTAAGGTCTTTTTTCATCCAAGCGAACGAATAGATCGCCCCTTCCGGCGTGCGCGAATAAGCTTCCAAACCTTTTTTTATCATGCGCACGACCGTGCTCTTTGCGCTGCCGACCGGCCCGTGCAAAAGTAAAATGCGTTTTTCGGTGCCGTACTGACGCGCGGCGGCTTTGAAAGCCGAGACAAGTTTCATCAAATGCACGCCGAGCCCAAAAACAGCGTCTCTGCCGTGTTCAAGATTATCGTCGAAAAATTTGTAGTGGGTGATCCGCTTTTTGTATTCGGTGAACTCTTCGGTGCCGTAAGACATTATCATGTCGTAAACCCGCTGAAACGCGGTGCGCGCCGCCTTGGGGTTTTTCTCAACGATCGAAAGATAATCGGCAAGACTTCCCTCCCAGTTGAGCTCGCGGAAAGCTTTAACATCCTGCAGCGAAGTTACCATTTCCATTAGAGCGTTCTCGTTCTTTTTTGACATGGCGACTTCGGCTGCCTCTTTTTTGGGCTTTGTTGATGACGACATTTTAGGTCTCCTTACCCCGTCTGTTTACGGGGCTCTCCCTGCCTAAACCGGCAAGGTTATTGCGTGACTGAATTTTTATCGTTCTCGGCAAGTGTCGAGCGGATGACGGCCTTTAAGACCTTATTGCGATTGGCTCTGCCAAAGAGCGATCTGATGTCGTTGTAAATTGACGGGTCGTTGATAAGCCCGCCGACGGTCCCCTCTCCACGATTGATCTTTGCAGCGACCTCTTTAAGATCGTTGGAAGCTGTACGAAGATTTTTAAGCACGCCGGAAACTTCACCCGATTTTTTGTCGGCTTCGTCGGCGCGCCCGATTATATCCTTTAACATGGCCATGCTTGAGGCAATATCGGCCACAACGGCTTTCCCCTTAGGGTCATAGACCATCGCGTGCAAAAGGCCTTCGCCCTTCTCCGCCGTCTGCATGATGTTCTTCATCGACCTGAGGGTCGAGCGGACGTCCTCTTTGCTGGCGTACATGTCCTCGAAAAATTTACGCAGCGATTTGGATGCCTCGCTGATGTCGGAAATTATGCTTCCGCCCTTTTCGGCAAGATTGTAAAGACTGACCGATTCGCGGCTTTCGATCGAGTCACCGTCAACAAGGGCCTGCTGCTCCGGACTTCCAACGCTGATGTAAACAAATTTGTCGCCAAGCAACCCCTGAGTGTTGATGGTTGCCACCGAATCTTTGCGAATTCTATCCTGATATTTTCTGTTGATGTGAAGCGTGAGCTCAACGTCTTTATCTTCGAGCGATTCGGGAAATTTAATCCTGTCAACAAAACCGACCTTCAACCCTGCGAGTTGTATCGGTGCGCCGACACGCAGCCCGCTTATATCTTTGAACTTTGAGGTGATAGAGTACTGACGCTGAAAAAGTTGTTGCTCTCCGCCGACCATAAAAATCATGTACATAGAGAATAACAGGCCGATCACCACGAAAATACCGACTTTTAACTGTGTGCTCCGCTTGTCTGACATTTATTCGTTCCCCTCTCCGACGTAGCCCTGAATGAAATGCTGAACAACGCTGTTTGTAGAACGCTTTGCTTCTTCAGGCGTGCCGACGAATTCGATGCGCTTATTATACAACATGGCAAGACGGTCGGAAACCAAAAAAGCGCTCCCCATGTCGTGAGTAACGACGATCGAAGTGACCTTTAATTTGCGCTGCAATTCGCGAATCAAAAGATTGATCCTCATCGTGTTGGCCGGATCGAGCCCCGTCGTAGGCTCGTCATATAAAATAACGGACGGATCGGTCGCTATAGCTCTCGCAAGCCCAACGCGTTTTTTCATGCCGCCGGAAAGCTCGGCCGGCATCATGTCTATGCTCGACTCAAGCCCCACCATGCCAAGTTTTGCCTTGGCGATCGACCTTATCTTTTCGTCGTCGTAAGAAAAATGCTCGCGAACAGGATAGGCAACGTTCTCCGCAACGGTCAGCGAATCGAATAGCGCGGCGCCTTGGAAAAGCATACCCATCTGCCGCCTGACTTCGATAAGCTCCCATTCGTCCATTTTCGTGATCTCTCTGTCGCGAAAAAAGATCTCTCCAGAATCGGGCTGGATAACCCCCAGCAAAAGCTTCAACAGGACGCTCTTGCCGGTTCCGCTCCCTCCGATAATCGTAAGAGTTTCTCCCTCGCGGATATCCAGCGACATTTCGTCCAAAACGCGGTTGGATCCAAAACTTTTGCAGACTTTTCTGAAATTGATTATGTCGCCCATAAAAAACGTCGCCGCCTAAAATTAAAAAATAAGAAAAAATTTCGTTAAAAAGAAATCGGCCACAAAAATAAATATCGACGAATAGACAACAGATTTCGTAGTCGACTGGCCGACCCCTTCTGTACCGCCGCTCGTGTTAAGCCCCTGATAGCAGGCGATTATCGCAATAAAAAAGCCGAACACAAAGGTCTTGCCGATCCCCGAAAAAATATCTTCCATCTGCATCGACCGCCATATCTGGTCCATATAAAACCGATAGGAAACTCCCGCCTCCATCATCGTTATTACCATGCCGCCCAAAATACCCAAGATCACCGATATCGATGTCAAAATTGGAGTAGCAATCAAACAGGCAAGAACTCTAGGCACAACCAGCTTTGTGACCGGATTTGCGCCCATAGCCTCTATCGCCAGCACCTGCTCGGTCACGACCATCGAACCTATCTCCGCGGCGATCCCCGAACCGACGCGCGCGGCTATCATTAACGAAGTAAGGACCGGCCCAAGTTCGCGCAAAATCGCAACGCCGATTATCTGGCCGATATACATTTTTAATCCGAAACGACCTAGCCCGACCGAAAACTGAAGAGCAAAGACCATGCCGGTAAAAATCGCTATCAAACTTACGATCGATATCGACTTGTTGCCGATGGCCATCATCTGCTGAGTAAAAGCCCAAAAATCAAATTTATGGCGAAACACGGCCGGAAAAAGCTTGAAGATAAGCGAAGTCACGCCGCCGACATACATCGCAAAAGATGTAACCTTTTCAACGGCCGGCTTTATGGTCTGCGTCATCGACATCGTAAGAAATATCTCTCCGTTTAAAATTTAAATCCGCCAAAGAAACCTTCAAAGTCTGCGACCCCCGCGGCATAATTTTCGGGAGGTGCAACATAGACAAAATCTATCGTGCAATTGTTCTTTTTTATCACTACGACGTCGAGTTTCAGCGGAACTCCGTCGGTCTTTGCGTTCAAAATTGTACGGCGGGCCCCTCTGCCGTCGAGCATAAACTCTTCGGTCTTTGTAACCTGAGGTTCGTTCTGTCCGGCGATTATCTGACTTGTCAAAACATGCAGCGGGGCATCTTCAAAGGCCGAGCCGCAAAACGCGTCGGTCGATATCGAAGCAGCGAGCGACTGATTGTGAAAAACAATCGCTTTTGCCCGTGTCGATAGATATTTCCAAGAATCTGAAAGTTCGCCCACTTTGTAGAAGAAGTTCTTTTTGATGTAAACGTGCGAATGCCGGTATCCGATGACCGAAAGGGCCTGACGGGACGAAAAACAGCCAGAAAAAAGGAGAGCAAAGACGACCGCGGCCCCCCAAAAAACGCGAGTCTTTTTCATAGGTTCGAGTTTATAACCGAAAAGGAGAAAGTTGACAAGGCTTAAGCTGGCGGGTTATCAGGCTTTTTACATGCAACAGAGGTCACAAAATATTGCAGAGCGACTTGCAGAGGTAAAAAATGCAATTGCCCGCGCAGAAAAACGCGCCGGTCGCAAAAACGGCTCGGTAAAACTAGTTGCCGTGTCGAAAAACCATCCGGCACAGGCAATTAAAGAAGCTTGTCATGCGGGACAAAACGCCTTTGGAGAAAACTACGCTCAGGAATTTCGTGATAAGGTGCGTGAGATTGAAGCCACGCCACCTTGCGACCCGACATACGCTCCGACTCACGAACTTACGCACTCGCGCACTCACGAAATTGAATGGCATTTTTTGGGGCATCTTCAGAAAAACAAGATCAAATACGTGCTTCCGGCCGCAACTTGGATACATTCAATAGATTCGGTCGAGCTATTACAGGCCGTGGCAGAGAGACTGAAAAAATCGCCGCCGGCAAAACCTCTAAATTGTCTTATCGAAGTCAGCATCGCCGAAGAAGAGACAAAGAGCGGCGTGACAATTAAAGAGCTGCCCGAGCTTGTGAAAGCCTTTGCGACTTACAAGTTTGAATCATCTGGCTCACCGCTTACCACCGCGGGGATGACATCTCCGACTCACGCACTTAAACTTTGCGGCCTCATGTGCATGCCGCCAGTTTCGGAAACTCCCGAAGAGAGCCGGAAATATTTCCGGAAACTCGCTGAGCTCTTGAAAGATATCAACGCCCGTGGCATCTATCCCGAACCGCTCACCGAACTTTCGATGGGGATGTCGGGCGATTTTGAAGTTGCAATTGAAGAAGGGGCAACATTGGTTAGAATTGGTACGCTGATTTTCGGCGAAAGGAGCTACACATGACAGGACTTGGTTATCTGCTACTTGCGATCGCACGCCTGCTTGCGCTTGCGATAAATATTTACACTTACGTTATTTTAGCGTCGGTGCTTATTTCGTGGGTCAACGCCGATCCAAACAACACGATCGTGAGGATCGTGCGTGAAATTACCGAACCGGTTTACAAATTAGCCCGCAAGCTGATTCCGTCAAAGCTCTATCGCACCGGATTTGACTTTGCGCCGCTCGTCACTCTTATTGCAATCGTTTTGTTCGACACGATCGCGGTCGGATTCTTATTCGATCTCGGAAAAGAACTGCTGCAGAGATGAAATTAAAATTTCACATCCAGCCGAACGCTAAAAAAAATGAGATCGTCGGGTTTCACGGCGACGCCATCAAGATTAAATTGAAAGCGCCGCCTGTCGATGGAAAAGCAAACGAGGAGCTTGTGAAATTTTTGGCCGAAGAGCTGGGAATAGCAAGGTCGTCTGTCATGATAGTTGCCGGCGAAACCAGTCGCACCAAACTCATCGAACTTCCGGATGGAACGGTTTTACGGATCCCTTAAACCACTTAAACCAATTAAACGACTTAAACCAATTAAACAATTTTAAACTATTTAAACTCAGTAAACCACCATCCCCGCATAACCGACAACTTCATCTTTTTCGGCGCAGGTGTCACCTGAGGTCTGATATTTGACAAGCTCTCCGCAAGTCGCCCCAAGAAGCTTTGCCGCCACCAGCATGACCGCAACCGGCACAACTCCGCACATTGTAATCCTCTCGCGAGCGCAGACCTCAAGCAAACCTTTCGCATCGAGCTGTTTTATCTTTTCGATCGCCAGCGCGTCGCGCGCTTTGGCCCTCTCGTACGGTTCGTAATGCGTCATATCGCTTGAGACCGCGATAAGCACCTCTTCGCCGCGCGCCTTGAACTTTTTAACGACAGAGGCTATAGCCGCGCCGGTTTTCTCGATGAATTCTGGACGCAAATGCGACAAAGTCAGCGGGGCGATTTTTAAATCGGGCTGACATTCAAGCAAAAACGGCAGCAAAACTTCAAGAGAGTGCTCGGCCATGTGCGCCGCGGTATCGGCCGCAAAAAAATCTCCGGCAGCTAAAATTTCGTCGCAGAGCTCTTTGTCAACCGGCACAACTCCGGTTGGTATCTCCCACTCGCCGTCGGCAAAAAGTGAGACGGCCTCACCTTCACCGGTATGATTGGGCGAAATTACGATAACCCTGTTTGGAATTTGAGCGCTTGAAAAGACGGCGCCGGCAACAGAGCCGCTACAGACATAACCGGCATGAGGCGAAATCAGTCCAACTACTTGTCTGGGAACCAGCCCTGTAGCTAGATACGAGCGCACTTCCTCCTGCAAATGGGCCTTCGACGCGGGATAGAAACGACCGGCAACAACAGGTTTTCTCAACATAATTTTACTCCTTTATTACTTAATTATATTAAATTATATTTAGCAGACCCCTTAAATATATCACATTTGTCCCCTGTGCGCTCCTACATTTTAGCGGCATAAAACCGACCGCGCCTGTTGACAATGAATACCCTACACGCTAAGGAGGCTCAACTTTAAAAACCTATGGAGCGTTTTCTTTTAAAATCTAAGATTCACCGCGCGATAGTCACCGACGCAAACCTCGAATACGAAGGAAGCCTGACCATCGATTCCACCTTAATGGAAGCGGCGAATGTTTGCGAATTTGAGAGGGTCGTTATCTGGAACGTAACCAACGGCTCAAGGATAGAGACCTACGCAATTTGCGGCAAGGCCGACAGCGGAATCATCTGCGCGAACGGCGCAGCGGCCCATCATGTAAGCCGCGGCGACAGAATAATAATCGCTACCTTTGCGTCTTACAACGAGGCCGAAGTCGCCTCACACCGCCCAATCAGAGTCTTTGTTAACTCGGAAAACCGAATCCAGAAAAAGGATTGATCAAAATGAAGATTAGAATCGATGACATCCCCGAAGGGGGTTATACAGTCGACGCTGAAGCGTCAAAATCCGAATGGTTCAAAACCGTGATCGACGAGGTCTTCGGCCCAAACCACCTTAAAAAAGACGACTGGGCGAGAGTAAACCTGCAATTGTTTCGCCACAATAAACGTGACGTCAACATCATCGGCGGAATCATTCTTAAGGTACATTTAAACTGCGACCGCTGCACCGTTGAATTTGAAAAACAGCAGCAGATTCCGGTCTCTATGCTGATGATCCCGTCACCCAAAACCTTTGAAAAACAAGGAAAAAATGAGGAGGAGATCGCCGTTGACGATGAAGACCTCAGCTTTTATGAAGGGGACGAAATCGACGTCAGTTTGATAGTGAGAGAGCAGCTCATTCTCTCCCAAAAGATGGTCAACTGGTGCAAGGACGACTGCAAAGGGCTATGCCCGAAATGCGGAAAGAACCTCAACGCCGGCGGCTGCAAATGCAAAATCGACGACAAGACAGAATCCCCATTTGCCGTTCTTAAAAAGATTGGGGCTTGACATACGAAGATAAATATATAAAGTCCGCAAACCTTTGAGTATTAGCTATTTAGCGAGTAAGGAGAATTTCTATGGCGATGCCAAAACATAAGATTTCCAAGTCGCGCCGCGACATGAGGAAGTCACAACAGATCAAAGTTAAGCCCGCGAACCCGTCAAAGTGTCCGCAGTGTGGAGAACCTAAAATGTCCCACCGCGTTTGCATTCACTGCGGTTTCTACAAAGGCAAAGAAGTCATCAAAATGGACTAGAGGTGCCTATAATGAGCATCGAAACTAAGGTCAGCGAAATAATCGCCGAACAACTCGGCATTAATGAGGATGACATCAGCACCGAGAGCTCCCTTTCGGAAGACCTCGGCGCAGATTCGCTCGATATAGTTGAAGTTGTGATGGCTTTGGAAGAAGAGTTCGAAGTCGAAATTTCCGACGGTGAAGCTGAAAATTGCGACACGGTCGGAGACTTCATAGCGCTTGTCACCAAAAAGAGCTGCTAACCGGAAAATCCATGCCGCACAAGGTTGCCATAGCTGCAGACCATGCGGGCTTTGCGCTAAAAGAGGCGCTAAAGCTTCACCTCCAATCCCGAAATTACGAAGTTTGTGATCTTGGAACCAACTCGAATCTTTCCGTAGATTACCCCGACTTTGCCCATAAAGTTGCCGAAAAAGTTGCAAACGGCGGCGCGGGGATCGGTGTGCTCATTTGCGGAAGCGGTATCGGCATGGCAATTGCCGCGAACCGCCATAAAAACGTGCGCGCGGTCGTCATCGAAAACGATAGCGACGCTAAAATGAGCCGCTCTCATAACAACGCAAACATCGCATGCTTCGGCGCGCGCAGAACCGAAACCGCCGAAGCGATTAAATTGCTCGATATTTTTCTTGCCACGCCTTTCGATGGCGAACGTCACGAAAAAAGAATCCATAAAATTGAGAGGTAGAAAATGAACAGGAAACCGCTTGCCCAGTTCGACCCCCAAATTGCGCGTTCAATAGCCGACGAAACCCATCGCGAAGAGTTCGGCCTTGAGCTTATCGCCAGCGAAAATTACGTCAGCCGCGCGGTGCTTGAAGCACTTGGCTCGGTCATGACAAATAAATATGCGGAAGGCTATCCGGCCAAACGCTACTACGGAGGGTGCGAATTCGTAGATGTAGCAGAAGAGCTCGCAGCCGAGCGCGCAAAGAAACTTTTCGGCACAGACCACGCCAACGTTCAGCCCCACTCCGGCGCACAGGCCAACATGGCGGTCTATCTCGCGACGCTCAAACCGGGCGACACGATGATGGGAATGAGTCTTTCGCACGGCGGGCACCTGACCCACGGCTCTCCGGCAAATTTCACCGGCAAGACATACAACGTCGTCCCATACGGGGTCGATCCTGAAACCGAACTTATCGATTTCAACATCGTCCGCGATCTTGCAAAACAGCACAAACCTAAACTTATCGTTTGCGGCGCCTCTGCTTACAGCCGCGATATCGATTTTAAAGCTTTCCGCGAAATCGCAGACGAGGTCGGAGCTCTGCTTATGGCCGACATCGCTCATCCGGCGGGACTCATCGCCGCAGGTTTGCATTCGAACCCTGCCCCGTATTGCCATTTTATCACGAGCACAACGCACAAAACTCTGCGCGGCCCAAGAGGCGGGCTCGTTATGTGCAAGGCGGAATTTGCAAAAGCAATAAATTCGGCCGTCTTTCCCGGATTGCAAGGCGGCCCGCTTATGCACGTCATCGCGGCAAAGGCGGTTGCCTTCCTTGAGGACCTGCAACCCGACTACAAAGAATATTGCGCGCAGATAATTAAGAACGCCAAAGCTCTGTCGGGCGAGCTCGCAAAGAACGGCTTTAGGATCGTGTCGGGCGGAACCGATAACCATCTTTTTAACGTTGACCTTACAGACAAAGGCTATTCCGGAAAAGAGGCCGAAGAGGCGCTCGGGCTGGCCGGCATCACCGTCAACAAGAACACCATCCCGCGCGAAACACGCTCTCCGTTCATCACAAGCGGCATGAGAATAGGAACGGCCGCGGTAACCACACGCGGAATGAAAGAGCCCGAAATGCAGAAGATCGCAAACTTCATCGCAAGCGCGCTCGGCGACATGAAGAACGTCTCGCGCCTTGAAGAGATGAAAAAGGATGTCGAAACCTTCTGTAAAACGTTTCCGGTCTATGCATCGGTTTAATTTTTTCGGCCGCGCCAATCTCCTTGGGGATGACGATTTTTATGAAATGTCCATTTTGCGAAAATCTTGAAAGTAAAGTAGTCGACAGCAGGCTCTCGGCTGACGGCGATATTACGCGCCGGCGCCGCGAATGCGAACGCTGCGGCAAACGTTTCACATCTTACGAACGCGTTGAAGCCGAGCTCCCCATGGTCATCAAAAAGGACGGCCGACGCGAAACTTTCGACCGGCAAAAGATCATGCACGGAATCGTCAAGGCGTGCGAAAAACGACCGATCGGCATGGACACGCTTGAAAATGTCGTGCGCAGCATCGAAAGCTGGGCGCAGGAAACCGGAAAGACCGAAGTTGAAAGCTCTCAAATCGGCGAACGCGTGATGGAAGCGCTTCATAAGCTCGACGAAGTAGCTTACGTCAGATTTGCGTCGGTCTATCGTTCGTTCAAAGACATAACCGAGTTCATGGACGAGTTGACAGAAGTTCTAAAATCTAAGAAGAAGTAATCCAAGATGAACAAAGATATTAAATTCATGAAGGTCGCCGTGGTTGAGGCGCTGAACGCTTATGGCCAAACCAGCCCCAATCCGACAGTCGGCGCCGTCGTAGTGAAAGCCGGAAAAGTTCTCGCCCGCGGATTTCATGACGGAGCAGGAAAACCGCACGCCGAAATCGGCGCTCTTAAAAAAGCGGGGAGCAAATCAAAGGGGGCGACGCTTTACGTAACGTTGGAGCCATGCTGTCATTTCGGGAGCACTCCGCCTTGCACAGATGCAATCATAAGGGCGGGAATAAAACGCGTTGTTTACGGCATGCTCGACCCGAACCCTCTTATTTCGGGTGAAGGAATAAAGCGGCTTAGGTCGGGCGGCATAAAGATCGTTGGGCCCGTGATGGAAGAGACCTGCAAAAAATTAAATCCCGCATACATAAAATGGATGAAGACCGGCAGCCCCTATGTAACGGTTAAAATCGCACTGACGCTCGATGGAAAAATAGCCGATCACAACGGCGACTCGAAATGGATAACCGGAGAAATGTCGCGCGAATACGTCCACATGCTAAGATCGATGCACGATGTCGTCATGGTCGGCCGGAAAACTTACGATAAAGACAAACCGAAACTTAACGTGAGACTCCCGAACTACACCGGAAGACAACCGCTGCCTATGGTGGTGGGCGATCGTAGCGGCAAAAGGGTCGACCTTAAAAAATTATTCAAAGAGCTCGGCGCGGCTGGGTTTCAGTCGATCATGGTCGAAGGAGGCGGCGAGCTTCATTCAGAACTGCTTTCGCTAAAAATGGCCGATCGCATCGTGGCATTTATCGCTCCGAAAATATTCGGCGGCCGCGCGATCTCATGGACCGGCAAAGTGCTGGTCAGAAAAGCAAACCGCCCGGTGAAAATTGAACCGGAGTCGGTCTTTTCACTGGGCGGCGATATTGTAATAGAGGGTCGCCCCGTCTATTAAGTTCTCTTTTTTTACTTTCCTTCCGCAAATTTCTCAAGCGTTCTCACAAGGTATTTATACATGTCCTGCACGCTCTTGATATGAACCTGCTCTTTTACGGAGTGCGCACCGGTAATGACCGGCCCGCACGAAACCATGTCCATGCCGCCGAATTTCTCACCGATTATTCCGCATTCAAGCCCCGCGTGAATCGCCTTGTGCTCCGGCTCTTTGCCGAACAGCTCCGTATGAACCGACTTCATCAGCTTAAGAATCGGCGAAGAGAGGTTTGGCTGCCACCCCGGATATTGCGACGGGCATTCGGCTTCAACCCCCAAAAGCTCCGCGTGCGCGGCCACCGACGACTTGGCCTTTTCAACTTCGGTAGTCGATGACGAACGATTCAAAAACTGAAAACTAAAATGATCGACGTCGAACTTTGTAACGGCAAAGTTGGTGGATGTTTGCACTAGGTCGGGAATATCATAGCTCATCGTAATTACGCCATGCGGAGCGGCATTCATGAACGAAACGATCTTTGCCGACGCGCTCAAGCCGAAAGAATCCTTAACCTCGACGTCGCTCACTTCGATCTTAAGATCGGGGTCGATCGTTTTTAGCTCGGCCGAAATCACATCGGCAAGTTCCTCGACCAAAGTCACAACCTTGGCGCGTTTGTGTTTTTTTACCGCAAAAATCGCTTCGGCATGACTTGGAATAACGTTGCGGCGAGTCCCCCCCTGAACATCGCACAAATGGAGGTCCTGCTGCTCATGAATCGCGTACAATATTCTGCCGAGTATCTTTAGCGCGTTGCCCCGCTGTTCGTGAATGTTCAATCCGGAATGACCGCCGCGCAAACCGCTGACCACAAGCTTTAAACCGAGAAACTCCTTAGGCAATTCCTTTTGAGCCACCGGAAAATCTATCAGCGAATCGGCACCTCCGGCGCAACCGACAAAAAGGACGCCGTCCTCTTCGGAATCAAGATTTATCATGGTTCTGCCGGTCAACATCTCAGGCTGCAAACCGAAAGCGCCGTCGAGACCGGTCTCCTCGGTCGTAGTAAAAAGGCACTCGATCGGGCCGTGTTGAATGCTCTTGTCCTCTAAAATCGCCAGCATGGCGGCCATGCCGATTCCGTTATCGGCGCCAAGTGTCGTGTTGTCGGCCGTGAGCCATTCCCCGCTAACTTTAGTTTTGATACGATCTTTTAAAGGGTCGAATTTAATGCTCGGGTCGCTTTCGACGACCATGTCCATGTGGGCCTGAAAAATAAGCGTCTTTGCCCCCTTGAATTTATCTGTCGCCGGCTTTCTGATAACCACGTTGCCGACGGTGTCGCGCTTACATTCCAACCCGAGATTATGAGCGACCCGCATGAGATATTTTCTAATGCTCTCCTCATTGCCGCTACCGTGCGGAATACTGCAAATTTCGTCAAAATAATGCCACAGTCTCTTCGGTTCCAAGTCGTGGATCGTTGACATGTTCTCCTCCGGTTTATTCTGCGCCAAGCAGATCAACAGCGATACAAGCAATCAAAAGTGTAAAATCAAGCATCTGGTCTATATCGAGATATTCGTTCGAAATGTGGTAAGCAAGTTCGTCGCCGGGACCGAAAGCAACCGCCTTGATTCCGCCGAGGTTGAACGGCTTTGCGAACGTCCCCCCGCCGATACCGAACGGCTCGGGCTTATACCCGAAAAGTTCCTGAGTGTTCTTTTGAATTGCAGAGACCAGTTCGTTGTCGGGCGATATTTCGTGGGGGAGGCTATTCTCCATTATTTCATATTCGAATCTTACGTCGCCTATCCCCTCTTCACATTGCTTGAACTCGCTTAGAACCCCTTCGGCGGTCTGGCCCGGAAGATATCTTATATCGAAAGTGGCCTCACAGCTGCCGGCGACAATATTTGCGGCGTCGCCTCCTCTGATGATGCCCAAGTTAATGCTGGGTTTATCGAGGATCTTGTGCGGCTGATAGCTTAACTGCAGCTTGCTTGCACGATCGATAAATCTGGCCATGTTCGAAATCGCGTTAACCCCTAGCTCGGGCGTTGAGCCGTGAGCCTGCTTGCCGATGGCCGTGACCTTAAGAACCATCCGCCCTTTTTCGGCGACGTCTATCTTTTTCATGTTCTCGCCGATGTCGGGGATGATCGCAAAGGTGGGTTTAAGATAACCGTTTTGCATCAGAAATCCCAGTCCGGGGTCGGGCTCTCCCTTTTCGCGAAACTCTTCGCTGGCGATCGCGGCAAGCTGGAGAGAGCCTTTTAACTTGATGCCTAGATTTTTAAGAAGTTCGATGGCCATCACGCAACTGACCGCGGGGCCTTTATTATCAAGCACTCCGCGACCATAGACCATTCCTTCTATCTCAACCATTTCGAACGGATCGGTCTTCCATTGCTCTCGGTCGCCGGCCGGAACGACGTCCATGTGGCAACCGACGCACAGCGACTTGCCTCCGCTACCGTATTTCGCGATGAGGTTGGCGCGCCCTTTGACCAGTTCATAAACATCGTACTCAACGCCGATGTCGTCAAAACGTTTGCGTAAAATCTCAACCGCCTTAGACTCTTCTCCGCTTATCTCTAGATAAGGGTGATCGCCAAGATTGGCCTTCCCCGGGTTAACTGTCTTTTCACGGATGAGATCTCCTAACAACGCCAGAGAATCGCGCCTGATCTTGTTCCGGTTCTTTTGAAAATACGATTGAATTACACTGTTCATATTCGTCATGGTTTATTCGGTCTCTGCAACGGCTGCCGGCGACGCATCATTAGCATCTGATCTCACAGCAGGAGCAACTCCGAGGGCTCGGTTGATCTTGTTCATTGCCATGTAAAGCAGCAGCGCGGCGACTAGCGAGGTTATCACCAGAATGCCGAAGAAGCGGCTGTGCGGCATCTTCTCCCAATAACTCCCCATAAAGCCGGAAAGATAATTGCCGATCGCGGTAGATGCGAACCAGCCTCCCATCATAAGACCGCGCATGCGCGGAGGGGCCACCTTTGAGACCAAGGATAGACCCATCGGCGACAGGCAAAGCTCGCCGACGGTTACGACCGCATAAGCCAAAATAAGCCACATCACGGAAACGCGTCCTGCATCGCCGCCTGCAAGGCCTGCGAACATCATAATAAGGAAGCATGCGGCCGTGAAAATCATACCTATCATCATTTTGGCGGGCGTGGTCGGCTCTTTGCCTCTAAGCCTTAATCTGCTCCAAAACGAAACCAGCAACGGCGTAAAGAAAACAACGAAGAACGGATTGACCGCTTGGAATATCTCGGCCGGTATCTTTGTATCGGTGCAATCACGCGCCCAGAAAGTTAGCGTATAGCCGTTCTGATGGAAGGCCATCCAGAAAAAGATCACGATGACGAAAATAGTTACAAGGCTCCAGATGCGAGCTTTTTCCTGCTCCGGAGAGAGCTGCACCACATGTTGTGCCGCATTGTTCTTCGCGCTAACGATCGGCTGAACGTGTTTTTTGAAAATCGCGAAAATTACAAACGCAATTGCCATACCTGCCGCAGCCGCCAAAAAGGCGTAACCCCATCCGAAGTTATTACGGAAATAGGCGGCGACAAACGGTGAAAAGAAAGCGCCGATATTAATGCTCATGTAAAAGATTGAAAAACCCGAATCTTTCATCGGATTATGGTCACCGTAAAGATTGCCTAAAAGGGCCGAAATGTTCGGTTTGAAAAAACCGTTCCCGAGGGCGATAATACCGAGGGCCGCAAAGAAGAAATAGAGGTTATTGACCGCGAGAGCCGCGTAACCTAACGCCATAAGCACTGCGCCGACAAGTATCGACTTGCCGTAGCCGAGCCATTTATCGGCCAACGAGCCCCCCAGCAACGGAGTAAAATAGACAAATGCTATGAATGCTCCGTAAATATTACCGGAGATGTGCTTTGGGAGAGCGAAATTCTCGTCCATATACAAAGCCAGAATTGCCAGCATTGTATAAAAGCCGAACCGCTCCCACATTTCGGTAAAGAAAAGTACTACGAGGCCCTTCGGGTGATTCTTCCACATAAGTCCTCCTGCCCGCACGTTTTAAGCGGGGCTGTTTTGGCATGCTAACACCGGTGAACACTTGCGGCCACTAAGGCAAAATTGCCTAGCCCGAAATGACGCACTTTGTCAAAAAATAGTTTAGTGATTATGAGGAATTTCGACGACTGTATCAGATAGAGCATGAGGTTTTGGAACGCGTCCCCACGGAAGTACGGGCCCATAAATTTCCACAATGCTACCTCTAAGCAGCCAGATAAATGTGACTGGAAAATTCATAAAACGCATCGACATGGCTATACGAGAGGGTTTATGAAATTCAAAGACCATTGCCGAACAATGAGGCCTTCTCCTGAAAGAGAGCCCCAAAAGTTTACGAAAAAATGAGTTGACAACAATTACGCGTTCGCCAACTAGGCTTTTTTCTTTATATTTCATTGAGTTATCGCGACACTTTAAATCAGCTCTTTATATTTGCTTTAGCAAAGCGTACCTAACCTCCCCGATTTTCACGGCTTCATAGCCGAAATCTTGCGCGCACTCCTTTTTTAAGACCACAATTTCTTCGGCGAGCTCAAAGCATTCCTTTGAGAAGTCGATGACATGCCGCCCGACTATCGACGGACTCTCAGATAGAGCCCATTTGTTGGCGTAGATGACCTTAAGTTCGACATCAAAGACCAGAAACGGTCTCCCTATCGAATCTCCGAAAATTTCGAACTCCCCTTTTTCCAAAGCGACTTCATCATGTTTCGCATTATTGAGCCGCCCGCCAAGCCCCCTAACAATTAACTCCGAAATAAGCGGCAGAATTACCGACAGCGGCAAGATGAACAATGCGATCATTGAAAGAGGGAAAAACGAACCAAACCCGACCTGCCTGAATTTAAATGTTAAAAATGCCATTCCACCGGAGCCGTCGGAAATCTCTCCGGCGAAGATATTTCTACCGGCCGTTTGGACAGATTTTTTCTCCATTAAGCTGCCGCCCACCACAGAAAAAGTGTCGAGTTCCGGAACCGCCACGAACCGGTCGCTTCTGCAGCTTTGCGAATCGATCCCGTCACGACAGCGGCAAGCGGCGAGTTCTGCAAAATTTTTTCTCGCCTCAAACGTTCTGTCTTTCAGCAAGCTCTCAAAATGGCGATAGGCCGCAAACGTTGCAAAAATACCAACCAGCAAGGAAGACACAACAGCCGCCCCTTTTGAACGGAAGAAACTCATTTCATCTCCAAAGGTTCATAAAGTTAAGCAGCAGCGGGCCAAAAATAATCACAAAATTTGCCGGCATTATCAGGAAAACGATCGGCACAAGAAGTTTTTGAGAGGCCTGATGCCCGCGCCTCTCTATTCTTTGATATCTCAGGTTACGCACTTTTTTGGATAGAAGCTCAAGGTTTGCGGCGACGGAAACGCCCAGCTTCGATGAATTCTTCACCAAAGTAACGAACGAGCCGGCTTCGGCCAGAGAGCTTCTGGCGGAAAGTTCCACGACCGATTCTTCAAGCGTCAGTCCGGCGCTCAATTGCGATAGCACGCGGGACATTTCGGCGGAGAGGGGCCCGAAATCGCATCTTTGGGCGACCTTTACGATGGCGCCGCGAAGTGAAATCCCGGCTTCGACCAAAAATCTTACCATCTCTATCATGTCTGGAAGCGCTCTTTCGATGGCGCTCTGACGAGAAGTAGCCCGCTTTCTCAATGAAAGAAACAAAACGAGCGTTCCCGCTCCGCCAATCAAAATCGCCAAGACCGGCCCCGACAAAATGAACCCGCCCGTAAAAAACAACAGAAAATAAATCAACGAATCGGCCAAAAGCTCGTCGGGAGAATATCTGGCGTCATCTCCGGCCAGAACAAGCTCTCTTGCGATGCGAGCTTTAACTCTTTTAGCCTCGATACGCGCGACAAACCTGACTATTATCCTTTTTATTCCCGCCCTTGCCGTAAGAACGGCGACCGTAGCGAAGAATAGAGCGACGGCAAATGAGGCAAATATCATATCTCGTTCCTCACCCGCAAAATCCGCAAAACACAGAGCAGACCGCTGCCCCACAATAGAAGCCCGATCAAAAGCATAGCAAGCCCCAGCGGCGATTTGAAAAAGAGAAGCGCGTGCTCCCTTGCGACCGCAAACATCGCCATAAAAATCACAAAGGGCATGGCTCCAAGCAAAGCCGCCTGAGAAACGGCCTGCGAGGTCAGGGTCTTTATTCGGGACGCAAGCTGCTGACGTGCATAAACAGTTTCGGCTATCGAGTCGATCGACGTCGCAAGATTTGCCCCGCTCTCGCGTAGCAGCGAGACCGCTTCGGCAAACATGCGTACGTTCTTTGAATCTGTTCTGGAGGCCATCGAATAGAGGGCCGCGTCTATCGTTGCGCCGAGCTTTGTATCTCGAACGACCTCGCAAAGTTCGGCTCCCACCTGCGCGTCGCATTCGCGCGAGGCCAGTTCTATCGCCTGCAGAAGACTTTGGCCGGCTCTCATTCCTCCGGCTATCACCCAGATCGCATCGATGAATTTTTCGTCGAACTTATTTTTCATCGGGAATAGACCTCTTTCATCACGAACTCGTCGTTCTTCAATCCGACAAGTTCGACAACACCTCCGACGACGCGCCTTCCGTCGCTTTTGCGCTCAAGATGAACAATGACCGAAATGGCCGACGCTATCTGCCGCCTTATGGCGCTGACGGGGAGCTCGACTCCCGCAAAAAGGGCGAGCGTCTCAAGTCTCGACAGCGAATCCGGCGGACTGTTGGCGTGTATCGTCGTCATCGAGCCGGAGTGGCCCGTGTTCATCGCCTGAAGCATATCGAGCGCCTCGCCGCCGCGGCACTCCCCGACAATGATTCGGTCCGGCCTCATGCGCATCGCGTTCTTCACCAAGTCGCGTATCGTGATTTCGCCGCCCCCTTCGATATTGGGCGGGCGGGCTTCAAGCCGTATCACATGAGAATTTGCAAACTTAAGTTCGCTTGAATCCTCGACGCAGATGATCCGCTCGGCCGGGCCGACAAACGAAGATAGAACGTTCAACAGGGTCGTCTTTCCGCTGCCTGTCCCGCCGCTGACAAGAATGTTCGCGCGCGAAGTGACCTTCTCTTTCAGAAACTCGGCGCATTCGCGGCTTATCGACCCGCCGGCCAGAAGTTTTTCTATGCCGGCCGGAGCAGAGGCGAACCTCCTGACTGTAATAACCGGCCCGTTCAAAGAGACCGGCGGCACGATCACGTTCACCCTTGACCCGTCGGGAAGTCTGGCGTCGGCCATAGGAGACGACTCGTCTACGCGCCTTCCGACCGGCGCGACAATTCTTTCAACCGCTCGTGAAAGACTTGCCGCGTTCGCAAAGGAGAGGCTGCTCTTTTCGATCACGCCATTTTTTTCCACGAATATTTCGTCGAACGAATTTACCATGATTTCGGTAACGCTCGGATCTTTCGCAAGTTCTTCGAGAGGACCCATCCCCAGCGACTCCGAAACAGCTTCGGCCACGACGTTTTTAAAAAAATCTGGACTTAAATCGGGATGCATCGAAGCCAGAGCGCTGGAGGCGATCTGCTTGGCGCAGGAAGCAACGCCATCTTTGCAGCGTCTGCCGGCGTTTTTGAGCTCGGGTGAATTGACAAGAGTTTCAATTAGCCGCCCCTTTAAAGCCCTCACCCCGTCTTTGCCAAGTTCGACAGCGGCATGGCGAATGCTTCTGGAAAAAATAAAAGCGGAAATGGCGGCGAGGTCAGACAATAGAAAAACCTTTGCACCTAGACATTCGGCCGATATTTTTTTAAGTGCGTCGGCCGAATGCGAAGAGACGATCACGGCGATGGACGAAGGGGCGACACCCGAATTTATCAGGCAAGAGACCTTGTCCTTCAAAGGCCCGCAAAGCTCCGCAGAGTCTAAAGTCACGATCAGTTCGACCGAAGACGATTGGCCGCATCTTGATATCTTTGAACCACGGTCGTAAATCACAACGTCGAAGACATCGTGGAATACCGGCCTAAGACTTTTCTGCCACGCCTCATCGTTGCACACATCAACCAAGGAAACTCTTCCGATGCGGCTTAAAAAACCTTTCAGCCGCTCTCTCGAAGCGACCTTTAAAAACGCCTCGATCTCGTGCGCGCTTCTAACGAACCCGGCGCGCGCGGCGTGACTTAGATCGCCGGCGAATGAATCGTTTACAAGGCAGACTTCGGCGCAAGTTTCACAGATGGCTCGTGCCAGTTCGAGCGCAAAGGTTGTGGCCCCCACCCTGTCCTTAACGCCGGTGACATTTATTTCCTTAGGGCTTTTCACCTCTTCCCCCTGCCGTTCTCCGGCTTGAGCGAATCGGGGAGATCAAACTCGGGGCTCTTTTCGTCGGCTCGCCGCTTCTCTTTTTTGGAGCGTTTTTTTGTGATGTCCCTGTCAAGAGCGTCCCAGTCTGAAAATGAGAGGCCGGCCGGATTGGCGCCGATCACACCTCCGTCAGCAAAACGATCGATAACGACGGGCGTCACAAAGATCACGAACTCGCTTTTATCGGAGACAAAATCTTTTGAGAGAAAAAGGGTAAAAAGAGAGGAGCCGGTATTTGTGTCGTCGGGGATCCTGTTGTACATTTTTGCGTCGGAGTTCTTATAAATTCCGCCGAGAGCGAGACTTTCCCCCGCTTTGCAATATGCGGTGGTCGAAATCGTGCTGGTGTCGATTCCACGGTTGATGCCGCCGGCGGAGGGACTTGTGACGGTGATGTTAATTCTAATATCGACGGCGTCCGACGAAACTATCGGCTCGGCCTGAATCTTAATCCCGACATCCTTGAAGATCACAGATTCCTGCGAATAGAACGGAACCTGAGTTCCGCTGAAAAAATCTGCCAAGTCGCCGCTCTTAACGATGAGCGACGGGTTTTCAAGAACGCGGGCCTCCCCTTTCTGCCGCGCAAACCTTATTTTAGGAGCCAGATCGAAAACAAATCCGATAAGCGATGTGGCTGCGTCCGAAATGCCGGAAAGTAATCCGCCCCCCGACGCGGTTCTTCCTCCGGCCGGAGTGGAGCCCGGGGCCCAGTTTATCCCAAAGCTGCGCAACGCGTTCTTTTTGATTTCGATAAAATGAACGTCGAGCTTCACCTGAGGAAGGGCCATCGGATTTCGCTTTGTGTCGCGCACGCTTATCAAATTTAAGACATCCGCATCGAACAGCCGTGCGATCTGTTCCGCTCTGGCGGCGGCCTCGGGCGAATATGCCACTCCGTCTAATACTATTCTGCCGCCCGTGACATGAGCGCTTATGCCGGTGGTCTTGATAGCTTTTTCGATCTCTGCGGCGGTTTTTTCAAGCCCCGAATTGTCGGACTTGTTGGAAATTTCGCTAACAACTTTTATCTGCACCAGCTCTTTTTTCGAACCGGAGGCGTCCCAGACGGTCAAAGTTGATCGCCCCTCTTTTTTGGCGTTCAAATAGACCTCGCGGCGCGACGACTGTAGCATGTAGTCGCACACGGTCGGATCGGTGATCGCGATATCGCCGACTTCGAAGCCGAGCTCGATAGTGTCGGACGAGCCTTTGAGTATCGTTCGGTCGATACCGGCGACCGCAACGGCAGACCAAAGCACCATCACAACGGTTAAAATAAGTCTTTTCATGTTCTCTCCTTAGCGCCCGCGATATTCCCGAAACCTCTTGGCCGCGCCAAAGGAGGCGTCGCTTCCGGCGATGTCGCCCAGAGTCGCGGGCCGAATGTTCCTTTCAACGAGGTCATCTGTCTGTGACGCGCCTGCGCGCTCCGGCGGACGAAGAAGCAAAGAGACAGCGCCTGTCTCTTTGGCCAATGCTATCTTGACCGCTTCGTCGGGAGGGGCCGCAAGTGTCACAACGAACGTCTTGCGCTCCCGTTCGTCGTTGTTGAAAATCCCTTTCTCTTTTTTACCATCGCCTCCCAAAAGATATCTGCGGTTTGAAACGTCCGAGCCGACGGCTAAGACCATGTTGCCCAAACTCACGGCGTGCGCCCCCTGCCTTGCCGAGCTTCCGTTATGAAGTTCGAAGACGGCGATAACGTCAACGAGATCTCCGGGCTTAATCAACCCCGCGACAGCTGCATCGTTTTGAAGTTCAACCGAAACGGCCCGCATTTTGTCGGGGACAAAAGCGGCAAGCCCGCCTCTCCTTCCTGCGGGTGCTGCCTTGGCGCGCGTGAGCTGTTCTCCGCGCAAAATATCGACCAGCACGATCGAGCCGAGCGCATCTTCAGTTTTTGTGATGGCGCCGGGTTCGACGAACTCGCGCGGAATTTTTTTTGTAAGAATGTCCTCTTTCGATAGAACGCTGTCGCGGGCGATGTCGCCCGCCGCCGTAAGCACGACCACGGGGTCTTTAATGTGCAAAAATTCGCGCCGTTTGGATTCGAAAAAAGTAAGCGACAGAACAAGCGCGCACGCTCCGGCTGTCGCCGCAATTTTGATTAATTTTTTATCGTTCATTTGCATATCGGCCTCGTCGTGACTTTAATTTTTCGCCCAAGCACGTCTTCGTCCTCCCCTTGCGTATCGATGTTTTCAAGACATGGGGTTGCCGCTTTGACCAAATTTTCCTGTGTCGACAACGAAGCCGCCGAATAGCTTCGGGCTGCGTCGATAAATCGCCGCGCCGCAACCGAAGACGTCAAAATGAGCCCCGCAAAAAGGAGCCCGCAGAAAATTGCCTCTACCGAGGCGCTACCGCGGGACATCTTGCCCTCCGTCCCCGTCGAAAATACCACTCGGCAACATGACCGGCCTGTAATACGGGGCGTCTATATTTTGATTTGCATTTTCCGCGGCTTCTGTGGCGTTTGACGCCTCAATGAAAGCAAAGTTCCGCAAGCTTCCGCCGACCGGAGAGGCCGCGGCAGACACCGATATTTCAACCGCAGGGAGCAAAGACGAAAAGAGCAAAGGCCTCACGCTTGCCCTCGCCGACATTGCTACAAAAACGGGCGACCTGTCGCCGGTCATGAACTTCAAAAGATCTTGTTCGGCCACCTTGCTGTTCGATGTCGGATCGACAACGTTGCCGTTTATTTTATCGCAACTTACATTTTCCCGCTGAGCCTCGTAGGGATCGCCGAAATCAAGAAGGTTAAGAGGCTTGTCGTCTTCGGTAACTTCAAGCGGGTCAAGCTCCAGCAGCTTGATCGTCTCATTTTCAGGGAGATTTGCCGACACAACCTCACGGGCTATCGAAAAGGCCTCGCGATAGGCTTCGCTCAAGATCGTCTCCATCCGCGAGAGCTCGTCGTTTTGCATTATCTTGACCTCCTCAAGACGCTTGCGGCATTCGTCTCCACCTTGTGATCTCTCGATAAAATCGCTCTTTAGCTCGACGAAGCCTTTGCGGATCGCCCAGTTGGATATCGCGACCTCGTTTAAAAGATACGACAGCTTTGCCGCGCCGGCAAAGACCCCTCGGTCGAGCGCCGTTTGAAGCCGAACGGTCGAATCGAAAACATAAAAAATATTCACCAGCATCGACAGAAATGCGGCAAAGACCGGCAGCAGGAGCGCGAACAAAATCACAACCTGTCCCTTCTCATTTTTCATTTTTGCAGAACCCGTCAGCCTCTGCGAACAGGCCGTTATCGCCGCAATTGTAAGCAGCGGCATTTTGCAACGCGGCCTCGTTTCGCTTAGCGCCGAACTCGCCTACGACAAGATACCCGCACTCGACGAAGAACATTGCCGCTTTGACAAAAAAGAACAGCATGAGAATAAACACAGGCAGAACCGCAACGAACTCCACGGTCGTCTGACCGTGTCGGCCGTTCTTTTTTCTCAGCTGCCGAAATAACATTCGCCTCCGGAAACGCAGCTCTTAACGCCCTCGCCTATAATACTGACCGCCTCGGTGAATTCCGGAAGAAACGCCTGAGCGGCGACAAGCAGACCGAGCACGATAACTCCGACAATCAACATGTACTCGGTCGAGGTCTGACCTTTTTGTGAACGCAGTTTCATTTTTTTCTCCTTATTGAATTATATTTGTCGGCGGCTGCGGCCAGATTACGCATCGTAGCCAGCGCCGCCGAATCGACAACGTTGTTGATTTTGAAAGAAGCCAGCTGCGACCTCTTTTCGTTTGATATCATCGACAAAAGTTCCGAACCGGCGCTTTGCGCCGCGAGCATCGCCTGAGTAAATAACCGGTTTTCAGGATCGTCCTTGGCCATCTGGTCGTGGTGCTTTGGGCATTTCGGATTGGCGCCGCTGCCCCACGCGCCGGTGTAGAGCTCGGCGGAAGCGTCAATTGTAGTGCCGAGAAAAGTCGGAATTTCGGCCCCGAATTTGCCTCGTTCGTTCCAGTACTCGACCCAGTTCGAATGCGCATAAAAATCCTGCGCCTGATGCATGAACGAACCAAGCTCCAAAGCAAAACCGCGAGCCATCTCTGGAGTCGTGATCGCAGGACTTTCGTTGAGACCAGTCACACCTTTAAGAAGCTCGGCCCAAGTGTTTTTGATCTCGGCATAGTTTGAGAGATTGTCAAAATGCATCCCCACGGCACGTTCGTGTTCGTCTTTCGAATAAAGAAACGCCCGATAGACCTTTGGAACGGAGGCGATATCTGTTCCGAAATTGCCCAAGAGGACCGCGGTTTCGATATTGCCGAGCCCGTAAGCCGCCAGCGTAGCCGACGTGAGCGATTCGTGATATCTGAGAGCAAAAAGACCGAGAGGGTCGGAATATTTCGTCACTCTGCCGCCGACGTAAGCGTATCTGTTGGCCCCTCCGGCAACCCCAAGCGGATCGTACGAAATAAAACGTCCGAGCCGCGGACTAAAATAACGATTGCGGAAATAATAGAGCCCCGATTCTGCGTCCTCTTCGCGCGACGCAAACCCGAAAATGGCGGCAAGGGGCGGCACAAAACCTGAGCTGACCTCTTTTCGAACTTCACCGTAGGGACCAAATTCGCGAAGGAGCAGCCCCCCGCTATCTCCGCCGCCAATTAACGCAGCGTTGTTGAATTTATCCAACGAAACGGGCAGCTCGCCCGCTTCACCTGTAAAGACCGACAACAGGCGATCTATCCCCTCCGAATAGACGAACTCGGCGAATGCACCGTTTCCATCCTGAGCCCGCACTACGTCTGCCCCGAAGTAAGAATAGTTTATCTCTCCCGACGACGTGTTTTTTTTGACGCGCCTGTTGGCAGCATCGTAAAAATATCGGGCGACCAGTTCTTTGTTGGCGGCACTTTTTATTTTTGTAAGCCGGCCGAGCGGATCGAATTCGAAATTAAAAGTCCCATCCGAAATCAGATCGCCGTTTTTGTCGTAGAAAAGCTCTGTGGCGTTTGAACCGACATTTGATGATATTTTGCGGTAGGCATTTACCTCGTCCGTTTCGAAGTAGCTTACTTTTCCTCCAGACTCTCGACTGACAAAATTTGACGCATCGTCGAAGGCCCAAGATTCATAACCGCCGGCGAAATCTTCACGCACAAGTCTCCCCTCAGAATCGAGCGTAAATTTCCTGTCGTTTCCCAACTCAGAGCCCGTGTCTGTTTCTCTTGGCGCCCACCCTTTTACAACTCGCCCCGACGGATAGCGCACGTTAAGCCCGCCGTTTGCAAAATCACGGCTGGCCGACATCCACTTTCCGCCGCTTAACTCTGCCCATACGCCGCCAAGAGAATCGTAGCGGTAGAAGCTCTTTACGTCGTCGGAAGAGTCAAGAGGATCGTTGTAGTCAACCGACGTAGCAAGATTGCCGAACGCGTCGTAGCTAAACGCCTGAAGAATCTGCCGAACTCCATTGGCAACAAGGGCAATTTCTTTGACACGCCCCAAATCATTGTACTCTATCGAAAGAAAGCTCGAGTCGAACCGTTTTATGCCCGAAAGCCGCCCTCTTTCATCGTAGAAGAACCTTCGTTCGTTCCCGTTGGCAAGCCGCTCTGCTACCGGAAGCCTGCCGGCGGCATACTCGAACGTCGTGGCATTTCCTCGTCGATCGATAAGTTTAACGATCCGCCCCTCGCCGTCATAAACCGCGTCGAACTCTTTTGGTTCCGCTGATGCAACGCTGTCGAAGTCCGGCAGCTCGGCAACTTTCCTTAAAGGGTTTAGTTCGTCCTTATCGGCGCTTATCCAAATCTTGTTTTTACGGTCGTCGGTCCAGTAGGCCGCCGCCGCGTTCTTTATCTTTGCCGAAGCCCCCTCGTATTCAAAACGGACAAGACACGTCTCGTCGTTGTTTGAGAGGTCGATGCATCTTTTTTCGACGACCCGCCCGATTGCATCCCGCACAAACTCCATCTTTGCCTGCTTACATACGGTGGAGATAAGTTCGCCGAAGTCGTTATAAAAATATTCGGTTACGACATGATCGGCATCTTCGTATGCGACTATCCGCGAGCCGGAGTCGTAAGAAAACCTCTCCACAGCGCTCCCCGCCGCGCCGGCTTTGACTATCTTCACAACACGGCCCAGTTCGTCTCGTTCGAAGCTCTCTGTTTCGGAAAAAATTCTGACGCGACCGAGCATTCCTGCGGCGTTGTATTCTGCCTCCACACGATCTTTTAAAACGCCGCTAACCGTCAGCGACATTTTTGAAACACGGTCTAACTCGTCGTATTCTATATCTGCCGACGCCGCCCCCAGCTCCTCCGACGAGATATTGCCGTTTTGGTCGAACTCTACCGCCGGCAATTTTTCGCTCAAACTCGCTAAGGGAGTTGTCTCCTTGTCGCGCTCATTTTCTTGCGAAAGCTCAACACGCCCAATTGCGTTAATTAGGGCGACCGGCGTCGCTTTAGCGTCTGAATATTCGAACGTCGCCGTGCGGCATTTTTTGTCGTCGAATCGCCATGCTTTAACGTCGCCCGCTGCGCATTCTTTTATTTCAACGAGCCTGCCTCGTCGCGCGATTGCGCCGCTGTCGTAAAGATATTTGACATACCGCCCGTCCGGATAGATCTTCTTCACGATATTTCCGTCTCTGTCGTAGCGTTTGAAAATCACCGGAGAAGTCACCGAATCTTTTTTCACCACCCATTCGTTAATGAGGTTGCCGTTGAAATTATGTTCGTAGATCCGCACGACATTGTCTCGGCCGGTAACGTACGCACGCGAGGCAACCGCGTCCAAAGACTTCTCTCCGGAGTCGAGCAGTTCATAGCTGACGGTCATCTCGTCGCCGCTGCCGAACCGCTGCCAGACGAGAAAATCTCTGGCCGCCCCAGACTTTGCATAGCGGTTTTGCAGATAGGCGTGGCCCTTCGGATCAATTACGCGGTCAAGCAGTCCGTCGTCGTCGTAAAAATACGAGAAGAGGCTCGGCTTTCTCCCCGAAACTCCCGAGAGCTTCAAACTACTGGCCGACAGTCTGCCAAAACTATCGAAAGCAAGGTCAAGAGTTCTCTTTACGGAATCTTTCACTCGAATCATACGGCCGTTCGCATCGTAAAAGAACTCCAAATTGAAACCGCGCGAATCGGCGGCCGAGACCAGATTTCCTCTGGCGTAAAAGAGTTTGAAAGAATTCCCCGAAGGGTCGGCCTTTGAAAGGAGCCGCCCCTCATCGTCGAAAACCGAGCGCACGCCGTCTGAAAAATAGAGAACGAAAAACTTTCTCCCTTTTGCATCGACCGAATATAGCCCGCCCGATATCCCATCCGCAGAGAGATATGGCGAAGAGATGAGGCTCCCCAAAACTTCTTCTTTAGCTATGGAGACATCTTTTAATTTAAAGATGAATTTGCGTCCTCTTGGATCCAGCCAGACCACGCTGCCGTCGGACGCGAACAAAAGCCGTTCGGCAAGGTTAAACATCCAGCCTCTTCCGAGCGGCCCGTCAATATCGCCGCGGCTTCGGTAGCTTCTTTTGAATTCAAGGCAAGCGCCGCGACAGTTCGACCCAAGATCGGTCCTCTCAATGATGAACTCGCCGTTATGAAGCCGTACCGGATCGAGCTCCGATGATATCGATTCGTTCAACGCCGGCGTTTTCTCCCCCTCTTTGAGCAACGCCTCGCTTTTAACAAGCCCCGCATCGACCGCAAGTTCGGCAACCGCATCTGCGGCGGCTCCGGCTATTTTATCGTTTAACGAAGCGAGGTCGGCGGCTACTTCGTCCAAGATGCCGCTATCTTCCAGCGCTTTTTTTGCGATTCCGGCAACGGAGATATCTTTGAGCTTGTCGAGTTTCTCCAGCTCTTCTTTTATTTTTGAGAATTTTTCGCCGGCCTTTGCGTTAAGATCACGCACGGCGTCTTTTATCGGCGCGGTCAGTTCGGTTTCCAAGGCAAGAAGCTCGCCTTCGATCTTTTTGAGCGACGAGTCAAACGCGGCTTGGGCTTCGCGAAGTTTGTCGTTTACGAATTTATCGACCTCTCCGAGCTTGTCGGAAATTTTTTTAAAGCGTTCCGAAAGTTTGGAGAGATCTCCCCTTACCTTTGAAAACGCCTCAATGTCTTTCACGCCGAACTTTGCAGCCAAGACATTGGCTATCGACACAAGGTCGAACAGGTCGAGAGTCACGCCATCTTTTGCCTTCGCCTGCCAAAGCAAAACCTTCGTGACCTCTCTTCCGCGCTTGATCTCATACCAGTTGCAAGCCTCGGGGCACGAAGCAAACCCCTTTGCAAAATGAGCCGCCGCCGACCCCGACAGAATGGCGATATAGGCGCTGTTCGGCAAAACCACGACCGGCCTTGAAAGTATCAGTTCCCGCACTTTCGCGACCGTATCGTTGAGTTTCTCGGCCGGAAGATAGCTTTTTAATTTTTTTGAATATTCGGCGAACTTTTCGGGCCCCTGCCTCAAATAATAGAGGGCTTCGGGAGGGAGCTGCCCGTTTATGACATCTTCGATGCGCCCCTTTAGCCCTGAAACGGCAGCCTCTCCGAACGCTAACGACAGAGTCTGCGCGGCCGCGCCAAGGGCAAGTTCGCTCACTCTGCCGTTTTGCAATGCCTGAATTATTTCACTCTGCGAACCGGCGGCCCCAAGTTTTGCGGCGATCGACGAGGCGATCTCCTCTGCATGTTCGCCAAGCGTTTTTTCTAAAGCCGACTCGATCTTTTTTTCGAGTTCGACAAGCTCTTTTAGATCTTCGTCCTTGGAAACGGCCGAGCAAAAGAGATCGTCGTAGAGAATCTTTTTGGCCCCCTGCGGGATCCATTCTTTAAAACGCGTCTTCAGTTTTTCCTTGAGCACCGATTTTAAAACCAGCTTGTCGCTATCGGTCAAAGTTCTGCCGGAGCCGGAAAAAACAGACGCGCGCCGCCTCTCCATTATCGTCGCCGAGGTGTCGGCCAGCGCATTTTTAATTACGTCGGCGACATCGCCGGCTTCACCGCCCAAAAGTCGCTGCGCCGAACGCGAACCTACCAGCTCAGCCACGCCTTCGAGCTTATAAATGCCGGCAAGATCTGAAATGCCTACGTCCGGCAAAGAGGCCCAAGAAGCGCCGGCAAAAAACAAAATGGCTGCAAGGAGCGCCGAAAATGTCGTTCTATTTTTCATCCCGCCAAATAAGGATGCAAATTGTGCCAATCGGGCAAAATAGAACGCTTGCCGGTTTTTTAAGAAAGATGCTTTGCAAGCAGAACTAAAATTGGACAATAAAGTCCTGTTTTCGGACAGTTTGCGGGCATTTTAATTTTTTATCATCACGCACCTTGACAGCGAACGCGCTTTTGATTAGCAATTTTTCACCCACAAGGAGGGTAAAAATGAAAAAAATAGTTCTCGTCGCAGTAATGGTGCTCGCATTGCCGGCAATGGCGTGGAGCGCTCCGTGTTTCGTCAATTCGGGCAACTATAAGGCCACAATAAATGCGCCTGCAGTTCCCGACATGAACGGAAAGACAGCAACCGCAACCGTCAAGACCGAAGGCGACAATTGCGTAGCCGAAGTCACTTTCTTTGACGGTTCAAAGGAAAAATGGGTTTTCAACGACAAGACGTTGACCCAGACCGAACTTGCCGACGGCAAGAGCTACAAAGCGCTGGCCAAGACTCCGCTTAACAACAACGCCCAGTCTTACAACATTTTCTGCGCCAACCCGAACTCGCCAACCTGCGACGCAGGGATCGATTCGCGCGGCGTGTGGACACTCAAGTCGAACAACGACGGTTTCTCATACAGCTACACCGGCGTTTCGATGAAAGATGCCGGCAAAAAAGAAATTCAGCCGAGCAAGAGATTTGAATTCACGTTCAAAAAAGCCAACTGATCGCATCGCGTAAAGCATAAAAAAACCCGCCGCCGGAGACGATCCGACAGCGGGTTTTTTATTTCTAATTTTCGGTTCAAAGTTCTTTGACGATCCTCGTGCCGGCGCGGCCTTCAAGAGCAGCTTCTATATTGGCGGGATCGGTGATGATCGCCTCGCGCCCGCCGTTTTCAATGAAGCTCAAGCACGCCTTTATTTTTGGCAGCATGGAGCCCGCCTTAAAATGTCCTTCTTTCATGTAGCGCTTGGCCTGTCTGACCGTTATTGTGTCTAGCCCTTTCTGTTCCGGAGTGTTGAAATTGATGAAAACTTTCTCAACGGCCGTCGAAACCAGAAAAACATCGGCGTTGATATTTGCGGCGAGCAGCGCGGTCGCTAAATCTTTATCGATAACGGCATCGACTCCATGCAAAGCGCCGCGGACATCTCGAACGACCGGAATTCCGCCGCCGCCGACGGCAATTACGACATTGTCGTTTTCGATGAGGCTTTTGATAGCGTCGATCTCAACGATTTCCTTAGGTTGCGGAGAAGCGACGACGCGCCGCCATCCTCTGCCGGCGTCTTCCATCATCTCCCAGCCTTCATTTTGCATTCTCTTTTCGGCCTCTTCTTTTTTATAGAAGAGCCCGATCGGTTTTGTTGGGCGTTTAAAAGCTTCATCGTGTTTATCGACAACGACTTGAGTTATGACAGTTGCGACCGGCCTTGCAATTCCGCGGCGTTTGAACTCGTTGTAGAACGCCATTTGAAAGTTATAACCGATCGCCCCTTGAGTATCGGCGACGCAAGAATCGAGAGGAACCGCATGAATATGACTGCGCGCAATTTCCGACCTTAGCAAAACAAATCCAACCTGCGGACCGTTTCCGTGGGTCAAGACAACTTTATGGCCGCGCTCTATCAGACCGGCCACCCTGCGGACAGTTGCGCAAACCGCGGCATATTGATCCGGCACCGACTGATGTTTATCGTCGATAATCAGCGAATTCCCACCGACAGCGATCACAACAACCTGTTTAGACACGCTTCACCTCACATTAAAAAGAAGGGGATTTTTACAGTCATGGCGGGGAAGTTTCAATCGATTTTAAAGGATTTAGAAACAAAAAAGCGGGCGGGATTTAATTTCATCATCTCCTTTGGAGATCCCGTCCGCCACTTCTTGAAAAACTATAGTAAAGTATAGCACAGTGAAAAAAAATTGCAAGCCCAAATTTTGCGTTTGTCAAAAAAATCTGTTTTTTTAATTTTTCACTGAAAAATCGAACCGAAAAGTTAATTTCTGCAGTTCAAAATCACATTTTTAGAGTCAAAGTCACCGTTTTTCGCGTCACACAACCCCAAAAAACAGGCGTAAACGCACCAAATTCGCGCAAAAAATACAAAAAAACAATCCCACCAAAGCTCAAAATATCGTTTACGTTTTTTAGCGGCACATTTTTGACACCATCCCAATAAATTATCATTTTGATACCTACCATAAACTCTCAATTGTCGGATAAACACACCGCCCGTCTGCCATCTAGCCCATGCAACCTATTGTTTTAATTCATAAGTTCTTAAGGTTTTTAAGACACGCCTATTCAAGACCTCCGTGGCACGCCCCTTGCTCTATCAATGCCTAAGAAAGCGGGGGTAATATGCAACCCAGAACAAACAATTTAATTTTAATAGCTTTTTTTATAGCTGGGTTATTTATTACACAAGCCTGCGCTCAACAGGGTTTTGACAGCTACTACAAATCTAGCAGCATCGAAAATAACGGTGACCCGACCTCAGTCACCAACACAGTTGAAAGTCCGGCCGAAATGAAGGTCGGCGACGTCTATTCGGCAACCTTTAACGAGAACGAAAGCGCAATTATCGATTTTAGCGGCGTCGATTCCTCGGCACACTTCATCCTTGCAATAAGCGCCATCGACACATCCATGACCTCCAAAACAGTCCAGCTCGGAAGCACCTCAGCAGCTATCGAAGCAAGCGTCGTCAAGGCGGTTTCAACCGGCGAAATATGGAAAGCTATGGGCGCCGCAGAGGCTCTCGATCAGCAGCTAAGAGGCTCTGAAGAGATCTTGGCAAACCAGTCGGCAGAAGCCCCCGAATTTTTCGCAAGCACCTCCAAATCGATGATAATCGATAAAAGCGTCTCTGTCGGAGACAGCGATAGCTTCAAAGTCCTTAACAGCCTCTCATCGCTGTCGTCGTTTGCAACCATCGACGCAACGGTAAAATGCGTGACCGAAAACACGGTTTTCTACATCGACGACGAAGCTCTAACCAACCGCGACCTCTCCGACAACGACATTGAAGAACTCTGCACAAATTTCGAAGCGGCCGTCGTTAAAGAATTCGAACTTTTTGGCGAACCCAGCGATAAGAACGGCGACGGAAAAGTTTCGGTCCTCATGACTCCGCAGGTCAACAGACTCGGCGCCATGGGAGGCGGCATCATCACAGGTTTCTTCTATGCCAATGATCTCTACAACGGTGAAAATTCAAACAATAGGGAAATCATCTACACGATGGTGCCTGACGCAACCGGATTTTACGGTGCGACAATCCCGAAATATTTTGCAATGAACAATCTCCTTCCGGCCGTATTGCCGCATGAACTGCAGCACGCAATAAGTTACAATCAAAAAGTGTTCGTTAATAGGACAAGCCCGGAAGAAAATTGGCTCAACGAAGGTCTGTCACACTTATCTGAAGACCTGCTTGGCTTTGGGCAGGAAAATCCATCAAGAGTAGAAATATTCCTCTCCGATCCGGCAAGCTACGGTCCGATCTCCGTCGGTTCACCCTCTCTGGCCGAGCGCGGCGCTGCCTACCTCTTCCTGCGCTTCCTTTATGAACAAGCCGCCGATCCGAGCGGGTTCATCAGAAATCTCATGCAGTCAGAATTAACCGGCGTTGCCAATCTTGAAACAGCTTTTGCCGGAATGAGCGCTGACTTCGACCAGATCGGCGAATTCCTTCTGCGCTGGAGCACAGCAATTGCGATGTCGAGCTTTAACTTGAGCAGCGATCCCGCCTTTTCATATGCAGAAAGGACTCTAAATCAGGAAACCGGCAATCTGCACGGCATCTGTTTGAGTTGCGAAGCACAAGACGGACGCGGCACAGTTCTAAGCGGAGTTGAATTATCAACCTACTGGGGCGTGTCACAATTCCAACTTGAGCCGACCGCTACAAAATTTTACAAACTCACAAGCCTTCCGAGCACTCTCGAACTTAGCGCAAGAAACAGCGGCGAATACGGAGTAGCTCTTGTGAGATACGAATAAAAGGGCCTCCCAACTTCTCAATAACAGAGCTTATTGACTCTCGGTGAGTGTCAATTCACCCATTAAAAATTTACCCGACTCAAAACGCCTTAGGCGACATTGGCTAACATGTTGATATTTAAGTCTATTCGGAAACTGTTGAGACGTCTTGTTTTGAAACAAGTGGCATAATCCTTGCTTTAACACCTCTACATGAGGTCTCACACTAAACACCTTGCCCTTGCTCTACTTGCGACTCTCCCCATGCTTATCTACGGGTGCGGCAGTCCTGCAGCGCAGTCGTCCGGCGGAGAAGGTCCCAGAGGCCAGACAATTGAAGCAAGCGATACAAACATAGTCACAAGCGTTGCCGACATGTCGACCGGCGACATGCTCTACATCGACTTTGATGCAAACAATCAGGCAAGTATAGATTTTTCGGGTGCTGACGAGACTTCAAAATATACTCTAATCGTTCAACAGACCGAATCAAGACAAAGCATCGTGACCGTTTCAAAAGAGCTATCCACCCAATCGCCGAAAGTAAAACTCGACGAAATGCTGCGCCAAAACGAAGCGATTTTATCAAGAAACGCCCAACCTGAAGACATTAGCGCATCGAGCGTAAAGAACTTTTCAGAGAGCGTGGAAGTCGGCGACAGAGAAGATTTTAGAGTCTTGTCGTCGCTCTCATCCCTTTCGGAATACGACACGGTCACCGGCGAAGCAAAATGTATAAAAGATGGCAGCATAATTTTGTACATCGACGTCGACATTCCTGAAAGTGATCTTTCAGACTCTGACATAGCCGCCCTTTGCGACGATTTCGATTACGCGGTGGAACTGGAAGAAAACTTTTTCGGCGAGCCAAGCGACGTTAACGGCGACGGGCACGTTGCAATTTTAATCACGCTGGGAGTGAACCGGCTGGGAGCTTCAGGTGGCGGCATCGTCACCGGATATTTCTACGCCAGCGACCTCTACCCGAGAAGTGACGGCAACCCGACGTCAAACTATCGAGAAATTCTCTACATTCTCTCGCCCGATTCCGACGGCAGCGACGGAGCAACCATTTCGAAAAATTTTGCGCTGTCTAACCTTATGACGGCGGTCGTTCCGCACGAATTTCAGCACGCGATCAACTACAACCAGCACGTCTTCGAAAACGGCGGCTCAAGCGAAGAGACGTGGCTTAACGAAGCGCTGAGCCACTTTTCAGAGGACCTCGTCGGCTTCGGACAGGAAAACCCATCACGCGTGGAGCTTTTCCTGAACAACCCCGAGTCGACGCCTCTAATTCCGTCGGGCTCGCCCGACTTGGGCGAACGTGGCGCCGAATTTCTTTTCATGCGCTTTCTTTATGAACAGGCCCAAAACGGCACCCAGTTTTTGCGCAGTCTCTACAGCACAACTCTCACCGGCATTGAGAACGTGCTAAGCGCTTTCGGCACAAGCGATTCCAGCCTCGACACATGGGAAGAACTAATACGCAGGTGGGGAATTGTCCTCTACATGACCAACGCAGGCGTAACGCTGACACAGCAGTACATGTTTGACGACCAAGTCGAAAACGACGTAACCGGCAACATGCAAGGCGTCTGTCTGATTTGCGAAGTCGACGACAATCGCGGCACGGTTTTAAGCGGGCCATACATCAACGAACTTACCGGCAGCTCGCTTGCGGTGACTTTGGCCGGAACGTCAAGCGCGTTTTACAACATCGAAACTCCGCCGGAAGAACTCTCAATTTCGGCGAACGAGGCGGGTCATCAGGCTGTTCTAATCAGAATCGAATAGCTCTTCAGTTGAGAGGCGAAATCTCCACAAAAATCGCATAAATTAACTCTTGTTTTTTTGGCTCTGCTTGCCTAGAGAAGCGGCATGGCAAAAAAATCATCTGGTTCCATGAAATCGGCTGAAATGGTGTCAACCGCCGAAGGCCGCCAGTACCACATCGGGCTCGCTCCAAACGAACTGGCCCCATACATTTTAATGTGCGGCGATCCATCGCGCGTTGAAAAAGTTGCAAAACTTTTCGACTCTGCCGAGAAACCAGTTTGCCACCGCGAATATGTCACCGTGACCGGAAAATACAAAGGCGTTCCCGTCTCTGTCATGGCGACCGGCATGGGCCCCGACAACACCGAAATTGCGGTCGTCGAAATTTCACAAATCGTAAAGAATCCGACATTCATCCGCATCGGCACAAGTGGCGCAAACCTGCCCCACATCAAAAATGGCGACCTCGTCGTAACCCAAGGTTCCGTCAGACTTGAAAATACCTCGACATTTTTTGTCCACGAAGGTTTTCCAGCTGTCGCGCACCACGAAGTTGTGATTGCGCTGCTGCAATCGGCTGCAAATCTTGGCGCAAAACATCACTTGGGCATCACAGCAACTGCGAGCGGTTTTTACGGCGCGCAAGGCAGAACAACGCCGTTTTTCAAACCGCGCTGGCCGAACCTGCCTAAGCAGCTGGCCGACATGAACGTCTCAAACAACGAAATGGAATCGAGCTCGCTGTTTTCGCTAGCAGCAATGGCCGGATTTAGAGCCGGCATGGTCTGCGCGATCGTTGCAGAAAGACATGCTAACAAATTCATCACACCTGAGGCATTTGCCAAAGCCGAGGCTGCCTGCATTAAAACAGGACTTGGCGCCGTTGAAATCATCGCAAAAATGGATAGAGCGCGCGGCAAGAGCAACTACTGGCTCCCCGAAATGAAATTTTAAAATTAAAAGGAAATCAAAATGGAACGT
>CAZYHS010000001.1:141299-144935 GCA_964647545.1 uncultured Pseudomonadota bacterium | reverse complement strand
CCCGAATATCCCGAAGCAGAAGATTAATTTTTTCGACACGCATGTCATCCCCGCAAGCAGGGATCTCCCGCACAACTCACGCCTGTCATTCCGGACGGAGATCCGGAATCCAGATTGCGCCCCTTGCGTCTTTGCGAACGTAAAAACAGTTAATTCAGTTTTGTCGGTTAGGTCCGTTAGTTCGGTTGGGCTGCCTAACTGAATTAACCGAAATAACCGACTCAACAGACTAAACAGAACTAACAAATTCAGGCGACTTATGTTTCAAGGGCCTCTCGCAGATCGATGCAACAAATGGCTTGGTGCCGCATCGATCGAGAGTGGAGGTGCGTTTGCAGGCCGCAACCTGCAAACGACACCGTCCCTTGAAATATAGGTCGCCTGAAAATGTATTCGGGAGACTCCTCCGCCAATACTACGCGGCGGACAGGCGCTTAATACCTCGGGGATGACAAAGCTCCATTAACGGGCAAACTGACAAAGCCGCTTTAGCGGATTTATTGCGGCTGCAGTTCAAAGCGAACGTCACTAGCTTTCAAAGCCAATGCCTTAGAACCGCGCCAAGTTCTACCCGCCCGCCATCGCTACGCTCAGGCGTTAGCGGTCGGGCCCTGCTGTCGTGATTTCACGTTAAGATTAAAACGGTACAATGAGGATGGGCAGGACAAACGCTCTCGTTATTGCAATAGCGGTTCTTGGCTTGGCTTACACGTAAATCACTTAGCGAGCTTTGACAAAGCGCAAGAAAGCCCTAAAGCGGCGTGGGATGTGCGGGGGATTCCAGCGTGCGCTGGAATGACAAAAAAACTGTTAGGCCAGTTGCGTCGGTTATTTCGGTTATTTCCGTTAACGGACTAAACGGAAATAACGGGCATAACCGAACTAACGGTATTTCCCGACGCGACCGACTCAACCGAATTAACTTTCCCCCCTCCAAAACCAACTCTCCACTTGCATCAAATCGGCACTTTCCCTAGTATGCCGCCCACTTATGGAAAACACAGAACTCGCAAAGGCCTACGAGCCGGCTGCCGTAGAAGACAAATGGTACAAAAACTGGATCGAAAATAAATATTTCGCCGCCGACCCCTTCTCCAAAAAACCGGCTTACACGATCGTCATTCCGCCGCCAAACGTGACCGGCGTCCTCACAATGGGCCACGTTCTAAACAACACGCTGCAGGACATTTTGGTCCGCCGCAAAAAGATGCAGGGTTTCGAAGCGCTGTGGCTCCCCGGCACCGATCACGCCGGCATCGCAACCCAAACCGTCGTCGAGCGCACTCTCAAAAAAGAAAAGGTCATCAAACACCGCGACGACTTGGGCCGCGAAAAATTCCTCGAAAAAGTCTGGGAGTGGAAAGACAAACACGGCGGCATCATCATCAAACAGCTCAAAAAACTCGGCTGCGCCTGCGATTGGGAGCGCGAAGTCTTCACAATGGACGGCCTCGACGTGCGCAACTCAAATCCGCGCGTGAACTATTCGGCATGTGTCCAAAAAGTTTTCGTCGAACTTCACAAAAAGGGCCTAATTTATCGCGGCGAAAAAATGGTCAACTGGTGCCCTGTTTCGCGCACCGCCCTCTCCGACGAAGAGGTCGAAATGAAAGAAGTCGCCGGACACATCTGGCACTTGCGCTATCCGCTGCTCGACAAGAACAGCAAGGAAATTTCGGGCAGGCATTTGGTGGTCGCTACAACGCGCCCCGAAACAATGCTTGGCGACGAAGCGATCGCGGTCAATCCAAAGGACGAACGCTACAAAGATCTCGTTGGAACACAAGTTCTACTCCCGCTTCAAAACAAACCGATCCCCGTCGTCGCCGACGACGCAGTTGAACTCGGCTTCGGCACAGGGGCCGTCAAAGTCACACCGGCCCACGATCCGGTCGATTTCGAGATCGGCGCGCGCCACAAGCTCCCAATTACCGTCGTCATCGGCAAAGATGGCGTCATGACCGACGCAGCTGGAGAAAAATTCGCGGGGCTCGATCGTTTCGAATGCCGCCGCGCGGTCGTCGCCGACATGCAGGAGCTCGGACTGCTCGAAAAAACCGAAAATTACAAACACAACGTCGGCTATTCGCAGCGCGCCGACGTGCCGATCGAACCGATGCTTTCAAAGCAGTGGTTCCTCAAATATCCAAGTCTTAAAGAGGCCATGCACTCCGTCGAAAAGGGCGAAATTAAATTCTGGCCGCCGCGCTGGGCCAAGGTTTACACGCACTGGCTCGAAAATATCCGCGACTGGTGCATTTCGCGCCAGCTCTGGTGGGGGCACCGCATTCCGGCGTGGTATTGCGAATCGGAAAAATGCGAACCGATCGTCTCAATTGACCGCCCGGCAAAATGCCCGCACTGCGGCAGCACAAATTTAACGCAAGACAGCGACGTGCTCGACACTTGGTTTTCAAGCTGGCTCTGGCCGTTCGCCACAATGGGCTGGCCTTCCATAACGCCCGAACTCAAAAAGTTCTATCCGACAAGCGACCTTGTGACCGGCCCCGACATTATTTTCTTCTGGGTCGCACGCATGATCATGGCCGGCTACGAATTTATGGGTGAGCGGCCGTTCGACAACGTCTATTTCACCGGCATCATCCGCGACGAGCAGGGACGCAAAATGAGCAAGTCGCTCGGCAACTCCCCCGATCCGCTCGTTCTCATCGACAAATACGGCGCCGACGGGCTGCGCTTCGGTCTAATGCTTATCGCCCCCAAGGGTCAGGACATTCTTTTCAGCGAAGAGAGAGTTTCGGTCGGCAGAAACTTCATGAACAAGCTCTGGAACGCCAGCCGCTTTGTGATGATGAACCTTTCCCCAACCGACACACTCACGCACTTAGACACCAACGCACTTAAGCACCTAACTCTCGCCGACAAATGGATCCTAAACCGGCTGCAGCACACGATCCGCGAAGTAAACAAAGCGCTCGATCACTATCAGTTCGACACAGCAGCACACGCGATTTACCAGTTCGTCTGGAGAGAATATTGCGACTGGTACCTCGAGCTATCGAAAACGCAAATGCAGGGAGAGCAAAAAGAGACGACTCAGGCCGTGCTAATTCACGTGCTCGAAAATATTTTGAAGCTGCTCCACCCCTTCGCGCCGTTCATCACCGAAGAGATTTACCAGATGCTGCCGATCAAACGCGAAGCCGCAAGCATCATGTTCGCCGAGTTCCCACAGCCTCCGAAAAAGATCGCTCACGACAAAGAGGCGGCCGAACTGGGGCTGATCATGGAGATCGTCGGTGCGATCCGCAACATTCGCGGCGAACATAACGTCAGCCCGTCAAAAACCATCAACGTCACACTTTTGTGCCACGATAAAGAGGCGCTGACGACACTTGAAAAGTGCAAACAGTTTGTAGTCGACCTTGCAAGAGTTGAAAATCTCACCGCAGGCGCAAAGGTTGAAAAGCCGAAGGTTTGCGCGGCGGCGGTTGCCCAATGCGTGGAAATTTTCGTCCCGCTTGCCGGCATGATCGACCTTGGGGCCGAAAAGACGCGTCTCGAAAAAGAGATTCAAAAGATCGAAAAATATATTCAGGTAACCGAAGCAAAACTTGGCAACGAAAGTTTTGTGTCGCGCGCACCGAAAGAGGTCGTAGCCAAAGAGCGCGAAAA
>CAZYHS010000001.1:83257-141199 GCA_964647545.1 uncultured Pseudomonadota bacterium | reverse complement strand
TATGAACAATATTCAAATGCTGATTGAAATGGCGCTGACCGAAGATATCGGCAGCGGAGACATTACGACACTTGCAACGGTGCCAGCTCACGCAAGGCAAAAGGCGAAGCTCATCGCCAAACAGGAGATCACAGTTTGCGGCACAAACGTTGCGGCCGAGGTCTTTCGTCAGGCCGCAAAAATGCTCCGCTTAAAAAACGTTCCGAAGATCGTCATCAAAAAGAAGGAGGCGTCCCGCGCTAAAAAAGGGGACGTCATCATGGAAGTTTCGGCTGATGCCGCGCTGCTTTTAACGGCCGAGCGCACAGCTCTTAATTTCCTGCAGCGACTTTCCGGCGTCGCAACCGAAACGGCAAAATATGTCGCGGCTGTAAAAGGGACCCGTGCGAAAATTTTGGACACAAGAAAGACCACCCCGGGCTGGAGACTGCTTGAAAAATATGCGGTGAGCTGCGGCGGCGGTACGAATCACCGAGTAGGACTCTTCGACATGTTTCTCATCAAGAACAATCACGTCGATATTTGCGGCTCCGTCGAAGAGGCCATATCGCTGGCAAAGCACAGCGGCAAAAAACTCCCGATAGAGGCCGAAGCGCGCGACATTGAAGAGATGTGCGAGGCGATCGCGTGCGGCGCCGACGTGATCATGCTCGACAATTTCTCGCCGCGCGAAATTAAAATCGCCCTCAAAGTCGCAAAGGATGTTTCGCAATTTTGCGGCTCAAAACCGCTCTTCGAGGCGAGCGGCGGCATAACCTTCGAAAACATCCGCGCCTACGCCAAAACCGGCGTCAACTTCATTTCGGTCGGGGCCGTCACCCACTCGGCCAAAGCCGCCGACATCTGCCTGCGCATCGCCTGAAGCGACGAATATCTATCCGGCCTTATTCGAACACGTTAATCTCAATCGAAAAAGGCGGAAAAAGTTCCTGTGGAGTTTTAGGCTCAAAAAGCTTATTTAGTTCTTCGCAAAAACAAGCGGGCTTTTTTTCTTCTTGGACATCATGAGGGCCGAATAAAAGTGCTTCAACGCCTTTGCGAAGATAAGGAATTTGAGGCTCAATCGAAAAATCCATAAGACTCGGCGGCTCGGCCTCTTTCGTGACCCTTGCGCAAAGCTCAAGATTACCAAGTTTAACGCAGTAGCTTACGATTTTCTCATTCTTTGGCACGACAAAAGGGATCTTGCCGTCCAGAGAGTAACCGGCATATTTATCCTCTTCGACCTCGCCAGAAATAAACTGACCCGTGATCGTTATAACACCATCGACCTCGCCGGTTGCATCAAGCGGCTCCCCTTCTCCGGAATGCACCAGACTGACCGGAGATTGGCTCCCTGCCGGACTGACCACTTTGCTGATGTCTCCCATAAAACCTCCTTTTACCTCCCCCTGCCATTTTTCCCCTCTCTACTTCTGGTATCGCCCCCACGACAAATAAGTTGCTATTTTTTTGGCCGCAATGCTTGACAATAACGCCTAAAGAATTAAGTTCGGCGCCACTATGATAGAAATCAGATTTCACGGGCGTGGCGGTCAAGGGGCGGTTGTAGGCGCAAAAATCCTTGCTTCCGCCATATTTTCTGAAGGCCGCTTCGTGCAGTCGTTCCCGTCGTTCGGTGTCGAACGTCGCGGCGCGCCGGTCACGGCATTTTTGCGGGTTGACGAAAATTTCATCAACCTCCGCAACGAAATTTACGAGCCCGACCACCTGATCGTTCTCGACCCGACGCTTACAAATACGCCGACAATTTTTGCCGGCCTTAAAGAAGGCGGCATCGTTCTCATCAATTCCAAAACGGTGTTAAAGCCTGCGAGCCTTGCGCAAAATAAAATTGCGGTCGTTGACGCAAGCGGCATCGCGGTCAGAAACAGACTTGGAAACGCAACCAGCCCGATCGTTAACACCGCCATTTTGGGGGCGTTTGTGAAGGCGACCGGCATCTGCTCGATCGACGCTGTTTGCGCCGCAATCAAAAAAGGCGTGCCGATCAAGCCCGAAGAGAACGCAAAGGCGGCCCGCGAAGCATTTGAAGAGACAATAATTTAACCAGAGGTGGCTAGTGAAAAAGACCACGCCGACAATTAATTTTAAAAGTGCACACGAAATGCCGTTTACAACGGTCAGCATGGGGCCGATGACTTGGAACACGACCGGCTCATGGCGATATTTACGCCCGCGTTACGTCGAGAAGATTCCGGCCTGCACTGCGGCCTGTCCCGCCTGCGAGCCGATTGAACGCTGGATTGGCCTTCTCGAAGAGGGCAACGTCAACGCCGCGTGGGACATTTTAACTTGCGAAAATCCGTTCCCCGGTCTTATGGGGCGAGTCTGCTTTCATCCGTGTCAGACCGGCTGCAACCGCAAAGACAACGGCGGCGCCGTCACAATCAACATGCTCGAAAGACATCTGGCCGATTCGCGCGGCTACGAAAATATCAGCGTGAAAAAATGGCGGCAATCAACCGGCAAAAAACTCGCGGTCGTCGGAAGCGGACCGGCGGGCCTTGCCTTCGCATATTTCAGCGCACGGCTGGGTCATTCGGTCGAGGTCTTCGAGCGCTTTCCGAAAGCCGGCGGCCTCTTCCGCTACGGCATCCCCGAATATCGCCTGCCGAAAAAGATCGTCGATAAAGAAATTAAAAAACTCTATGACTTGGGCGTAAATTTCCACTGCGGCAAAAATTTAACCAAAGAAGAGATCGAAGCGCTCCAGTCGAAATATGACGGAGTCTTTGTCGCATGCGGCGCACACACCAGCCGTTCGCTCGGCGCCGAAGGTGAAAATACGCTCGGCGTAATGCCGGCGCTGGAATTTCTCGAACAGGTACAGCTTTTCATCGACAAAGAAGCTCTCGCAAAAGAGCCGAAAGATCTAGGCAACGTGATTGTTGTCGGCGGCGGAAACTCGGCCGTCGATGCCGCGCGCACAGCCGTGAGATTCGGCGCAAAGAGCGTCACAATTCTCTACCGCCGTTCACGCGCGGAGATGCCGGCCTACGTTGAAGAGGTCAACGACGCCGAAAACGAAGGCGTAAAGCTCGACATTCTGGCCGCGCCGAAACGCGTCATCTCTAAAGACGGCCGCGTCATAGAAATCGAATGCATTAAAATGGAGCTCGGCGCCCCCGACGAAAGCGGCCGTCGTTCGCCGGTCCCGGTGAAAGGTTCCGAATTTATCGTGAAGGCCGACCTTGTGCTTACCGCCATCGGCGAAATGGTCGATAAAAAGCTCTCGTTCACGCAGAACGAAAAATTCTTGCTCGGCGGCGACATGCTCGACATCCCGCGTACGGTCGTCTCCGCGATCGGCAGCGGCAAACTCGCGGCTATTAAAACCGACGTTAGACTCACCGGCAAAAATTTCACTGAAGTCTTCGAGCAGATCCGCGTTCCGGAAGCTGATGCTGTCCGCATGCTGGCCTATTTACAGCTCATCGGCGCGGGCGAAAAGAAGACCGAAAAATATCTGCCGAAGGTAGAAGTTATCCGCAGCGACAAGCTCAACACTTACTATTTTGAAGAATCGGCGCCGGCAAACCGCCCGAAACTGCCGACCGAAAGCCGGCTCGTGCCCAACCCGCTGGCGGAAATTCATACGCCGCTGACAGCGCAAATGGCCTCCGAGCAGCTTGCGCGCTGCATGCACTGCGGGCATTGCACAAAGTGCGACAACTGCCTGATCTATTGCCCCGACATTTCGATCGAAAAGGCGTGCGACGGCTACGATATCGATTTTGATTTTTGCAAAGGCTGCGGAGTGTGCGTTAAAGAGTGTCCACGCGGCGCGATGGAAATGATCGAAGAGCCGATGAAAGTTTAAATACGGTTAATTCGGTTGAGCCGGTTAATTCTGTTTTGTCTGTTAACCCAAACAACCGACTTAACGGAACTAACCGGATTAACCTGAGGGTTTTAATATGTCTCAAAAAGAAGTTTTGATGGGCAACCATTCGACAAGCTGGGGAGTAAAACTTGCAAGGGCACAGGTCATCTCGGCCTACCCCATCACCCCGCAAACGCAGGTTGTTGAAGAACTCTCCGAAATTTGCGCCAACGGAAAACTCGACGCAAAATTCATCAAGGTCGAAAGCGAACACTCGGCAATGGCGTGCCTTATCGCCGCATCGCAGGCAGGGGCTAGAACTTTCACCGCAACTTCGGCGCAAGGTTTGGCTTTGATGCACGAGCTACTTTTCTACGCCGCCTACGCCCGCGTCCCCATCGTCATGGTTGACGTGAACCGCGCAATGGCCCCCGGCTGGAACATCTGGACAGACCAGACCGACAGCCTCGCGCAGCGCGACACCGGATGGATTCAGCTCTATTGCGAAACAAATCAGGAAATTCTCGATTCGATCATCATGTCGTACAAGCTGGCCGAAACCATCAAGCTGCCGGTCATGGTAATTTACGACGCTTTCTATCTCTCGCACACTTACGAGCCGGTCGAAGTTCCAGACCAAGCCGACGTCGATAAATTCTTGCCGGCATACAAACCCGACCTAAAGCTCGACACCGATAATCCGAGATCGTTCAATTCTCTTTCGCCTCCGAACGTTTACACCGAATTCCGTTTCATCATGGAAGAGGCGCACAACAAGGCCAAAAAGGTCTATGCCGACGTCGCAAACGATTTTCATAAAACCTTCGGCCGGCGCTACGATGCGGTTTCGACCTATCGTTGTGAAGATGCCGAAACTATCATGGTAACAAGCGGCTCGGCCACAGGCACGGCACGCGTTGTCGTCGATCGTCTGCGCGAAAAGGGAGAAAAGGTCGGACTTGTCAAAATGCGCATGTTCCGTCCCTTCCCTGCTGAAACAGTAAGAGAGCTTCTTGGCAATATCAGCTCGCAAAGGATCAAAAAGATCGGCGTCCTCGACCGCAACATTTCGCACGGACTCGGCGGGATCTGGGCGGCCGAATTGAAGAACGCGCTCTTCGGGCTGAAAAACGCCCCTGTCGTATTTGATTTCATCGCCGGTCTCGGCGGAAGAGACATCGTCCCCGAAACCATCGCAGAGGCCTTCGGTTACATGAAGGAACATGCGGTCCCTGAAAAAGATTTCTACTGGCTGGGAGTGAAAATATGAACACACATCCGCACACATTCAAGCAGGGCGTCGCCCCACAAAACTATTCAACGACCGAGCTCATGTCGAGCGGGCATTTGGCTTGCCCGGGTTGCGGCGCGGCACAGGCGATGCGCCTTGCGCTAAAAACTCTCGGCAAAGATACGATGGTCTGCATTCCGGCATGCTGCTGGTCGATCATTGCCGGTCCGTTTCCTTACAGCACGCTCGGAGTTCCGGTAATGCACACGGCATTTGAGACCGCGGCGGTCGCCGCCAGCGGAGTAAGAGCCGCCCTCGACATTCAGGGGAAAAAAGATACGACCGTTATGGCGTGGGCCGGCGACGGCGGAACTCTCGACATCGGCATTCAGGCACTTTCAGCCGCGGCCGAGCGAAACGAAAATATAATTTACGTCTGCTACGACAACGAAGCCTACATGAACACGGGCATTCAGCGGTCGAGCTCCACGCCGCTCTACGCTTGGACGACAACGACGCCCGAGTCATTTCCCAAGCAGGACAGAAAGAAAAACATCGACATGATCATGGCGGCGCACCGCATTCCCTACGTTGCAACGACCACGACGGCCCACCCTCACGACATGATGGCGAAGTTCGCCAAAGCCAAGTCAATGAAAGGGACGCGCTTTATTCATATTTTAGCGGCTTGCACTCCGGGGTGGAGAATTGCCAGCGACGATTCGGTCAATGTCACACGCATGGCGGTCGATTCAAAAATATTTCCCGTCATGGAAATCTTCGATGGCGAACGATTTGAAATCAACATTCAGCCTAAGAACATTCCGGTGAAAGATTATTTAAAGAAACAGGGGCGCTTCCGCCACTTAACGCAGGAACAGGTCGAAATGATCCAGAAAGACATCGACCACAACTGGGGAGAGCTTGTTAAAAGGACCGAACGTAAATAATTTGCAGCCTGTTACTTCGTCCGTTTTATCTCTTCTCTAATGACCCCTCTTAGCACTTCCGGCACCCTCCAATAACGCAAAGGCCTTTGATTGATAAGAACGGTCGGCGTTCCCGAAATATAGAGCCTGTTCGCAAGGTCTATTTCGGATTTCACTATTTCGAGGGTTTCGGGAGAATCGATGCAGCTCTTCATTTCGCTACGATCCAACCCCAGAGTTTCGCCGAGGCTAAGAAGTTTTTCCTCGCTTATCGATCTGTTGTTTTTGAAAACAAGGTCGTGATACTGCCAGAATTTACCGAATTTATTCGCGCAAACGACAGCCTCCGCGGCAAGACAGGCCTTGTCGTGCATCGGCCCCGACATATATTTGTTACATGAGTTATCGAGCGGATAATTTACGAACACCATCTTTACGTCTTTTCTAAACTCCTGCAAATAAGGTTTTATGTTGAAAGCGGCCACGCGGCAGAATGGACATTGAAAATCGCTAAAAACCACGATCGTTGTTTTAGCGTCTGGCCTCCCCCAAGTCGCCGCCCCTTCAAGGTCGGAAGCTTTAATGTCGTAGAGAGACTGCCTGAAATGACCCGACACCACCTCCTGCACGTCCGAAGCCGACGGCTTTTTGATCTTTGAGCTCATAGCCGACGCCGTAAAGAGGTAACCGAAACCGAATATCACAGCAAACGCTACTGCACTCGGCACTATCTTCATTGAGAAAAGCTGCTTCAAGCGAGCGCCAAATCCGATGTCGGTCGATAAGTAAAGAGTGATGACTATTAATAGATTGATGGCATATTGAGCCGTGCACGACAGACACACAGCTCCCAAAATAACGTAAGCAACGTAGGCCATCCTCAGCGACCAGAGAAATCCGACCGACGCAACCGCCCATGCAAAGGAGAGAGAGCGCACGCCGGACTTTCTGCCGATAAGAGAGCGAATCGTGAAAAGCGCCACGAAAATATAAAAAATGGCCCCCCACGCCGCTACCGGAATGCCGAAAAGTTCCGCGTAGCTCGAAGCCGTCACGACATCGCAATTAATGGTCTCGTTGAGAGTGCAAAAGCTGGCTTCTTCGAGCCCTTTGCTGTTTATCTGAATGTATTCCTGAATTGAAACAACCGTAGAAATTGCGCCGAGCAATGCGGCCACAAGAGAAGCAATGATCCACTTTTTACGCATAATCCCCCCGTAGAAATATTCGAAGAAACAAAAACGCCGCAGGCTTAATAATTCTTAAAGTCTGCGGCGTCAATAGTTGAGTTTTAACTCGGAGCTTAGAAGAGCAGCTCGTCAACCTGCCAATCGACGAAGCTCTTGAGCTTTTTCGAACGGCTCGGATGGCGAAGTTTGCGCAGCGCCTTTGCCTCGATCTGACGGATACGTTCGCGCGTCACGGCGAAGTCGCGACCGACCTCTTCGAGCGTATGGTCGCTCTTTTCGCCGATGCCGAATCTCATGCGAAGAACTTTCTCTTCGCGCGGAGTAAGCGTCGAAAGAACGCGCTGCATCTGGTCGGAAAGCCCCACGCTTGTGACGGCTTCAGACGGGGTCGGGATCGTCTTATCTTCGATGAAATCTCCAAGATGGCTGTCCTCTTCCTCGCCGATAGGCGTTTCGAGCGAAATCGGCTCCTTCGCGATGCGCAGGACCTTTCTCACTTTTTCAAGCGGCAGTTCCATCTTTTCCGAAATTTCTTCGGGCGTCGGCTCGCGTCCGAGCTCCTGAACAAGATAGCGCGAAGTGCGCACCAGTTTATTGATCGTTTCGATCATGTGGACCGGAATGCGGATAGTTCTCGCCTGATCGGCAATTGCGCGGGTTATGGCCTGACGAATCCACCAAGTTGCGTAGGTGCTGAACTTGTAGCCGCGTCTCCACTCGAATTTTTCAACGGCCTTCATCAGGCCGATGTTACCTTCCTGAATGAGATCGAGGAACTGCAAACCGCGGTTCGTATATTTTTTAGCGATACTGACGACAAGCCGAAGATTGGCTTTGATAAGCTCTTCTTTGGCATCTTCCGTGAACACTCTGGCACGTTCGACATCCATGCACGATCTTTTAAGCTCTTCGAAGGTCTGCCCCGCTTCACGCTCGAGTTTTTTCCTCTCGGCCTCCGCCGCTCTAAATTTAAGATCGAGCTCGATGATATCGTCGCGAGAAAGGCCTGTCTGCTGGCAGATCTTACGCTGTTGATACGGATTCTTCTTGAAATTTTTAAGCAGCTCTTTGAGCTCGTCAATGTTTTTGACCTTTATCTCGCGCAGGCATGCTTTGCTCTTTGCCTCGTAGATGTTCATCTCCTGAAGACGCTGATGCAGACCGCTGATGAGGTCGTCGATCGTCTTTTTATTGAGATTCATCTCTTTAAGACAGGCGAGCATTTTGTTTTGAACGTCTCCGGCCTTGTTACGGGCGGAGTTGCGGTTGGCTTCGCTGAGTCTTTCGTGGGAAGCCTTCGCCATCCATGCGCGCAAAGTTTTGTCGTACGCCCGCACCTTCGCCATCAGCTTCAGGATGCGGAGTCTGTTGGCCTCTTCATCGAATCCGGAATCGGCCTCCATGTCCTCAACGTCCTTGATGATATCGATGACGTGAAGTTTATTTTTGGAAAGCAGCTCTCCGAAGTTGAGCACGCACTGAACCGCGTACGACGAGGTCAACAGAATGTTGAACATGTTGATTTCGCCGTTTTCGATCTTTTTGGCGATTTCAACTTCGCCTTCGCGCGTCAATAGCGGAACGCTCCCCATCTTCCGTAAATAAAGCCGCACGGGATCGCTCGAGCGGACGTAGGTGTCCTCGGTGGCGACGACCCCCGGCTGGGCAGAGCCCTCTTTTTCCTTTTCTTTTTCTTTCTCTTCCTCTTCGTCGTCATCGGCTGCGGCGGCCTGTTTTCCGGGTTTATCTGTTTTGGACTTCTGCTGAATCTGCTTACCCTCTTCCGCCGTTTCGACGAGTTCGATGTCGAGATCATCGAACATCGTAAGGACGCTGTCGAGCTGGTCCGCCGAAACTATATCCTGCGGCAGAACGTCATTCACCTCATCGAAGGTAAGGAATCCCTTCTCCTTGCCCATGTCGATAAGCTGTTTGACCTCTTTAAGATCGACTTTATGTTCCTGTGCGTTCATCTGACTCCCTTTTATATTTTGACGTCTTTAAAATCTGCATCTCGTTCGTAAGAGCGAGTATTTCTTTCATCTTTTCGTTCAGGCTCGATTCGTCTTTTATCGACTGAACCTCTTCACGCAGCACTTCCAACCTTGCCTTCAATCTCGATATCTGTGAACGGGCTATGCAATCGAGAGCCGCACCCGCCGGATCGTCGCACTTGCTGTCGGCCATAGCAAAAGAGAGGATCTCTTTTTTGAGCTCGGCCTCTTCAACTCCGTCGGCAAGTTCGGCTATATTTACGCTTCCGTTCGTTTTAAACCGCTCCATTACCTCGCGGTAGATGGTTAGGCAAGTATCGTCTTCAAAAAAATCGTCGCCGATCCTTGGCGATATTTGCGCCAAAACTTCGGGGCACGACAAAATTATTTCAATCAGCGCCCGTTCGAGATTGGGGGCGTTATTACGCTTTACATCCAGAGTCCTGGCGCTACGCCGGCCGGCAAATATCGAATTAACGACCCCTTCATCGAGCATAAGACGGGTTGAAAGCCGCTTTCTGTAAACAGAGAGCTCAACCGGATTTTTCAGCATCGCAAAAAGGGGCTTTAGGTCGTCCACCACTTTCGACTTTGCCTCCGGAGCGCTGCCGTGTTTTGCCACCGTTTCGTCTATCATCCATTCAAAGAGCGTCGGCGATTCTTCGATCATCTTTTCGAAAGGCGCCGCTCCTTTCGTGCGTATAAAACTATCGGGGTCTTCCCCGTCGGGAAGGGCAACAACTCTTGGGATAAGATCGGCCGCCAAAAATACCGGCAGACTTCTCTCGGCCGCCTTTCTTCCGGCGTTGTCACCGTCAAAGACCACGACGAAGTTTTTGGTATATCTGGAGAGCAGTTTTAAGTGCCCCTCCGTAAGCGCCGTGCCAAGAGGCGCGACGACGTTTAAAATTCCTTCCTGATGGCACCTGACCGTGTCGAGGTTGCCTTCCACGATCACGACGCGGTCTTTTTTTCTTATCGCCTCAAGCGCCACATGCAATCCAAAGACCGTAAAGCTCTTGTGATACAACAAAGAGTCGGGAGAATTTAAATATTTCGCCGGCGGCTCCTTGCCGCTTGATGGGTCCCCTTTGTCGAGCGTTCTGCCGCTGAAAGCCACGACCTTTCCTTCGCCGCGAGCCGAAACCAGACTACCGGCCGCCTTCGGCACGATCACAGGAAACATAAGCCGGTTGCGAAAAAAATCGTAATATCCTCCGCCGTCACGTTTTTTTAAAAGACCGAGTTCACAGGCCAGATCCAACGGGACACCCTTCCCCTTGAAATAGTTAACCAGCCCGTCCCAACTATCTTCGGCGAAACCCAAAAAATGTTGCGCATTTTTTTCAAAAAAAACGTCACGTGATTTCAGATAGTTACGCGCACTTTCTCCGACGCTGGGCTCCTTTAAATTATTGCAAAAATAGTCGGTCGCCAGCTGATTGACCCGTTCGGCCCACTTTTTCTTTTGGGCCGCCCTGTTTTCTTCCTCGCTGGCTTCCGGTTTGAACTTTGGAAGCGTAACTCCGGCCCTCATGGCCAGCGCTTCGACCGCCTCGATAAACGAAAGCCCCTCAAATTTCATGACAAAACTGAAGATATTTCCGCCTTCGCCGCAGCCGAAACAATGAAATATCTGTTTTTCATCGCTTACCATGAACGAAGAGGTCTTTTCGGCGTGAAACGGACACAGCCCTTTGTGATTGCGGCCGGCCTTTTTGAGAGGGATACGCTCGCCGATAAGCTGGACGATGGAAAGCCTATCCCTGATTTCATCGAGGATCGATTGAGGATACATTTTTTTGATTGGGTTGGCCCGTGGCATCTTTAAGATCGGTTAAGAGGCCGACCTGCAAAGATCCCACGGAACAAACTAACCTTGTAATTTCTTCTGCACCATCGAACTGACGAACTTGCCGTCGCTTCTCCCCTGCACCTTGGGCTGCACCAGCTTCATGACCTTCCCCATATCGCGGCCGCTAACCGCTCCCGATTCTTTTATCGCGGCGTCAACTATCATTTCGATCTCTGAATCGGAAAGCGCCGAAGGGAGATAAGACTTGATGACGCAAAGCTCGGACTTCTCTTTGTCGGCAAGGTCGCTTCTCCCTCCGGCGTTGAATTGTTCTATCGATTCGTTCGCTTTTTTTGCGAGCGAATTAAGCACACCGATAACTCCCGCATCGTCAAGAGATGTTCTCTGCTCGATCTCTTTGTTGATAACGGCGGTCTTCACCATGCGCAACACAGAAAGCTTGAGCGCATCGTGAGATTTCATTGCCGCTATCAGATCGGCTTCGATCTTGGATTTGAGCGTCATGGTGTATTTGTCCCGCGTTTATGTCAGCTTGCGAACTTGGTCCGTTTTTTCGACTGGGCCAATTTCTTTTTCTTCTTTTCGGAAGGCTTCTCGTAGTGCTCGCGTTTGCGGAGCTCGGCTAAAATTCCGGCCTTCTCACACTGTTTTTTGAAACGGCGGAGCGCCTGTTCGAACGTTTCACCGTCGCGTACTTTGATTCCCGGCATTGAATATCACCTGCCTTCGACTTTTTTTGGGCCGTTTTGGCCTTTTTTGTTAATAACTTACGTCTATTAAGAAGTCTGGTGCGTATAAACCATCATTTTAATTTGTCAAGCCCTATTCTCACCTCTTGGATGAGCTTTAAATGCCCGTTTTAAAAACGTTTTAATTTTAAAAAAGTGCTTGCCGCATTTTTGGGGCGTGGGTATGGAGACTCCACGCTTAAAGCGTAAAAAAAACCAACAGCAAGGAGAGCAATCATGAGCCAGCAAGGAAACCCGACGTACTTCAACGACACCGCGATCAGCGCGTTCGACAACGCACTAAAGCAGTTCGACGCGGCGGCGCGTGTCTTGAAGCTGAGCGAAGATCAGGTCGCCATGATCAAGGAACCGCGCAAAGTAACCGAAGTGCAGCTGCCGGTTCGCATGGATGACGGCTCGATCAAGGTCTTCAAAGGATATCGAGTTCAGCACAACATCGCGCGCGGCGCGGCAAAGGGTGGAGTCAGATTCCATCCCGATGTGAATCTCGATGAAGTCAAAGCGCTTGCGTTCTGGATGACCTACAAATGCGCGACCGTCGGAGTTCCTTTCGGCGGCGGCAAAGGCGGCATCATCTGCGATCCCTCCAAGCTTTCAAAAGGCGAGCTTGAAAGACTTGCCCGTCGTTATTTCGCCGAAATGATCGATCTGTTCGGCCCCGACAAAGATGTTCCGGCGCCCGATGTAGGAACAAATCCTCAGGTCATGGCGTGGTTCGTCGATACATATTCGATGCATCATTCAGCCTATACTCCGGCGGTCGTTACGGGCAAGCCTCTTGAGCTGGGCGGCTCGGCCGGCAGGACCGAAGCCACGGCGCAAGGGCTTCTCTATTGCGTTCTCGAAGCAGTGAAACATTTGAACATCGATCTTAAAAAGGCGACCGCAGCGGTGCAGGGTTTTGGCAACGTCGGCTCGCATTCGGCAAAACTCCTGAACAATCAGGGAACAAAAATTGTCGCCATCAGCGACGTCAGCGGCGCCTATCAGAGCGACGCCGGCATCGACGTGGCGGCAGCGATGAAATATTGCGCCGAGAACAAGACCTTAGCCAACTGCGAAAAAGTTTTGGGCGTGACAAAAATGAAAGACCCGATGGAAATCCTTGAGCTCAAGGTTGACATTCTTGTGCCGGCCGCTCTCGAAAATCAGATCACACCGAAGAACGCTCCGCGAGTTCAGGCCAAACTGATCGCCGAAGGCGCCAACGGGCCTATCACGACCGAAGCCGACAAGATTCTCGTCGAAAAAGGAATCTTCGTCATTCCGGATATTCTTTGCAACGCGGGGGGCGTCACCGTCTCCTACCTCGAGTGGGTTCAAAACCGCATGGGATATTACTGGACCAACGATCGCATTCAGGAAGATCTCTCAAGAATCATGAGCGATTCTTTCAACGCGGTTCTCGAAACTCACAAGAAGTACAAGATCGACATGCGCACAGCCTCTTTTGTCGTCGCAATTCAGCGCGTGATACACGCCAGCGAAATACGCGGGCTCTACGCTTAAAAACAGTACGCAGTTTTTATCTGTCATAAAAAACCCCTCTCGCTTCCATGCGGGAGGGGTTTTTATTTTCGGCATTTCAGAAAAAATCAACCGTGCCTGTTTTTCAAATAGTTCACAAACCGATCCTTGTAGCCTACCGCCGTCGCAAAGGCATGTTCGAGTTTGGGTTCAAAAATAGCAAACTTCGTTCTTTGACGCGACCACCATGCGGGAAGCCACTTGAACTGAAGATCGTCAAATATCGAATAGAAGACCGGCGTCAATAGCAGCGTTACCATCAAACACAATGTCTGGCCGCCGATAATTACCACGGCCATGGGGGCTCTGCTTGCCGAACCCGGCCCTTTCGCCAAGGCGACCGGTATCATGCTGGCGATCAATGTCAGCGTGGTCATCATGATCGGCCTTAACCTTGTGCGGCTTGCCGTGACAAGAGCTTCGTGTCTTTCCATGCCGCCCAAACGTAAAGTGTTGGTGTAATCGACCTGCAAAATGGCGTTCTTTTTCACAATGCCTATCAACAGAAAAAGTCCCAAGATCGATATGATGTGCAACGTCATCCCCGTGACCATGAGCGAAAATACTGCGAACGGAAAGGCCATCGGCAGCGACAGAAGAATAGTGACCGGATGGAGCAGACTTTCAAAGAGCGACGCTAAAATAATGTACATGAAGATGAAAGAGAGTGCGAACGCCATAATGAAATTGGTCTGCATCTCTTGCATATATTTCGCCTGACCGACAAAATTGGCCTGATATCCCGGTTCAAGCCCCATCTTGTTTTCAAGATAATCGAGCACGAACTGTTTTGCGTCGCCGACCGGCATGCCGATGAGGTTGGCGTCGATCTCTATCGAGCGCTGCCTCATGTAACGCTCGATCTGCGAGGGACCGTTGGTCTCCTCGATCGACGCGATCTGGTCAAGACGTACGACCTTTTTATCTCCATTTGAAAGAGAGGCCGGAACCGCAAGGTGCAAAAGTTCGGCGGGATGCTGACGATAACGTTCCTGCAATCTCACCCTGACTTCGTAGAGTTCATCTCCGACCTTATATTTTGTAATGTCTTTTTCTCCCGAAACATAAAGCTGAAGAGCTCCGGCGATATCATTGACCGTCACGCCCAGATCTGCGGCCCGCTGCCGGTCGATGTGAACTCTAACCTCGGGTTTGCCGAGCTCGTTGGTCGTATCGACATCGACGAAACCTTTTTTCTGTCTCATCGCCGCCATGAGCCCGTCGGCATATTCTTTGAGCTTTTCCATGCTGGGGCCGGTCAGTCGCAGCTGAAACATCGCCTCATTTCCACCGCCGGGTCCGCCGATATCCTGAACAGATGTTCTAAGAGAAGGATAGCCGGCGAGAAGATTTCTGGCGGCCTTCATGACGTCGAGCTGTGTGTAAGACCGGTCTTTGAGATCGACAAGTTTTACGTAGATATCCCCTTCGTTCACGGCTTTGTTCGAGCCGCTGCCTATCGTGGTAAGAAGATTTGTCACGCCCTTAAGCTGACGCAGTTCACTTTCAATGCCGGCCGTTATCTTGTCCATTTCGTCGATGGATGTGCCGACCGGCGCCTTGACATGAATATTGAACTCGCTTCTGTCGTCTTTGGGGATAAAATCCTTTCCGACCATCATGATCGACGGGATCGTGGAGAACATTATCAACACGGCGGTCAATACCGAAATCTTTCTGTGAGAGAGGCACCAGTTCAACATGCGGGTGTAGTGCCTGTCCATAAACTGGTTGATGCCCGATTCTCTGCTTGATCCCTCTTTTCCGTGCACGGCATCTTTGGCTCGCAATATTCTAGCGCTCATTGTCGGCGTAAGGACGAACGCGAATATCATCGACACGGCGATGGCAAACGCCATCGTCATGCCGAAGCTGTACATGAAACGGCCTACGATGCCGCGCATCATGGCCAGCGGAATGAAAATGACCATCAGCGACAGAGTCGTTGAAATAACAGCCAGCCCGATCTCGGCGATCCCTTTGCTGGCAGCCGTCATCGGGTCTTCTTTCAACTCCTCGATGTGCCTGAATATATTTTCCAGCACGATAATCGCGTCGTCGATAACAATTCCGGTCGCAAGAGAAAGAGCCAAAAGCGTAAGATTGTTGAACGTGAAATTAGCGTACTCCATGAGAGCGAAGGTAGCGATAAGCGAAGCCGGTATCGACACGGCGCAGATTATCATCGACCTGAAGCTCTTTAAGAACAACAGCACCGTAAGCGACACCAAAAGAGCACCTAGAATAACATCCTCTTCCAGCGACTTGACGCTCGCGTTAATAAAGATCGATTGGTCCTGCGTATAGGTAATGTTTACGCCCGCCGGAAGCGTCTTTCTTATTTCGTCTATTCTGAGCTTTACGTTCTCAGCGACGTCAACGGTGTTCGCCCCCGACTGTTTCTTGACGATAAGCGTGATCGCGGGAACGTTGTCGTAACGTGACAGGGTCCTCTGCTCCTCCTCGACATCCAACACGACCGCTACATCGCGCACCAGCACCGGCACTCCGGCGACGTTCTTGATGGGAATATTTCCGAAATCTTCCGAGCCGGCAATTTTACCCATCGTTCTGACCACAAACTCCCGGGGCTCTTCCGTAACGCGACCGCCCGGAAATTCGAGGTTGTGATTTGCAAGCGCGCTCTCAAGATCGAAAATCGATATTCCCCTTGCGGCGATCTTGACCGGATCGACCTGAATATGGACCTCGCGTTCGCGTTTGCCGACGACGGTAATATTGCCGACGCCGTTGACAGTCTCCAGCATCTCTTTGACCTGTTTGCGGGTAATGCGCGTCAAGTCGCGTATGGGGAGCGAACCGCTAACAACGACCTGCATAATGGGAGAGGCGGCCATGTCGAATTTTTCGACGATAGGCGCTTTTGTACCGTATGGAAATTCGCTTACGACGCGGTTAACCCTGTCGCGCACCTCTTCCGCCGCCACGTCCCCGTCCTTTTCAAGAATGAACTGGGCGACGACCACCGACGAACCTTCGTAAGAGAACGACTGAAGCTCGTCGAGTCCGGCGATCGTGTTTATCTGTTCTTCGATCTTCTTTGAAATTTCGGTCTCAACTTCTTCGGGGCTGGCTCCCAGCAGGTTAGTCGTGACCACAACGACAGGAAAATCGACCTCGGGATAGAGATCGACTCCCAGACGCACGAACGAAAACGCGCCGAAAACGACCATGGCAAGTATGATCATCGACGCAAAGATCGGTCTTTTAATAAAGACTTCGGTTATCTTCATGCGTTGTCACCATCCTTGTCGGTGTCGTCGTTGAACTTATTTTGGTCAGTCGGAGCTTCAGGAGAGACAGATTCATTTTCTTTTATTTTTACTTCTTCTCCGTCGCTAAGCTCTATCAGCCGCTCGCTGGCCAAGACATCTCCTTCCGAAACTCCGTCAAGCACCTCTATCTCGGTCGTGTTGCGTATGCCGACCTTGACCGGCACTTTGCTAATTTTACCGTCCGATATTTTGTAAACATACCGTTTGTCGGCTTCCCAGCCGATGGCCCTCACCGAGACCGCGAGCGTATTTTCGTGAACCTCCACGGGGATGTCTATCCTTGCGAACATGCCGTGCTTTAATTTGTTGTCGGGATTGTCGGTCTCCATCTCCACGCGAAACGTGCGGTTAGCGGTGTCTATGGCCTGAGATATTGAAGTGACCTTGGCGCTGAAGGTGTCATCGGGGAGCGTGTCTGTCTTGAAATTTATCTCAAGGTCGTCGGATATCTTCGAAAGATACTGTTCGGGTACGTCGAGCTTAATGCGCATTCTGTCGGGCTGCACAACCGACGCCACCGGCTGATTGACATCGACCGTTGCGCCGGTATCGACGTAGATACGTCCGATGAACCCGTCAATCTTTGAGACGACGGGAGCCGGCTTGAAAGTATATCCGACCTCGTCGCGCATCGTCGTAAGTATCGTCTGATTCTTTTTTACGGCGTCCCCTTCGCTGAGATATTTTTTGAAGACCTTGCCGGGGCCGCGAGGGTAGATCTCGGCGTAGTCTCTGGCCTCGATCGAACCTGTAACGATAACTGTATGAGCGATGGTTTTTCTTATCGGAGAGGTCACGGCCACAGACTTGGTGTGCACGACCTCTTTATATTCGCTCTTCCAGATCCGCTTGACGACCACAATCGCAAGCAGCAAAAACACAACCGCCAGCACTATTCTTCTTGCACGTTTTTTCACAGATTTCCTCCAACTGTTCTTGTCAAAGTTGCATCGGCATCAAGGCAGTCATAGACCGCCGAGGCCCAGTTCTTTTCAGCCGTGTCCCTTGAAATGATCGTATCGTTGAGCTCCAGCTGGCTCATGAGCCCAGCTTCAAATCTTGCGCCGGCAATTTCGACCGACCGCTTCGCCAGATTCAGCGCCTTTCTTGCCGTCGTCTCCCTTGCAAGCGCGGTTTCAAGAGCGGCTCGCGCGTTCATGACCTCGCTTTTTATCGCCAGCTGAAGTTTTTCATTCTGATTTTGGGCAGCGCGCAACATGGCCTGAGCCTCGCTAATGCGATAATGAGTTTTAAGCCCGTCGAATATGGGAAGTGAAAATTGAACTCCGACGTTCGAAGTGTAAAATCTCTGTTCGCTTCCAATGTGCCAGTTCTCGGTTTGAGCCTGCCACGAAGCCCCCCAAAAAGCGTTAAGGGTCGGCAAATAGCCGCCGCGTTCTATGCCGACATTATAATTGAGAGTTCTTAGATGCTCACGGCTGGCGGTAAGGTCCTGTCTGAGCGAAGTTGCCATGACCAGAAGCTCGTTCATGCTCGGAAGATTACGTTTTGTATAATTCAGTCGTCCCGAAAGTTCGAGCTCAACTGTTTCGGGGAGAGCCAGCAGCTCGCGCAAAAAATTCACGAATTCGATCCTGCTTTGAACGGCGTCGGCAAGCTGCGGCTCGATATTTGCGACCTCAACCTCCTGCCTCATGAGAGTGTAATCGCTGTCAAGACCTTGGTCATAGCGGGTGCGAATGGCGCTAAGATGCCTGTTCAACTCGGCGAGGGTCTGCTTTGTGACGCCAATCACGCGATCGGTAAGAAGTATCCCGTTGAATATCTTTTTGACCTGCAGCGCAACCTCCTGCTGAACATCTTTAAGTGTCGCTTCGCTGCTTAAAGTTTCGCTTTGCGCCGCCTTAAGGGCTTTCCAAACTTTTCCCGCTGCATAGAGCGGCTGCGTGAGAGTTGCGCCGGCGGTGATGGAATTCTTTGCGCCGAGAAGAAGTTTCTGGTTCTCAATGTAGATTTCCTGTTTTTTGAGAGTTCTCGTGTAATTGGCGGTGGCATTGAGCTGGGGAAGCGCTCCGCTTCTTGCCTCTCCTATCATCGCTTTAAGCTGGTTGAGTTTCTCCTGAGCGATCTTGATGTCATAGTTGGCTTTCATCGCACGATCTAGGGCATCTTCAAGTGTCAATTTAAGCGTTTCGGCTTTGGCCACGCCGGAAAAAATGTTTAAGGCAAAAACTACAAGACAGCAGAGCAAAAACTTTTTGCAGACGGCATTCTTCATTTGATCGTCCCCTTCAGAAAAATATCGACAAAATTCTCAACCGCCTCGTCCTTGGAAACTTCAAGTTGAGGCGGGAACCTAAACAATTCCCTAGCCATAATAAAGTGGAAAAACATGCCGATAAAGGCCCGTATGACAACAGCCGGCCTGATATCTTTAAAGCCCCCTTCGGATATCCGTTTTTCAACGTACGAAAAAAGGTAATCGACCAAAACGCTCGTCCGGCTGGACAAAAACAGGTTCGACAAATCGTGCCCTTCGAGTGCGGAATAAAGAAGCAACCTTAAAAAAGTATTGTCCTGCTCGACCTGCGCCAGCATAAAGCGCGCAACCGAGCCGAAGACCCTCTTGTCGTCTCCAAGCCTTGCGGCCTCTTGATCGAACGAACAAGGCTGGATCGATATTTTTTGGTTTATGATCTCGGTGTAAAGGTCCTCTTTATGAGGAAAATGCCGGAAGATAAGAGCTTCGTTAACGTTGCAGGCATTGGCGATCTCACGTGTGGTCACGCCGTTGAACCCGCGTTTTGCAAAAAGAGATGCGGCGGTCAAAGCGATCTGCCGGCGCCTTTCATCAGATGTCATTCTTTTGGCTGACATTATATTTTTCTTAAAAGTTTCGGCTAATGCAACGCGTTAATCAGTAACCACTTACTTACTAAATAGCTAAGCAATAGGCCTCCTTTTGTCAAAATGAAATTTATTGGTTTGACAAAAATTTTACTCCGTCCTAGTTTCCCGCCTCGGCTTAGGATTAACATGTTTAAATAACTTCATGATAAATAAGAAGAAAATAGCGCTGGTCGGTTCTCCAAACGTCGGTAAAAGCGTTTTATTCGGATGTTTCACAGGGAGATACGTCGATGTTTCGAACTACCCCGGCACGACCGTCGAAATCACAAAAGGCTCGGCAAAGATCGGCAACTACGACCTCGAAATAATCGATACTCCGGGAATTTACAGCTTATTGCCGATAACGGAAGAGGAGCGCGTCACAACAAAGATACTTGAAACCACCAAGTTCGACCTTATCGTCGCCGTCGTGGATGCAAAAAATCTGGACAGGCTCCTCGGACTTGTCCTGCAATTGAAAACCCTCAAACGCCCCATAGTCGTTGCTCTAAACATGTTCGACGAAGCAAACAGGCTCGGGCTCTCAATTGACGTGGCGGCAATAAGCAGAGAGCTGTCGCTTCCCGTAGTCGCAACGGTTGCCATCGACGAAAGCGGAATGGGCCAGCTTGAGCAAAAGATCGTGCAGGAACTCAACGCCGATAACGGCAAAGCCCAGCCCGACACATCCCCTCTTACGATAAGCGAGCCATTCATAAAGAACTGCCATGAAAAAGCGGCGCAGATAGCCCGCAGAACAACTCGCCGAAAGGAAAAACCGAAAGGGTTGAGCATCCCCGACAGAATCGTGATGAACCCACTGCTCGGTCCGGTCATACTTTTTCTGGTCATATATTTCGGACTTTACAAATTTGTGGGAGTTTTCGGCGCAGGGACCGTAGTCGATCTTTGCGACACATTTTTCGCCGACAAAATTGAACCATATTTTAATCTGCTAGCCGACAAAGCAATTCCTTACGAATGGCTCCGCGGACTTTTTGTAGGTGAATTCGGAATTCTCACGCTGGGGCTTCGTTACGCGGCGGCAATAATCCTTCCGATAGTCGGGCTCTTTTTTCTATTTTTTGCCGTACTTGAAGATTCGGGTTACCTGCCGAGACTTTCGCACATGCTAGACAGGCTCTTTAAAAAAATGGGGCTTTCCGGCAAAGCGGTCATCCCGATGGTACTGGGACTTGGCTGCGACACCATGGCGGTCATGGTCAGCCGCACGCTGCCGACCCGTCGCGAACGCTTGATATCGACCATGCTACTCTCTTTGTGCATTCCTTGTTCGGCGCAGCTGGGAGTCATTTTAGGACTTCTTGGCGGGCAACCGGCGCTGCTGGCAGCGTGGTTCGTCATAATTTCGCTAGTGTTCGGCACGACCGGCCTGATGCTGACCAAGGTTCTCCCCGGAGACAAACCCAGCTTCATGATAGAAGTACCTCCTCTAAGATTTCCGCAGCTAAAGAACGTTCTTATTAAAACGTGGAGCCGCATGAAATGGTACTTCAAAGAGATCGTGCCTCTCTTTGTTGCGGCCAGCGCGATCATCTGGCTTTGCGAACTGGCGGGGCTCTTCACGTGGCTGACGCGGCTTGTTGCGGTTCCGCTATCTTGGATAGGCCTCCCCTCCTCGGCTTCGAGCGCCTTCATCTTCGGATTTTTCAGGCGAGACTATGGCGCGGCCGGACTTTACGACCTCTATAAAAGCGGCGGCTTCACAAACAATCAATTATTGATTGCGATCGTTGTGATGACGCTGTTTCTGCCGTGCATCACGCAATACCTTGTAACCATTAAAGAGCGCGGCTTCTACGGCGCGACTTTTATTTCGATTTTCGTCTTGAGCGTTGCATTTTCGGTCGGCTATCTTATCAATGCCGTATTGAGCCTAACAGGTTTCGCATTTTAAACGCGGGAGTCTTTATGTATCTTTCCGAAGCAAGCGAAGAAGTTCTTGAAGCGCTGTGGGTCGCGCGCGAAGAAAAAAATTCGGACCTTCTCAGGCTCGTCGATCTTAGAGTTATGCCCGATCACGCCGTTCTGACCGAACTTCTCAACGCCAAGATACTGGAGAGGTCGGGAGAGGATCACGTACGCATCACGGAGACCGGAGTTCAGCACGCCCGCGACGCCATAAGGCGGCACCGCCTTGCGGAGAGACTTCTATCGGACGTCCTTTCGATAAAGGAGACATCTCTTCACGATACCGCATGTCAATTCGAGCACCATCTCCATAAAGGGATCGACGAAAACGTCTGCACTCTTTTAGGCCATCCGCGCTTTTGTCCGCACGGCCAGCCGATACCGGCCGGAAAATGCTGCATTGAGCACAAAAACAGGGTCGCCCCCGTCGTCTCCACACTGGCCGAAACCGAAGTTGGAAAAGATTGTCATGTCGCCTACCTTCACACAAGCGACACAAAGCGCTCGCAAATGCTTATATCGATGGGGGTTATCCCCGGCGCACAGATGACCCTGCTGACAAAATATCCGTCCTATCTTTTTCAGCTCGGCAATTCCCAGTTCGCCGTTGACAAATCGATCGCCGAAGAAATCTACGTAAGACAGGCCTAAAAACCGACATCAGCCGGCAACCTCAACACTTGCAATTGTGTCGAAGTTGGCATAAAAGCTCTAACACTATGCTTGCAATTCCAGTCGTCAAATTTTTACGGGACACGCAGGAAGATCTCAAGCTCGAGCTCATAACGGGCAAAGAGGGGCTCTCAAAAAAGATCCTCATCCCCTGCATTCAAAAGCCGGGGCTCGCTTTGGCCGGCGACACCTCCACCCTCTACAGCGGACGCATTCAAGTCATAGGAAAGCAGGAGGTCGGCTTTTTCAATTCGCTCCCGAAGGAAAAACGCAAAGAGGTCGCAAAAAAGATAGCCGAAGCCGACGTGACTTGCTTTGTCATCACCTGCTCGAACGATGCGCCGAGCGAAATTCAAGAAGCATGCGGCAAGGCGAACATTCCGGTCTTTAAAACATGTCTGGTCACCTCGACCTTTATCAACAGGGTTTCGCGCTTTCTTGAAGAGAGCCTCATGGCCTCGACGACCACGCACGGCGTTCTTATGGACGTCTTCGGCGTCGGAGTGCTGATAACCGGCAAAAGCGGAATCGGTAAAAGCGAACTCGCTCTCGATCTTGTGCTGCGCGGCCACAGGCTCGTAGCCGACGATATTCTCAACATTAAAAAACGTCCACCGGCGACTCTTTGGGGTTCGGGCTCGGAGATAATCAAGTACCACATGGAGATACGGGGTCTGGGCATAATAAATATTCGCGACCTCTTCGGTATTTCGGCCGTGCGCGACCGTAAAGCGATAGAAATGGTTGTCGAGCTCCACGAATGGGACCCGAAGACCGAGTACGACCGGCTGGGGCTTGAAGACCGCAAACACACGCTGCTGGACGTTCAGCTGCCGCTGGTGCAGATTCCGGTCAGGCCCGGAAGAAATATCGCGGCCATCATCGAAGTCGCCGTCAGAAATCATCTTCTCAAACTCGGCGGTCATCATTCGGCTCGCGAGTTTCAAGACAAGCTTAATAAAGAGATCCTAGCTCAAAGCAAACGCAAGAAAGAGATCTGGGAGATAATCGAATAGTTCCAACTGAAAGGATCTTACTATGATCGGAATCGTAGTGGTTTCACACGACAACATCGCGCAGGAAATGGTTTCGGTAACTCGAAAGATAATCCCCGACGCCGCGTCGCTAACTTCGGTGGCAATCGACTCTAATCTGTCGGTCGAAGCTAATCGCCAGAAAATAACGGCAGCGGTAAAAGAGGTCGATACCGGCGACGGAGTTTTCCTTCTTTCGGACATGTTTGGCGGCACGCCCTCCAACTTGTGTCTCTCCTTTCTGGGAACTCCAAAACTGGAGGTCATCAGCGGAATAAATCTCCCGATGCTCATCAAACTCGCCGGCGACAACAAACGGCAGTCATTCGAACAGATGGTCGAATTCATCCGAGATTACGGCCGCAAGAACATTGTGATCGCCAGCAACGTACTGGAAGGAAAGATCTACTGATGATCACGCAAACGTTCATAATAAGCAATCAGCTCGGACTTCATGCGCGCGCCGCCGCGGCTTTTGTAAAAATCGCGAACCGCTTTCGCGCGAACATCACGGTCAAAAAGGATGCGGTGGCCGTTAACGGAAAAAGCATAATGGGAGTGCTGATGCTGGCGGCCGCAAAAGGAACGCCCATAACGATAGAGACAAGCGGCGACGACGAAAACGAAGCCATGCAAGAGCTTGGAACTCTCATCGAAGGAAAATTCGGAGAAGAATGATGTCTAAAACGCTCCGGATAAAACACGAATGCGCGTCAAAAGGGATTGCCGTCGGCAACGCTCACATAATTTCAGTGAGCGGCACAAGCTACCCCAGATTCTGGATATCCGACAAAGAGATCGCGCTGGAGATGGCCCGTTTTAAAAACGCCATACAAAGATCGAAACATCAGATCTCCAAGGTAAAAGAAAAACTCTGCAAATTTCAGGATAAGGAGCAAATCCAGATAATCGACACGCACGCGATGCTGTTGCAGGACGAGATGCTGATAACGCACGCCATCCAAAACATCGCCACCCAAAAGATAAACGCCGAATGGGCACTCGACAAAGCGACGACGAAGCTCAAAATGGCATTCGTCGATATGCACGACGAATATTTCAGGCAGCGAAAGCACGATATCGATTACATAGGCAGGCGCATCATGCGCAATTTGCTTGAACGCCCCGACACTCCCGACATCGGCACCAAAGAAAAGAACCTGATCCTGATAGGCCACGATTTTTCTCCCGCCGACATAGTCAACTTCCCAAGAGACCGCGTTCTCGGTTTCATTGCCGAAGTCGGCGGATCCACATCGCATTCGGCCATCATCGCCCGTTCGCTTGAAATACCGGCGATGTTCGGCGTTGAAAATATCACCAAACAAATAGCTTCCGGCGACGTAGTGATTATCGACGGCCCGAACGATCTGCTGATAATAAATCCGTCGGAAAAAGAGATTCGCGAATACAAAACTTTGCGCACCGCCTATTACAAAGAGCAGCGCGAACTTATCAAAGAAGCCTGCCTGCCGGCGCAAACGCTCGACCATAGCAAGATCGACATACTGGCAAATATCGAGCTCCCCGAAGAGATCGACCCGTCGATAGAACACGGAGCCGAAGGAATCGGACTATTCCGCACCGAATACCTCTACGCCAACCGGATGGATAACCCTTCCGAAGAGGAACAGTTCGAAATTTATAAACTGACGCTCGAAAAAATGAGCCCGCGTCCGGTAACGATCCGCACGCTCGACATCGGCGGCGACAAACTTTTCACGGGGAGCGAATACGCCGCTCACGGCAACCCCGCTCTCGGTCTTCGCGCGATCAGGTTCTGTCTCGCCGAAATAGACATTTTCAGAACTCAGCTTAGGGCTCTTTTGCGAGCCAGCCCTTACGGCAATCTAAAAATAATGATCCCGATGATATCGGGGCTCGACGAGGTAAGACAGGTCAAAAAACTTATAGCCGAGCACACCGCCGCGCTTATCAAAGCGGGACACAAGGTCTCCAAAGAGATCAAACTCGGCGTCATGATCGAGACTCCATCGGCGGTAATGCTTGCCGACGACCTCGCTCAAGAGGTCGATTTCTTCTCGATCGGCACGAACGATCTCATTCAATACACGCTGGCGGTCGATCGCACCAACGAGTATGTCGCTTATCTCTACAATCTTCTCCATCCGGCCGTGGTCAGGATGATAAAGAAAACCATAGAAGCCGCAAAGAAACATGCAATTGAAGTCACCGTCTGTGGAGAAGCCGCAGGAGATCCGCGCTATCTGCTACTTTTTCTCGGCGCCGGCGTATCTGGCCTTTCGATGAATCCGGTTTCGATCCCGAAGGTCAAAAAACTTCTAAGATCTATCACTTTCAAAGAGGCGGTCGAACTTTTCAACAAGCTCCTCGAAATGAAAACTACCGACGAAATCGAAAAAGTGATCAAGTCGGAGATGGGCAAGCATCTCAACATCTTCAAAAAGCACTAAGCCCGCAACAGCTTAATTTAGTTGACTTTTACAGCCAAAGCTCAATATAAGTCGCGCGAATTTTAACGCGCCCCGTAAGGCGCAGAAAGGCATAAAAAAATGCAGACAACGCAAAGCTATCCGTTCACCTCAGAATCTATCACCGAAGGACATCCCGACAAGGTCGCCGACCAGATATCGGATGCCGTACTCGACGCGATCTTAAAGGAAGATAAGCATGCAAGGGTCGCCTGCGAAACACTTTGCACGACCGGTCTCGTCCTTATTGCCGGAGAGATCACGACCAAAGCGAACGTAAACTACATCGATATCGCAAGAGAGACCGTGAGAAACATCGGTTACACGCATCCCGGGATCGGCTTCGACGCCGAAGGCTGCTCGGTATTGACGGCTCTTCACAAACAATCACCGGACATCGCTCAGGGAGTCAACGTCGGCGAAGGAATGTTCAAAGAACAGGGGGCCGGCGATCAGGGCATCATGTTCGGTTACGCATGCCGCGACACGGCTGAGTTCATGCCGATGCCGATCATGTATTCGCACAATCTCACCAGAAAATTATCAGAGCTGCGCAAGAACGGCACACTTGATTTTTTGAGGCCGGACGGTAAATCTCAGGTGACCGTGCGCTACGAAAAGAGCAAGCCGGTTGCGGTTGACGCGGTCATCGTTTCGACACAGCACTCACCCGAAGTCGAATACAACGTTCTGCGCGAGGCCGTGCTTGAAGAGGTGATCAAAAAGGTCATCCCCGCCGAACTGCTGCACAAAGATACAAAATATTACATAAACCCCACGGGACGTTTTGTGGTCGGAGGACCGAACGGCGACACAGGTTTGACCGGTCGTAAAATAATCGCCGACACTTACGGCGGAATGGGAAGCCACGGCGGAGGCGCATTTTCAGGAAAAGATCCTTCGAAGGTGGATCGCAGTGCATCTTACGCCGCCCGCTACATTGCAAAAAACGTCGTCGCCTCGGGCGCAGCGGATCGTTGCGAAGTTCAGCTGGCCTACGCGATCGGCTATCCCGAACCGATCTCGGTGCTTATCAACTGCCACGGCACGGCAGCGGTCGATCCGGTCCGCATATCCGAAGCCGTTAAAGAAATTTTCCCGCTCAAACCCGCAGACATAATTTCCAAGCTCGACCTTCTGCGTCCGATCTACAAAAAAACGGCCGCCTACGGACACTTCGGCCGCAACGATCCCGACTTCACATGGGAAAAGACCGACAAGGCAGACTCTCTTAGAAGCATGCTGGGCCTGTAATTCCGGCGCTGTAAGGAGAAAAAATGGACTTCGACATAAAAGATGTCTCTCTTGCCGGCAAGGGGAAGTTAAGGATCGAATGGGCGTTTCAGGACATGCCCGTCCTAGCGCAGATAAAAAAGCGCTTTGCCAAAGAGAGGCCTTTGTCCGGACAACGAATCGCCGCATGCCTTCATGTAACGACCGAAACTGCAATGTTGATGGAAACGCTGAAAGCCGGCGGCGCCGAAGTTGCGCTTTGCGCTTCAAACCCTCTTTCGACGCAGGACGATGTCGCCGCTTCGCTTGTGAAGAACTCTAGGATCGCCGTCCATGCGATCAAGGGCGAAGACAACAAAACATACTACAAGCATCTTAATTCGGTGCTCGACACCAAGCCGACCATAACGATGGACGACGGGGCCGATCTTGTCTCGACGGTGCTGCAGCGGCGCAAAGACCTTCTCAAAACAATAATCGGCGGGACCGAAGAGACGACAACGGGCGTGATAAGACTTAGAAGTATGGCAAGCGACAACGCCCTGAAATTTCCGATAATCGCGGTCAACGACGCCGAAACAAAACATTTTTTCGACAACCGCTACGGCACGGGTCAATCAACGATCGACGGAATAATTAGAGCCACCAACAGACTGCTGGCCGGTTCGACTTTCGTGGTTGCGGGCTACGGCTGGTGCGGACGCGGGCTGGCTCTCAGAGCACACGGCGAAGGAGCCAACGTCATCGTTACCGAGATCGATCCGATCAAAGCGATAGAAGCCGCCATGGACGGCTATCGCGTCATGCCCATGGCAGAAGCTGCAAAAGCCGGCGACATTTTCTGCACGGTCACCGGCAATAAAGACGTTCTGCGCAAAGAACATTTCAAGCTCATGAAGGACGGCGCGATCATCTGCAATTCCGGACATTTCAACGTCGAAATCTCTCTCGACGACATCGCAGCTCTGGCAAAAAAACGCAGAACAGTGCGCGATTTCATCGAAGAGTTCACGATGCCTGACGGCCGCCGCATCAACGTGCTTGCCGAAGGGAGACTCATCAATCTCGCCGCAGCCGAAGGACATCCATCCTGCGTCATGGACATGAGCTTCGCCAATCAGGCTCTCTCCGCGGAATACATCGTCGGTCATCACAAAAAACTCGAAAACAGGGTCTATCCAGTTCCACGCGATATCGACGAAAATATCGCGAAACTTAAGCTTGCGGCGATGGATATCAAGATCGACCGCTTGACAAAAGAACAGGAAAGATATCTGGCAAGCTGGAAGGAAGGGACCTGACCCTATGCCCCAGACAACATCGATTAATCGTTTTCTGGTTCTCGAGGAGAACACCGACCACCTCGAACTTTTGACCGGCATCTTTGAAACTTTTTTCTCCCCCGCCGACATTCACACGGTTGAAACTATCGAAGACTGTCTCGATTTTTTGAGCCAAACCGAATACGACATTGTCATCACAGGTTATTTCATTCACAACAAACCCATCACCGAAAAATTCGCGCGCATAGTTGAACAAGCCGGCGCATCTCCGGTCATCGTCATCTCGGGAAGCGGAGACGAACATGTCGCCGCGCAAATAACAAAACTTGGAGCCAGCGAGTACCTCGTCAAAACCAGAGACACGCTCGAGAAACTTCCGAAGGTCATCTCAAAATATCTCAAAAGGCAGCGCAAAAAATGACCTGCAAAACGATTTAACCATCTGTTTTATCTGGAATTTCATGCCGGCTTTTTGACACCGATTTTGGGGTTTTTTGACCCCATTTGCGTCGCATTTTGTTTTTTGCCACACTCCAATTATCTTATAAAATCACCCTAATAGCCTGATTTCGTTAACTTTTAGCGCATTCCTCCCCTTTCGTATCTATTAATAAGGCTTGGCACGACAATTGCTTCTACATCACTTGGGAGAAAACTATGAGCAGTGTCACAAATGTAAGAAAGATAGATCATGAGCAGGTAAAATCGCCCGTTATCGAGCGCGAAGAAAAGCCCGTCGATTCAAAGGAGCTCTACAACAAGGCTCTCGATAATCGCGACGCGTTGAAACTTCTGATCGACAAGGGGCTTGTCAAGGGTTCGCAAGCAGAAGACGTTAAGGCGTTGATCGACGAACTTGACGCCGTGATAAACGAATTGGAATAAAATAATAAAGGTTTTAAAATGTCGAAAACAACATTCGAGCCGAAAACAAAGACGATGACGATCGAAGGATCGGCTGGCGAAACCGCGAGCAATAACGGCGCCGCAGATGCTTACGATCCGTCAAAGTCGAATTACGTCGAACATGGGAAAAACGGCTGGAAAGCCCTCACCATCGACTACACAAGCTACACCGACGATCTTGCAACCATCGCATCGGCGCTGGGCGACGAGATCGCTGAGGCTACAAAAACCGGCGGATCACTTAGCGGTTCAACCGAAATGACTTCAAATGCTTCACAATTCGGCATCCGGCTTAAAGGCGTTGCCGCAAAGGCATATGAGAACTTTTTCGAAGCGGTCGAACCTCCTCCGGCTCCGAATGATTTTCCTAAGGGCTCGGATCTCTACGTTGTGAGATCGAACTACGTCGATTACATTCAGCTCTGCGAAGAGAGAATCGGCAGCGCAAAAGATGCTCTGTTGGAAGCACATAAAGAGAGCGTGGACATTTTTAACAAAGATGCCCAGAACACCGAGATCGCGACGATAAGGCAGTTCATCGACAAACTGGAAGAGGCAAAAAGCCTCGCGGCGAAATATCTGGCGCCGATCGACGCCGAGATAGTAAAAATGGAAGCGTCCAAGTAAAAGGATTTTATTATGGATAAAGTCGGATTCAAATATTCGAGTTTGGCCCCGAAGGCGAACGAATACAAGGCCAATGAACTCGAAAATAAAGACGAAAACAAGATCGTCAGCGACGACTATCTTGAAGATCCCGTCGGGCAGAATACCGCCGCGGCTTTGGACGAGCTTATCAACGGCACCGAATCCGCAGAGACAGACGCTCAGGTCAACGCCTTCGGTATTCAGCTAAGCGACAATTCAAGCGTGTCTGTCCCCGGCCTTCTTCTTACGATCGACGAACTCTATCAAAAAGCAGCGGCCGCCGGCATTAACATCGGGCTCTCCGAACTTTCGCAGATCGAAAAGATGTATAAGGAATCCGATAAAAAACTTTCACTCGTTCGCGCAAAACTCATCGAAAAGATCGAGAGCGGCACTCTTACGGCAAGCGACGTCGAAATCGCGCGTCAGCAGATAGGCGTACTCGATAAATCATTTGCCATCAGGGAGGAATCTCTTAAGAAAATTCCGGTCCTGCGCGCGGCCATCGAAGAGAACATCAAGGCCGAATATACAAAGTTCATGCAGATGGCGGCCAGCGTCGCAAAGGCCTACAACGAAGGGAGCGCTCAGGAACGCTCGGACATAGTCAACCAGCTCATGACCTGCGATATCGACGGCAACGGAATTATCGGCGACAACATCAAGATACTTACCAACACCTCGGTCGGCAGCGTGCTTTGGGATATGGATGCCGAAAAACCGGTCAAGAGAATCGCTGCAAGCGGCGCCCCTATCACGAGCAAACTTTACGACCCAGAATACAAATGGACGATGTCCGACTCTCTTAAAATGGAAGGCTCTCAGTCGGGAGGCCGCGCAACTTTTAAAGTTGACGGAACTCCTCAGAACGACTCGATAGATCTGGTTGTCCCCGACTATATCGCCTGCTACGTCGATGATAACGGCGAATTGAAGGAAACTTCGTATGATGGCGAGAGATATTTGTGCGCGACCGGACTTAAATCGGAAGCCGGAAAGATCGTTCAAACAACTCCCGAAACCGGAAACCGTGTGCAGCACGTTCGCGTTGCGAGAGTCGAGGTATATTCCGAGGAGATCGAAGGAAAATCAGGTTACGATCTCAAATACCGGTTGTTAACAGCTAACGGCCAAATCGCCTTCGAAGGAACTATCAAAGGCTCGAACGGTTACTCGGCCTCAGACTACAGAGTGAACATTTTGTCCGATCTTAAAATGCTCGATGATAAGACCAGCCTTGCGAACGCAAGCGGGCTAAATAGAACCGAGCCGGTCGTCATCGACGCTAAAAGGCTGATATCGACCTGCAAATATTCCATCGGCAACGGCCTCTACGACAGAATCATGGATGATTACGACATAGACCTCAACAAGCTTGGAATTAAAAACCCTCAGGCCCGCGACGTTTTTGAAAAGAACCTCAAGGAGATGTACAACAACGGCACATGGGAAAAGGTGGACACGAATTCGCCAAATTTCAATACAGAGGCAATGGGTCCGGTCATTATGGGATTCGGTTCAGCTACAGTTTACGGTAGCGAAACATCGCGCAACCTAGTGCTATTCAGCAAGAACGACCAGTCGATGGCCCCTGCCGAAGGCTCAAGCGAAGACGTCAACCCGCTGGCCAGCAAGATCTTCGTAGGAAACGATAATTACAACATCGTTATCTCCGACAAGACAGGCAACCTCAGGGCGTCTGGGGTCACCCTCGCTTATAAAGATTCCGGCTCGCTCAAAACGAACGACGCCGTTTCTGTCACGAACATAATGGGCATCAAGAGCAGCGGACAGGCCAACATGTACGAGACCGTAAACGTACCGGTCTTCGTCGCTTTGACAGGACGCGGCACAAAAATGGTCGATAACGAATCCGATATTAACGAGAATCATCTCAACGCCAACGGCAACCCCGACCCGCAATACGGATACGGTGACGATTGCTTCATCGGCGACACGATATCGTACTCCATTCCGAAATCGACGTCGGACGGCAAGGTCGGAGACCCCGACGCCTCGACAAACAAAGACGACGGAGCGCTCGATCCTTCGGCAATCGCAAGCGACGCTCTGAAATTCGAAGACGCGGTTGAAGGGCTTGACGATCTTGAAGATAACGCCGAAAAATATTACAGCGACATCAAGCCCGAAGGTGAAATTATGAACCAGACCGATGCAGAACTCGACGCATTCTTTGCAGAGGTCGCGCTTGTTTTCGGTCAGGCCGACCAATGGCTGAACGATCCTATCGGAGACGGCAGTTCGTCTGAAACGCTCGAAGAAGAGCTTGCAAAGAAGGCGTCCGAAGAAGCAGAATAAGGGGAAGGGTTAACCCTCTAAACGAGGTAAGCTATGGCAATTAACAAAGTTAGCGGTTTCAAAGCCGGCGAGATCGAAAGCGGCGCGACGCTGAGCAAAGCCGAAGCCGAAAAGCTTCAGAAGAGCGTCAAAGAAGCGCTGCAAAAGATCGCCGACATAAAGAAGAATCTCATTCCGCAAGACGATAAGTTCATCGGCGTCGATGAAAAGAACGAGCTCGCCTATCGCGAAGCTTTGCTGCTGGCCGATTACAACATTTTAGACCATTTCATTAAAACTGGTGAAATGCTTGACGTCGCCGGAGTTGAAGCCGCAACGGCTGCGACCGAATATGTCGATCTAAGTAAGGTCGATAGCGGTTTTTATACTTACAATAAAGGTAGCGTGAGCGCCGCAACTGTCGCCGAAGAATCTGCCGATTCGTCGATACCCGATTACGCCGGAACGGTCTATGTCAGCGCCGATTCAAATCCAGCGAAAGATCCAAATACAAATAAAGATATCCCGACAAATCTCAATTACGTGATGAGCGACGACCCCGAAAAAGCCGTCGTTAAGGGTTCCATTGAAATGCGCGGTAACGACGCCATTTTGAAACTTGAGTTCAAAGACGGTTCGAAGCAATCATTTGTAATTAAGAATCTCGGCGCCAGAACCGACATTCAACTGACGATAATCGGCACGAAACAAACCACGGGCTTCATGTTCGACGCATCAAATTTTGTCAGTATCGACCCGGCAACAGGAGCAAAACGCGGCATCATCGTGCTTGGTTCGCAGGGGAACGACACTCTCATCGGAACCGTCGCCAACGATCTGCTTTTTGGCGGCGGCGGCAAAGACATAATCTTCGGTGGAAAAGGTGCCGATCAGGCTTACGGCTATGTAAATCAGGACGTATTAAACACTTACGGCGAAGCCAACCTAGGGGCCGATGGCGACGATATAATCTACGACATTGATGCCGACGACTACATCGACGGCGGTCCCGACCAGAAAGGCGATTCGGTCTTTATAGGAAGCGGAAACAGCATCGTCAATCCGACATCCGGAATCGAAAATCAGGGTTTCATAGGAGAGATAAGCGACCCGAGCTACGCGATGGACTGGCTCAGCACATCTAGCGGTTGGGATGTTTCTATCGATGATAAAACCGGCGAACTGGTCATGACGATGAAGAGCGGCGCAACGAACGCAAAAGTTTCGCTCGATCTTCTTGCCGAAGAGGGCTTCAGCATCGTCGGCGAAATGGACGGAGCCGACGCCGTTTTTACAGCCTACAAAATGGAGAACGGCGAACCGGTCTATTACAAGATCAGGGTCAAGAATTTTGCTTCAGCCAACACGTCGCTTGAAATCAAAAACGGCATCATCGACATCGGAGCGCTTGATGTGGGGGCAAAAGAAGTTTTGCTACAGGGAACCGACGCGTCCGGCGGCAACATAATCATCGACGGCCAATCTGTTTTCGACGCCTATGCCCTTTCGATGGCCGACCTAAAATCGAACAAATCGTCATTTACCGACGCCCAGCTTGAAGAGATGCTCGAGCCATACAAAACCGAGCTTTCCGCGTCAGGAGATCCGATCTGGTACAACGCAAAAGTTAAAGATGGCGTTATAGAAGTCGATGAACAATTTGTAAAAGGCGACAAGTTCGACATTCCGACCTCATTTGGTTCGGCGGTCTTTGTCAGACGCGAAGGTGGAGCCACCTACGTGACCGTAGCAAGCAATGTGGGCAACACCTCCAGCCGCGTGGTATTTAAGATCAATACGGCACAAACTCAGGACTACACATTCACGCAAAACGGCGTGCCGATTGACATCTACGAAGTGGGAACGAACCCCGGCACAACCATCGACGGAGGTGCAGGAAAGGATTTCATAGTTGCGCACAAATATGGAGCCGGCGTTAACGATGCTTCAGGCGACAGCGGGCTTATCATCAGCAAAAACGCGATCGATCACGTGCGCGGCGAAGCAAATGCAACATCAACCGGCGACATCGCCGCAAAAATCGAAGATGCCACGACTTACGCAGAGCTGAAGACAATTTACGACGAAGTAAGCGCAATGGCCGACGGCGATGAAAAGAATACCCTGCTCGATGCCATCGACATGCAGGCTGTAAGCCTCTTCGACTCTCTCGCAAGCGACATCAACGCTCAGTGCGAAATTCTGACATCCGGGGAGGCGTCTGACACGGAAATTAGCGCCGCGAAATCAAAAATCACTGAAGATACAAATGAGATGGAAAAACTTATCAAGATAATGAGAGACAATAAAGATATAAAAGAGGCCGAGCTGAAATCCGAAGTTGAGCCTGAGATAGAAGAAGCCAAAAAAGCGATAAGCTAATATTTTACATCGACAAGATAGAGACCGCAGGCCGGCGCAGTCACGCCGGCCTTTTTTCTGTCTTTTGACTTTAAAATCTTCTTCACGGCTTCGGCCGGTTTTTTTTCGTCCGACTTTGCCGTCGCAACAAGCGTCCCGACGATATTTCTCACCATCTGTTTTAGAAAGCCTTCGCCGGTCACATCAATGTGAACCAGCGGCGACTTTGTAAAATCGGATTTTTTTACAAGCTTTGCCTTAACGCTTAGCAACCTTCTCACCTTTGACACGTTCGTGTCGCCCGAGGCGCAGAAAGAAGTAAAGTCGTGATCGCCGATAAGAGGTTTTGCGGCCGCATTGATTCTTTTGACAAACAGAGAGAGCTCACGAGGCTTCAAACCCGCCACAAACCATGCCCTGTCGCGCATAATCGCCGAACGCGACGAGCCCAACGCCAGAATGTAACGATAATGTTTTCCGTGCGCCAAACGCTTTGCATGAAACGATTCATCGATATCGACGACATCAATTATAGAGATATCTTCTGGTAAAATACAATTGAGGCCGCGCAAAAAATTATGAAGCGGTATCTTCGAGCTTGTCCTGAAATTCGCCACCTGAGACAAAGCGTGCACTCCGGCGTCGGTCCTGCTTGAACCGGTCAGCACGACATCTTCTCCCGTCATTTTTTTAATGGCGCGTATGACCTCGCTTTGAACGGTCGGCGAATTCGGCTGTATCTGCCAGCCGGAATAGTTCGTCCCGTCGTATTCAATTGTAAGCTTGATATTTCTAGACATGCTAGAACTCCATCAGAAATCCGGCGCTGTAGATCGTGCTGGAAAGGTCGAGCCCTTTCTTTCCGAAACTGTTTATCCAGTTGTATCTTGCCTCGATCACAAAATAAATATCGTTTATCCCGTAATCATTCTCAAGGCTCGCGTCGGAATCAAAAAAATCCAGAGAAAACTGCATTCCTCCGGCGGCATGAAGCCCGGTTTTGAGACCTTGAGTCACACTCCCCTTCACGCTCTCGCGATAGTAAACGTAATCGATTCCACCTTTTATGTAGGGAACGACTATTTGATTTTCGGCGTAGTCCATGCGCCATACTCCGGTCGTCTCCATCGGCACCATTATGAAATTAAAGCGGTCGCCCGACCGCTCTCCCGTCGCCGACCCCAGCGCCCAGCCATTCTCATACATGAAGCCGACGCCTCCCTCGATGCCATATTTTCCATCGTAGAGAAAACCGCCGTTGACCATGTAAACCAGATTGCAGCATTTATTGAAAAATTTCTTGGTAACCTTGTCCTGCGGCATCCAAAACCCGACTTTGAACTCAGTTGACCACCATTGCGGATTATTTTCGGTGCCACCGGCCTGCGCCGGCTTGGGAAACATTAAAAACAAACTCATCACAAGTACCACAAAAAATGTGGCCGGAAATCTTTTTATAAAATTGAAGATGACGGGAAAAATAAGCAACAGCAACACGCACGCAGCTTGCTCTGGATCAAACTCTCCCTCTATCGTGAGCGAACAGCCCCCCTTCTCTCCGCTAAATCCGGCGGGGCCCACCGTGATTTGCGGAGTGGCTGAAATCGGGCTGCCGTCGGGCAGAAGATAAGTTCTTGGCCCAATATTTTCCCCTTCGTCAACTCCTTCGATCGCCAAATAATAAAGAGTGCCGTTGGTCAGTCCCGAAATTTCTGCGGTCACGTGCGCCCCGCTTGAAGGCTGTGCCTTTGTTGCCGATGTCGCACTTTTTGTTTTCACGGCGTCTGGGTCGGTGTCTGCGTAGATGTTGTAATGGCTCATGTCGTTTGGAGTGAGCCTGTTAAAAGTTATGTAAGCGCGCGTATTTCCGAAAGATGCTCCGGTGACGACAACGGCCGGAGGCGGAGTATCGACGAAGGCCACCGCCGCAATTCGGCCGATAAGCTTTGCGGAATTTTCAACAAAAAAGAAAAGATTGTTGTCCCCTTCTTCAAGAATACTTTGATTTGTGTCGTAGGCAAATGTTGTGACGTTTGTTTCGCCCGCAACAACGCTTCCGCCGGTAGCACCGTTAATGTCGGTAAGCGCGGAGCCCGATTCATCTATACTTCCGTTGGCATATGTTCTGTATGAGCCGTTCTGATCCGAAGTCCACGTTATCTGAACGGTCCCCCCTTGATGGAGAGCGTCGGTCTCTTCTTCGTCGTCGTCAAAATATTTCACCGACACGATATCGATCACCGGATTTTCGGTAAGGAGCACAAGTTCTCCGCCGGCGCTCGACATGTAAATATAGCCGTCTCCCGACGTAATAAGCGGCCCGTAATAGCTTGTCTGTATCGGCTGGCAGGTATCGCTTGGGCTTATATCAATGCACGACGAGCCGGTGGCCTGATCTATCATCGTGTCGTTGGTCGTGTCCCACACGGAAACGCCGTCGAGCCCCGAGCAATATCCGTACACAAAACCGTCCGAACCTGTGAAGGTCGCAATGCCGATAAGTTCCGTGTTGTCGGTCGTTCTAATTGAAATTGGCGTTTGTCTCGTGTTCGTCGCCGTAGAAACTATCTCGATAGAATTATTGTCGCTCGAATCGATCGCGTAAATTTTGGTGCCGTTCGGAAGAGCGGCCATAGCCTGCATATTGACCGTGTATCCGTAAGGTAGCGCCACGCGGGTCGCGCCCCCTGTGCCGTTCTCGTTCGTCCACACAAGATAGCCGGCCCCAACAGACATGAACATCTCGGCGACGTCGTTAACGTAGAGCAGATCGTTCATCGTCCAATTGGTCACGCTTGAAAGGACCTGTGTCAGCGAAATGGTGTTTATGATGCCGCCGGCGCTACGCTTCCAGACATAAACCGCCTTATTCGTATTGTCGCCGATGTACAGCACCGGCTCTGTTCCCGTATCGTCGATCGCCAGAGGAAAAAGGGTCGTCGAAGAGAGTATTCTTATCACGCTCGGCTGCAGCGTAATTTTAGAGACGTTGTAGATAAGCAGGTCGCCGTCGTCCTGCACGGCGTAGAGTTCATTGTTGACCGCCGAATAGGCAAGGTCTTTGATGACCCCTAGCGTTCCGGCCTCTTCGGTAAGTTCGGGGGGTTGCTCCTCGGCCAGCGCGAAGGTGCCAAGGTCTATCATTTTCAGATTCTGCCCGTAGGCGACGAAGAGATAGCGGTTGTTCTGAGTGATGGCCATTCCGCCTATGGCCTGACTAATGCCGAGACTAAGCACCGCTCCGACCGAATCAGGATAAGAGGCCGCTAATGCGTTTGAATGAATGGCACAAAATGCCGCGACGAAAAAAATCAGACGGCGGATATTTTTTTTAAATTTCGTCATGAAGCACCTTATGGCAGGCAGAAAAAATCAGATCAAGAGTTCGAGTATCTGAACGGCGTTCGTCGCCGCACCTTTTCTAACGTTATCGGAAACTATCCACATATTGAGGCAGTTTTCGCGCGATTCGTCACGGCGAATTCGGCCGACGAATACTTCGTCTTTTCCTGCGGCGGCTAAAGCCCTCGGGTATAGCGATCGAGAAGGATCGTCGCAAACGACCACCCCTTTGGCGTTCGCCAAAATCTCTTTCGCCTTTTCGCAAGCAAGCTCTTTGAGCGTCTCGACGTTGACCGATTCGGAGTGGCTTATGAACACCGGAACTCTAACCGCCGTGCAGGTCACGGCGATAGAATCGTCGCCGAGAATTTTTTGAGTTTCCCTGACGACCTTCATCTCTTCTTTTGTGTAACCGTTGGGCTCGAATTTATCAATGTGGGGCAGGCAGTCAAAGGCGATCGGATGCGCAAAACATGAGTCGGCGCACGAGATTCGTTCGCAATCGCCGGCAGCGCCCGAAGCGGCGACGATATCGGGCAGGGAAATATTCTTTGTGTGATTTGCAAGTTCGATCATCGCGTCCCGCCCAGCTCCCGACACCGACTGGTATGTCGAAACCACGACACGTCTGATTATCGCGGCGTCATGAATGGGCTTGAGCGCGCAAACAAGCTGGATTGTCGAACAATTTGGATTTGCAATTATCGCCGCACGGGTCCCCTTTTTTACAAGGTGTCCGTTCACCTCGGGGACAATCAGCAGCACATCTTTTTCCATGCGAAACGCCGCGGAATTATCGACCACCACGGCATTTGAAGCCACGGCATATCTGGCGTACTCAAGACTTATCTCGCCCCCCGCCGAAAAAAGGGCGAAGTCTATGCCATGGAACGAATCTTTCGTGAGTTTTTCGACCGGAATTTCACGCCCTTTGAAACGGATATTTTTTCCACAGCTGGCCTCGCTGGCCAGAGGGAGCAAACGATCGACCGGAAATTTTCGCTCTTCAAGCACACGGATCATCGTTTCACCGACAACCCCTGTGGCGCCGACAACAGCAACATTGTAACCTTGCATAGTTGCCAGAGCACCTAACATAACTTGTATAAGCTTGCAATTTTTATGAAAGAATCTGCTTTAGAATGGCCTCGGCATCTTTCATGGCATCGTGCTGGGATTCGCGTGAAACGGCCAACGCCTCTTTGGCGCGCCTGACCGGCTCGGAAACCATCTTGGAGGCTATATTTCGAGCCATGTCGGTTATTGCCGCCATCTCTTTGGCGGACAACTCCGGAAATTGCGTAAATATCCTCTCGAGCTCACAAGTGACGACCTCGGTCGAACGTTTTTGCAACTCTTCGATAAGCGGAACGAGCTTCAAACCCGCCAGCTCCGAAAAACAGGCATTTGCCTCAACGTCAATTATGCTTTGGGCCATTAGCGCCGCGGCGCGTCTGGCAGAAAGGTTCCCTTCGGCGAGGCCGTTGAAATGGTCGATGTTGAACAAAACGACGTTGCCAAGCTTTGAGCTATGAGGATCTATGTTTCTCGGCACGCCAAGATCGATAAGAATCAGTCTCTCTTTTTTTGCGAATTGAGCCAGAAGTTCCGCGCTTATCAACTGACCGCCGGAGGCCGATGTCACTACGACGTCCGCGACCGAAATTGCACGGGCAAGTTCTTCGAACGGAACGGGCGCCCCGCCGGCGACCGACGCGGCAAGTTCGCTGCTTTCGATAGTCCGGCTGGTCACAAGCAGTCTGGGATTGAAACGCGTTTTCAAATGGGTCGCAACAAGACGTCCCATCTTTCCTGCTCCGACCAAAAGCACGGTCTTTCCCGAAAGGTCTCCAATCGAAGAGGCGGCAAGGTCAACCGCCAGCGTCCCCATTGAAACCGGCAGTCTGGCGATATCGGTCTCGGTTCTCACGCGTTTTGACGCACGAAACGCCGCATGACAGATTTTGTGCAAATAGGGCCCGACCGTGCGATTTTCAACCGCCGCTTGATAGGCCGATTTAAACTGACCGAGTATTTCCGCTTCCCCTACAACCATCGAGTCGATACTTGAAGCCACCTTGAAAATATGTACTAGCGCGTTCTTTGCGAAATTGATTTCGGCGGCCTGCCTTAGCTCTTCCCTTGAAAAGCCTGTGCGAAAAGCCAGTTCGTTCAACAGGGTTTCGGTTATGCCGTCGTCGCAGGGGCCGACAGCATAAAACTCCGTTCGATTGCACGTAACTAAAGCCATGCATTCACGAACGACTTCAGAACCTGTAAATTTTAGTGTGATTTCTTTGATGACATCCGGGGCAAAAGCAAGAGCTTCGCGAAGCGCAAGCGGAGTCGCTCTATGATTGAAACTTAATGTTACCGCGCGCATGGAATTAGAAATTCTCTATGATGTAACGCATTGGGTCAACGCTGACTCCGTCAACCACGATTTGATAGTGCAGATGAGGGCCGGTAGAGCGACCGGTACGCCCGACCCTTGCGATATTTGTTCCTCGTTTGATCCTGTCACCTGCCCTGACAAGATTTGAAGAATTGTGGCCGTAAATCGTTGAAACCCCAAAACCATGGTCGATTATGACCGTCTTACCGAGTCCATTTTTGTAACCGGAAAACGTAACAACTCCGTCGCCGGAGGCATATATCGGAGTGCCTATCGACGCGGCTATGTCGATACCTTCATGAAAGCGCGACCCGATTCCCTTGGGGGAACACCTGAAACCGAACTCGCTTGTAACCCAGCCGCGAACCGGCCAGATGGAAGGAACGCTCGCCCAGTATGACAATTTATCTTTGTGGTATTCGTAAATCTGAGTAAGGCGCATTTCAACCGATGAAGCGATCTCGTCGAGCTTGTCCATTTTAAGTTCGACGTCGTTGAAAGAAATTTTCTCGCCCTTGGCGGCCACAGCATCTTTTAGAGAAACTTTTTTGGCCTTCGGAAGATCGTCTTCGGCGATAGGGCCAATACCTGTTTTAAGGCCGCGCCGTACGCCGATAGCCGTCTCAAGTCGTTTTGCAAGACGGCTGGCCCTGCCGACCTCCTGCTCCATCGCTGCAAGTTTTTCGTTGATTCGTCCGGCATCTTCTTTGAGCTGGGCATTTTCCTGACGAATCTCACCTGTGGCGGCAAATTGGCTGCGGTAGTACATCATTCCGCCAAAAAGGACAAAAGTGGCGATAAGCCAAAGGCCGCAAAGGCCCAAAAAGGCCTCCAAAGCCCAACGCGGAGCTTTAAAGCTTTTTTTAGCCTGACGGCCGTCAGGCATAATAACGATACTGTATGAGGCTGGCTTCTTACTTTTTCCCTTCAAGAAGTCACTCCTAAATTTCAAATTCGTTGACAGTTGTTACTTCTTTTTTCTTAGAACTGCGAACCAACTTTTGAACAGCTATTTGGTACTGCTAATAATTGAACCGGCTTTTTGACTCTCTGGCCCTTGCCTAGCACGCATGCCGCGTCATGTCAAAACTTTTTTCCCTTCATCTTCCAAGCACTTCCTGAATGCCGACGCGGATCATCATGACCGCAATTGCGGCTAGGAAAAGTGAAATGACTTTTGACAAAGCCTTCATGCCGTTGGTGCCAAAGGCTTTCGCAATCCGCCAGCTGTAATAAAATGCAAAAAACGAAATCGCGATGTTGAGCAACAAGCCGGCCGAAACCCACCAAACGGGATAGAGATCGACTTGAATGAGGAGCGTCGTCAGCGCCGCGGGTCCCATCATTAAAGGGACGCCAAGCGGAACAATACCGACACCTTCAAATTTTTCGGAGTGATTGAAAGGCAAAATACCGGTAACGGCGATGAACAAAAGTATCAAACCGCCGGCGATTTTGAAATCGCTGGTTGTGATGTGCAAAAGTGAGAAGAGCCATTTGCCGCCGATCATGAACAACACCGAAACAACAAGCGCAGTCCAGCACGCCTGCCAAACAACTTTTTTTCGCGCCTGAGGGCTCATCCCCTCGGTAAGGCCTAGAAACAGTGGAATATTGCCCGGCGTGTCAACTGCGACAAAAAGCGGAATGAAGCAGAGCAAAAATGTTTTCATAAAACCTCACTTCTTAAATTTCCACCGGTCATTAAACCTCTGACCTTTTCAATGTCAATGTAGAGAACGCGGTCGCGCTCAAGAGTCGGAACAACTTTTCTGATTGCGGAGTAGATTTTTTTCGTCCCCGCCCCCGCTTCCAGTTTTTCTTCGTGCAGGTCAATGGCCTGAGCGCCCGAAAGAAGTTCTATCGCAATTATGCTTTCGACATTTTTCACAAGCTGCTGCAATTTTCTCGCGGCCCACATCGCCATGCTGACAAAATCTTCCTGCCCGCCGCTTGTTGTCACCGAATCACTTGACGCAGGAAGTGAAAGCGCCTTGTTCTCGCTTGCAAGAGCGCTGGCTGTCACGTGCGCCACCATGAAACCCGAATTTACACCTGCGTCGAACGAAAGATATTTGTATTTTAGCTCGCCCTGTTTGGGGTTGATCATCTGCTCAATTCTGCGTTCGGAAATATTTCCCAGCGCCGTGAATGCAGCCGCAAGACAATCGCACGCAAGACCGATAGAAGTTCCGTGAAAGTTGCCGCCCGAAATAATGTCGCGACCGAAAATCAGCGGGTTGTCGGTGCAGCTTTGCAATTCGCCCTCAATAATTTTTGTGACGTAATTGAGCGTGTCCAAAATTGCGCCGTGCACCTGTGGCGTGCAGCGAAGCGAATATGGATCCTGCACACGCGAGCAACCTTTGTGTGACGCGATTATTTTGCTTCCGGCTATCATTGCCAAAATCTGCTTTGAAATTTCGGCGTGGCCCGACTGTGCCGGTCTAACATCTGCGATCCTTTTATCGAAAGGCTTCGCCGAGCCCCTCATTCCTTCAACCGAAAGGGCCAACGCCATGTTGGCGTGGTCAAAGACGTTCCATGCATCGCGCAGCGCAACGATTGCGACCGCAAGAGAGGCCTGAATTCCGTTGATGAGCGACAAACCCTCTTTTGCTTCTAGCTTCACGCCACGATCAAGCAGCGCAAGCGCAAGGTGCGCAAGCGGCGCTAAATCGCCAGATGCACCGACAGAACCCTGCGAAGGGATGACCGGCAGGCTGCCGCTGTTGATCAACTCAACCAGCTGCTCAAGCAATTGGTAACGAACGCCGGAATGGCCCATCGCCAAAACATTTGCGCGAAGAAGCATGATAAGCCTTGTAACGTCGGCGGGAAAGGGCTCTCCAACGCCGCAGGCATGACTTCTGACGAGGTTGTACTGAAGCTCCTCAAGTTTATCGTCGGCAATGCGTGTATTGGCAAGGCTCCCAAAGCCGGTATTAATACCATAATGAGGAAGTCCGTCTGTAAGGCACTCTTCAACGACCTTTCTGGTGGTGTCTAGACGTTCTCTAACGCTTGGATGAAGTTCGACTTTGCCGGGATTTTGGGCGAACTCCCAGCAATCTTCAATCGTCAGAGGAGCCCCCCCCAGTACCAAATTCTTTGATTGCTTTTTGCTCATAGTTATTTTATACCCTTTTTGACTTAGAAAGTGAGGCTAACATGCCAAAAAAGTTAAAAAAATCAACTAAAAAGACCTCTTCAAAGAGTTCAAATAAGCCTAAAAAGGGGTTAAAAAGCCTAACGAAAAAAGGTGTAAAAAAAGCCGACAAGAAGAACATTAAAAAAGTCGCAAAAGCTGTGAAAAAAGCTGTCAAGCCGGCTAAAAAAATGAATAAACCTAAAAAAATCGTCAAGGCGGTTAAAAAAGCCGCTAAAACGACCGTTAAATCTGTCAAAAAAGTGGCAAAACCTGTAAAAAAGGCGATAAAAACCGTAAAAACCATTAAAAAATCGGCTAAAACGCTGGTCAAAAAAGCTATAAAAGCCCCAAAAAGGGCCAAAAAGCCGTTAATTGCGAAATTTAAGTCAACCATCGAAGAGAGGCTTATCGACAGAAGCGACGTCAACCCAAACGGCGGCGAGCTTCGCGTGGCGGAATCGAAATTTGAACTTGGTCCGAAATCGAACGCAGAGCAGTTAAGGGTCCACAACATCCCGTTCGAATATGGCCACAACCGCATTATTTTACTTGTGGTAGATCCGAAGTTCGCCTTCATCTACTGGGAAGCACGCCCCGAAAAGATGCACGAAGCCATTGCACGTGTCGGACAAAACGCAAAACTTACGCTCCGCTTTCACGACATGAGAAACGGCGCCTTCTGGGACACATCAATTTACGAACGGGTCGGCAACTGGTACTTAAAACTCCACACGCCCAATCAGCAGCTCTTTGTCGAGCTGGGGATGAAAAACGAGAACGGAGATTTCTTCGTTATCGCCCGCTCGAACACAATGCACATGCCAAGAAGCTGTTTTGCCGCCGCCGGCCCGATCAAATGGATGCTGGTGACGCCAAACGGCGAAAGAGCCATAACAGAAATAGAAGACTACACCGACGCCGATCTTGAGCTGCTTAAAAAGATACTCGGCCCCTACTTTTTCGATCTGTTCAAAACGGGCCGGTTTGCAGGCACTCTCGGTTCCAGCGCAGAAAATATTTTCATGGATATAAGAGAAGTGATGCCACCTTCGCTGTCAAGTTAGTTTGGGGGATTGCCGCGCCCCATCGGGGCTCGCAATGACATTAATTTAAATGACGACCAAAGGTTACCTATCATTTGTATTGCACGCGCACCTTCCTTTCGTGCGGCATCCGGAATATGAAGATTTTCTCGAAGAACGCTGGTTCTACGAGGCGATCACCGAGACCTACATTCCGCTGCTCACGATGATGGAAGGACTTGAACGCGACGGAATTGACTGGCGCCTGACGATGAGCCTAACCCCGCCGCTCATTTCGATGCTGGTCGATCCGCTTCTTACCGAAAGATACAGCCACCACATCGGCAGACTTATTGAACTTGCCGAAAAAGAGGTCCATAGAACTTCAAGCCAGCACGAATATAATCGGACGGCGCACATGTATTTGAACAAGTTCCGCCATTCGCGGCACATGTTCGACGAAAAATACCGCCGAAACCTCGTTAACGGATTCAGACATTTTCAAGACACCGGCAAACTCGAAATCATCACCTGCGGAGCCACTCACGGATTTTTGCCCCTTATGCGCGTTTGCCCCGAAGCAGTGCGCGCGCAAATCGAAATGGCGGTGCGTCATTACAAAGACCATTTCGGACGCGCTCCACGCGGAATATGGCTGCCCGAATGCGGTTATTATCCGGGGCTTGACGAAGTCCTCGCGCAGTTCGGCATAAAATTCTTCTTTGTCGATACGCACGCCATTTTAAACGCCGACTCGCGCCCCAAGAACGGCGTCTATGCCCCGCTCTATTGCCCGTCCGGCGTCGCCGCTTTCGGTCGCGATTACGAATCGAGCAAACAGGTTTGGAGCTCTAAGGAAGGCTATCCGGGCGACCACAACTATCGCGACTTTTATCGCGACATAGGTTTCGACCTCGATCACGATTATGTCAGGCCCTACATTCATCGGGACGGCATCCGCATAATGACCGGCATAAAATATCACCGGATCACGGGAAAGACCGAACACAAACAGCCCTACGATCCTCACACGGCCTATCAGACCACCGACAGTCACGCTGCAAACTTTCTTTTTAACCGGCAGCGTCAGGTCGAATATCTTGCTTCAATAATGAACCGTAAGCCGATGATCGTGGCTCCTTACGACGCCGAACTTTACGGACACTGGTGGTACGAAGGGGTTGACTGGCTTAACTTTGTCATCCGAAAGACATCGTGCGATCAAGAAACCGTCAAACTCATAACGCCGGCCGAATACCTCAGCATCTACCCAAAAAATCAGATGGCTTATCCGAGCGAATCGAGCTGGGGGAACAAGGGCTATGCCGAGGTCTGGTGCAATCAATCCAACGACTGGATTTACCGCCACCTTCATGAAGCGGCATGGCGAATGGTCGAATACGCCAGAAAATATCACGATCCCGACGACAACTTAAAACGCGCGTTGAATCAGATGGCCAGAGAGCTGCTGCTGCTGCAATCGAGCGACTGGGCTTTCATCATGAACAGCGGCACTATGGTCGAATACGCCGTCAAGCGCACGAAAGAGCACATCTGGCGATTCAACAAAATTTACGAAGACATCAAGCACATGCGTCTTGATATGAATTTCATCGCGGAGCTCGAATGGAAGGATAATATATTTCCTAACATTGACTACCGCATTTACAGCTGATATAAATTTCACATGTCTGACGCGATCGCTTTCATCCTTGCGGGAGGTGAAGGTACAAGGCTTAGGCCGCTCACACTTGAGCGTGCTAAGCCGGCCGTGCCATTCGGCGGCCGTTACCGAATCATCGACTTCGTCCTCTCAAACCTTGTCAACTCGAACATTTTGAGAATAAAGGTTCTGACGCAATTCAAGTCGGAATCTCTCAATCGCCATCTCAAAAAAGGATGGATGCTCTCTTCCGTCGTCGATCAATACATCGACCCGGTACCGGCACAAATGCGCACCGGCAAATCGTGGTATAAAGGGAGCGCCGACGCAGTTTATCAAAATCTCAATCTGATAAAAGATTCAACAAGCAACACCATTTGCGTTTTCGGCAGCGACCATGTTTACCGCATGGACGTCAGACAGATGATCCATTTTCACAACGACACCAAGGCCGACATGACGATTGCCGCGATACCATGCCCCGTCAAAGAGGCTTCGGAATTCGGAATCATCGGTGTCGACAGGTCGTGGAAAATGGTTTCATTCCAAGAAAAGCCGGCAAAACCGCAGCCGATGCCGACCGATAAGAGCCGCGCACTTGTTTCGATGGGAATTTACATCTTCCGCAAAGATTTTTTGATCGACATCGTCACTAAAGACGCCGCCGAAAGAGCCAGCACCCACGATTTCGGCAGAAGCGTCATTCCGGCTATCTTCAAAAAAAGCCGCGTGATGGTCTACGACTTTTCGCAGAACACCTGCCCCGGCGAAAACGGTCAGGAAAAGGGATACTGGAGGGACATCGGCTCCATCGATTCATACTGGAAATCGTCGATGGATCTAGTCAGTGTCTCCCCTATGTTCAATCTTTACAACGATCGCTGGCCGATCCGCACCGCGATGGACCCTCACCCACCGGCAAAGTTCGTTTTTGCCGACGAAACCAACAAACGCGTAGGCATGGCGACCGATTCACTGGTTAGCGAAGGTTGCATTATTTCCGGTGGACGCATCGACAGGTCGATCCTCTCTCCCGAGGTCAGAATAAACAGCTACTCGCTGGTCGAAGAATCGATACTTTTCGAAAACGTCAGCATCGGGCGTTATTCAAAAATAAGACGTGCGATAATCGACAAGAACGTCATCATTCCGCCGAACACCGTCATCGGGTACGACCCCAAAGAAGACAGAAAACGCTTTTTCGTTTCACCCGAAGGCATTGTCGTAATTCCCAAAAGCGCTACATTATAAATTAAAATATGACGACTCCAAACCTTGCATTCCTGTGGCACATGCATCAGCCGTTCTATCGCAACATCATCTCCGGAGAGTGTGTTCAGCCGTGGGTCAGACTGCACGGCATTCATTCATATTATGACATGATGAAGCTCTACGAACGTCATCCCGATGTTCATGTGAACATAAATTTCGTTCCGTCTCTTCTGCGCCAGCTGCGAAACTACGCCGAAGACGGGCTCTCCGACAAATTTCTGGACATCAGCCGAATCGACGCAAAAGAGCTCACCCATCAGGACAAGGTCTTCATTCTCCGCAACTTTTTCGTGACCAACCCCGAGAGAATGATAAAACCTCATCCGCGCTACTGGAAGCTTTTCAACATGCGCGGCACAAAACACAACTCAATAGATTATTCCGACGCCACCCGCTATTTTTCATGGCGCGATTATCTCGACATGCAGGTCTATTTCAATCTGGTGTGGTTCGGATTCGTCGCCCGCGAAGAGTTTCCCGAGCTCGACAGAATGCTCTCCATACAATCTTCGGCGCCGGTCTTCACCGAAGACGACAAAAAAACGGTCCTCAACGCCCAACACGAAGTTTTAAAGCGGCTGCTTAATTTGATACGCAACACGCCGCCAAACATCGAACTGACGACCACCCCCTATTTTCATCCGATAACGCCGCTTGTTATCGACACCGACATTGCCAAAAGGTGCATGCCCGGAGCGACTTTGCCCGAACGTTTTTCGGCACCGCAACACGCTGAGTTCCAGATAAAAGAAGGGGTTAAATTCTTCGAAGAATCGACCGGCAAAAAGCCGAACGGCATGTGGCCATCAGAAGGTTCGGTCTGCCCCGAAATGATCCCGATACTTGAATCGGCCGGAATAAAATGGATGGCTACCGACGAGGGGAACCTCTTCCTTTCCGGCGTCACGGGCAAACGGGCCGACGTTATTTATCAGCCCTACTCGGCAACCTACGAAAACAGCTCAGTCGATGTTGTCTTCCGAGACAGAGAGCTGTCAGACCTCATCGGCTTTAACTATTATCGCATGCCGGCCAAAGAGGCGGTTGCAGATCTTCTCGCAAAGATCAAATCAAACGCCTCGGCCTCGTCACTTGGCGAGCCGCTGGTAACCATCCTCATGGACGGCGAAAACGCGTGGGAAGCCTTTGAAAACCACGGCAAAGAATTTTTAACCACGCTTTTAGACGAGCTCTCCACGCAGAAAGAGCTGAAAACAACGACGATCACAAACTACCTCGAGGGGCACAGACCGTCCCAAAAGATAGCCAAGCTCCATTCCGGCTCTTGGATAAATTCGAACTTCGCCATCTGGATCGGAAAAGAGCAAAAGAACAAAGCTTGGGGCTACATCAAACGGACGCACGACGAACTGGGCCAAAAGCTCTCCGCCATTCTTGCAAAAGAACGGATCAATCCCAGCGAAAAACTTGCGTTGGAATCCTTTGCGGCCGGATGCGGCTCTGACTGGTTCTGGTGGTTCGACGACGATTTTCAAAGCGAGTTCAAAGGCGACTTCGACAAGATATTCAGAATGCATCTTAAGAACGTCTATTCGCTTTTCGGAAGAGACATCCCGGTTTTTCTCTACGATCCTATTTTTAAATATACCGACAAGACCCATCACGCTCACGGAGAGATAAAACCTTGCGGTTTCATTCGTCCCGCGCTTGACGGACGCAACTCCAGCTTCTTCGAGTGGACCAACTCGGTTAAGATCGATGTCGGAACCCACAGCGGTCCGATGGGGCAAACCAACGAGTTGATTGAAAGCATCTACTTCGGCTTCAACGAATCGCAATTTTTCATCAGGCTCGATCCGATTAAAAAATATATCCCGTTTACGCTGTCCGACAGCGAAGAGGTCGTCATTTACCTTCACGACAGCGATAAGAAATACAAAATGCACCTCTTTTTCGACGGCGAACAATACAGATTTGAGTTCATAGAAAGCCCCGAAGAGGGCTATATAAAAGGCGAGCATAAAGCCGACTGGGCCGTGCAAAACGTCTTTGAAATGGGGCTTAGTTACGCCGATCTAGGCTTCGTCCCAAACGAAAAGATCACCGTGATTTTGACCGTCGTGCGAAAAGGTCTGGAGGTCAGGCACTATTCGCATATGACGTTTTCGATACCTAACGACAACTACGAACAACAGATGTGGACGGTCTAAACGCCTGACCGTCCAAGATCGAAGGAGCCTTTATGATCAACCTTCTGCTGGCCATGCACAATCACCAGCCGGTGGGGAATTTTGACCACGTGTTCGAACAGGGCTTCGCACAATGCTACTGGCCCGTGCTCAACACGTTCGCCGAATTTCCGTCGATAAGATTTTCCATGCACCATTCCGGCCCGTTACTCGACTGGGCGCGGCAGAAGGAACCGGCTTATCTTGAAAAAATGGTCAAGATGATCGAAAGCGGCCAGCTTGAAGTTCTCGGCGGAGGCTACTACGAACCGATTCTTGCGATCATCCCGCCGCGAGACGCCGCCGGACAGATCGAAATGATGAACGACTTCTGGCAGAAGACCGCCAACGTCACGCCGAAAGGCATCTGGCTGACCGAACGTATCTGGGAACCCAGCCTTGCCTCCACGCTGGCTGAAAACGGCGTTAAATACACCATTCTCGACGACGAACATTTTCGGGCCGCCGGCATGACGGACGAATTCATCCTTAACTATTATCTAACCGAGCGTCACGGCCAGAAACTCGGCATTTTTGCGAGCGACTCGACGCTGAGGTACAAGATCCCGTTTAAAACTCCCGAAGACGTAATTGCCCATCTAAACTATCTGGCAAAGACCTATCCCGGGGCGTGCGTGACCTACGGGGATGACGGTGAAAAGTTCGGCATGTGGCCCGGAACTTTCGAATGGGTCATACAAAAAGGATGGCTGAAAAAATTTCTAACGCTTCTGACGCAAAACACCGCCACAATTCGCACCTGCACGATGAGCGATTATTTCGAGGCTAACAGACCTGCCGGAAACGTCTATCTGCCGACATGCTCCTATCACGAAATGGGAGAATGGGCGATGCCCGCGCATGCGATCCACAGGCTTGACGGAGTGAAACAATTCCTCGAAAGCCACAGCAGATGGAACGACGCCAAGCCGTTCGTACGAGGCGGATACTGGGACAACTTTCTAACGAAATATCCGGAATCAAACTACATGCACAAGAGGATGATACAAGTCAGCGAACGGATTGCCGCCGAGACCTCCTCCAACAAGAACTTGCATGAAGCCCGCGCGGCGCTCTATCGTTCTCAGTGTAATTGCCCTTATTGGCACGGAATGTTCGGCGGTCTCTATCTCAATTATCTAAGGCACGCCATCTACTCGAATATAATCAATGCCGAAAACTTGCTCGACGCTGCATCTCCTTCTGCAAAAGCCGCATGCGAGGCCATCGACATAGACTGTGACGGCGTTGACGAAATAAGACTGGCCAATAGCGAAATTATTTCTGTTATAAAAACTTCGCGCGGCGGCTGTATGATGGAATTTTCGAACCGCAGAGCGCAGCTCAACCTTACCGACGTGCTCGCGCGTCGCGAAGAGGCCTACCACAAAAAAGGGGCCGAAACTAACTCGCAACCGGCCGAAAAAAGCGGCATCCCGTCGATACACGACCTGCACAAAGATCTCGGGAACACCAATCCGATAACGTACGACCCTTGCAGCAGACATTCTTTTTGCGATCACATATGGCCGGTTGACGCGTCACACCACACGCTTGACGCAGGCAAAGGGAGCGAACTGACCCATCTTTGCAAGACGCCCTACTCGATCGTTCAAAAAACAGACTCCGTCGTTAAAATTTCTGCCGCTCATAATAACGGCCCGCGCATCACAAAGACCTTCGAACTTGAAGAGAAAGAATTGCGCGTTCACTATTTTATCGAATGGCCCGAGCCGCTGAAAGAAGACGTTCGCTTCGGCACCGAACTTAACCTGTCGCTCCTTGCCGGTCACGACGAAGGCCGCTACATCGAACTACCGGACGGCGAAAAGGCGCTCATGGATTCCAGCGGAGCAAACGATTCGCTCAATGAAATCAAACTTGTCGATAAATATTTCGACTTCAAGCTTGCCATAAGCTCAGATAGAAAAATGGACGTCTGGCGATATCCTGTTTACACCTTTTCACAGTCCGAGAAGGGTTTTGACTTGCTTTATCAGGGGTCGTGTATAATATGGAGCACCATCGCAGCTAAGGGCTTGAAAACACTTGAGTTTACGCTCACATTAAAATTCGAATAAGGAGAATAAAATGCCCGAGTTAAGAAAAGACCCGATAGTCGGCAGGTGGGTCATTATTTCGACGGAACGAGCCGGACGACCCAGCGACTTTAAAATTGAAAAAGAGGAAAAAAAAGGCGGATTCTGCCCTTTTTGTTACGGTAACGAACACATAACTCCGCCGGAAGTTCTGGCCTACAGAGCCGGCGGCGGTCAGCTCAATAAATCGGGCTGGAGCATTCGCGTGGTCCCCAACAAATTTCCGGCGCTGATGATAGAAGGCCAGCTTAATAAACGCGGCGACGGCCCCTACGACATGATGAACGGAATCGGCGCTCACGAAGTCATAATTGAAAACCCCGACCACAATCTTACTCTTGCGAACATTTCCGAGCAGCAGTTCGAAGACGTGCTATGGGCGTATCGCGACCGCATGATCGACCTAAAAAAGGACCCCCGTTTTCGTTATATTCTTGTCTTCAAAAATCACGGGCAGCGCGCCGGCGCCAGCCTTGAACATCCTCATTCGCAATTGATCGCGCTACCTATTCTTCCAAAAACGATCATCGAAGAGCTCAACGGCGCCCAGCATTATTATCAGTACAAAGAGCGCTGCCTATATTGCGACATCATTTCTCAGGAGATCGAAGATCAGAAAAGGGTCGTGCTCGAGAACGAAGAGTTCATTGTGATATGTCCTTTTGCGCCGCGTTTTCCGTTCGAAACATGGATTCTTCCGAAAAAGCACGCTTCGCACTTTGAAGATTGCACAAAGCACGAACTTCATAACCTCACGTCGATCTTTCAGCGTACGCTCAAAAAACTTGAAAAAGCGCTGGGAGACCCGCCGTACAACTTCATGATTCACACATCTCCGCTTTCGATGCAGAATCCCGAGGTCTTTCACTGGCACATCGAACTGACCCCGAGGCTGACCCGCATGGCCGGCTTCGAACGCGGCAGCGGCTTTTACATCAATCCGACATCGCCTGAAGTCTCCGCGCAGTTCTTAAGAGAAATAGACGCCTGAAAATTCCGACAGGGGGATAAAAATGAATATCGTTCAGATCGCAAGTGAAGCCGTCCCTTTTTGCAAAACCGGCGGTTTAGGTGATGTCGCCGGAGCCCTGCCGCTCGCGCTGGCAGAGGAAGGCCACAACGTTTCGCTTATTCTGCCTTTCTACACGACGAAAATATCCCCCAAAAAACACAAGATCAAAGACGCCGAAATTCAGATCAAGGTTTCAATGAGTAACAAGGAAGTTGCCGGCGAACTTTTTACGGTAAAACTTGCCCACAACGTCACGGCCTATCTTATCAAACAGGACGATTACTTCGGCAGACCTGAGCTCTATCAAACCCCCGAAGGCGACTATCCCGACAACGCGGAGAGGTTCGCATTCTTCTGTCGTGCGGCGCTGTTTGTCGCAGCGCAACTCGGCCCCGACATTGTGCACTGCCACGACTGGCAGTCGGCGCTGGTTCCCGTTTACATGAAAACTCTATGCAGGAACAACAAGGGGCTCATGAACGCCAAAAGCCTGATCACCGTACATAATCTCGGTTATCAGGGGCTCTTCAGTCACAACGATATGCCAGTCACAGGTTTGGGCTGGGACCTATTCACGTTCGACAAACTCGAGTTTTACGGAAAACTTAATTATCTAAAAGGCGGCCTCACATTCGCCGACGCCATCAACACGGTCAGCAAAAAATATGCGCAGGAGATACTCACTCCCGAGTATGGCTGCGGGCTCGAGCCGGTGCTGATTTTCAGAAAGAACGATCTTTACGGAATAATAAACGGGATCGATTACCGAGAGTGGAATCCGGCGACCGACACCCTTCTGCCGGCGAAGTTCAGCCCGAAGGATATGAAAGGCAAGGCGATCTGCAAGGAGCGTATCCAAACTACCTACAAACTCCCTCAGCGCGCCGATGTGCCGATGATAGGCGTTGTCGGACGGCTTACGTCACAAAAGGGTTTTGATATTCTCGAACAGGCGATGCCCCTTTTGATGAAACATGATATTCAGCTTGTGATTTTAGGGACCGGCGAGAAGAAATATCACGACATGCTGCTTGGAGCCGCCAAAGAATATCCCGAAAAGCTCGGCGTAAAAATCGCCTTCGACAATTCGCTGGCCCATCTTATCGAAGCCGGCAGCGACATGTTTCTAATGCCCAGCAAATACGAGCCGTGCGGCCTCAATCAGCTTATCAGCTTGAAATATGCCACCCTGCCGATAGTCCGCGCGACAGGCGGTCTAGACGACACGATTCGCCACATGGAGAACGGATTTAAATTCTCCGATTATGATAAAGACTCACTTTTAGCGTGTATCTTTGAAGCGCTCGAAACCTACAGAAAACCCGACATCTGGAAGAAGATGATAAGCTCAGCACTTGCCTGCGATTTTTCGTGGCGCACGTCGGCAAAGGAATACGTTGAGCTCTATTCCGAACTTAGAAAACGCGGCTAAATATTTTTCTTAATTTCCGCGTCGGCCTTGCGGAGATAATTTGGGATCAAAACAGATATCGGCTGCACGTTATTTTTAGCGATCTTTTCCGCTCCGAGCATCGCAACGCCGATCGCAGAGGGGACCGGAACCGTGTAAACAATGCGACCTCTTTCTTTAGATTCCAGAATTTCGGCGTAACGAAGAGCCCCGCTTCCTATAAGGGTTGTATGCTTTTCCGTTTCAGCCAGCCTTGACGCAAAATCTGCCGGAGAAAAAATTCCTTCCGCCAAGAGCTCTTTAAGCGAACCGTCCGCCAGAAGAAGATATGCAGCTCCGTAAATTTCGTCTTTTCTTGCGTCGATGCACGGGGCGATAACGACGTCCGACGCGGGGCCGTTCTGATGAACGTAGCTAAAAGCCATCGCCAATAGCGATGAAACATCGGCAAGCGGCTTACCGCCCGCCATTGCCAGCCCCTTTGCCGTGGCGAGCGCTATGCGGAGCCCCGTAAACGAACCGGGGCCGATCGCCGCCGAAAAAGCGTCGATATCGGCAAGCGTCAAAGCGGCCCTGTTAAGACATTTTTGAACCAGCAGCAAAATAGTCTCAGCGTGATTTTGCGTCGCGTCTCCGAGAAGATCGAAGCAAACTATCCGGCCGTCACGCGACACTGCGACAGACGACACCCTGCTGGTCGTATCTATTCCCAAAGTATTCATCAGAACCATTTCCCCAAAAGACGTTTGATACCCCAAACATTCTCAAGATCGTTCATCGTCACAAAGAAAAGAAGCGTAAGGATCACCCCAAGACCTATGTACTGCGCCACCGCGCGTACCTTAACGGGCAAGGGTTTGCGGAAAACAGCTTCGATCCCGAAAAATACTATGTGGCCGCCGTCTAAAACAGGTATCGGCAGAAGATTCAAAATGCCGAGCTGAATGCTTAGAAAAGCCAGAAAATATATGAACTCCGCCGCGCCGTACTTGGCAGCCGAAGCGCTCGCTTGCGCGATTTGAATGGGACCGCCAAGCGATTTATACGAAAGCTGCAAGGTAACCAGCTTTTTTAAGACCGTGCCGGTCAACCCCACAAGCGAGCCAAACTCGTCAACCCCCTTCTTGATGGCGGGGATAAGAGAATACTTATGCTTCGTCATTGGAACGTCTGAGGGTTTCATCCCTTTTACCACGCCGATCAAATAACGACCGCTCTCACGGTCGAGCTTCGGCGTAAGTTCGATCTCAAACTTCTCGCCATCTCTGTCGATGGTCATGGACAATTTCTGACCGCCGAGAGACTGAACGGCGTCGCTCATTTCGGTCCATGTTGTGACCAAAGTTCCGTTCACCGCCAACACTCTGTCTCCCGACTTTATGCCGGCCTCGTAAGCAGCGCCTCCGCCGGAGACCTTGTCAATGACCGCCTCGTTTCCAAGAAAGAACATCGGCTCAATTCCTGTAAAACGGCTGCCGATATCAGGCAAGCCTGCAGTGGATATTTCCACCTCCCTGACAGAGCCGTCTCTTTTGAACGCAAATTTCATGGGCTTTCCGCCGGAGAGGATAACGGTTTTCATGAAATCGTCCCAACTCGCAACGGTCGAGCCGTCAATTGAAACAATGGCGTCCCCCTTTTCAAGTCCGGCCGCCTGAGCGGGGGAATTGGCTTTCACGCCCATCACCACGGGAGGCTCGCCAAGGTAGGACGGTTCCATCCGACCTATCATGAAAACGATCGGCAAAAGAACCAGCGCCAGCACAAGGTTCATGATCGGCCCTGCGGCAACGACCTTAATGCGCGTCCAAACGCTCTTTCGCGCAAACGATTTTTCGTCAAGAAGAGCGCCATCTTCGTCGGGCTCTTCGCCGGTCATTTTTACATAGCCACCGATAGGTATCGGAGCCAGCCTATATTCGGTCTCGCCTCGCTTGAATTTCAATAGCGTAGGCCCGAATCCGATCGAAAATTTTTCGACCCTGATCCCTCCGCGGCGGGCCATTATGAAATGCCCAAGTTCATGGATCAAAATCAAAATGCCGATAGCTATAATAAAATAGATTAAGCTCATAGTCCCCTTTGCGCCTCTCTTCTGGCCCACGCATCCAGCGTGAACACCTGTTCAAGCGTTTCAAGATGCTCAACTCGGTGGGCGTTCATTACCTTTTCAACGACTCTTGGAATGTCCAAGAATCCGATCTTATTTTCTAAAAATGCGGCGACTGCGACTTCGTTGGCAGCGTTAAGAACACACGGCATACTTTCCGCGACTTCGGCCGCCTCAAAAGCAAGTTTTAAACATCTGAAAGTTTCGCGGTCGGGAGCTTCAAAGGTCAGCTTCGAAATTTTTGCCAGATCGAGCGGCTCGATTCCCGACGGAACGCGTTCGGGATAAGCCAGCGCATAGGCGATTGGCCCTCGCATATCGGGATTTGCAAGCTGCGCCACAACTGCGCCGTCTATATATTCGACCATCGAGTGGATAACGCTTTGAGGATGAATCACAACGTCTATCTTTGAGACCGGCACGTCAAAAAGCCATCTTGCCTCGATGACCTCAAGCCCTTTGTTCATCATTGAGGCGGAGTCGATAGTTATCTTCGCCCCCATCGACCAGTTCGGATGTTTAAGAGCATCCTGCAACGTGACCTTTTCAAGTCTTGAGGAGTCGAATCCGCGAAAAGGCCCGCCGGACGCCGTGAGAATAAGGCGCGATATTTCGCCTTTGTTATGCCCCACGATCGACTGAAAAAGTGCCGAATGTTCGCTGTCGATGGGAATCATCTTTACGTTGTGTTTCTTCGCAAGAGAGGTGACCACGGGGCCGGCGGCGACCAGCGTCTCTTTATTTGCGAGAGCGACGTTCTTTCCGGCCTTGATCGCCTCGCAAGTCGGCTTAAGACCTATCGCTCCCACCATCGCCGAAACGACAAGGTCGGCGTCGGCACAAGATGCGACCTCACATGCCCCTTCAATTCCGTAAACAACTTTGCAATCTATTTTGCCGAGCGCTTTCAGCTTTTCGACGCTAATTTCGTCGCGAACCGAAACGAGCTTTGGGCGACACGATTTGATCTGTTCGTAAAGCAGCCCGACATCGTGACCTTCGGCAAGAGCTACCACCTCAAACTTTTCGGGATTGCGCAAAACGACGTCTATCGTGCTTTTGCCAATAGAACCTGTCGAGCCTAAAATTGATATCCTTTTCATAAGATGCTATTTTGATAGAAAGTTAACCGCGTACCAGTAAACGAAGGGCGACACAAAGGTCAAGGCGTCAAGCCTGTCGAGCAGTCCGCCATGTCCGGGGATGAGACTCCCCGAATCTTTTACATGAAAATCACGTTTTATAAGAGATTCGATAAGATCGCCAAGCGGGCCGATTATGCCGATGAAAATTCCAAGCAACACCGCTTGGTGAAAAGGCAAATCCTGCCACGCCACCCACCTTACGAAAAATATCGCTCCCACGCTGCCGATAATTCCGCAAATAAACCCCTCCCACGTTTTATTGGGACTGGTCAAAGGTGCGAACTTCGTTCTTCCAAACGCTTTGCCTGCGAACATAGCGAACGTATCGCTCATGGCGGCGCCGCCGATGGCCATAAATATCAAGGCGCGCCCGTGCAAAATGTTGGCCATTTTTCCGATGAACGGAATCGTCGCCCCGATGTAAATCGCGGCGAACAAAGTGAGAGCTATCCTCGAAGTAACCCCCTCAAGAGTTGTCGAGTGCCTCATATAAATGAGAGTCGATGTAAAAAGACCGGCTATCAGCACGCCGAAAAACAATGCGTAGGACGAAGACAAAAGAAGAGCCGCGGCTGCGGCAAGACCGAAAAAGAAGGCGGTCGAGCGATAGACGACATCGGCCGGCATGACAAGCCTGACGAACTCGTGGAGGCCGCCGGCTATAACGGCAAGGACGACTATTTTCAAAATAGCCGACGGAGCAAAGGCGATCAGAACCGCAACGACAGCGGCCATAACGACCGCCGAAATCACTTTTTTAAGCATTGTTCCCCCTTAAAGCTGGGCGCTGGTCTTGCCAAAGCGCCTTTCGCGGCGGCGATAGTCATCGATCGCCACCTTAAGATCGTCGCGGCCGAAATCGGGCCACGATTTTTCGGTGAAATAAAATTCTGTGTAGGCGCA
>CAZYHS010000001.1:74344-83157 GCA_964647545.1 uncultured Pseudomonadota bacterium | reverse complement strand
CTTTCGGTTTCGCCGATAGTAATGAACCTTATTTTTTCGCGGACGAGCTTTTCCCGTTTCGCCTTTAGAAACTGCCCAAGCAGCCCCATAAGGGCCGAAACCTCTTCGCGCGGCCTCTCCCAGTTTTCATCCGAGAAAGCATAGAGCGTGAGAAACTCGACGCCGAAATCTTTGCAAACTTCGGTAATAAGTTCAACGGTCTCGATGCCCTTGCGATGGCCTTCAACGCGCAAAAGCCCGCGGGATTCGGCCCATCGGCCGTTCCCGTCCATAATAATGGCGATATGTCTTGGGATGGCGTTCATGAAAACTAGATCGTCATGATCTCTTTTTCTTTGGATGCCACAAGGTCGTCGATATGCTTGATCGTATCGTCGGTCATCTTCTGGATCTCTTTTTCGCCCTTTTTCAGATCGTCTTCGGAAACATGCTCAGACTTTTCGAGTTTTTTGAAACCTTCATTGGCGTCGCGTCTTATGTTACGCACGGCCACTTTAGCGTCTTCGCCAAGCTTCTTTGCGTATTTCACAAGTTCTTTACGGCGCTCTTCGTTCAGCGGTGGAATGGGCAGGCGTATCAACTTGCCGTCGTGCGCCGGATTAAGACCCAGTCCCGATTTCAGGATGGCTTTTTCAATAACCGAGACCATCGCGGCTTCCCACGGCTGAATCGTAATTAGCCGAGCATCGGGCACCGAAATGTTCGACACCTGATTGAGCGGCACCATCTGTCCGTAATACTCGACGCGGATATCGTCGAGAATAGACGGCGTAGCGCGCCCCGTTCGCATCTTGAGGAACTCGGTTTTGAGGACCTCCAGAGCTTTGTTCATTTTGGTCTTTGAGTCGGTTAGGCTATTGCTGACCATATGTCCCCCGTAAATTAATAGACAAGAGTTCCGACCTTTTCGCCCAAGACAACTTTTTTAAGATTGCCGCGGTTAAAAAGATCGAAAACGACGATAGGCATTTTATTATCCATGCACATCGATATCGCGGTGGCGTCCATCACTTTTAATCCGCGTTTTAAGCAGTCGATGTAGGTCAACTCCTCAAAACGGACCGCGGCTTTATTTTTCTTTGGATCGCTGTCGTAAACGCCGTCAACTTTTGTCCCCTTAAGAATGACGTCGGCGCCGATCTCCATCGCGCGCAAACTGGCCGCCGTGTCGGTCGAAAAATAAGGGTTGCCCGTTCCGCCGGCGAAAATAACGATGCGCGATTTTTCCATGTGGCGCACGGCTCTTCGGCGAATGTAGGGTTCGGCAACGTTGTGCATTTCGAGGGCGCTCATGACGCGTGTCTTAACACCCTCTTTTTCAAGGCCGTCCTGCAGCGCCAGACTGTTGATCATCGTAGCGAGCATCCCCATGTAATCGGCGGTCGAGCGGTCCATATCTTTTGCCGAATCGCTCAAACCGCGAAAAATATTCCCACCGCCGATAACGATAGCGATCTCGATCCCAAGAGAGTGAACGTCCTTAATCTCGGAGGCAAGGCGCCTGATGACATCGGTGTCTATTCCGAAACCGGATGCTCCCATCATTGCCTCGCCCGACAGTTTAAGAAGAATACGTTTGTATTTCACAGTTCACTCCCTTGGGGGATCGTTCAATGCAAAAAATCAGTCTTTCTTTTTTTCGATGCCTTCGCCAACCTGATATCTGACAATCTCCCTGATTTTAATGGAGCCGTCAAGGGCCTTAAGCATCGATGCGACCGTAAGTTTACCTGTGGTGTCGCGAACAAAGATCTGGTCTTCAAGGCAGATGTCGGCAAGATATTTATTGATCTTACCTTCGATGATCTTAGCCATAACTTCGGGCGGTTTCTTCTCGTTGGCCATCTGTCCAATGAAAACTTCTTTTTCACGTTCGATGACGTCGGCAGGAACGTCGCTCTTGCGAATTGCGACCGGATTCATTGCAGCAACGTGCATAGCGACGTCGCGGGCAACTTCGTTGGTCAGCTTATTGTTCGGATCGTCGAAGGTGACGATAACGCCGATTTTCGAACCGGCGTGGATGTAGGTTGCCGCCTTTATCCCCTGCGTGTTCTTAATGACAAAACGGCGGATGCCGATGTTTTCGCCGATCTTGGCAACGAGCTCCGTCAAAGTATCTTGAACGGTCTTGCCTTCAAAATTGCTGGCGAGCAAAGCGTCCATGTCGGCCGGTTTCGCGGCCGCGACGTGGTCGGTTATCTTTTTAACGAAATTTCTGAAATCGTCGGTCTTGCAGACGAAATCGGTTTCGCACGTCACATCGACAAGTATCGAGTGGTCGTTGGTTTCAATATTGCCGAGAAGCCCTTCGGCCGCGGCGCGGCTCGCCTTTTTAGCGGCCTTCACCAACCCCGACTTGCGAAGAGCGTCGATGGCCTTCTCCATATCTCCAGCTGCGTCGCTAAGGGCGCGCTTACAATCCATCATACCGGCGCCTGTTCTATCGCGCAGTTCTTTGACTGTTTCAGCCGTAATCATAGAATTGATCCTTTCAATTTTGTAAAATTATGAATTGGATTTCGGGGCAGCGTCTTTCACCGGAACCGTTTCAACCGGCTTCTGGTTCTGCATTCCTTCGCGCTGTGATCCGTGGGCTCTGGGGCCGCCTTTCCTTGCGTGACGGGCGCCGTCTGGAGCGCGTTCGGCAACGTAGGCTTTGGCTTTTCCGCCCATCTTTTTATCTCTTACTCGGCCGGACTGTTCGGGTTCGCTCTTATCTTTGGCGGCCCGTTCGACATCCTCACGGATGGCGACTTCGCGGCGTTTCAGCCCCTCTTCGCATGCGTTGGCGATGAAGCTGGTGATAAGTGTGATCGACTTGATAGCATCGTCATTTGCCGGAACGACAAAATCGATGTTGTCGGGGTCACAGTTGGTGTCGGTCGTGGCGACGATCGGAATTTTGAGCTTCTGAGCTTCAAGCAGCGCGATCTTTTCGGTCTTGGGGTCGATGATAAAAACAACTCCGGGGAGCTTGGTCATCGATTTGATACCGCCGAGCGAATGTTCGAGCTTTTCAATCTCACGTTCGATGAGCAGCCCTTCTTTCTTCGTGAGCTTGGCGATTTCGCCTGAATCACGGCGCTGATAGAGCGACTGAAGTCTGTCGATCGAGGCCTTGATTGTGCGGAAGTTTGTCAGCATGCCTCCCAGCCAGCGCTGGTTGACATAATACATTCCGACGCGTTCGGCATGTTCGCGAATTATGTCGCTTGCCTGACGCTTTGTACCCACAAAAATCACCGAATCGCCGAGGGCGACGCGGTCTGCGACAAACTTGAACGCCGAATTGAGCGCTTCAAGGGTCTTGTCGAGATTGATGATGTGGACGCCGCTCTTCGAACCGAAGATGTACGGCTTCATTTTGGGGTTCCACCTTGAGGTCTGGTGACCGAAGTGGCAGCCTGCTTCGAGCAGGTCTTTGACTGAGATTTCCGGCATGTTTTCTCCTTTGGTTGGTGCCTCCACCCCTTTAAAGTTTCAATCAACCGCTTGAATTATTCGGGCCTACGTGTTTATAGTGGGCTTCGAATTCATCAAAACGGCACCAAAAGGAACTCTTGTAGAAGGGGTGTGCGTTTTATAAAGCCGAAAAAGCCTCTCGTGATCATTCACGAAAGGCGGCGCACCCCTAACACGGGCCACGCTTAATTTGCAAGGGTTTTTATGACGCTAAAAAAATCGCTCTTACTGGCCGGTCTGCTACTAATCGCGGGAGCCGCACATGCCGGCGACTGGGACGAATATCAATCCAAAGGCCACAAAAACCCTATTTGGGATTCGTACGTCGAAACAGGTTTTTCGGCATATGAAGCCGGCAATTCCGGCCAAGCCGAGCTCTTTTTGCAACGGGCGCTGGCCAGAGGGTGCAAAGACGGGCTTGTAATAGCAAAAATCGGCCTCTATTACGAATCTCAAAAAAACTATCAAAAAGCCCTTAATTTCTATCAAAAAGCCCAAAAAGACCTCGAAATCCGCTATCCTCAGCACGAATTAACTCAAAACCTAGGCGAATCAATGGGGCGTGTTTACTTTTTAATGGGGCGCGTGCAAGAGGCAATTCCCTATCTGACTCGCGCCGCCGAAACCCGTGAAAGCTTCGTCGCGCTCTATTTTTTGGGACAGATCGCCAGAAAGAACAAAGAGCTCGACAAGGCGGTTGCATATTTCAACCGAGCGCTGGCGACACCTCCCCCTCCGGGGACTCCGCTTGAAATCAAGCTTCTCATAATGACCGAGGTCGGGCGGGCCTACACAGAACAGAAAAAAATGGACGAGGCCCTTGCCATATGGGAACAACTTCTGACTCTTGATCCGCAGAACAAAGTCGCGCTTGAAAATAAAATAAAGATCGAAAAGGAAAAGCAAAAAGAGAGAGAACGAAAAATAATCGAGCAATATATCCAATGAAAAAAACATTCGTCTTAACCATGCTGCTTTGTTTCGCCGCCGCCTCAACGTCATTTGCGCGCCCGCAGAAAGATTTTTTGCGCGGGCCTTACTTCATGGTCGGCGGGGGCATCATGGGTTACTCCGCAGATAAAAATATCAGGCTCAATAAAAAGGTCGGGCGCGACTACGAGCCCGACGTCGGTTTTGTATTCGGATGGAACATAGTCGATTACATCGCCCCCGAACTGCAGGTCCGCTATGCAACGAACAAGAACAGCGGCAACCGTGAACATCTGGTGACAGCGAACATCAACTGCGTTGTCACACCGATTATCGATGGAATGACAGACTGGGAAAACGTTAAGATTTTGCCATTCGTGCAGGGTGGGCCGGCCCTTCATATGGCCGCCGTTCCGGGAGACCCCGCCTCGTCTGACAAGACCATTCCGCTTTGGGCGCCGGGTTTTGGAGTCGGTGGAGGTCTAAGATTTTTATTTGGAGAATACGTCTTTGCCGCGTTGCTGGCGCAGGTCGATTTTGTCGATATGCCGGCTAAATATCAGGACATCGGCGGAAAAAGCACCAAGATACTTGCCGGAGGATGGGACACCGAACCTAGTTTTAACGGAATGATAGGCGTGCACTTTTAATTCTGCGGACTACACTTAGCTTAATTCTATTCAACCACGCGCAAAACTCGCCTCCCGTTGTCGAGCTCTTCTAATTTATACTCGCCTTTTGGCACCGAATATTCACTATCGTTGGCGATGCAGTAAGCGTCACCTTCGTCGTATGTGTAATGATAGCCGTCCGGACATTTTCCGTCCCATTCAACCTCGTAAGATGAAACGCACGGGCCGGGCCGGTCTTGGCAGTCAACTTGATAGGTCTTACTAAAAGGCCAAAACTCGGCAAAAGAAGAACCGATTTTCATAAGCTAGCCTCCTCTAAAATTATTATCGGCAGATAATTAGCTTTGTTGCTATTTTTTAACCTTTGGCCGGCTGTGGACGAAAAAAGAAAAAAGCCGGTCGGGCTGCCCCAACCGGCTTTAACATAGCGTATCTATTCAGCTTTTAAATCTTGAACGCGATATAAACTGTGCCGCGGTCGCGCTTGATAAATAATCTTACGATGTCGCCTTTTTTAAGAGGGGCCGATGCCTTTGTGTAATCGGCGACCGAATTTATCTCCTTACCGTTCAATTCGAGAATGATGTCTCCAACTCTAACGTCGGTCATATCGGCGGCGCTTCCCGACTCGACTCGCGCGATCACAACCCCTTTACCTTGAGGAATGTTCAAATGATAAGCGTCTTCCGTGCTAAGCGCTCGCACGATAAGCCCAAGCGCGTCGGGTTTTCCGCCCCCCTGCTTTTTGGCCGCCGCGGCGAGCTCCTCTTCCTGCTCCTGCTGAGTACCTAGCAGCACCTTCACTGTCTGCTTCTTTCCGTTGCGCAACAGTTCGACGTCAACCTCCTTGCCGCTTGCCGTGTTAGCGACAAGTCCGGGGAGTTCGTTCGATTTTTTAATTTCCGTTCCTGCGAACTTCAAAATAATATCGCCGCGTTTGATCCCAGCGCGCTCTGCCGGAGACGACGGAACAACGTCGCCGACCAAAGCTCCGCGCTGTTCGTTCATTCCGAAAGACCTTGCCAGCTCGTCGGTCATCTGCTGAATCGTAACTCCCAGCCAGCCGCGATCGACGATTTTTCCTTTTTCAACCAGCTGCGGAATGAGCTTTTTGGCCATGTTTATCGGGATCGCAAATCCAAGCCCCTGTCCAGCCGAAAATATAGCCGTGTTTATACCGACAACCTCTCCGGCCAGATTGAACAGCGGGCCGCCGGAGTTTCCCGGATTAATAGACGCGTCTGTCTGAATGAAATTGTCGTAAGGACCCGCCCCTATCACACGACCTTTTGCCGAAACGATCCCTGCCGTCACCGAATGGTCAAGACCGAAAGGATTTCCAACGGCGACGACCCAGTCGCCTATTTCAAGCGCATCGGAATCGCCGAGCGGAACGAACGGCAGGTCTTTGTCCGATTGAACTTTGATGATAGCGATGTCGGTACGTTCGTCCGTCCCGACAACTTTGGCGGAATATTTTTTGCCGTCTGAGAATTGAACGTTAATTTCGTCGGCTTCGGCCACGACGTGGTTGTTGGTCAAAATATTTCCTTCGGGACTAATGACGAAACCGCTCCCCAGACTATTTTGATCGCGCTGCTGCTGTCTGGGCATCCCCTCAAAGAACCGTTCGAAAAAATCGTCGAACTGGTCGCGCGGCATCCCCCTGCCGCCGAAAGGATTGTTGCTCCCCACCTTAGCCTTTTTTGTTGTGTAAACGTTGACCACCGACGGACTGGTCTTTTTAACAAGCCCCGAAAACGACGGATAAGCGTTTGGAATGAGCGCGGCCCCCTTCGATTCGGCGAAATATTCCTTTGCCTTCACGTTGTCTATCCAGCCGAATTTGGCCGCAAAAGCCACCCCTGCAAGGAACATAGCGACAGCGACAATCACCAGCGAACGTTTTTTATGCATTTTGACACCTCGTTCAATGTTCGGTTATTTTTTAGATTCTTCGACGTAGAGCATGCGACATTCGAACAACACGTGTTCAAATAATTCCTCTTCCTCTTTTGTCAAGTTCCCGCGCGATTTTTCTTTGAGAATTTCCAAAAGGTCGATGGTCTGCTTTGCAGACTGAAGATTTTTTTCGGTCTGGCCGGTCGCCGGATTCGCAAAAAGGCCGAGGCTGACCTGACAGCTGGCCGCAAGTCCCATAATGAACTGCGAAAAGATTTCCTGTTGGTTCGACATAGGCCGCTGCAAATACTATCTCTAAAAAATCTTGTCAAGCCAGCCTTGGGTGTGCAACAAGTCCAACCCTATGAGGAACGGCAAATTTACCGCACTTTTTGTGTTGCTTGTTTTGGGATTGTTGTTCGGCGCATGCGCAAAGAAACCTGTCGTCATCGGACGCGAAAATCCCGAAGAAGAGATAAAAAAATGCACGAAGCTGACCGACAAAAACCGTTTTGAAGAAGCGGTCGAATGTCTGCAGGTCTTTAAAACACGCTTCCCGAAAAGCGAATGGGGCATCGAGGCCGAAATACTGGTCGGCGATAATTATTTCAGAAAGAAAGATTTTCTTTTGGCCGCCGAATCTTATCAAGCGTTCATCACTCTGCATCCGATGCATCCGAAAACTCCGTACGCTTTTTATAAAACCGGACTCTCCTACCTGCGCTATTCGCCAAAAGCGATCGACCGCGATCAGGAATATTTGCCGAGCGCGATCTCTAATTTTCAGATCGTCTTGAACAATTATCCCGGAAACGCTTACGAAGAGCTGGCCGCAGAAGGTTTAAGAGAGGCGCGCACCCGCGTTGCAAAACGCCATTTTTACATCGGCCGTTTTTACTACCGCAGCGGCGAATATATCGCGGCTATCCCGCGGTTGCAGGAGGTCGCGGCCAATTACAAAGATTCGGGACTTGCCGAAGAGGCATTTTACCTGATTTGCAAGGCAAGCATAAAGCTCGGCAAACTCGACGACGCGAAGGCGGCATTTTCCTCGCTCTCGATCAATTACCCGAAGAGCCCGCGCATTCCCGAACTTGAAAAGAAACTGATCTACACCGTTAAAAAGAGCGAAGGCTTATAAGGAAAAACTATGAACAAATCAGTCGCCGAAATGGTCGAAGCCGGCAAACATTATTTTGAAAGCAAAGATTACACGCACGCCGAACATTACTTCAAAAAGGTGCTGGCCAAGGCCCCGCGCTACGCGGACGTTCTAAATCTTATGGGGGTCATCCGCCACGTCGAAGGGAAATTCGACTCGGCGATGAGCTTTTTCAAAAAATCTCTCGAGGTAAATCCGAACTACACCGAAGCAATTTTAAATCTGGCGGTACTTTGCAACGACCTCGGGAAATATAACGAAGCGAAAAAACTCTACACTCATTTAAGGTCGATCCACAAAGTCAAACACAAGCATATTGAGCCGGTTCTTAAAGGCCGACTTTCGAACATGCACGCCGACATCGCCGACGTTTACAAAAATTTGAGTCTCTACGAATATGCGATCGAAGAATACCGCAAGGCGCTGCTGTTAAATCCACAATACGCCGATATCCGCACACGTCTTGGCGTTGCACTGCGCGAAAATCAGCAGCTCAAGGAATCGCTTGGCGAGCTGCAGGCGGCGGTCAAGACCGACCCGAAATATCTCCATGCAAAGATTCAGCTGGGCGTAACGCTCTTTTCGATGGGAAAAACCAACGAAGCCAAAAAATTCTGGGCGGAAGTTTTGAAAAAAGATGCCGCAAACGAGTTTGCAAAAATGTATTTGAAGCTGGCAGAAAAAGATGTGGCGGAAAATAAACCGGCCGCCAAAAAGAGCCC
>CAZYHS010000001.1:52973-74244 GCA_964647545.1 uncultured Pseudomonadota bacterium | reverse complement strand
TGAAGCTGGCAGAAAAAGATGTGGCGGAAAATAAACCGGCCGCCAAAAAGAGCCCCGTTTCCAAAAAACGCTAGCAAAACTCCTTTTCAATCTAGCTGACAAAACCGAATTAACAGAATTAACCGACTAAACTGACTGCATTGGGATCCCACACACAGCCCACATACGTCATCCCCGAGGTAGTAATCGGGGATCTAGTGTCACACGCCACTTTAGGGCTTTCCTGCACTTGGTCAACTAGTGCGCTACGCGCTTAAAAACTTACGCGCCTCGCTGAGAGCCTCGTCGATCTTAGAAACATCGGCGCCGCCGCCCTGAGCCATGTCGGGCCGGCCTCCGCCGGTACCACCGACAATTGCAGCCAACTTTTTAATGATGTCGCCGGCCTTGAATTTGCCGGTCAAATCTTTTGTCACGCACGCGATGAGCGAAACTTTTCCGTCGATCTCGGAGGCGAGCACCACAACGCCGCTGCCGACCTTATCGCGGAACTTGTCCGACAAATTTCTCAAGCCGGCAACGTTTGCCGCAGCAACTCGAGCGATCACACAATTTACGCCGCCGATATTTTCGATCTGGACATCGTTTGACGCCGCCTGCGAAGCCCCGCTCTCGAGCTGTTTTTCAAGCGCGCGGATCTTCTCCTGAAGTTTTTTCACTCGCGACGGAACATCGGCAACGCTGCTCTTAAGCTCGCCGGCAATTCCTTTGAGCGTCGCCTCCATCGAGGCGACATATTCTTCTGCGCCGCGCCCCGTTACTGCTTCGATTCTGCGCACGCCGCTGGCAACGCTCGACTCGCTTAAAATTTTCACCAAGCCGATATCGCCGGTGCGCAAAACGTGCGTGCCGCCGCAAAGCTCGACAGAGTAACCTTCGACGTCGAGCATGCGAACCGTTGCGCCGTATTTTTCGCCGAAAAAAGCTAGAGCACCGCGCGAAACCGCTTCGTCGTAAGAGAGCTCCTCGTTCGATGCTTTAAGATTTTTACGGATAACTTCGTTGACCTCCGATTCAATTTCTTTCAGCTCGGCAGGGGTCACAGCCTGAAAGTGGCTAAAGTCAAAACGCAAACGATCGGGGCCGACATAAGAACCGGCCTGTTTCACATGTTCCCCAAGCGTTTCGCGAAGCGCCTTGTGGAGCAAATGTGTTGCCGTGTGATTTCTGCGAATGTCGTTGCGGCGTTCAACGTCAACGGCAAGTGTAACTTTCATGCCGGCTTTCAACTCGCCCTTTTCAACGACACCTTCATGAACGATCAAACCGGCGACCGGCTTTTTCGAATCGGTGATAACAACGGCGAGTCCGTCGGCTACCGCCATGCCAATGTCGCCGACCTGACCGCCGCCTTCACCGTAAAAACATGTTTTGTCGGTGACAAATTTGACTTTGTCGCCGCAACCGCAACCCATAACTTCGAGAACTTTAGCCTCGCAGGTTACGTGATCGTAGCCGACAAATCTTGTCGCGGGGAGGCGCTGCTGCATCTCTTTATAAACGTCGTCGATCTGCTCTTCGCCAGAACCTTTCCATGCCGCGCGCGCTTTTTCGCGCTGTTCGAGCATGCACTTTTCGAACCCTTCTTCGTCGATGTCAAAACAGCGTTCGAAAGCGATGTCGCGCGTAAGGTCTTTTGGAAAACCGAACGTATCGTAAAGCTTGAAAACCACATCGCCACAAACGGCCTTTTTGCCGGTCTTAGCAAGCTCCAAGAAAGCGCATTCCAGCATTTCAAGCCCGCGGTCGAGCGTCTGGCAGAAGCGCTCTTCCTCGTGCGAAATCACCCGTTCGATAAAAGCGCGATGCTCCGCAAGTTCGGGATAGGCGCCGGCCATGTTATCGATGACAACATGCGCAAGTGGAGAAAAAAAGCGCCCCTCCTGCCCAAGAAGTTTGCCGTGTCTTATCGCACGGCGGATGATGCGGCGCAAAACGTAGCCGCGACCTTCGTTGGACGGTTGCACGCCGTCGCCCACTAGAAAAACGCTGGCGCGGATGTGATCGGCAATTACGCGGATGGAAAAGTCGGTCGCAAGACTCGACTCCCTAACATCGGTCATCCCCGCAGCCTTCAGCGGGGATCCAGATGACAAACCGGATTCCCGATTACTACCTCGGGAATGACAACGCTCTAAAGAGCCATACCTCGCGCCATATTTAACCCCCGACAGTTTTTCGACCGCTTCGATGATCGGCATGAAAATGTCGGTTTCGTAATTTCCTTCTGTTCCTTCGACGACCGAACAAAGACGCTCGAGCCCCATGCCGGTGTCGATCGACGGCTTGGCAAGCGGCTTCATTGTGCCGTCGGCAAATCGTTCGAACTGCATGAAGACGAGGTTCCAAACTTCCATGAAACGGTCGGTTTCGAGATCGGCCTTTGTGATTTTTGCGCCGGGGCGTTTGTCGAAGTGAATTTCGCTGCACGGGCCGCATGGGCCGGTCTCTCCCATCGACCAGAAATTATCTTTTTCGCCGAGGCGGAAAATGCGGTCTTTGGAAATGTGCGCTTGCCATAACTCTTCGGCCTCGTCGTCGTTTTCAAAAACTGTGACGATCAGACGATCGGCAGGAACGCCGACCTCTTTCGTGAGAAATTCCCAAGCAAATGCGATCGCATCTTTTTTGAAGTAGTCGCCGAACGAAAAATTACCGAGCATTTCGAAAAAAGTGTGGTGCCGCTGAGTCATGCCGACCTGTTCGAGGTCGTTGTGTTTTCCGGAAACACGCATGCACTTTTGGGAGGTCGTAGCGCGCGTGTAGGAACGTTTTTCGGCGCCGGTGAAGGTCTCTTTAAACTGCACCATGCCGGCGTTTACGAAAAAGAGCGTCGGGTCGTTTTGCGGCACAAGGCTCGAACTTTTAACACGTTTGTGGTCGCGACCTTCGAAATATTTCAGGAATTTTTCTCTAAGTTGTGCTGATCTCATAAGTGGCGCGCAAGCTATACAAACCGCCCCTTTTTCGCAAGTGCGAATCTTTAGAGGCAATTTGCCCGATTTTGCTGTTACGGCCTGCACGCCCCGCGCCGGTTTAGGGATTTTTTGCGCTTTGGTGGTCAAAAACGGTTAATTCGGTTTTGCCGGTTTGGTCTGTTAGTTCGGTTGACGGACAAAACGGAATTAACTTTTCTCCCGAACACCTCAGATAAGTAATTTTCGATTCGAGCAGCTAGATTTTCTTGGCTTTGCGTCCAATGCGTTCGCGTAAAACTTTGATGAGACTTTTAATACGCGATGACGGCCCGCTGTCCGAAGCCTCAAAAAACTTTTGTGAGAAAATTAACATGTTTTTTTGAGGCAAGTTCGGGCCGGCAAGCAGGTACGCAAATGCCATAGAAAATCAGCGTCGCTCGATTCCGAATCCGCGAAAATTAATTATCTGGGGTGGAAGGGAGATTGCGCCCGCCTGCCTCGCCTTGCTCGCACGGCGGGCAGGTCACTTCGTTCGCAATGACACACGGGGCGTCAACGAGGCCCCCGATTAAAGCCTCGGGGGTGACGAAATTGCGTCAACTGGATTCCAGCCTTCGCTGTAATGACAAACCAATGTCCGGAATGACACCAAAAACGGTTAATTCGGTTTTGCCGGTTTGGTCTGTTAGTTCGGTTGACGGACAAAAAGGAATTCGCTGACTCAACTAACCTAACTGTTTGACATAACTTTGCGAGGGTGGCGCACGATAAGAAGACGCAAATTTAAATTGAATGAGGGAAATTGCTCAAAGGGAGAAAATTGGCCCAGTGACGAAACTATTGACAAACTTGCGTTTTTTAAATACCAGCACGCGGGTGTTTTTGGCGGGGTAGCTCAGCGGTTAGAGCAGTGGATTCATAACCCACTGGTCGACGGTTCGATTCCGTCCTCCGCCACATTTGAATGGGGGCCCACAAAACACTGATTGTTGCTATTCGCAACATTTGAGTTTTTGGGCTGTGTTTTGCGATACCCCCATACCCCGCGCTAACCGCTGGCAAAGCTAGTCGGTTAGCTTTTTAATTCTGGGGTCTACAAAACAGTCTCATGGATTGAACGCTAGATCAGTCAATTGACCTGTCTGGCGTTTTATTTTGTCAAAAGCTGGTTAAGATTATTATCTTTACCTTCAACTAGTTACAAAATATAAACCGCAAAACTCATGAAACCACTAATTGCCATCGTCGGCCGTCCAAACGTCGGAAAGTCGACTATTTTCAATAGGTTGATAGGCCGGCGCAAAGCCATCGTCAACGACGCAAGCGGCGTTACCCGCGACCGTCACTACGGCGACGCCGACTGGGGCGGGAAATTTTTCCGCGTCGTCGATACCGGCGGCCTGATCGACCTCGGCAGCAAAGCGGTCGAAGCTCAAATCAAAAAGCAGACCCTCGCCGCAATTGACGAGGCCGACCTTATCTTGTGCGTCTTAGACGGCAAAAGCGGCCCGACGTTCCTTGACCAGCAGGTCATCACCCTTTTGCGCCGCTCGTCAAAACCGATACTTTGGGTCGTCAATAAAAGCGACCAGCTCTCCAGCGCAAATAAAGATTCATGGATGAGCCCGTTTTACGAGCTGGGACTATCCTCCAAAAAAGGGGGCCAAACCATTTTTCCGGTCTCGGCCGAACACGGCAGAGGCTTCGATGATCTGCTCGACGCTATCACCGCCAAGATCCCTGAAATGCAATTGCCGGACGAAGTTGTCGACGAAGACACGCCGCACATCGCAATTATCGGGCGCCCCAACGCCGGCAAATCGACGTTAATCAACTCGATGCTAGGTCACGACCGCGTCATAGTTCACGATCAGGCCGGCACAACGCGCGACACGATCGACGTAAAAATCGAAGCAAAAGGAAAAAAATATCTTTTCGTCGATACCGCGGGACTCAAGAAAAAATCGAAAACGATCGAATCGCTCGATAAATTTTCGACAATCAAAACTCTCGATGCGATCGAACGCGCAAACATCGTTTTGCTCATGATCGACTCGAACGAAGGGTTCACTCATCAGGATTCGTATCTGCTCGACTACGCCTATAATCTCGGCAAGGGGATTATCGTCCTCTTCAACAAATGGGACGCCCTCAAAACCGATGCAAAAGAGCTGATCGAGTTCTATCGCGCGAAACTAATGCCGATGCACCGCGTGCCGTTCTTGTGCATCTCTGCGAAAAAGAAGACCAACATCGAGGCGGTCTTTGCCGAGGTCGATCGCGTATTCGGTTGTCTCCACAAAAAATTCTCCACGGCCGAACTAAACCGGATGCTCGAGGACTTTGTGGCGAGCCACAACATTCCAAGCCATCAGGGGAAGGTCGTGAAATTTTATTACGTCACGCAGGTTGGCGGCATCCCGCCCAACTTTGTGATATTTTCCAACCGGCCCGAGCATGTCGCCTCGGAATACAAACGTTATTTGATTAACCGTCTGCAGGAAATGATCGGCGACGGAGTGCCGGTGCGAATCAGGTTCAGAAAAAAATGATCTTGGGGTGAAAACATGGGGATAATCAGAAACCTCGCAAAGAGCTATCACGAACACGACTGTTTTAACCTTGCCGCAAATCTTTCTTTCTTCGCTATTTTATCGCTTATCCCGCTCTTGATGATAACCGTCTCCATCGCGGGCTATGTGATGGGTTCGTCTCAAACTCTTTTTTCGCAAATCGTATCGACGGTCACCGACGTGCTCCCGAAGGGAAGCGACGAATTCGCCTCGAACCTCTCAAAGATAGTCGCAGGTCGTTCGCAGGTCGGCGGTGCCGGCGTCGTTTTCCTCATCTTCGCGGCCTCCCTGCTTTTCACGAGCCTCGAAAACGCCTTCGACAGAATTTTTCAGATCGAAAAACGCCGCAATTTTTTCCATTCGAGACTTCTTTCCGTCGCACTTATTTTCGGCGGAATAGCCGTGATATTTCTGCCGACCCTTGTCGGCCTGTTTGAAGCCGCCCTGCACCGCTTCGGCATTGTGGTGCCACTTAGCGACCTAGCACAAAACAGATTTTTTTACGGGCTGCTGCTGGTGGCGGCTTTCGTGCTGGCAGTTAAAATCATTCCGAATCACAACGTGTGCTTGAAGTTCGCCATCCCCGGCGGAATATTTTTTGCCGTCGGTATTGTGGTCGCGAAATATCTTTTTAGATTGTACATCGGGGTCGCGTTCGACCGCTTTAACGTCATCTACGGCTCGCTTACGGTCTTGGTCGTGTCGGTCTTGTGGATTTACTATCTTTCAAATGTGCTGCTGCTTGCAGGCGAACTGGTTGCCGTCCTTCAAAGAAAATACGCTCGTAATTAAATCTACAAAGTTTAGGCGCGTTCGACGTAGTCGCCGGTTTCGGTGTTGATGACAATTTTGTCGCCGGCTTCGATGAATGCCGGCACTCTCACGACAACTCCGGTTTCGATCGTTGCGTTTTTGAACTGTGCGGAAGCGGTCGCGCGTTTTACGCTGGGGTCGGCCTCGATCACAAGAAAGGTCATGTTCTGCGGCAGCTCGATAGCGACGGCTTTCTCTTCGTAAAAATCGACCTGAATGTGGCAGTTTGGAAGAAGATACTTTGAATAATCGTCGAGCACTTCGGCGTTTAAAACAACCTGCTCATAATTTTCGGTGTTCATGAAATGGTAGTGGTCGCCGTCTTTGTACAAAAATTCCATTTCATGCTGGTCGAGAATTGCGCGTTCGACCGTTTCGTTGGCGTTAAAGCGGTGTTCGATCTGCGAACCGGTGCGAAGATTGCGCATTTTGGTCTGCACCATCGCTCTCCAGTTGCCGGGAGCCACGTGCGTTGTCTGCACGACCTTGAAAAGCTCGCCGTTGTGAATCACCACCATCCCTTGTTTGATTTGTGTCGCTGGCATCATAGTGGCGCCGCTACTAGCAGAAGCGGGCTTTGCCTGTCAAGAGACCATCTGCGCCTTGATGATATCGTAAGCGGCTCGTTTGATTAGATAATCGGTGTGGGTAAAACCGCTAAGCTCGATGTTTTTTATGTTTCGCGCGTTTGGATACATATCGAGCCGGCTGCTTTGGGCGGGAACCACCGTATCGCTGGTCGAAAATATCGAAATGGTTTCGACCGATTCGGGGATCGGCGTTTTGTTCAGCCGGTACATAAAAAATGAGTGCGGCATCATCTGCCAGACGCTGCGCGAAACAAGACCGATGACGGTCAGCGCGGCAAGCCACGCCAGCGGCGCACCTTTGTGCGGCGTCCCTAAAGTTATGAGCATTTTTGTGTGGAGCGCGCCGTCGAGCTTGGAAACGTAGTAGCGGCCGATGAGCCCGCCTTTGGAGTGGCCGATGATGATGATCTTTCCCATTTTGTAACGCGCGGAGAGGTCATCGACTTTGGCTTTGATGGTCTTAGCGATAGCATCGATGCCGCGGGTGTTAAGACGCCCCATAAAGCCCCCGACGTTAACTGAAAAAACGTCGTACCCGTCGCGTCGCAATCTGGTTTCAAGGACCGACATTGAGCGACGGGTCGTGCCGAAACCGTGGATGAGCAGCACCGGCTTTAAGTCGGGCTTGGCAAAATTGGTTTTATGCTCGGTGATGTTGCCATGGGAAGTCAGTCGAAAATAGACGAGAACATCGCGGGCAAAAAGATGTAATTTTTTGAAATGATTTTTTAAAAACCGCATATCGCCATCTTAAATTCGTTAAACAACTTTAAACCACTTAAACCATTTTAAACGATGTAGTTCTAAATCAGGTCAAGACATTCCGAAACGCTTGTAATGCCTGTGACTTCAAGCCCTTTTGGAGCTCTGACTTTCGTGTTCGACTTCGGCACAACGACTTTTGTAAATCCCATTTTTGCCGCTTCGGCCAGTCGCATTTCGATACCGGAAACCGCCCTCACCTCACCTGTCAGCCCGACTTCGCCAAGCATCAATAGCTTTGAATCGACCGGCCTGTTTCTAAAACTCGAAGCAATCGACGCGATCACGCCCAAATCTGCCGCCGGCTCCAAGACCTTCAATCCGCCGGCGACGTTCAAGAAAATGTCCTGATCGTGAAGTGTCAAGCCAACGACTTTTTCGAGCACCGCGACAAGCAGCGCCACGCGGCCCGAATCGAGGCCGATAGCAGTCCTGCGCGGCTGAGCAAATCCGCTGGAGGCAACGAGAGCCTGCAACTCGACAAGCACGGGGCGGCTCCCCTCAAGAGATGCCACAACGACCGAGCCGGCCGCGCCTTCGGGGCGTTCGGCAAGAAAAAGTCCGCTCGGGTTCGGCACCTCTTTAAGTCCCGCACCGGTCATTTCGAAAACGCCGATCTCGTTGGTCGAGCCGAAACGATTTTTCACCGCGCGCAAAATTCTAAAAGGGTGTCCTCTCTCTCCCTCAAAATAGAGGACCGTATCGACCATGTGCTCAAGAACTTTCGGGCCGGCGAGTGCGCCGTCTTTTGTGACGTGACCGACAAGCATTAGCGCGCTGCCGTTTCCCTTCGCCCAATAGAGCAAGGCGCCGGCAGATTCTCTAACCTGACTTACCGTGCCGGGGGCCGATTGAATCTTTGCCGAGTAAATTGTCTGAATCGAATCGATTATGACGACCGACGGTTTAACACGGTCGAGTTCGCCCAAAAGATTTTCGAGATTATTTTCGGTGACAACCAGAATTTTTGAAAGCCCAAGGCCAAGCCGCTCCGCGCGCATTTTGATTTGAGGCGCCGATTCTTCGCCGGAGGCATAAAGAAGCGCGCCGCTTCCGTTCTGCCGGTCGGCGAGTTTTCCGAGCGCCTGCATCACGATCGTCGATTTGCCGATGCCGGGGTCGCCGCCGACAAGAGTTACAGAGCCCTTCACCAGACCGCCGCCAAGAACGCGGTCGAGCTCTTCGATACCGACAAGACTACGCTCACTTGTGTCGGCGCTGATGTCGGAAAGTTTTTTCGACGCCACCGATGAGCGCGACGATTTTGCCGAAGATGAAACGACCGAAGAAAATCCGGGGCGCGTTTCGGCAGCATCGCCGAACGTCTCTTCGACGTAGGTGTTCCACTGGTTGCAATCGGGGCATTTGCCGATCCATTTTGGTGACTGAGCCCCGCAATTTTGACAGGAAAATATTGTCGTCTGCTTTGCCATGCGGCACTCAATAGCCTGAACGAAGAAAAAAGAAAGGGTTTAATTACGCCACGCGTGTCCTCCCCGAGGTAGTAATCGGGGATCTCTGTTGATACAAACGAGATCCCCGTTTCCGCGGGGATGACAAACCAACAAGTATATGATATTATTGGTTTTTTTAATGCTATTTTTTAGCAACTTTGGGCTCCTTCCAAACCGATAATATTAGTACATGGACGTCACTCCAAAAAAGCAAATTGCGATTATTATTAACGGCGACACCGATCCTCAGTCGGCCGCAAAACACGCAGAAAACGTTAAACGGGCCGCCGGAGAGCTGGACGGCTACGAAATTTTCGCCGCAAGCACATCTGACGATGCCCCGGACGGCGTAGCAAAAGACCATTATTACAAAGCAGATCCTAAAAATATTATGGCCATGCTGGCCGAAGTCAAAGCCAGAGCCGGCAGCGATACAGACATAGTCGTCTATATTACCGGCCACGGAATGCCCGAAGGCGTCTGCATCGGTGAGAATTGCGACACCGCAAGTATCTTCCAGCTGATCGACGAACTGGCCTATAAAAACCGCACGATTATCATGGATCAGTGTTACAGCGGCAATCAGGCGGCGCGGTTTACCGACGATCCCAGATCGCTATTCATTGCCGGCGGAAATAAAAATCAAACCACCTGCTGCGGAGAATTTGCGCCGAACTTTTTTGCAGACAAAAACAAAATTAAAGATCTTAATAACGACGGCCAGATAAGTTTTCAGGAGCGCTTCAGCCACACGATAGCTGCCAACGGCAAGGAGATGTCAAGCGAGCCCCAAATGATATTCACAAAGGGCTATGACGACTTGGGAAGCCCGCCGTTCAAAGCCGGCGTTGTCGAAGTTACGACAGAGTCCGAGCTTAAAGCACAACTGAAAAAACTCAAACCCGGACAAAAAGCGGTGGTCATGTTTTCTATGCCCGGCTGCGGTCCCTGCAAAGCGTTTGCACCTGTTTACCGGAAAATGGCTGAAGAGATGGGCGGCAACTATCTATTTATCTATTCAAACAGCGATGAGCTGGCCAACGCTCTTGGAATATATTCATTCCCGACCATCAGTATCTATGACGATCTGGGAGTGCATGTCGAAGTTGCAGCCGATAAAAACGAGCTCAAAGAGGTCTTGGCTCAACCGAGCGGTAACGACATTAACGCAAGAATGAAGAGCCTCAGAGACGCCTTCGGAGGCAAAGACGGTGCGTATGTTTTCAATATTTACATGAAAAATCTCGCCGACCTTAAGGGAGCGCCTCTGGCCGCCGAGATCAAATCGTTGTTTAATGACCTGAAAACGGCCGACCCCAAGGCGATCGAATATAATCTGAAAGCCTGCAAATACATTTTGGAGAAATTCGATTTCAATATTCCAAAGCAAGCGCTTAATTTTGTCGATGGCCTTATTTGGCAGATAACAAACGGAAAACTGACGCCCCATGATACCAAGCTGGTTGAAGAGCTGACCTTAAAATATTTTAGAAAATTAGGTGACGAGGAGAAACAAGAAATCATCGATAAGCACATAGGGCGTCTTTCGGGCAATTCCAGCGTGCAGGAAAAATTCGTTGAGCTGAGGTTTTTGCAGCATTGCGCAAGCGTTATGACCCAATCGCAGTTGGAACTGGCGGCGGACGCGGCACGCTCGGTAATGTTTGCAGACGATAAAAATCTCACACGTGCCAATAAAAATGCGGCGGAAAAAATCTACAAGGAGATCGTCTGCCACATGAATGGGACCTCAGCCGAGGCAGAGGCGCTACGCCTCATCGCCCGCCTTAACGGGAACGAAACAAATGATGGAGCCGTTTTCATCGCCCTTTTGTGCCTGCCTGCCGGCAACGACCCCGTAAAAATCATAGCCGCATTCAGCAAAGTCATGTCGAAAGGCGAGCTGTCGCCGGCTAAAGCGTTTGCAACAGAAGAGTTCATTCAAAAGTTACTGCAAAAAGTCACGGTCCAGCAGAAACGAGAACTGCTCGACCAACACATCGGAAAACTGGCGGACAATAACGGCGTGCAGGACAAATTTTTTGCCCTTAACATCTTGCGTCATTGCACAAATTTGATGACCCAGCCCCAACTGGAACTTGCGGCATCGGCAGCACGCTCTATAATATTCACTAACGACAAAGAAGTCCCAAAACGTTACAAAGAATCGGCCGTAGGAACCTATACAGCCCTCGCCTGTCACATGAAAGGCGACGCCGCAAACTCGGAGGCCGCAATTCTCACCCACTATCTCGGCGGCAACGCAGAAAGTAAAGAGCTCGCCGCCGAAGCTCTACTGGGCCTGCTTACCGACTCAAACAGCGCAAACAAAACCGCGCTATCAAAAGATACTTTATTGAAAATAGCGAAGGCCCTTACTCTTAAGAGCGCTTCTGCTTCGGAGAGACGGCTCAACGATGTGCTATTTGAGCGGCTCTCTCCCGTAATTTCGGCCGAGGAAGTAAACGCGCTTTCTAAAACTCTTCGCGAGCAACTCTATTCCCGCGACGCAAGTGTCAGACGCGCCGCCCTTCAAAATTTTGCCAAGATCGGGCATAAACTTGGCAGCGAGGAAGCTGCGGCGGCAGCTGCGCAAATAAGGCTATTGGCTCTGACAAATAAAGACAGCAACGATTACATTGTGCAAGATGCTTATGAAGCCGTCTGTAAGTCGCTATCGCAAAATGTATCTATTTTTGAAAGACAAATGCTGATGGCGGCAATGGCAGAATCAAAGAGCATTGACGAACTTGCATACTGCACCGAGCTCTATGTATGTCACTCCGAAAAAATACCGCCAAACGAGGCGCTGCAGGTCTCACGCATGTTAGCCGGCAAGATACAAAAACTTGAATACTCAAACTCAAGTCTCGATTCTAAATATGAGATCTGCTCATATTATAAAAAGATCGCCGCACGCCTCGATACCGACGGAGCCGACAAGGCAGGAGCATCATTTCTTGCTGCGACAAAACATCAGGCGTTTTTAAACAAAGACATCATTGCAGAAATGTTCGGGGCAACCGTACAGAAAATGTCAAACAATATGTTCAGGCTGTGTCTGGATGATGTCACGGCCCACCTTAACGGCAAAAAGCTCCCCAAAGATGTAAATACGGCCATGCAGACGGCTTACATCGGCATGATCCCACGAATTCCATTTGAGGAGGCAAGAAAACATATCGTTCTAAAAATCGACGCTAAAAACAACGAACTTTTTGGTGGCGATAGAAAAATATCGGACGCAATCAGAAAACATTGGCACGGTGTTTTCCTGAAAAAAGCGCAGTTCCTTAACAAAACTGCCGATGATGAAGCCGTAAAGGGAGCCGGAGCCAATTTAGAGCTTGTGAAATCGGCCCGAGAACAGGCTTTGGAAAACTTCATCAAGTCCATTAGATTGCACGAAAAGGATCTGGGAGCATGGCTTGAAACGGCCGAACTTTTATTGAAGATGAAGATGCACGAAAAGGCCTCCGATCTCCTTCAAAAAGCAACTCTTGTTGACGGTTTTGAAAGCGACGCCAACATGGCGAAGATAAACACCCTGCTAGCCAAAATATCTTTCGACGAAGGAAATTTATCTTATGCAGAAGGATACGTGAAAGACGCGCTTGCAAACCTGAGAAACGCTCCGAGAAGGGACGAAAAAGCTATCGAGGGGCTGCTTCAGCTTCAGGATAAAATTGCAAAGAAAAAGGCCTTTGCACCCCGCCATGCAAAATAAGCGCACCAAATAACATCTGTCTCAAAACGCGACAGGCGTACGAAAAGGCTGCACAAGACTAAACCTTTAAGCACCTTCAGCCAAGAATTCCAATCACCTCTAAAAGAACGGCACACCTTGCAGTTACCGAGCATGTCGGTCTTATTGCAAGCCGCGCACAAACTGCGAACAATTGGCTTGAAATGAGAGGGCGCCCGTCCTAGGTTCTTTGACATGCAAAAATTCATCACGCTTTGCGCAACAGGCTTAGGCCTTGGCTATCTTCCAAAGGCCCCCGGAACGTTTGGCTCACTTCTCGGAGTGCTGCTATTTTTTCTCACGGCCGGACTTCCGCCGGTCAGCTACGCGATTTTTCTCGCGGCCTTCATTGCCTTCGCGGTCTGGACATCGGGAATTACCGCAAAATTTTTCAACGAAAGTGACCCGCAGCGCGTCGTCATCGACGAAGTGGTAGGAGTGCTGGTCGCGGCGGCGTTTCATCCATGGTCGTGGAAAGTTGCGATCGCAGCATTCGTACTGTTTAGGCTGTTCGATATCTGGAAGCCCTTTCCTATCCGTGCGATCGACCGAAAAGTTCACGGCGGACTTGGAATCGTGCTCGACGACGTGCTGGCCGGCCTCTTTGCGAACGTCGTGCTTTGGATAGGCCTTAGATTTATTTAACAACCGTTTTATGTCATCCCCGCAGTCGTAAGCGGGGAACTCGTGGTAGCAATCGAGATCCCAGCTTACAGCCGCTGGGATGACAGAGCTCAGCACACTGGGACTGACATATGAAAATTGCGATCATCACAACCGGCGACGAAGTCATGAGCGGCAACGTCGTTGACACCGACGCAGCCTATCTTTCCGACAAATGCTGGATGAAAGGCCACGAAGTCGTGTGGCGTTTTTCGGTCTGCGACAGGCTTGAAGACATCGCAGACGCCTGCAAACTCGCCGCGGGCAAAGCCGACGTCGTATTCGTCACAGGAGGACTTGGCGCAACAGCCGACGACATCACGCTCGAGGCTGCGGCGCAGGCCTTCGACAAAAAGATGGTCTACCACGACGACATCTGGCGCGAAATTTGCGCCTTCTTTAAAAAGATCGATCGCGAATGCACACAAAACAACAAGCGTCAGGCCTATCTCCCCGAAGGGGGCAAAGCCCTTAAAAACACGGTCGGCACGGCTCCCGGCGTGCAGGTTAAGCTCGGCGGTGCGATCTTTTTCTTTCTCCCCGGCGTGCCAAAAGAGCTCTACCAGATTTACGGCGACTCAATCGATGTCTGGCTCGAAAAAAATTCGACCAAGGGAATTTACCGCGAGCGTTTTTTAAAATGCTTCGGCATTCCGGAAGCGAGCCTCGACGAACGTTTAAAAGGGGTCGATCTCGCTGGCTGCCGGCTTTCGTTTCGCGTCACCTTTCCCGAGATCAAACTAAAGCTCGTCGTCCGCGCCGCGTCAAAGGCAAAAGCCGACGCTGCAATTTTAAAGGCCGAGAAAAACATCAGAACGCGAGTTGACGAGTTTATCTTCGGCAGCGGCGAAGAGACAATCGAATCGGTCGTAGGAAAACTGCTGGCTAAGAAAAAACTAAAACTCGCCACAGCCGAATCGTGCACCGGCGGGCTCATCGCAAGTAAATTAACCGACGTAAGCGGAGCGTCGGGCTATTTCGAACGCGGGTTCGTCACCTACTCCAACGAATCGAAAATCGCCGAACTTGGCGTAAGTGAAGCCGTCATTAAAAAGCACGGCGCCGTCAGTCGCGAATGCGCCGTTGCAATGGCAGAGGGGGCGCGCAAAGTAAGTGGCGCCGACGCAGCGCTTTCGGTCACAGGGATCGCCGGACCGACCGGCGGCACAAAAGAAAAACCGGTCGGGACCGTCCACATGGCGGTCGCGACAAAAAACGGGACGGCCCACGCCGTTTACTGCCATCCGCGAGACCGAGCCTCGTTCAAGATTCTTGTGGCGTTCGAAGTGCTCGACCTGCTAAGGAGAGAGCTTCTCAAATTATGAAGATCAGATCATTTCTTGCGTTCGACATCCCGAAAGATGTCCGGCAGAAACTTGCAAAGCTCATCAATGATTTCGCCGCTAAAGAGACCGGTGTGCGCTGGCTCGATCCCGAAACACTCCACGTCACGATGAAGTTCTTCGGCGACGTCGATGAAGAACTTCTCCTTGGCGACATCAGCCGCGATATCGAAGAGGTCACGAGCAAAACGATCCCATTCTCCCTCGACTGCACGGGGCTTGGCGTCTTTCCCAACTGGAAATATCCGCAGATCATCTGGGCCGGTTTTTTGGGCGATTCGGAGCCGGTGCTAAATTTAAAGGACGCGCTCGACTCGTCACTTGCGAAGTACTCTTTAAAAAAAGACGCACGCGCTTTCAGGCTTCATCTGACCATCGGCCGTGCCAAAGAAATTAAAGGAAGCGGCAAACTCACGACGCTCATAAGCGGCCTAGGCCCGATCGGCTTCGGACGCGTGTCTGTCAAGGGTCTCACGCTCTATAAAAGTGTGTTGACAAAAACGGGCTCGATTTATACTCCTCTCAAAGAATTCAAGTTCACAGAAAATAAATAGCAACTACTTTAGAGCCGGTGAGGCAATTCTCACCGGAAACCATTAACCCCCAAGGAGAATCTCATGGAACACGAAGCAACCCAAAACTCGGCCAATCGCGAGAAAACAATCGGCGTGGCAATATCGGCAATTGAAAAGCAGTTCGGCAAAGGCTCCATCATGCGTCTCGGAAAAGACGAGCGCGTGCGCGACATTCAGGCGATTCCCACCGGCTCATTTTCGCTCGACATGGCGCTTGGAGTGGGCGGACTTCCGCGCGGCCGCATCGTTGAAATTTACGGTCCGGAATCCGGCGGAAAGACAACCCTTTCGTTGCAGGCAGTTGCAGAAGCGCAGCGCATGGGAGGAATCGCGGCCTTCATTGACGCCGAACACGCGCTCGACGTCGAATACGCCAAAAAACTGGGCGTAAAGATCGAAGATCTGCTCATCAGCCAGCCCGACACAGGCGAACAGGCGCTTGAAATAGCCGAAACGCTCGTTAGAAGCGGCGCAATGGACATCATAGTCGTCGATTCGGTCGCCGCCCTCGTTCCTAAATCGGAACTCGAAGGCGAAATGGGCGACGCGCAAATGGGCGCGCAGGCCCGCCTCATGAGTCAGGCGCTTCGTAAATTGACAGCGGCGGTCTCAAAATCGAAAACGCTCCTCATTTTCATCAACCAAATCCGCATGAAGATCGGCGTATTCTTCGGCAACCCCGAAACCACGACCGGCGGCAACGCACTTAAGTTCTATTCAAGCGTCCGCCTCGACATAAGACGCGTGAACGCCATCAAACGCGGCGAAGAGGTAATCGGCAGCCGCACCCGTGTGAAGATCGTTAAAAACAAGGTCGCCCCTCCGTTTAGACAGGCCGAATTTGACCTGATCTACGGAAAGGGAATCGACCGCACTGGCGACATTCTCGACATCGCCGCAGAAGCAGGAATTATCGAAAAGAGCGGCGCATGGTACGCTTATAAGGGCGAGAAGATCGGCCAAGGACGCGAGGCGGCCATTGAAACGCTTAAAGCCAACCTTAAGCTAGGCAGCCAGCTGGAGACGGCTATTAAGACAAAGAGCGGGATTATAACCCCGTCTGACGCACCGAAAGCGGCCGAAACAACGCCGGAACGCAAGGAAAACAAAGAGACCAGAAAAAAATAGCTTCTTAAAAGCCTTATCTGGCGGGCCTTTGCGGGGGCCATGAAAAAAATCCCGCAACAAAAGCATTTTTTTGACGATAACCTAAGTGGAAGGACACTTGGGGGAGTGACACCGCCGAATACGCGGCCTCACTCCCCCATTTTTTTTACCCGATCATTGAAAACAAAAAATCCGAAGCCTTTTGGCTCCGGATTTAAGTGTGGGCACGGGGCAAAAATCGAACCGTCGACACACGGATTTTCAGTCCGTTGAGCGTCTAAAATAGGGGAAACAAGCCCCCCCTATTACCCCCCTAGAGCATCGGACATGAAATCCGCGCTCTTTGAAAACAAAAAATCCGAAGCCTTTTGGCTCCGGATTTAAGTGTGGGCAGGGGCGGAATCGAACCGTCGACACACGGATTTTCAGTCCGTTGCTCTACCGACTGAGCTACCTGCCCGAAAAATTTGCGACAGCAATTTTTACTTTTATTTCCTGCCGCAAAACGAGGCCGCTTGGTAGTATAGGAACGATAAGTTGTCAAGAAAGGATTAAAAAAACATTATAAATCAAGCAATTGAGTTGGCACAAAGATGGTGGTTACTCAAAGTTCATAATGTAACTACCTAGAAAGTAAGAGAATTAGTATTTTAAAAATAAAAAAGACCGGTTCGTTGACGGTATAGCAATTTTGTGTTAAAAGGCAATTCGCCTTTGAGCAGTAAAGCAGTATAACTATTTAATAAACAAGGGAATTCTCAAGGGTTAAAGAAAGGAGCGTTAGGGATGAAGAGACAGGCTTCGGGGGATTTTAAAGTAGGTGACATAGCAGTTTATCCGGCCCATGGCGTGGGCAAAATCCACTCCATCGAAAACCGTGAAATCAGCGGCAATAAGCAGCAGTTTTATATCATGAAGATTCTCGATAACGGCATGACCATCATGGTCCCGACAACCAACGTGAAAAACGTCGGTCTGCGCGAAGTGATCGATCCAGATCAAGTTGACATCGTTTACGACATTTTGAAGGAACGCGATATTTCCATCGATAACCAGACATGGAACAGACGCTATCGCGAATACATGGACAAGATTCGCACAGGCTCGATTTACGAAATTTCCGAAGTTCTGCGCGATCTGATGCTCCTGCGCTATCAAAAGGAACTGTCGTTCGGCGAAAGAAAAATGCTCGACACGGCCCGCACGCTTATCGTCAAAGAACTGGCGATAGCCGAAGAGGCCACCGAAGCAGATATCGCGGTGAAAATCGACGAACTCTTCGAAGAATAACTCAGTAGAGACCGGCTAAAATAAGCCCCGATGGAATAAACGCCATCGGGGTTTTTACTATGAAAAATCTCGCTATCATCACGGCCGCAGGACTTGGAAGTAGAATGGGGAGCACATGTCCGAAACAATATCTGGAGCTTCGCGGCAAGCCCATACTTTCTCACACGCTGGAACAATTTCAAAAGGCAGCTCTTGTCGATGCGATCGTTCTTGTGACCGACAGAGCCTCGATCGATCTGGTGAAAAATGATATTTTGAAACGCTTCCCCTGCCCCAAGGTTTTTTGTGTGGTGACCGGCGGCGAAAAACGGCAGGACTCGGTCGCAGCGGGCATTCGCGCCCTTCCGGCCGGCACCGAAGTTGTGGCGGTCCACGACGGCGTAAGACCGTTTGTCAGCGCCAATCTTATAGACGAAAGCGTACGACGCGCAAAAGAGACCGGCGCATGCATCGTGGCAATTCCCGTGAAAGACACGATCAAACGCGCCGGAAATCACGGCGAAATCGCAGAGACGCTCGATAGAACCCACCTGTGGCGGGCGCAAACGCCGCAAACATTTAAATTTGAGCTGCTTGAGTCGGCAATGAGTCAGGCGCTAGCAGAAGGTTTTTACGGCACAGATGAGGCGATGCTCATCGAACGTATCGGCCATCGCGTCGAGTTGATCTCTGGTGACGAGCGAAACATAAAGATCACAACACCCGAAGATTTGATCATCGCAGAGGCGATTTTGCAGAATGGAGCAATATGAGAATTGGAATCGGATACGACATTCATCGTCTGGTGACCGGCCGCAAATTGATACTAGGCGGAGTCGAAATCTCTCACACTCACGGGCTCGACGGGCATTCGGACGCAGATGTTTTAATTCACGCCGTCATGGACGCGCTTCTTGGCGCGGCGGCGCTTGGCGACATCGGACAGCATTTTCCAAACACAGACGCGCGTTACAAAGGAATTTCGAGCATTGAACTGTTGAAACATGTCGGGGAATTGTTGCGCGAAAAGAAATTCACGATCGGAAACATCGACTCAATGCTGATTGCAGAGGCCCCTAAAATTATGCCGCACGCCGAAAAAATGCGCAAAAACATTGCCGAGGCGCTTGAGATTGAAGTGTCAAAAATCAGCGTGAAAGCCACGACAAACGAAGGTGTCGGATTTATCGGCCGCGGAGAAGCAATGGCGGCGCAAGCAGTCGCCCTACTCGCCTGATTTTTTCTTAAACAATTTTAAACTATCTTAAACAACCTTAAACTATTTTTTAAACTAGATTTTAACCGGAAATAAGTTCGTCTTCGCATCGTGCTCACGCACAAGTTCGGCATCAATCTCCTGCATAAAAACTTCGGCAAATGGATAGACTATCGAACCTTCCATTAAGTGTCCGCCGAACGACGAACCGTTCTTTTCGTCGGCCGCATTGACATGCGAATGCACCAAAAGTTCGCCATCTTTGAGAGTGACATTTCCAGCCGTCGCAAGCAGCTCGAAACAATGCGTAGCTTCGACGACAATGTGCCGGTAAGCCTTATCTTCGTAAAGCCCGTAGGAAATCTTTTTCAACCCGCCGATAAGCGTAAAAAAAGCGCTTTTTATCCCGTGCTTTGCGGCAATTTCTTTCAGCGCCAATATCAAATCGTCACCCGCATCAAGTCTGGCAAATATCGTCTTTCCTGTTCTACATTCCTTGCTTTGCATGTTCTCTCCGTTTTTTATACCTTCTCAGCTAACAAATAAAACCCGACTATGTCAATCCGCCAACCTCAACTTAGTAAACTTAGTAGACTCACTAAACTCAGTAGACTGATTAATCCCTTGACACCCGCAATTGGCGCACCTTACAAGTGCGCCACATATGACAATTCGCATCTATAACACCCTCACAAAATCAAAGCAGGATTTTGCCCCGATAAAAGAAAACAGCGTCGGCATCTATTCGTGCGGCATCACCGCCTACGACTCTTGCCACATGGGCCACGCTCGCGGCGCAATGGCGTTTGACATGATCGTCCGCTACTTCCGCTACAAAGGCTACAAAGTCACCTTCGTGCGCAACTACACCGACATCGACGACAAGATCATCAACCGCGCTAACAAAGAGGGTCGCGACTGGAAAGAGCTCGCCGAATTTTACATCAAAGAATATGCCGACAACATGACCCGCCTTGGAAATTTACACCCCGACATCGAACCCAGAGCTACCGATCACATTAAAGAAATGATCGGCACAATTAAAGAACTCTTCGACAAGGGACTCGCCTACCAGACTTCAAGCGGCGTCTATTTTTCCGTCAGAAAATTTCCGTGCTACGGAAAATTATCGGGCAAAAACATCGAAGATCTCGAAAGCGGCGCGAGAGTCAACGTCGACGAGGAAAAACGCGACCCGCTCGACTTTGCTCTCTGGAAAGCCAGCAAACCGAACGAACCAAAATGGCCGTCACCGTGGGGCGAAGGCCGCCCCGGCTGGCACATCGAATGTTCGGCAATGAGCGCAAAATATCTGGGCAACACTTTCGACATTCACGGCGGCGGATACGATTTGATTTTCCCGCACCACGAAAACGAGATCGCGCAATCGGAAGGGGCTCACGGCTGCTGCTTTGCGAATTACTGGATCCACAACGGATTTTTAAATATCGACTCGCAAAAAATGAGCAAGAGTCTCGGCAACTTTTTATCGGTGACGCAGGAACTCGAACGTCATCATCCCGAGGCGATCCGCCACTTCTTTTTATCGAGCCACTATCGATCGCAGCTTGACTACACACCGCAAACGCTCGGCGAATGTGAAGCCGCCGTTGACAGGTTCTACGAAATGGCAGCAAGACTTGAGTCTTGCTGTCACCCTGAGGGAGCAACGCGACCGAAAGGCCTCCCGCACACAGAACTTCTCCAAGCGATCGATACAGCGGTCACACGCATCGAAGCCTTCATGGACGACGACTTCAACACAGCCGGCGCGTACGGCGTAATTTTCGAAATCGTCCGCGAAACCAACAAATCCCTCGACGCAGGCCTGCCGAAAGAAGCAGCCAACAACATAAAGATCAGGTGGGACAACTTGCGTTCGACGCTCTTCAAAATGTTCGGCATGTTCGGACTTGAGCCGGCAGTTTACATGGCCGAACGCCAAAAAATCGCCAGTTCATCGAAAGGCGTCGACGCCTCAAAAGTTGAAGCACTGATTGCAGAACGCGCCACAGCCCGCAAAGCGCGCGACTTTGCCAAAGCCGACGCCGCCAAAAAGGCCCTCATCGACATGGGCGTTGAACTTCGCGACAAACCCGACGGCACGACAGAGTGGAAGCTCAAATAAGTTTAGTAAGTTGGTTTCATCTCTTACTTGAATAAATGTTCAAGATCGAAACCAACTTAATAAACTCAGTAGACTTGGTAAACTTACTAAACTTAAATGTCATTTAAACTTGTCA
>CAZYHS010000001.1:0-52873 GCA_964647545.1 uncultured Pseudomonadota bacterium | reverse complement strand
TAAACTCAGTAGACTTGGTAAACTTACTAAACTTAAATGTCATTTAAACTTGTCACAACTTATAAACCGCAAGGGGATCAGCCGAAAGCGATCGAACAGCTGGTCGACGGCGTTAATAAGGGCGTCAAACACCAGACACTTTTGGGCGTCACAGGCTCGGGCAAAACTTTTACGATGGCCAACGTCATTGCAAACATCGGCCGCCCCGCTCTTGTCATGGCGCCCAACAAAACGCTCGCCGCTCAACTCTATCAGGAATTCAAGCAGCTCTTCCCCGACAACGCGGTCGAATATTTCGTCAGCTACTACGACTACTACCAGCCGGAGGCCTATCTGCCGGCGCAAGACCTTTTCATCGAAAAAGATTCCGCCATCAACGACGCGATCGACAGATACCGCCACAGCGCAACGCACTCGCTACTCACCCGCGACGACGTCATAATTGTTGCCAGCGTCTCCTGCATCTACGGCCTCGGCAGTCCGGCCTCGTATTCCAAAATGCACGTCGATTTGCACCGCGAACAAAAAATGGAGCGCAACGAACTCCTCTCCAAGCTGGTCGAAATTCAATACGAACGGAGCGACATCGACTTTCACCGCGGCACGTTTAGAGTGCGCGGCGACACGGTCGAAATTTTTCCGGCCTACGAAGAACTAAAAGCCGTGCGAGTCGAATTTTTCGGCGACGAGATCGAAAAAATTTCCGAGATCGATTACCTCACCGGCGAAACGCAAGGCGCGATCGACAAGATCGCAATTTACCCGAAGAGCCACTTTGTAACTCCCGAAGAGCAGCTCAAAGCGGCCATGCAAACCATCAAAGCCGAACTCGACGAGCGGCTGAAATTTCTGCAGAACGAAGGCAAGATCGTCGAAGCCCACCGCATAAAACAACGCACAAATTACGATCTCGAAATGATGGAAGAGATCGGCTTTTGCAAAGGAATCGAAAATTATTCGCGCCACCTTGATGGGCGTTCCAAAGGCATGCCTCCGATGACGCTCCTCGATTACTTTCCAAAAGATTTTCTGCTCTTCATCGACGAAAGTCACATCGGCGTGCCGCAGATCGGCGGTATGGCCGAAGGCGACAAAGCCCGAAAAAATGTTCTCATCGAATACGGTTTTAGACTTCCGTCGGCCGCTGACAACCGTCCGCTGAACTTCAAAGAATTTGAAGAGCGGACAAATCAGGTCGTCTATGTTTCGGCAACTCCGGCCGATTACGAACTAAAAAAATCGGGCGTTAACGTTGCCGAACAGGTCGTCCGCCCGACCGGCCTTATCGATCCGGCGGTCGAAGTCAGGCCGATAAAAGGTCAGGTGCAGGATTTGCAGTCCGAGATCGACGCGCGCGTAAAAAAAGGCGAACGCGTCCTTGTGACAACGCTGACCAAACGCATGGCCGAAGATCTCACCGGATTTTTTCAAGAGCACAAGATCAAGGCGAAATACCTCCACTCCGACGTCGAGTCGATGGAGCGAATTGCCCTGCTGCGCGACTTAAGACTCGGCAAGTTCGACGTTTTGGTAGGCATAAATCTTTTGCGCGAAGGTCTCGACCTGCCGGAAGTTTCGCTCGTCGCAATTTTAGACGCCGACAAAGAGGGTTTTTTAAGAAGCGAGAGGTCGTTAATTCAGACGTTCGGGCGCGCGGCCCGTAACGTCGAAGGTCGCGTCATCATGTACGCCGACAAGATCACCGGCTCAATGCAACGCGCGATGAACGAAACCAACCGCCGCAGGAAATTGCAGGAAGCCTACAACAAAGCGCACGGGCTCACTCCGCAAACCATTAAAAAAGAGATCGTCGATGTTCTCTCGTCAGTTTACGAAGCCGACTACGTCGACATTACGACAGAAAAACCGCACGTCTCCACGAAGGATTTCCCGAAAGCGGTCGAAAAATTGCGCAAGCAGATGTTTGCCGCCGCAAAAAAGCTCGACTTCGAGCTCGCAGCAAAACTCCGCGACGAAATAAAAGTTTTAGAGGAAGAAGAATTAAAGCCCTAGGTCTAGGTCGGGCTTGCGAAGCGGTTCCGAAGTTTTGTCAGGAGCTGCCGGTCTTTCCGCCGCAGCAGGTTTTGGTTCTGCCTCGACCGAGTCAGAAAAATCGGGCGCTGCCAAATCAAAAGTCTCACCTTCTGTTTTAGGTTCTTTCACCATCTTATCAAGAATTGGGACGCTGATTTTATTTGCAAGCTTTGCCTCTGCCTCCGGCTTCGATGCTGGAATAGCTGGCGTTTCCACAGCCGGTTCTTTAGCCGGCTCCTCTACTGGAATTGTAACAGCGTCAAACGAAACGCCTGAATTTGTTTCGGCTGGTTTAGCTTCGGGTTGAGGTTTGCTTTCTACTTTGGGTTCGGCCTTAATGGCTGGTTTAGCTTCAGCCTGTTTTGTTTGCGCTGGCGGCTCTGATGCAACTTGTGGCGTAGCGTTTTCAGGAACATCTTCGGCAAACTCTTCGAAGCGGCAATAGAGGCCTAGATCTTCATAGCGCTTGCAAAGTGGATCGTTAAGAAGTTTTTCGTCACGCTGTTTGACTGTCTCTGCATCAAAGGCTTTGCCATCGCCGATTTTATCTCTTACATCTTTGATTATATCCTTTAGTGATTTGCCATCGACTGCTTGCAGCATAATCACATAAATGCCGCGGCTTGTCACAACGCGCATGTTACAATACGCATCTGGATTTGCCTCAACAAATTTTAAATAGCTGTCAAGATCGGCAAATGAAGGAGGTTCATATCTGTCATCGAACTTTTTAGGATGCTGGTGATAAAAGGTTGCATCAATAGCACCGTATTCTGTTGGGGCAGCCTTAAGCGGTTCGTCCGTCAGCATAACTTCGCCGCCATTTTCGCTCGTCCCCATTTCGTACCAGCGCCTGACTTTTTCTGAGCCACTGTTGGCCGCATGCTCAATGTAGAGCCAGCCCTCTTCGCTACTGCCAGACGAGGTAAACAACCTCAACGACTCTTCACCCGAACTTCTGTCGGCATCTACGTAGTAATGTTTGTCGGCCCTCTTATTAACATAAAACCTGTCGGACTTTTCGTATTTGTCTTTAATTGAATCTGGCAAATCGCTATTTGCAAATGTGTTAGGTAAAGCCAATTTCAACAAACTAGCTTTAAAGTCCTCTCCTAAAATAATAGATTTATCAAATAAGCAGTCATCACCCAGTCTCACGCTAAAATCGTCATACTTTGCAGCAAGCTCTTTAATCGCTAAGATCAATTCATTGCCCTGTTCATTTTCGAAGGCAACATTCTCATTCAATTTCAGCTGCAGCTCGACCCGCTCTTTGCCGCTTACATCGTCTTTCACAAATCTAGTCGTAATTTTCGGTCTGTTGGCCACACTTCCGTCACCGTTGAATTTTTCAACGAACGATTTCACTTCACTTGGCAGAGAACGCGCGGACGCAGTTGTGGCTTGGCCCGCAGGTGCGCTTCCTGTCGGAGCACTTGAGCCACCAGCAGGAGCTGCGCTACCAGTCGGCGAACTTTTCTTTACTCCACTTGCAGCACTTGAACCGCCACCTCCCGACGAAGAAGCCGAATTATTAAGCTCGATCGTCGGCAAATTGTTCATGTCGATCGGAGCAAAATATTGTTTCGATGAAAATGACGAAAGTTTGAGGAAAGGTGGCTCTTGCAACTTTGTGCCGAACAAATTTCCAGAGGTCGGACCAAACGTCGGAAACGAACCAAATAGGCCAGCCGCGCCAAACTTTGGCACAGCTCCAAGATACGACGTCATGCTCGGAGAATAGATCATCGAGCTTCCAAGCATGCTGTCATAACCCGAAAACGAATTGCTCTTTTCGCCAAGCAAAATGCGGCCCGCGTCAACGATGTCCGGCAGCAAATAACCGGCACTTGCACCGCTGCTTGCAGGCGAACCCATTCCGGGAACAAAGTTCATAAAATTTACCATATCGAAACAAGGTTAAAGCAAGTTTCGTGCCATTTTTAACGCCTACGTCGCGCAATGTTGAATCTTTTATCCTTATTTTACGGATAGTTATAGCCATCATGCGAACTAAAGTGCCGCCGCCATGGTCTAAAAGAAAAAAGTGAGAAATATTCACCCCCATCTTGGAATTGAAAGTACGCAACATGAGGCTCAAAAACGCCGATAATAATAGTGCGGGCTATTGTGCCCGCGCACGAGGTGAACTCTATGGCGGGCGTCGGCGTTTCAAATATTGGAGGAGCGGCACATGCTAATGCAGCCGCCGGAGGGATCCCCCCCGAGAACCCTCAGCTGAAATTCCTCGTTAAAGCGACCGGAAAATCGGCCGCAGAAATTTTGTCGGTCGCCGAAAAGATCGCTGCGGAACAAAAAATTTCGATAGGCGATGCGCTGATTGCTCTGGAGAGCTATGTTAAGGAGCAGATGAAGGCCGGCGGAGCTCAAGATGGCGCTAGCGGCACGGCGGAAAATGACGACTACTCAGTCGGAAAAACAAGTGCAGAAGAGAAAACTCACCCGCGAAAAAAACTTTCGCTGCAGGAAAAACAGGGTGAAGCAAATCGCCTGATAGCCGATTTGAAGGGCGACACACTAAAGCTGCTTGTTCAGCTCATCGATAGCAGCCCCTACATTTTTACGGTCGAACATCTCAACGCGCTCTTTGGCAGTAAATCATCTTTAAAATATGAAGCGATGACAGTCCTTGCGCAACGCTGTCCGAATCTTTTCAGGCCGGCTCACGCCGAAGCGCTCGTCGCCGAGTTTCGTGGAAATCCTGCAGCAGGCGCGCCGCTGGCAGTCTTGGCAATTAAAACCCCGCATATCTTGACCATCGCGCAACTCGAAACTCTTAAGGCACATTTTGAAAGCAACTTTCTTACAAGATACATCAACGCCCCGCTCACAGGGCGCGCGATAAAAAAAGTCGTGCAGGAAAAATCGGCGCAAGCAGCCGTCAAAGATAGCCACGCTGCGGGTTCAAAACCGGAATTTACGAAAACCATCGTTTATCTGATAAAATCGACCGACACAAATCCCGCACAGGTAACCATTTTAAGACATCTTGCGGCAAACGACATTGAGCTTGCACGTTCGATAATTAAAATTCTGGCCGAAAAATCTGCAACGAACGCGGGGATTGCAGACGCTCTTGCAGACTGGGCGCTAACCGAGCAGCAGCACGCCGTTTTCATCATCGAAGAAATGATTCATGCGGCTTCGTTGGGAAAAGAGGGCGGCGACGCAATCGCTAAAATTGTTGCGAATCTGGATTCGACCATCTCGGACGAAACTATCGCCGCACTTATGAAAGCGGCCGTTGAAGGCGGAAATTTTTTCTGCGCAAGCGTGCTGGCAAAAATCATCGTAGCCCTGCCGAAAGTTAGAGAGGAACAGTTAAAAACTTTTTACGATATCGTAAAGCAAGCCACGCTCAACACGACCACCGTGCCGCGCATTCTGGAATTTGTTGCCGATAAAAGGCCCGAATTTTTCACAACGGAGATAATCGAATTTTTGACCGGAATTACGACCGAACAGACAAATTACGCTTCGGCAAAGGCTCTGGCCTATGTGCTTGGCACGCATAAGTTCGATGAAAAGCACCTTAAGGCGGCGATTCTCGCCCTTTCAAACGCCGCGACAGAGAAGCTCTCCGGCCCGTCGGCGCGCGTGCTTGAATATCTTGCCAAGACTCATCCTGAATTCAAAGAGATGATCATTGCAGCCCTTGCGGAGGCAGCCCAAAAAGGAAACGAACCCGCCGCCGACGCAGTAAAAAAATTAGAAGCACTTCCAAAATAATTTTTTCAAACCAGATTTGCCAGCCAAAAACAGTTAGTTCTGTTTTGTCGGTTAGGTCTGTTAATTCCGTTAACGGACGAAACGGAAATAACCGAAGTAACTGAATTAACTTTTCTCCCGAACACCCCGGATAAGTAATTTTTGATTCGAGCAGCTAGATTTTCTTGGGCGAGCACACTGCGCCCGCGTGAACATTTTATGAGATTTTTTATAGCGCGGTGGTGAGAGCTGTTTGAGCTCTCAAAAAAAGTTGTCAGAAAACTGCCGCTTTTTTGAGAGCGAGTTCTCTCGCCAAGCAGCCTGTGCGAGTCCCAAAGAAAATCAGCGTCGCTCGATTCCCTAGTCTCGAAAATTACTTATCTGGGGTAGGATGGAGATTGCCGCGGCCCTTGCGGGCCTCGCAATGACGCAAAAAGTATAAACTGGATTCCAGCATACGCTGGAATGGCATGCGTGGGGTGTGCGAGAGATTCCTGCTTTCGCAGGAATGACAAACGTTGGATGATTACTTGCCGATGAAAAATCACTTACTAAAATGACCCCGGATCTGTATTGGCAGGTGGGGCTTTAGGCTTTGGCGGCGAGGCCTTCTTCTTTTTCTTCGGCTCTTCTTTAGGAGGTTCAGGCTCTGCAGGTTTTGGCTCTTCGCTCTCTTTCTTCTTTGCCTTCTTGGGATTTATCGGAACGTATTTTTCGCTACGTTCTCCATCAAGATGGATTTGAATTCCGTCCAAATTATAATCGATATTACCAAAATAATTTCTCGCCCCCTGCTCAACCGACGATGCGCCATTCTGGCCTAAGGCGGCCTGATAAGCCATCGGGAAATTGCACCACGCCATCGCAGAATTGAACGATGATTTCATCCCCGCAATAAAATCGGGATTTAGAACCGGAGTAAATTGCAACGCACCGATACCCCCAAATCCGCCCCCTTGAGACGACATCGCCATTGCATACGAATCGAGCGCCGGCCTCTCTGCCAAAGCAAAGCTCGATGCCGATACAATTTGCGGAAGGAAAAAACCGCCCTTTAGTCCGTTGATAAACATATGCTTGCCGAGCTAATAAGCAATTTGCATGCCAAACAACGCGCCCTATAATACGACCGTCCGACAATGATTTTCACTTATTTTTCGAGGTATTAGACTTGCCGCACGGCACCAAGCAGCATCGTTTGAGAAAATATCCGGCGACAGAAATCCCCAAAAAACGCGAAAAACCCCCGCAAATTTAATCACTTTACAAATCAACCGCCGAAAGTATAACAACGCCACTTATGAAACAGACATTCATCCGCGAACTCGCGCACCATCAAGGCAAAAAGGTCAATCTTTCCGGTTGGATTTTCAACAAACGCTTTTCGGGCAAAATCGGCTTCCTGCAATTCCGCGACGGCAGCGGATTTATTCAAGGCGTCGTCAGCCAAAAAGAGGTCGGCGAGGACATTTGGGATTTAGCCAACTGCCTCACAATCGAAAGCTCGGTCGTGCTTGAAGGCACCGTCACAAAACATCCAAAGCAGGAACTTTACGAGCTTCAAATTTCAGACATCAAACTTTTGCAACTCGCAAACGATTATCCGATCGGCAAAAAAGAACACGGCCCCGATTTTTTGCTCGAAAACCGCCACCTCTGGCTCCGTTCGTCAAAGCAGTGGGCAATTCAGCGCGTTAGAAACACCGTCATCAACGCGACCTACGAATATTTGAACAAAGAGGGTTTTATTAAGATCGATTCGCCGATCTTAACTCCGGCGGCGTGCGAAGGGACGACGACGCTTTTTGAGGTCGAATACTTCGATATCGGCAAGGCCTACCTCTCACAGTCGGGCCAGCTCTACATCGAAGCCGCCATCATGAGTCACGGGCGGGTTTTCGATTTCGGACCGGTCTTCCGCGCCGAAAAATCAAAAACACGCAGGCACCTCACCGAATTCTGGATGATGGACGCCGAAGCGGCGTTCGTCGATCACGAAGCCAACATGAAAATTCAGGAAGGGCTTGTTTCGTTCATCGTCGAAAGCGTGCTTGAAAAAAATCAGCAGGAGCTGAAAATTTTAGAGCGCGACACAAAACCGCTCGAAAAGGTCAAAGCCCCTTTCCACCGCATGACCCACGCCGAAGCCATCAAGATGCTGCACAAGCTGGGAAGCGACATTAAAGAAGATGACGACCTCGGCGGCGACGACGAAACCATGCTCACAAAAGAATTTGACAAGCCGATCTTCATTGAAAAATATCCGGCGCACGTAAAAGCTTTTTACATGAAACGCGATCCGGAAAATCCGAACCTCGCACTTTGCGCCGACCTGCTCGCGCCGGAAGGTTTCGGCGAAATCATCGGCGGCAGCCAGCGTGAAGATTCGTACGAAGTGCTGCTAAACCGCATCAACGAACACAAACTTCCGGTGAAATCTTTTGAATGGTATCTCGACCTGCGCAAATACGGCAGCGTCCCCCACTCGGGATTCGGCTACGGCCTTGAAAGAATTGTCGGCTGGATTTGCGGAACACCGCACGTTCGCGAAACGATTCCGTTCCCGAGAACTCTGAACAGAATCTATCCGTAAGACTTACAACAGTCCTCTCTGCCTATACCAGACAACCGCATTTTTGATCGACTCGCGCAGAGGCTTAAATGTCATGCCAAGTTCGCGGCGGGCCTTTTCGTTCGAATAGAAAAGTTTTACACGTGTGAATTTTGCAAGCGGAATTGTGACTGCCGGTTTTGTGCGCGTCAGACGCGAAAAAACTGTCGCAAGAAACGCGACCGTAAAAACCACAACGGTCGGAATTTTAACGGTCGGCTTGGGCCAGCCCAGTTCATCGCCGATAATTTCGCTGATTTCTTTGAACGTGAGATTTTCGTTCGACAAAATGTAACGCTCGCCGATTTTTCCATCACGCCACGCACGAATGTGGCCTTCGACAACGTCATCGACATCGACGGTCGAAATTCCGCCGCCGACATAAAAACGGTGGATCCAAACGCGTCCTCCGTACAAATTCCCCTTATAACGCCGCAGATCACCCGCCCCGAAAACCGCACCCGGGCTGACAATTACGGCATCGAGCCCTTTGCGCACGCCCGACAAAACCTCGGCCTCGGCTTCACGCTTTGAATCGCAATAGCCGATCTTGTGAGGCGCAAGATTATACTCGGTATTTTCGTTGGCCAGCGCGCCGCCGTCTTTATAACCGATGGCAACGACCGAGCTGGTGTGAACAAGACGCTTAACTTTCGATTCTATGCACGCCGTCACGACGTTTCTGGTGCCGATTACGTTTGTCTCGTATTGTTTCTTTTTAAGCTTGTCCCAATAGCTGACACTTGCCGCGACGTGAAAGACATAATCGCAACCTTGGACAGCCTTTCTAACCGCATCGATATCGGTAACGTCACCGATGACCTCTGTGAATTTGATGTTCTTGATAGCTTCGACGCTCGAGCCTTCGCGACGAAGGACTACAAGGTCGTCGCATTCAACGGCAAGCCGCGCAAGCAACCTTGCCCCTATAAAACCTGTTGCACCTGTGACCAGTATTCGCATAATGAGCCTCCAATGGCACCGAATAGACCAAAGACCGGCCCAAGTATCAACATTATTCTTGAGGATGAATCTGTACTGGCCGTTGAAAAACCTGAGGGCATCGCAAGCGTTCCGGCAAAGAACGGAATTGTAAGCGTTGCCGCACAGCTGGCAAAATCACGACCGGAACTTGCAAAGGCCGATCCGGTCGATCTTGGCGCAGTTCACAGGCTCGACAACGGAACCAGCGGCATTCTCCTCTTTGCAAAAACGAAAGAGGCTTATCAAAAGCTCCGTGACGATTTTTCAAACGGACGAGTCACAAAAAAATACACGGCCATGGTCCTTGGCGAAGCGCCGTTCGAAATTATCATCACCTCGCCGATCGTTCATGACTCAAAAGCGGCTAAAAAAATGAGGCTTGCGCAAAGCAACGACACAAAAGCACAAGCTGCTAAAAGCATCGTGAAGAGACTGAAAATCTTTCAAGGCGGAAAATATTCGCTGGTCGAAGTTGAGATTGAAACAGGTGTTCGGCATCAGATAAGGATACATCTTGCTTCGATCGGGCATCCGCTGGCCGGCGATAAACTTTACCAGAATTCAAGACAGCGCCCTCGCGACACAAGCGGCTTGAAAAGACCTTTCTTGCACGCATCGTTTTTGGAATTTTTTCATCCGGCAAACGGCAAACTCGTGACGCTAAAGAGCAAGCTGCCAAAAGAACTTGATAATCTCATCTCCAGCCTGTAATTGAAAATCATGTCAAAAAAGCTCATCTTTCTTGCCGCGATTTTATTTTCAACCGCCGCACTTGCCCAAACAATTGACGATTTTGAATCGTATCCGGTCGGGAAATTTCCCTCCAAATGGCGCACGTGGCCGTTCCAGCGCGGCAAGGCGGCTTCGGTCTACAAAGTAGCTCAAGAGAACGGCAATAAGTTTCTGTCTGCCTTTGACGACAGAGACATTTCGGTTCAAACGCTGCGAGATTTCGGCTGGGACCTCGAAAGATCTCCGGTACTGACTTGGAAATGGAGAGCCAAAACCCTTCCGGTCAACGCCAACGAAACAGATCCGGCCACTAACGATTCGGCCTGCGGCGTTTACGTCGTCATCAGCAAAGCTCGACAGGAGATGATAAAATACACATGGTCAACCAAAGCGCCCGTCGGGACTTCCTATGAAAAGCGCGCCGGAAAGGCTTTCATCGTTGTTCTCGACAGCGGAGACGCAAAACTTGGCAAGTGGATCGAACGAAAGGTCAACGTGGCCGAAGATTATCAGAAATTCTTCGGTCGCAAACTCGACCGAGACCCCGTAGCCATCGCTATACTCACCGACGGCAACGCCACGCACAGCGACGCCGCCTGCGACTACGACAATTTTGCCGTATCCGCAAAATAACATCCGGAGAGTCGAATGAAAAAATTTTCCGCAATTTTGATTCTGGCCATGCTGATTTTTACGGCTGCTGAGAGCTTGGCGTTGCAATCGAGTCCGACACAAGCGGTAGGCAAGCAGCCGGTAAAAAGCGTCGCAAAAAAGAAGCTCCCAAAAAAATACAAGGTCAGAAAGTATGTCTCGCCACCTATCAACGAGCTAAGGGTCGATGACATTCCTCTGGCGCTCCCTATTCCACCCGAGGTAACCGAAGCGCTTGCCGCCGGAGACATCGAAGGGGCGATCAGAATTTTGCGAATTGAGCCACCATCACTTAGGGCGCTAAATCTTTTGCGCGAGGCGCAGAGAATTGAAACGTTTAAAAAACATAAAAAAATATCAAAAATCGACGCTCACAAATCGTATCAAAATCTTGGCGTCGCCTATCATAATCTCTATCTCTATTTGAAACGCAACGGGCGGGATAATCCCGACTTTGTAAAGTCGGCTTTAAAATATTATAAGAAGGCCGGAAAGAGCCTCTCGATCAGCGAACAAACCGAATCAAAGGTCCTTGAAGCCGCTTTACTTGCCGCCAGCGGAAAAAATCCGGAGGCCGAAAAGATATTTTCAAAGCTGGATATAAATCTGCTCGACGACAAAGATTCGCGACTTGCCTACGTGGCGGGATACTACGCCGCTATCGGCAATAACGCCGCCGCTATCGAAAAACTTAGCGCCGCATACGACCTCGGCGGCGAACACATCGGCCTTTGGGTAAGGATATCAGACGATTTTTACATGCTTGAGAACGACGAAAGTTTTCAGACCATGCTGGATGATTGGGCCAAACGCGATAAACTGGCCAAGCTCGAACGTGAGAAATCGGCACGCGACGGCGACGAGCCGGTGAAAAAGAAAAAAGCCAAGAAGAAAAAAAATGCCCCCGTGCAACCGAAAGTACAGCCTAAGCAGATCAAAAAATAAAAAAACCCCCGAACCAAAACGCTCGGGGGCTTCGTTATTTAAAACTGGTTAGTTTACTCGCCGTCGTCACCGATGGCTTCGACCGGACAGGCGTCTTTCGAGTCTTTGCACTGACCCTCTTCGGCCGCGTTCTCCGGCTGCTTGAAAACAAAGGCATATCCGGCCGCTTCGTTCTGTTTGAAATTGGCCGGAGCTGTGTCACGGCACAGATTGCAATCGATGCACTGCGAATCTACATAATACTTTCCTGCCACGTTCTCTGCGACTTTGTTTGATTTATCTGCCATATTGGCCTCCTAGATCCCCTTTTGCGGGAAGTTGATTTTTGGGCAAGTTACTTTAGATGCCGCTTTTGTCAAGCCTTTTGAATGAGTTTCGGACATAGCTTGGCCAAGGGACAGGCGGCACAATCGGGGCGGCGGGCCGTGCAATAGCGCCGGCCATGCAGAATAAGCCCTATCGACATATGATTCCAGTCCTTCGGTGGAAGCAGCTTCATTGCGTCCTGTTCGATCTTTTCGGGATCGGTATTTTTCGTAAGGCCGAGCCTGAAACTGACGCGTTTAAAATGCGTATCGACCGTAAATCCGGGGATGCCCCACATCTCGCTTAACACAACGTTTGCCGTCTTACGGCCTACTCCGGATAGAGTTACCAAATCGTCGATACTTTTGGGGACCTCTCCGCCGAACTTCTCAACCAACCCTTTGCAACAGCCTATGATATTTTTCGCCTTCGCCTTGTAAAATCCGGTCGAATGGACGAGCTTTTCAAGTTCGACTTGCTTTGCCTCGGCAAACTCAGCAGCATTTTTATATTTTGCAAATAGCGCGGGAGTGACCATGTTCACGCGCTCGTCTGTGCATTGCGCCGATAAAATCGTCGCCACAAGGAGCTCAAGCGCGTTTTTGTGGGTCAACGGACATTTCGCATCGGGATATTCGCGCCTTAAAACTGCAATGATCTTTTTTGCGCGGGTTTTAACGTCCATTTTCACTTTCCTCTTTTAAATTTCAGAAAGGAGGCCAGCGGCTTGGCGTTTAAAACATCTCCCTTCTCAAGCCAGCCTTTGCGAGCGATTCCGAGACCGAACATAATATCGGCCAGATTGTCGGTGACGTGTGCGTCGGGACAAAGCGCAATTTGCACACCTTTTGATTTGGCGTAATGACAATGCCGCCAGTCCAGATCGAGCCGATAGGGATTGCAATTGATTTCAATCGCCGTTCCGTGTTCGGCCGCGGCGTCAATCACCTGCTTCATATCGACTTGATAGCCTTCGCGGGACAAAAGCAACCTGCCGGTCGGATGCCCCAAAATTGTCGTATATCTGTTCGTAACCGCCTTCACGATCCGGCGGGTCATCTCTTCTTGAGTCATTCCAAAGCGCGAATGGATGCTGGCTATCACGAAATCAAAACCGGCAAGGATGTCGTCCGGATAGTCAAGAGAACCGTCCTTTAAAATATCGGACTCGATCCCTTTAAGAAGTGTCACCCCTTTCAACTTTTTATTGAGGGCGTCTATCTCCTTCCATTGCTCTTTGACCTTTTCTATCGAAAGTCCCCCAGCATACGGGGCCGACCGGCTATGGTCGGAAATTCCGACATAGGTAAACCCCATTTTTTTCGCGGCAAGCGCCATCTCTTCCAGCGAATTCACGCCGTCGGAATAGTTGCTGTGAACATGCAGCACACCCTTGATATCCTCAATATTGACAAGGTCGGGAAGTTTGTGTTCCGCCGCCGCCTCCAGCTCTCCCGCATTCTCGCGCAATTCGGGCGGGATAAAATCCATCCCCAGCTTGAAAAATATTTCTGCTTCGTCGCGGCATTTGACCGGCGTTTCTTTTCCGCCGTCGGTTTTAAAAAGTCCGTACTCGTTCATCTTCATCCCGCGTTTGATCGCGAGGCCGCGCATTGCGACGTTATGCTCCTTGCTGCCGGTAAAATGGTGCAGCGCATAGGGAAATTCCGCGTCTGACACCACTCTTAAGTCGCACGACATGCCGCTCTTAAGGAGAATGGTCGATTTTGTTTCGCCGTGCAATTCGATCTTTTCGACTTCGGCAAGCGATACAAAACGTTTCATAAGCTCTTTAGGCCTGTCGGAGCTGGCCACGATGTCGATGTCGTTTATCGTCTCTTTTTTTCTGCGGAGACTTCCGGCGATCTCTATGCGCCGGGTAGCTTTGCATTTTGCAAGCTGGTCGTAAACTTCGTACGCCGCGACCAGAGCGTGGCTTTGCAAGTGAGCTCCGATATTGCGTTTGAGATATTTGATCCCCGCTAATATCTTCTCTTCAAGCTTTTTGCCCCAGCCTTTTTGAAGTCTCAAACCGCCGGCACGGCAGATCAGCTCAAGGTCGCCGATCTGCTTTACGCCAAGCTCCTTCCATAGAAACTTTACGCGTTTCGGCCCGAGATTGGGAATTTTCAGCACTTCAAACAGACCGGCAGGAACGCTCGATTTGAGTTTTTCGTGGTCGGAGATCTTTCCCGTCTTGTGCAGCTCGGTTATGTGAGCCGCCAGATTGGCTCCGATCCCCTTAATTTCGGTCAGGGTTCCGGCTTGAATGCGTTCTTCAAGGTCGTCGAGAGTTTCGACTATCCTCGCGGCATTTTCGTAGGCGCGAACTTTGAATGGATTTTCGTCGGTCAATTCCATCACGACGGCCATCTCGTTTAACGCATTGGCAATAGATTGCTTATCCATAAATTATTCGTAGTGATATTTCTCGCCGCGCATGATCGTGCACGCGCGATAGAGCTGCTCAAGCATGACGACGCGCGCAAGCTCGTGCGGAAACGTCATCTTTGATAGGCTTAAAAAAGCCTTCGCGCGCTCTTTCATGTAGGGCCCGACGCCCTTCGCGTCGCCGATAAAGAAGACAAGCCTTTTTGTCCCGATCATCTGATGTTTTTTCAGAAGCTCCGACATTTCGACCGACGACATTTCTTTGCCGTGTTCATCGCAAACTATCAAAAAATCGTCGCGCTCTAACTTGACCTTTTCCTCGGACCGAACCGACTCAACTTCAAAGGTCATGTAATGCCCGATTCGCGAGGAGTAGTCCTCAACCAGCGACGCCATCTCCCGCGATTTCATCTTTCCGATTGCCGCAACTTTGAGTTTCACGACGGAGCTATTAAGACACTTTAGAGGTCAAGTCTATCCCATTTTTGCGCTCTGTGCTCGACGAAGGAATGCCGTCTTGCATTGACGGTCGCGGCGGGATATAGAAGCGAGCATGGAAAATCAGGACGTCTATTCGCCGAAAGGCTTTGGCGAACACCTCGCATTTGCTGCCTCAAAAAAACTTCTCTGGCTGGAGAGGAAGCTCCCGTCGCTCTTTTCCTCGGGCGAAGATAACGAGATCGACATCTACGCAAGCTCGATGTCCGCCGAATTCAACTGGCTTCATAAGTTGATCTACCCGCGCTTTTTCGAAAAGATAAACGTGGAGAGCGAACACCTTGATCAAATCAGGGAAATCTCTAAAACATCGACAATAGTTTATGTAACGCGCGACATCGGCCAGCTCGAATATAATTTTTTCAATTACCTCTTCAATGAAGAGATGCTGCCGAAATCTAAGTTCGTAAACGAACTTTCGCTGTGGCAATGGCTTCCGACCAAAGAAATGCTGGCGATACTCGCCGAAAGAGCCAGAAGATTCGTGTCGTACGGCCCCCTGCCGCATCCGGTATCGAGCGGTTATCTTGGAGCCATCATCGACAGAGGCAATTCGGTTTTTCTCCAGATAAAGCTCACGGAGCTTTTCAACGATCTCTTCTGGTACACACCAAATGAAGACGTTCTGGCCGCACTTCTGGCCGCTCAGGAAAGAAGCCCCCGCCCCGTGACAATTGTCCCACTCTATTTTTTATGGAACAAGCGCCCCGACGGACAGCCCTATTCTATCGTCAATATCCTGCCGTCGTTTATCAAACGAACCGTGCGATTTTTGCGAAACTGCAAGAACAAAGCGGTGGTAAAGGTCGGACAGCCGATTGAGCTCGAAAAATTCATCGCCCCTTACGCCGACAATCCTCTTTCGGAAAGGGCCGCAAAGCTCAGAAGCGCCTTTTTGGACATCCTTCTTCAGGAGAAAAAGGTCGTCACGGGGCCGGCCATTAAACCGCGTGGCTACATGATCCATGAGCTGCTGGAAGACGAAAGCCTCGGCAAAACGATCTACAACATAAGCCTTGCAAGAGGAACTCCGGTTGACGACCTTAAAGCTCTGGCGAAAAAATATGCCGGCGAAATAGCAGCCGACATAAACTATCATTACATTGAGATAGGTTTCCGCCTTATGAACTGGGCGCTGAAAAATGTTTACGACGGCATCTCTATCGACAGCGAAGGGCTGGCTAAGTTAAAGCGTGCTGCGGCAAAGGCTCCGGTCGTTCTGATACCGAACCATAGAAGCCATATGGATTATCTTCTGCTGACGACCATTCTATATTCTAACAACGTCTCTATTCCGCACGTCGCCGCGGGGATAAATCTGTCGTTCTGGCCGATGGGCCACATTTTTAGGCGATGCGGCGCATTTTTTCTCAGACGATCGTTCTCAGGCAACGAACTTTATCGCGCCGTCTTCAAAAGCTACCTCAAACTGCTGCTGCGCGAAGGTTTTATTCAGGAGTTCTTTATCGAAGGGGGAAGGTCAAGAACGGGAAAGTTGCGCAGGCCAAGACTTGGAATGATGACGATGCTCTCTGAGGCGCTCAACGAAGAGAGCCGCGACGCGCAAAATCCAAAAGAGGCCTATTTTGTTCCGGTCGCCATCACCTACGACCGGCTAATGGAGGAATACTCCGGCGAGGTCGAAGGAGGCTCAAAGCAAAAAGAACGCACACGCGATCTGCTGCACATCACCAAATATTTGCGCCGTCGCTACGGCAGAATATACGTCCGGTTCGGCGAACCGATAGCCTATCAACCGAAACAGACCGCGACGGAGACCGCGGAAGAACTTGCCGGCGAGGTCATGCGTTCGATCGGCTCCAACCTTGTGGTTACGCCGAATTCGCTTACGGCGATCTCTTTGCTGGTCTCGCCAAAGCGAGCCGTTTCAAGGGGCGATCTGCTGGAAAATGCCGAGGTCCTTGCAGCTTATCTTCGTTCGGCAAACGCGACTTTTTCAGAGGCATTTAACGAGAATACGCTGGAGCAGATCATCTCCGATTCGATCGCGGGGTTCGAAAGAGAGCGTCTGATAGAGACTCACAGGGAGTTCTCTCCTGTCTGCTACGAAATCATGGAGAAAGGCCGGCAAAGGCTCAATTATTACAAGAACAACATTATCCACTTCACGCTGGCGGCATCTTTCGCGGCCTCCGCCCTTATTTCTGCGGGGCGCAAGGGGCTTCAGCACGCGTCTCGCGGAGATGTCGTCGAAAAATGCATGACCCTCTCGGAGATTTTTTTGCGGGAATTCCAAGCCGGCGTCGGACGCATATCGCGCGCCGATATCGAAAAGGCGCTGGCCTATTTTGAGGAGCGCGGAATCTATTCTTCCATGCATCACCTTGGGATATTCAAAGGCATCACGGCGAACTTCATTGAAAGCTATTTAATCGCGATTTCGGCGTGCAAAAACATGGAGCCGGCCGACGAAAAGGGGCTCCAGCGACAGATGATCAAACTGGGCAGGCATATGCTGCTTTTAGGCAAAATTGAAAGAATAGAGGCGATATCAAATCCCGTCTTCAATCATGCGATCGAAATGTGGGTAAGATTCGGGATACTTAAGGCCGAAGAATCTGAAAAAAGAAAGAAAACATATATTTGGAACGATCGAAGCGACCTATGCGACAAACTTAAACAAACACTTGAAGGATTAACTTGAAGTCGCCATTTTTCCACAGATGGATTGTTTTAAACACTTTTAAACAATAACTTCCGGATGAGCCTTCCCTTAGAACATTATGAAATGTAAAGGATTTTAGTGCCTATTTTTTGTGCATTCTTGTCTGGCACGCTTATTCTTGGGGGTAACTAGGCTTGAAGCGACATTATCCACAAGCTTATCCACATCTTCTTTTGAACAACTTTGTTTCGGCTCCAATATCTGCATTCCGGAACCTACACGCAGAGAACATCCCGGATAAAGCAACACGCTTCGACCGTAATTTTTTGCCGGATTTTTTGAGTTCTTCATGAAGAAGAGAGGTAGAACAACGCTCACAAGTTGGCAAGTCCGTTTTTTATCTTGTAACTTGTGTTTAAAATCGGTTGACACCGCCAGCCCGCACGTATTATACATTGCCAGACATCTGACAATTCAAAGTCACATCAGTTGCGAATTTAACGGGGGATTAATTTTTCGCGCTTCAAAATTTTTAAAATCCAAAACGAGAGGAGGTGAAATATCATGACAAAGGCAGAACTCATCAACTATATCGCGAAGGATACAAAATGCTCGAAAGCAACGGCAGAAAAGGTTCTGAACCACACCATCAACAACATATCGAAGTGCTTGAAGAAGAAAGACAAGATCACGTTGACGGGATTTGGAACATTCTACGTAGCCAGAAGAAAAGCCCGCAAGGGACGTAACCCGCAGACCGGCGCAGAGATCACGATCAAGGCCAGCAACGTGCCGAGATTCAAACCGGGCAAGCAGTTGAAGTCGTGGGTGTCGTAATCGAAAGTTGTTATACAAAGAAAGGCAACTGTCCTCGAGAGAGCGGTTGCCTTTTTTGTTTTTTTAAACAACTTTAAACTATTTTAAACTCTGTTGAACAAGTTTTTCTAACCGACTTCCTGATAGGTACGCGCACGAAATCTGACCTTTAACTTCTCTTCGGCAAGTTTTCGCGCGGCTTCAACATCGACTCCGGGATAGGTAACGACCGATGCGGTCACGTTTGGAATATATTTTTTTGCTTCGATAATAAATTCGCACACCGCATCAAAAGCCTTTGTACCAAATTTAGAGGGGCAAATTTTTGCATAAGTTGCGGCGTCCGGCGCGTTCAAGCTCACAGATATCGAATCGATGAGTCCTTCAAGCTCTTTTGCAATATTTCGGCCGTGGGTAAGATTTGCCAGCCCGTCGGTATCTAGCCTGACAAGAACGCCCTGCTCTTTCAAATTTTTTGCGATCGTCTTAACGAGCTCTATTCTCGTTGTCGCCTCGCCGAATCCGCAAAAGACGACCTCTTTATAATTGCGCGCGTCCCCAATCGCCCGAAAAACATCCTCGATAGACGGCTCGGCAGCTAGTTTCAAGTTATGTCCCTTCACTTCAAAGTCGCCCGAATGCTTGGGACAAAATCGGCAAGCCAGAGTGCAGCGGTTGGTAATATTGAGATAAAGCGAATCGCGAATCGCGTAGGCGATCTTTGCCGCAGGGATTTCACCCGGAAGATGAAACAGCCGCATCGCGTTTTGCGATGTTATGCGGGCGACATCATCAACCGACAAACCCTTTATTGAAGCTATTTTCTCGGCGACATATTTAACGAAGGCCGGTTCGTTCCTGCCGCCTCGATGAGGCTCGGGCGAAATGAACGGGCAATCGGTCTCTATCAAAAGTTTTTCAACGGGGGTAAAACGGACGACCTCCTGCAAAATCTCTGACTTCTTTTTAAAAGTGACCGCACCGGTTATAGAAATGAACATCCCAAGGTCAAGCACCTCTCTGGCGAGGGCCACATCGCCGCTGAAACAATGCATAACGCCGCCGAACTCAAGCGAATTGTGGCGGCGCAGCGTAAAAATTGTATCTTCATGCGCATCGCGGTCGTGAATAATGATCGGTAGTTTCTTTTGGGCCGCTAGATCCAGAAACTTTTTAAAAACTTCGATCTGGTCGCCTTTGAGTTTAGCAAAGTTCTTCTCTTTGGCGATGTAGTGATAATCAAGGCCGATCTCGCCTACCGCAACAACTTTCTTATCATCTGCCAATGCCGCGATCTGCTCGAAAGCGTCGGCACCGAACTCGCCCGATAAAAAGCGCGTCGCGTCGTGCGGATGGATCCCGACGGTCGAAAATATCCAATCGCAGGTCTTTGCAAGCTTTAGCGAATCAAAATTATCGCTAAGCCCCTCACCTGAGCCGATATTGACGACAAAACCAAGTCCGGCCTCTTTTGCACGGGCAATAACGCCGTCGAAATCGTCTTTGTAATCTTTAAAAGTAAGATGTGCGTGGCTGTCGATTAACATGGGGTTCATTCTGCGGTCGTAAAGGCTTTGAGCATTTCACCGGTGCGTTCGACCCAATCGTTTTCCTGCTGTTTCTTCGCAAACTCGTTGGCCCGCTCGATAAAAAGTTTCACTTCGGCTTCGGCTAGCTTCTTTTTAAGCAGCGCCTCACAGAGGTTGAAATCGATGTTCTTCGCGCTGATGAATCCTTCGAACGAACCCGCCATCGACTCGTTGTGCATCTCGACAGCTTTCGGTTTTGTCCCCTTTTTCAGATAGGCGAGCCCCATCGTAACGAACGCCTGATGGCGAAATACGGGATTGTTCGGAATTATCTCTAAAACTTTCTTGGCCTTTTTAATTGCCTGATCGAATTCGTTGAACTTGTCTATCAAAAGTCTGGCCGAAATAATCTTTAAGGCGGGATCATTTGGAAGAAGTTTTTCGGCGCGTTCGTAATGTCTCCACGCCTCTTTGAAATCGCCCTTCATTTTATAAAGCACGCCGAGGGTCGAATGAAAGATCCCGCGCGAAACCTCGTCGGGGACCTTTGCAAGACAGTTTGAAACCAGCTTTTCGGCATCGTCAAACTGCCGCAGCCGGATGAGCTCAAAGGCTTTGTAGCAAACCTCTGTCGGATTGATCAGCTCTTCGCTTTTTGGTGTTTCACAAGTCATAAAAAATCATGCTCGTTTTTTCTTTGCGTTCAAAACGCCTATCATTTCACCGTGAATGCGCCCGTTGGAAACCAATATCTCTTTTCCGTAAATATCGAGTTTGGAGCCGTTGAAGGTCGAAACCTTCCCCCCCGCTTCGCTAATGATGAGCTGACCGGCTGCGATGTCCCAAGGGGCAAGATAGAGCTCCCAAAAGCCGTCGTACCTTCCACATGCCACATAACAAAGATCGACGCTCGCCGCCCCGTCACGTCTTATCGCCCTAGATTTTAAAAGAAAATCGGCGAAGTGAACCAAGTTATTCTCTTTTTCGCCTTCGTGGACATTATATGCAAAACCGGTGTCAAGTAAAGCATTAGAAAGCTTGGTCGTTTTCGAAACGCCGATCTTTTTGCCGTTGCAGCGTGAGCCTTTCCCCTTTTGCGCCCAAAAAAGTTCTTTGCGATTGGGCTCACACACGACTCCGACTATCACTTCGCCTTTGTATTCGAGCGCGATGGAAACCGCAAAGAGAGGATAACCGTGCGTATAATTCACGGTTCCATCCAGCGGGTCGATTATCCACCGGTAAGGTGAGCCGGTCAAATGGCCGCCCCCCTCTTCGGCGACAATGTCGTGATCGGGAAAATGTTTTTTTATGCGCGAGACAATGAGCCGCTCGCACTTTTTATCGACTTCGGTGACGATATCGGCAACGCCCTTGAACTCGACCTTGTGGCTGGCGCCGAAATGTTTCATTTGGATCTGCGCGGCGTCGCAGGCAAGTTTCTTGGCGAACTCTAAAAATTTCATCTTGAAGATTTGTCTATCAGCTTTTCGGCCTTCTTGAAAGCGTAAAGACGTCAACGCGAGACGCGCCGTGTTTTTTTAGAACCTTTGCGCATTCGTTAGAAGTCGCGCCTGTCGTCATGACATCGTCTATCAGAAGAACAGCGCCGCCCCTGATAGCCGCCCCTTCGCGGCACGAAAATGCTCCGCGAACGTTTTCAATTCGCTCCTGCGCGCTTAGCCCGACCTGCGGCATGATAGCTTTGTGACGTTGTAACAGTTCAGGCGCAAAACGAAATCCCGTCTCCTTAGCGACATTCTTTGCCAAAAGAGCAGACTGATTAAAACCGCGACGCAACAGTCGGCGCCCCGAAAGAGGAACGCACGTAACAAGGTCATATTCTCTCGATATTTTCCGTGCGATCAGCAGGCCAAGATGCGCGGCAAGAGATGTGTCTGAAAGATATTTGAACCGGTGAATTACCTTTTCAAATCTCCCCTCATGCAAGGCAAGGCTCTTTGCCGAATCAAAATGGATATTTGAAAGTCTGACTGCAGAGAAATCGGTGTCGATCCAGACGATCTGGCTGGAACAATCCGGACAAATCATTCCGTCGTTCTCGGCAAAGGCATCGCAAGCGATGCACCTTGGAGGCCAGATAAGGTCGCACAAAAGCCCAAACCATTTTTTAAAATTAAGATTCAATCAAACAATGTCCGGTCATTTCTGCCGGTGATTTGACGCCGATAAGCTTGAGAATTGTCGGGGCGATATCGCACAAAGCCCCGGTGCGGGTCAGCTTGGCGCTTTCGAGTCCGTTTCCGATAACGACAAAAGGAACAAGGTCGGTCGTGTGAGCCGTCTGAGGTTCGCCGCGCTCGTCGATCATCTCTTCGCAGTTGCCGTGATCGGCTGTAAGAAGAACCACGCCGTTCTTTTTAAGGACGGCGTCGATAACCCTCTGGAGACAGCCATCAACGGTTTCAACGGCCTTGATTGCCGCAGCAAGCACGCCTGTATGCCCGACCATGTCTGGGTTTGCGTAGTTTAAAATTATAACGTCGTAGTTGTCCGAATCGATTCTCTTTAGAACCTCTTCGGTCACCTGCAGCGCACTCATTTCCGGTTTTTTATCGTAAGTGGGAACATCGCGCGGCGACGGGATCAGCGCACGGTCCTCTCCGTCAAAGACCTTCTCTTCCCCACCGTTGAAAAAATATGTCACGTGCGCATATTTTTCGGTCTCGGCGATTCGCAGCTGCTTTTTGCCGCTCTTGGAAAGAACCTCACCGAGAATATTGGTCAGTCTTTCGGGGGGAAAGATAACGGGGAGCGCGAACGATTCTTCGTAGCGCGTCATCATTACAAAACTTGTAAGTTTGGGCACGCGGCGTTTGAACTCGTTGAACGAAGCGTCGGTCATGGCGCGCGTCATCTCTCTGGCGCGATCGGCCCTGAAGTTAAAAAATATCACAGAATCGTCGTCGTTGATCTTTGCTATCGGAGATGCTCCGTCGCAAATGACCGTCGGCTCGATGAATTCGTCGGTCTTTCCGGCCTTGTAAGATTTTTCGACAGTTTCGACCGCCGAGGACTCTTTGAGCCCCACGCCGTCAACCAAAGCGTTGTAGGCTTTTTCAACGCGGTCCCATCTCTTATCGCGATCCATCCCCCAATAGCGTCCCATGACAGTCGCGATTTTTGCCTTACCGCGAATGTTCTCTTCGACCGCCTTAATGTAGCCAAGCCCAGAGTCGGGAGGCGAATCGCGGCCGTCGGTGAAACAATGGACAAAAATATTTTTTATGCCGCTTTGCGACGCAAAATCGACCAGCGCATAGAGGTGATTTAAGTGGCTGTGAACGCCTATATCAGAGCATAAGCCCATCAGATGAAGAGCTCCTCCGGAAACTTTAAGTTCCGCAAACGTCTTTTTGAGAACTTCGTTCTGAAAAAAAGTCTTTTCTTCGATAGATTTATTAATGCGGGTAAATTCCTGATAAACCACGCGACCGGCGCCGAGATTTAGATGGCCGACCTCGGAGTTGCCCATGGTCCCTTCCGGCAGCCCGACCGAAAGGCCGCTGGCGTTTAGCAAAATGTTGGGCCATTTTTTTAGAAGAGCGTGATAATTGGGAGCGTTTGCCAGTTCAATGGCGTTGCCGCTCTTTTCAGAACGATAGCCCCAGCCGTCAAGGATCATCAGCATTACCGGTTTCATGTTAGCTATTTTTTACCTTTCTTTGCCGATTTCTTTTTTGCGACCGCCTTTTTAACAGGTTTTTTCGCGGCTTTTGATTTGGCGGCCGGCTTTTTGACGGCTTTTTTCGCGGCCTTTTTGGGAGCGCTCTTGGGCGACTTTGCAGCGCTCTTTTTCTTTTTCTCCACGAAACGAACCGGTTTGGCGTCGGCCCAGAATTTTTCGATGGCATAAACGTCGCGCATCATCTGATAGAAAACGTGCACGACAACGTCGCCGAAATCTACGATGATCCACTGAGCGTGCTCGTAGCCTTCAACGCCGATCGGCGCGTGGCCGGCCTTTTTCATCTTTTGAATTATCGAATCGGCGATCGATGAGACGTGCCTGTCGCTCGTGCCGCTGACCACGACGAAATAGTCGGTAAAGGTTGCGACCCCTTCAAGGTCAAGTATCTTGATGTTTTGAGCTTTAAGCTCGCTGGCGGCCTTGGCGATTTCCTTTGCAAGTGAAAGTGCGTTGGTCTTTTGAACTGCGGTTGCGCTGATATTGGGTTCCTGTGTCATAGTTATTTTTTCTTGATGTGCTTGATGATTTCGTCGAGCAGACCGGTCAATCCTTTGCCGGTCGCCGCCGATATCAAAATAGCATTTTTTTTCTTTTTGGAAAGCTGTTTCTGAAAAACCGCGCCTTTCTCCTGCGCCTCGGTAACGTCCATTTTAGTAAGCGCAATAACTTCGGGAAGGGCCGCAAGAGCTTCCGAGTAGCTCTTCAACTCTTTTCTAATAACATTGTAAGCGTCCATCGGGTCTTCATATTCGCAATTGGTCACGTCGATAAGATGGACCAAAATTCTTGTCCGCTCAACGTGCCTTAAAAACTGAATGCCAAGCCCCATCCCTTCGTGAGCTCCTTCGATAAGCCCGGGGATGTCGGCGGCCGTAAAACTTTTATTGCGATGCCTGACAACGCCAAGCGACGGCACTTTTGTGGTGAAAGGATAATCGGCGATTTTGGGACGGGCGTTCGATATCGCCGAGATGAGAGTAGATTTTCCGGCGTTTGGAAGCCCGATAAGTCCGACATCGGCGAGCAGCTTCAGTTCAAGCTGCAACAGAAAATGTTCGCCCTCTTCGCCCTTTTGGGCCTTGCGCGGAGCCTGATTTGTCGATGTGGCAAAGTGCATGTTGCCGAGTCCGCCACGCCCGCCTTTTGCAATTACGACCTGCATGCCGACCTTGTTAAGATCGAAAAGTTCCTCACCGGTCTCGGCGCTCTTTATGATGGTTCCAACCGGAACGCGCACAACGGCATCTTTGCCGGAGCGACCGTTCATCTGAGAGCCCATCCCCTTTTCGCCGTTCGTAGCACGGACATGGCGCATCATCCTGACGTCAAGCAGCGTCGTCAGCCCCTCGTCGGTAACGAATATGACGCTTCCGCCTCTTCCGCCGTCGCCGCCGTCCGGCCCCCCTTTTGGGACGTACTTTTCCCTTCGGAAGCTGACAGCTCCGCCGCCGCCGTTGCCGGCAAAAACCTCGACCTGTGTTTCGTCAATGAACTTCATAGAAACAAAACGACCCTCGGTGGCTTAATATCAAGCAAGACATCGAGGGTCTTTGAGTTGAACAACATTTTTTGAACGATCATTTATCGACCGTGCGAATGTGAACGAATTTTTTGTTCTTATTGTCCTTGAATTCGACAAAACCGGGGACCTTAGCGTAGATCGTGTAATCACGACCGATGCCTGTGTTCTCTCCGGGATAGATCTTCGTTCCGCACTGACGAACGATTATTTCGCCGCCGCCGACGAACTGACCGCCGAAACGCTTAACACCACGTCTCTGACCATGTGAATCGCGACTATTTCTCTTGCCACTTTCTGCCATAAAACACTCCTATGAAATTTTAGGCGCCAACGATCTTGTCGATCATGACCGAAGTATAACACTGTCTGTGACCACGGATCTTTTTGTAGCCTTTACGCTTCTTCTTTTTGAAAACCAGAATCTTCGGGGCTCTTCCCTGCTTAACGATTTCCCCTTCGACCTTCGAACCGTCAACAACCGGACGGCCGACCTTCGGCTCACCGTCGTTGCCGATCATTAAGACCTGATCGAAATTGATCTTGTCGCCGACGTTTCCTTCAACGCGCTCGACCTTTACGATCGCTTTCTCAATGACCTTGTACTGCTTTCCACCTGTAGCTATGATCGCGTACATATTGCTGTCCCTTCGTTCCAAAAATAATAAATCCGCCCTAAAAACACTTTTTTGGCGGTTCCTAAAAAAGCTGCGGGTACTTAGCCGATGAATTATTATTTGTCAAGCTCTGGAAGAGCTTTTTCTCTTCACTTTTCGCCGACTTCGAACTGCTCCATATGAAAATCTGCTATATCCTTGATATTTATGGTCTTTTTCAAGAGACTTTCCAGATCTTCAACGCAGCGTCTCTCCTCGTTATAGAGTAAATTCGCCACGCTCGGGTTGACGTAAACGAAAACCTGTCGTCCTTTTATGTTTCGGCCCTGCCGCATAATTTCTCTGAATATTTCATAACAAACTGTCGTGGGTGACTTAAGAGAACCTTTGCCCTCGCAATAAGGACACGGATCGGTCAGCATATTTCTAAGGTCGTCGCGGGTTCTTTTGCGCGTCATTTCGACCAGACCAAGCTCCGATATTTTAGTGATGGTCGTGCGCATTCTGTCGGCACGCAGTGCCTCTTTGAGCGCATTGAATACCTTTGTGCGGTTTTGATGTTCGCTCATGTCGATAAAATCAATGACGATGATGCCGCCGATGTTGCGCAATTTAAGTTGATAGACGATCTCTCTGACGGCTTCAAGGTTGGTCCTAAGAATGGTGTCTTCAAGATTGCGTTTGCCGACAAATTTTCCCGTGTTAACGTCGATGGCGGTAAGCGCTTCCGTCTGCTCGATGATAATGTAACCGCCCGACTTAAGCCAAACTTTCTGTCCGAGAGCGCGGGTGATTTCGACCTCAATGCCGTACTTGTCAAAGAGCGGCTCGTTGCTGTCGTAGAGCTGCACTCCCTTTTTCATGCTCGGCATGAATTTCTCGACGAATTTTCTGATGCGATCGTAGTCGTGCTTTGAATCGACGATGACACGGTCAACGTCGGTGGTGAACATATCGCGGACAACTCTTAGCACAACGTCGAACTCGCCGTGAACAAGCGCCGGCGCCTTGGTCTTCTTCGCGGACTCTTCGATCTGGTCCCAAAGTTTTGTAAGATAATGAATGTCCGCTTTGAGCTCGCGTTGAGAAACCCCTTCGCTTGCTGTGCGGATTATGAACCCGCCGTCTTTGGGCTTGGTTTTGCTGATGATATCTTTCAGACGCGATCTCTCTGCGCTATCGGTAATGCGGCGGGAAATACCGATGTGATCGACCGTCGGCATGTAAACAAGATAACGCCCGGGCAAACTGACAAACGAGGTCAAGCGGGCCCCTTTTGTGCCTATCGGCTCTTTGGCAACTTGAACAAGTATCTCGCGTCCCTCTTTCAGAAGGTCGCGCGTATTGAGTTTTTTTGCCGCTTCGGTGATGCCTTCCGCCATGTCTTCACCTGCGATGAAATCGGACATGTGAAGGAACGCCGTCCGCGCAAGCCCTATTTCAACGAACGCGGCCTGCATCCCCGGAAGAACGCGCACTACCTTGCCTTTATAAATATTGCCGACTATGTCGGCTTCTCGGGTGCGTTCGACGTAAAACTCGGCGACGCTGCCGTTTTCAAGACGCGCCACTCGCGTTTCGCCGAGCGTGCGATTGATCAAAAGTTCATTAGCCATATTTTTGGATTACCTGCTTAAATCGGAATTGTCAACCCGCCTTGACTCGATATTTTTAAGAAATCCCGCTGCGGCTTTGTTATCGGGGTTCATCGCGAGCGTTCTACTAAAAAGTTTTTCGGCCGAATCAATATCGCCCGACTTGTATAAAAAAACGCCCATGAAAAAGATGGAGCCTTCAAAATTAGGATACAATCTAAATCCTTGGTCACAATATTTTTGGGCCAAATCAAGTTGATCGAACTGAATTTTCAGAGCGCACATACCGATAAGCGCACTGATATTTTCGGGATCGGCCTCGAGCGCTCTTATAAAGTTTAGTTCGGCGTTGTCATAATCCCCCCTGCCAAGCAGCTCCAAAGCGAGGTTATTTAGCACGATCGACTCCGGAGAGCTGGCATGCGAGACTTCGGGCGCAGTAAGTTTTAACTGAGCCTGAAAATGCGAGAGGTCAAAGAACTCTCCCTGATCGGCAATGAAGTTTTCCGCCGGAGAGCTCCAACTAACCGCAACATGCCTTGGCATTACGACCAGCGATATAGGCCAGCCAAGCTCCCTACCGATGACATAGACGATCAACGACGAAATATCACAGTCGATATAAAAATGCTCCTCATTGTTCTGGTCCAGCTCGCGCCTTGAAAGGCTTGAAAAGAACAACCCCGCGCCCACACGATTTTCCGGCTGTTTTTCAAACTCGACGTGCCTTTTTCTCATCGCCGAAAAGAGAGCCCCGACAAGCTCACGGCCGGACGCAAAAGGTCGAGATTCCGCAAAGCGCGACACCTCGGCGTAAAGCTCCGCTACAAATGTCACTCCATAATTTTTAATGCGTCGTGAGCTTATGTCCCCCTCAATTTCGGCGATCGAATAGAGTGGGCTTTCCGGTGAAAAAATTCCGGCTTTGTTCTTAAACGATGTAGCCGCACGCCAGAGCGCACCGGTTGTCACCGCCCCTTCAAGTTTGCAGACCTCGGCCAATTCGTGGTGCCCTGCGATAGGCGATCGGCCGCTGCAAAACGCCGAGCGGGCAAGGAGAATATCCTCGTCTGTAAGAGTTCCGCAATTCCCGTCCGCGCATAGAGCATGATTCTCTGCGTAGGAACCGTACTTTATATTTACGCTGAAAAAATCCATAGAGCCTCTGGCTGTAAGGCTATATCGGCGAATCTTAGGAATTGTTGCTTATTATTTTCAGGCCGGTTGGAAGCTCATTCTGAATCAAACTTTCCACTTCCGCCGCGCAGTAATCGGTGAAAATCGACACAACGACATTGACGCTTCCGGCTTGCCCGACCTTTAAAGCCGGATCGACAGACATTTTCATGTGAGGATGAAAGCCCTGAGAATAGGCCGCTTTAAGCCCCGAACGTCTTATCGCCCTTCGAAGAGCCTGCATCAATTCTAAATGCGACAGCCAGCGAAGAATACCCGTCTTGGCAAGTTGGAAGGTAAATTTTTGCGCAATGGGGCCTGCACTTGCGTTGTCGCGAGGCACAAAGTGCCGTGACAACGCAGTTTGCTCGCCGGATCGCTTCGATTCGCTCGCAACGACCTCGGGACCCGCAACCGGCAGCTGCACTTCATTCTTTACAAGCTTTACGCTCTTTGCATCGCAAACGCCACAGTTCGAACACGGCCCGTTAAAGCATTCGGGCGTCGTCTCGCCGGCAATCGCCTTTTGATATTCGAGCTTTAGGAAATTCTTATCGAGCTGCGAAAAAATATTATCCCACGGGAGCTTCTCGTCGAGGTCCCTTGCCCGCTCAACGTAATTTTTCGGGTCGATACCCGCTTTTTTTGCAGCTTCGAGCCACACGTCGTACTTGAATGTTTCGTCCCACGCGTCAAAACGAGCTCCATTTTTCCACGCCTCAAAAATCATGTCGCCGACATGCTCGTCGCCGCGGGCGAAAATTCCTTCGAGATAACTTATCTCGGCGCTGTGCCATTTAAGCTCAAGTCCTTTGCGTCGCAAAAGCGACTGAAGCAACTGCTGTTTTGCGAGGGTCTCTTCAAGAGACATTTGCGCGCACCATTGAAAAGGGGTGTGCGATTTGGGAACGAACGTCGAAACGCTGACCGTTATCTGCACGCCGCCTCTGACGCGCTTTGCCGTGTCGAGAACCTTGTGCGCCAAGGCCGCAATAGCGCGCACATCTTCTTCGGTCTCGGTCGGCAGCCCGATCATAAAATAGAGCTTGATAAGCCTCCAGCCGGTCGCGACCACTTTTTCAACGGTCGAAATAAGGTCGGCTTCTGTGTTTCCCTTATTAATGACCGCGCGCAATCTTTCGGTGGCGGCTTCGGGAGCAAGCGTAAAACCTCCGCCGAGCGTGCGCTTGAGAACTCCAATAACTTCTGGAGTCAGCGTTTCAACGCGAAGCGACGGCAAACTTATGTTTGTCCACGCATCTTCACGAGCATTTGCAACCGACGTCAAAAGTGCCGGAATGTTCGTGTAGTCACCGGCCGAAAGAGAGAGAAACGAAAGCTCTTCGTTTCCGCTTGCGTCAAGCTGTGACATCGCAAAGTTCTGCACTTTGGAAGCGTCGCGCTCTCGCACCGGACGGTAAATGTAGCCGGCTTGGCAGAAGCGGCAGCCGCGACAACAGCCGCGCGCAATTTCGATTCCGCACCGGTCGTGAATGACCTGCATAAACGGCACGATCGGTTTCGATGTGAACGAAACATTGTTCAAGTCGGCAACAGTTGCACGCGCAACTTGTTTCTTCACACCGTCGCAAATGTCGACGGACGGCACAAAGAGTCCATCGAGCTTCGAAAGCGCCGAAAGCTTTTCGTGCTTTGTGCGGCCCTTCATCGATTTTAAAATTACGTTTATTTTGACGGCAACCTCTTCGCCGTCGCCGACAACGAACGCGTCGATGAATTTTGTCATCGGCGCCGGATTGAACGCAGCGACTCCGCCGGCTATCACAAGAGGGGCGCTTTCGCCACGCTCCGACGCCACAACCGGCAAGCCGGCCAAATCCAGAATGTTCAGAACGTTCGTGTAGGTAAGCTCGTACGAAAGATTAAATCCGAGCACGTCGAAATCGCAAAGTTCGTGTTTTGATTCAAGCCCCCAGAGCTTTTTCCCCTGCTCGCGGATCGCGCCCTCCATGTCTATCCACGGCGCATAGGCTCTGTCGGCGAGGGTTTGCCGGTCTGCGTTTAAAATGTGGTAGAGTATCTCGAGCCCGACATGGCTCATCCCGATTTCGTAGGTGTCGGGGAAAATCAGACACCACCTCACCGAAGATTCGTCCCAATTCTTTGCTGCGGAATTAATTTCGGAATTTATGTAACGCGACGGGCGCCTGACTTTTTCCAGAAGCCTCTCGATTTGATCGACTGTCAGAACGCTCATAGACCGAGCTCCAAACCGGACACGGGAAAGGATTCCACGGTCTCAAAGGCGCACGCACCGACAGATGTAAATCGCTGCGGGCTTCCCCAGCCTTTTCGAAGCTTCTTTCTGATTTCAACGACCGCGTCGGCGATCTTTGTATTGTAACAAAAGCGTTTGCCGCCCGTCGGGTCGTCGTAAGTGACGCCAATGATATTTTGCGTCGCGACTCCAATTGAACCTTCGATCTTGAATTTTCTGTTTCTGCCGGAAAAGTGCCAGCTGTTGGCGTCATATTTCCCCTTGAGCCAGACATTTCCTTCCAGATCACGGCACGAAAAATATCCAAGCCCCAGCGGCGGCTTCGACAAAAGTTCAAGCACCGCGCTTTTATCTTCGGCAAAATCGATGCAATTTGCCCATGCCCACCTTTTGGAATAGCTTTTTCCCCAAACGTGCCCCTGATGCAAACGATGCCCGTTGAGAGGATATTTCACGCCGTCGATAGAAAAATATCCGGAAGCCGCACAAGCCATGTTCGGTGTGACAACCTTCGTGGAGGGAACACCGAACCAATAAAACGGCTCGGGCATAATGCGAAAAGAGTTACGCGAAGGCTCCCAAGCCAGTTCCCACGCGAGCTCTCTGCCTAACCCCTTCATAACTCCCTTCGCGGAAAAATTGTTAATTCCAAAACTCTTGCACTTAATTTCAAATGTCGATTTTTTGTAGATCACGTCGGAGATCGGGAAAGTCTCTTTCAACGCGACGTTATTTCGAGCGTCCTTCAGGTCGGAAAAGATCGCCCAAACGCTCATGCTCGGTTCACCTTTGGCCGGCGACAAAAAAGTATAGCGAAGCCACAACGCAACGCCCAAAGATGGATAATTCACCTTCAAATAATAATTTTCGTAGAAAGGTTTTTGCCTGTGCCGCCACTTAACAAGATTGTCGAATTCGGAATGAAGCATTAGAACACCTCCGCAGTAAGGTCGTAATGATCGCAGCCGGTTATCTTCACATCGATAAAACAGCCGGTCTTTACAATCCGTGCGTCCGATGATCGGCGAAATTTTACAATTGTGACTCCGTCAATATCGGGTGCCTGCCCGCAGGTTCTCCCCATGGCTTTGCCGGCTTCGACCTTATCGACAAGAACGCGTGTGCTGCTGCCAACCATTTCGAGATTTCTGGCAAGTGAGACCTCGGCTTGGATTTCCATTATGGCGTTTTGCCGCTCGCGCGAGATCTTTTGAGAGACCTGAGATTTCAGCTTCGCGGCATGAGTCCCCTCTTCCCTTGAATAGGCAAAAGCGCCGAGGTGATTGAACCAGCCTTCGCGCACAAAACCGGCAAGCTCGTTGAACTCGCGTTTTCCTTCGCTTGGAAAACCTGTGATAAGAGATGTTCTAAGCACCACGCCTTCAATGGAGGCCCTGAGCTTGCCGACCAGATTTCGAATATCGCGCATCGTCTCCTTGCGCCGCATCGCCTTTAAAATGTTGTCGCTAATGTGCTGGATTGGGACATCGACATAGCGGCAGATTTTTTTCGAGGAAGCAAAAACGTCGATAAGCTCGGCTGTGATGCTGGTTGGATAGGCGTACATGACGCGGATCCAAAAATCGCCTTTAATGTTTTCGATAGCGCGAAGGAGCGCGGCCAAATTCGAGCCGTCACGCAGATCGCGTCCGTACGAAGAGGTGTCCTGTGCGATAAGAATAAGTTCCTTCACACCGTCTTTTATAAGAGCTCTCGCCTCTGTGACGATGTCGGCAATTGTGCGGCTTCTGAAAGCCCCGCGAATCTTTGGGATGATGCAAAAGCTGCAGCCGTGAAAACATCCTTCGGCAATTTTAACGTAGGCAAAATGTTTCGGCGTCGAAACTTTTCGCGGGGTCTTAGCGTTGTGAATGAATTTTGAAACACCGACTTTAGTGCACGCATCGGATGTCGCGGTCATTCCCGCGGCTTTGAACGGGAAACTCGCTCGTTCACTGCTTCCCCGCTTACCACCGCGGAGACGACAAGCATCTAGCAGCTCCACAATATTTTGATATTCTCCGGTGCCGACGAAGAGATCGACCTCGGGGAAAAGACCGGCGATTTCGTCTTTGTACCGCTGCGGCAGGCAGCCGGTCACGATAAGTTTTTTACAGCGGCCGTTTTTTAATTCGGCCATTTCAAGAACTGTGTCGATCGCCTCTTTTTTGGCGTCGCCGATGAACGCGCAGGTGTTGACGATAATTACGTCGGCGTTCTTCGGCTCGGCGACAAGCCGGTAGCGGGCTTTTTCCAGCAGCCCGAGCATTATTTCGGAATCGACAAGATTTTTAGGACAGCCGAGGCTGACCAAACATAGATTTTTCATGATTAACCGTTTTTGATTAGCTCTTCGTAAACAAGATTGTGGATCATCGGGCGAAACGATTTGATTTTTTCATTCATCGTTGTCGGATGAATTCGGTTCGTTAAAAGGATCGTCCAGAAATTCTGTTCCAAGTCTATCCACATTGAACATCCGGTGTAACCCAAGTGTCCGATAGATTTCTTTGAAAAGTGCAAGCCGGCCTGCGAATTCGCATGAGACGGCCTGTCCCAGCCAAGCAGCCAAGTTGAATTGGACTCGGTCAGTTTAAAGTGGAACGGCAGAAATCTTTCGACGGTATCTTTTTTCAAAAAGCCGCCGCGCCCGTTGTAGGCGTCAACAAGCGCCGCGATGAACTTATGAATGTCCGCCGACGTGGAAAACAATCCGGCGTGTCCGGCAACCCCGCCCATGGCCCACGCATTCTGGTCGTGAACTTCGCCAAGCATCATTTTATCGCGCCACGGGCAATCTTCGGTCGGTGCAAATTTGCGCACAATTGTGCTTTCGCGCGCGTTGAGATTCACAAAAAAAGTATCTTCAAGCCCAAGCGGCGCAGCGATATGTTTTGCAAAGGCATCGTCGAGCGGCTGGTCGAGCGTGCTTTCGATTATTTCGCCTAGCAAAATGAATCCAAGGTCGGAGTAGAGGCTATTTTTGCCGGTTTGGTATTCGAGCGGCTCGTTACAAACGGCATTGACGATTATCTCTTTGCCGCTGTGTTTACACAGGTCGGCCTTCGGCACGGTTTGAAAGTAGTCTTCGTGCGCGGGAAGCCCCGACGAATGGTTCAAAAGATGCCGGACGGTAATCGCCGCTTTGTCAGGCGTCAGCCGGCTGCCAAGAAATTTCGAGATAGGATCGTCAAGAATAAGCGCATCGTTTTCAGCCAGCATCATTGCAAGAGTCGTCGTGCAGATCGCCTTCGTAAGTGACGCAATGTCGAAAATCGTGTCGATTTGAGCTTCGCCGTAGGCTTCGTTGATCAATATTTCGCCGTTCTTTGAGGCCAAAAGCTGCGCGGCCGGAAAAACCTCATTGTCGAGCGCTCTGTGCATCGCGTCGAAAATCGCCTCGTTCATAAAAGCGCCCCTTCGGTGACATTGAGCTTAAGCGGCTTTGTGGAGAGCTCCGCTTCGACGCCAAAAGGAAGCGTTGCAAAGTTTTTTTCGAACGGCAGATGTCCGCACGGAAAATTATAAACGATCGGCCCCGGAAAATCCTTGAGCGTATTTTTGAGCATTTTCAAAAACCACTCCGGCTTTTCTCCTTTTTTCAAGCTCATCGAACCGAAAATAATTCCGCTCACGTCGCGTAACTTTCCGGCGGCCTTAAGCTGGGTCAGCATGCGGTCGTAGGTGTAAACTGCCTCACCGACATCTTCGATGAAAAGAATGGAGCCGGCAGTGTCGATTTCGTACGAAGTGCCAAGCGACGACGCGATGAGGCTCAGACATCCGCCGGTCAACTTTCCGCCGGCGTTGCCGTGTTTTAGAACACGCGCGCCGGTTGAAAATATTTTTCCGAGCGGCTCGTTTGTCGTCAAGGCCGAGAACATAAGCTTAAGCGTTTTCGCCGAGCCGCGATTAAAGTGTTTTGCGATTGTTGGAGCGTAAAAATTTCCGCCTACGCCGTGAAGATTCAGAAAAGAATGAAGAGCGGTGATATCGCTGTAACCGGCGATGATTTTCGGATTATCCTTTAACAGGTCTATATCGAGTAGCGGCAGAACGCGTTGGGTGCCGTATCCGCCGCGAGCAAAAAATATTGCGGCGACTTCAGGGTCGGCAAAAAACTCGTTGAGTTCATCGGCGCGTCTGGAGTCGTGGCCCGCAAGATAAAGCTCTTTTGAAAAAATATCTTCGCGGAATTTCACCCTGAAACCGAGCTCTTTTAACTTTTTAACGCCGGCGAGAAACTCCTTTGGTTCGAACGGACTCGCCGGAGCCGCCACCGCGATTAAATCGCCTGAAACTAGTTTTTTTGGTTTGATCATAGTGTTGACAACAAAGCTATATCTTATAAGTTCGTTGCGGGCAAATAATTTCCCCCCTCAAAAGAGGGCTCTCAATGACCCGAAATGAATTAAAATGGAGCCAATATGGAACTTTCAAAAATCATCAAAGAACGCCGCTCGATAAGAAAATTTGACGCCGCTAAGAACGTTACCGACGAAGAGGTCAATAAGATCCTCGAAGCGGGCATCTGGGCCCCGTCGGCAGGCAACACGCAATGCTGGCGTTTTTTTGTCGTGCGTGACAAGCAGATAAAAGAGGATTTGGCAGTTAAAGCGGGGCACCAGCCGTTCATCTGCGACGCCCCCGTGCTGATCGTTGTCTGCGCAGATCTGCGCCACATAGAAAAATCATACGGCTCCAGAGGGAGCGAAACTTACGCTCTGCAGGACACGGCCGCGGCTATTCAAAACATGCTGCTCACGATTGCCGACATGGGGCTTGCCAGCTGCTGGATAGGAGCTTTCGACGAAGGTAAAGCGGAAAATATTTTAAAGACGGCCGACGGTTGGAGAACGGTCGCTATGCTTCCTGTCGGACACGCAGCAATACAAGATCCTAAAGCCCCTCCTCGCCGCGCGCTGGACGAAATCGTTACTCGGGTTTGATTTCGCCGGTAGCCGTGGAGAAATCCTCTGCCCTGATCGCGTTTTGAATTATCAACGGACGGCCGCTTTTGTTGATCAAATACAGCAGACATTCTTTGTTGTAACGCCCGCCGATGTAATTTTTTTCGATGCTCGGTATTTTGTGGGGAAGTTTTTTTACGAACGGTATCAATTTTTTACATTCGTCCTCTGTTAACGCGAGGTTTTCAAACACTCTTGCCTTCTCATCCTTTTGTTCCAACCTAAGCTCGTGCTCCATTATCCAGAATACGGCAAAGAGCTTTTCAAAAGAGGCCGCCATACCTTCAAAATCACCTTTTTTACGATAACACTCGACAAGGGTTGCGATACTGTCGATATCTGTCGGATCTTTTCTGATCAAGTCTTGGCAAATTTCAATTGCTTCATCGTAGAGGCCTTTTGTAATTAGGGCCTGCATAAAGAATTCTTTGGACGTCTTTGGAATGCCTATAGTCCCAGCCTCTTTCACGGCTCCTTTGTCGAGCAGATACTCGATCATCGCCATTGTATCAAAGTAGCTGGCATGTTTTGCGGCCATTCTCAAATGTGTTATTGTTTCGGCAATCGATGTTTTTTCGGCTTTAGCAATCGCTTTTAATGCGGGGAGTTCGTCAGGGCTTTTGAATTTTTTACCGGCCTTATCCATGAAAATCAGAAACTCATTGTATTTTTTTAGTTCCAGCAACTTGCGCCCGTAAATGCCGGCCATTTGCTTATTTCCAAGCGCTCTCGTCTTATTAAATTCCAAGAACCTGTCGTTGATTTCGGGTTTGACCGCTCTTGAGTGATTTCCAAACGAATTGAAAATTTCGAACAAAAATTCGTCGGCATTTTTGAGCTTTTCCAGTTTTTTTATGTAGCCCTGCAGTTCAGTTTCCAACCCAAGCATGAAAGCAAGTTTTGCGGCGCATACTAGGGCCGATGGATCCGCTGGTTTGGATTTAAGCTGTTCTTTGATTTCATTGTAAAGCCTGCCGGATTCATCTGCCGAAAACGCCATTTGCAGCGACGGATCTGTGCTTAGATATGCATACCAAAGTTCATAAGTGCGCGAGTTGAAGTCGGCTGTTATTTCGTCGCTGCCGTCGCCGGTGCTTTCGGCGGCTTGATTTGTGTGAATGGCTTTTACTATGATGTCGCGCATCTGCCGCTGAGTTACTCTCCCGCCAGTTTCCATGATGTTATCGGCTGCAATGCACGTCGAGCCGGGGGCGGTCATTTTGTCACGCACGCGTTTGTCAACTAACGCTTCATGATAATAATCGGGCTGGCCCAGCTTGTGAAAGAGCTCATGAACCATCGTTCGCGGCGAGTTGAGCGCAGCGGCTCGCCAAACTTCCGAATCAGAACGTTTGGGGCTGTCGCTGAACAGAACTTCCTGATGGGCATTCTCTCCATCGCCTACGAATTCCACCTGAAAATCAAAGTCGGCCGCTTCATCGCCGCGATGTTCAATAAAATATTTGTTGATATCTTCGCCGAGCTTTTTGAGTAGCTTTGGGTCCGACAGCATTTTTTTGACAGCCTCTTCGTCGATCAGGTCGTCGGCCGGTTTCAAATGGACCTTAACCTTGATGACATAACCGCTTTCTGTTCTGACGATATCGCAGCTTTTCGTTTGAAGAGTTTCACCGACTTTCATGCCGGACCATTCGTTTGCGTTTGACGGATCCAAGTCAAGCTGGTCGGCTACCGTATCTCCGTCGGTATCGACCGCAACTTCTTTATCGTAAGGATCGGCGTCCATGTGATCGAACATGAACTCGCGCAGACCGACCTCCATTATCAAGTCGCCGTCGGTGTTAAAGTAGAGATTTTTGCCGATCGCGGGATGCTTTGTCAAAATGTAGAGATCTTTTAAAGAATTAAAGACATTGTCACGAAGGTCCTGCATCTTCTTAAAAATTCTTCCGTCTGATTGAAGTTCTTCGGTCATTATGTCGATTGTGAACAGTCCTTGCGCAAGCATGAGTCTGGTTTCCCAGATGTCGGCTTCGGTCTTGTCATCTGATGCTGCCAGATGAATTTTTTCGCAGAAGTCTTCTATATTTTTGAAAAGCGATGCATCACTTTTCGGAAAAATGTTTTTGTCGAGCCCGAGCATGGCGGCTAAAAGTTCATAGTTGTCGGCCTGTCGATAGGTTTCAAAAACAACGTATTTGTCGCTTGCGTTTAAAGTGTTGAAGTCGGTCTTGAACTGCTCGACCGTGAATGTGTCGTTTTGAAAACCTTCGGTCAGCTGGTCCTGATCGAGGTTGCCCTTACCGTATTTTTCAATAAAATCGGTCGCATGCAGGCTTTTGCTTACAGGTCCACCCATACCCATATTATCGGCTGGCCGATAAGGCAAAGTTGCTTAAAATAACGCCAATAAAAACATATACTTATGACATAAAGTTGCCGTTAAGGAATTTATGAAAAATCAGACGTTAAATTTGAAATGAATGATGTCGCCGTCGCGGACTTTATAATCTTTCCCCTCGGAGCGTATTTTCCCCGATGAATGGAGCTTTGCTTCGCTTCCTGAGGCGATTAATTCGTCGTAAGAATAGACCTCTGCCTTAATGAACCCTTTTTCAAAATCGGTGTGAATTTTACCGGCAGCGTTCGGCGCTGTGCTGCCATTTTTGACGGTCCATGCTCTCGCCTCGGGACCATCTTTCGTGAAGAAAGTTACAAGATCTAAAAGTTTGTAGCCGGTGTGAATGAGGCGCACAAGGCCCGACTCGTTAAGCCCCATGTCCTGTAGAAATATTTTGCGTTCCTCGTCGGACATGTCAACCAGATCGGCTTCTGTTGAGCCCGAAATCAACACGAACTCGGCGCCATCTTTTTTGGCGAACTCTTCAACGGCCTTAACGTGCGCCGACGGTTGTATAAAATCGGCATCGCATCCGTTGGCGACAAACATCACCGGCTTAAGCGTAATAAGCGACAAGTCGGCGATCTTTGCAAGCTCGGTAGGCGCTAAATTTAGCGTTCGGGCGGCTTTGCCGACTTCGAGCGCGGCTTTAACTTTTTCTAAAACCGGTTGCAGCTCCTTGGCATCTTTTAAGCCGGTCTTTGCGGCTCCGGCATTTTTTTCGAGACGCTTCTCGACCGTCGCCAGATCGGCAAGCATAAGCTCGGTGTTGACCGTTTCGATGTCTTCGATCGGGCTGACTTTCCCGTTCACGTGAACGACGTTGTCGTTTTCAAAACAGCGGACGACGTGCGCTATCGCATCGACCTCGCGTATGAAACCAAGGAACTTGTTGCCAAGACCTTCGCCTTGGCTAGCCCCTTTCACGAGTCCCGCGATATCGACGAACTCAACGGTTGTCGGCACAACTCGCTCGGGTTTGAAAATGGCCGCGATGTCGGCTAGGCGCTTGTCTGGCACCTGCACGATACCTTCGTTGTGCTCTTTCGTGCAGAACGGATAGTTCTCGGCCGGCACGTGCGCCTTCGTAATCGCGTTGAAAATGGTCGATTTGCCGATGTTCGGCAGCCCTACGATTCCGCAATTAAATCCCATGCGAATGGCAATTAGTCGACTTTCGCGTTGAAGCAAAGTTTTTTTTATGTCACACAAATAGAAAAACGGGGGCCTTCATGAATGGACTTGAGACTTTTCTTGTAAAAATGAGCGATTTTATCTGGGGGCCCCCTTTACTTGTTTTGCTGTTCGGCACGCACATTTTTTTAACCCTCCGCCTGAAGTTCATCCAGCGTTACATCTGGCAGGCGATAAAGCTTTCAGTCTCTCGCAAAAATGAAGGGGCCGGCGACGTCAGCCAGTTCGGGGCCCTCACAACGGCGCTGGCGGCGACCATCGGCACCGGCAATATTGTGGGAGTCGCGACCGCCGTGACTCTTGGAGGCCCGGGTGCGGTTTTCTGGATGTGGCTCACCGGAGTTTTCGGCATTTCGACAAAATATGCCGAAGCTCTTTTGTCGGTGAAATACCGCACGATAAATTCAAAGGGGATGATGTCGGGCGGGCCGATGTTTGTTCTCGAACGCGGCATGAAAATGAAATGGCTCGGAGTTGTGTTTGCTGCGCTGACAGCGGTTGCAGCTTTCGGGATCGGCAACACCGTGCAGGCAAATTCGATTTCGCATCTTGTGAACGAAAGCTTCGGAATTTCTCCGTGGGTTACCGGAGTTATTTTGACGGTCCTGACGGCTCTTGTCATTTTGGGCGGAATTAAATCTATCGCAAAATGGTGCGAGGCGCTCGTTCCGTTCATGGCGTTTTTCTATGTGTTAGGATGCCTGATAATTCTCTTTATGAGGCTTCACACCATACCCGACTCGATCGCTCTTATTTTAAGCAGCGCCTTCTCCGGTCACGCCGCGCTTGGAGGTTTTGTCGGCGCCGGAATGCGCGAGGCAATGAGGTTCGGCATTGCGCGCGGACTTTTCTCAAACGAATCCGGACTTGGAAGCGCGCCGATCGTGGCGGCCGCGGCAAAAACCAAAAATCCGATCCGGCAGGCGCTTGTCTCTTCGACCGGGACGTTTTGGGACACGGTCGTTGTTTGCGCGCTGACTGGACTTGTCGTTGTGAACTCGGGCGAATGGGCGAACGGACTAAATGGCGCCGCCCTCACAAAGAAGGCCTTTGCCGATATCCCTGTCGCAGGGCCGATAGTGCTGACCATCGGGCTTTTGACTTTTGTTTTCTCGACGATACTCGGATGGTCTTACTATGGAGAGAAAGCGGCTGAATATCTTTTCGGCAGCCGAGCGATCAAACCTTATCGAGTTCTGTGGGTTTTTGCGGTCATGTTCGGCTCGGTCGCAACGCTTCCCATGGTCTGGTCGTTTGCCGACATTGCCAACGGCCTCATGGCGATTCCAAACCTGATCTCGCTCATAGCGCTCAACGGCGTAATCGTTAACGAGACGCGTAAATATCTCTGGAATAAAAACCTCGACGCCGATTCATGTGAAATGCCTGAAATAGGCGTGTAATAAGGGAATTTTACATCTCTTAGCGGGTTTCCTAGGCACTAAAAAACATAGCAACCATATTTGCATCCCGCCGATAAATACTCAGATTCTCAAAACCAAACGGAGACCATTTATGCAAATCGGAGATTTGTACTGTTTATTTGGCGGAGCGCTTACAGGATGCAAGCTTCCTGAAATAGCGGCTGAGCTGTTCACAAAGGGGGCTGGAGCCGGCGCCGCCGCTGCCAATTTTGTCACGGAAGCGGACGCAAAAGATGTCTTGAACATAATTTGCAAAACTTCTCCATCTGTTTGCATGATCCCGAAAGTTTTGCGTGATATCGTTTCGCCGTTTACCTTCTTAAAAAACTGAACTAACCGAGGCTCTTTTTATATTCCTTGGCGACTTTAACGTAATAGTCGGCCGATTTGCGAATGATGGCAACTTCGGCGTCTGTCAGTTCGCGTTTCACCTTTGCGGGAAATCCCACCACAAGTGAGCGGGTCGAAATTTTTGTCCCTTCGGTCACAAGCGCGCCGGCGCCGATTATCACATCGTCGTCGATAACCGCGCCGTTCATGATGGTCGCCCCCATGCCGACAAGAACACGATTGCCGATCTTGCAACCGTGAATAATCGCCTTGTGTCCTATCGTACAATCGTCGCCGATAATTGTGTCGTGCCCTTCCTGACAATGAACGACCGAATTGTCCTGAATGTTCGTCCTGTCGCCTATGCGCACGGCATGATCGTCGCCCCTTATGACCGCGCCAAACCAGATCCCGCAATCGTCGCCTATGACGACATTTCCGGCAATCGTCGTATTTTCGGGGACGAACGCGCTTTTGCTTATCTTTGGTAAATTTTCTTTAAATTTAACGATCATATTTATGCCTTTCCTGCAGAGAAAAAAGGCCCCGCCCGATCATCGCGGGCAGGGCCTCAAATCGCGATCAAATCAAACTTAGAAGAACCAAACGAACGAAGCTTCCGCGCCGAACGCATGGGCATTGCCGCTTGCGTCGGAACGAATGCGGTCATAATGATACGTCACTTCCGGGCTAAGCGCAAAATACTTGCCGAACCTGAACTCATAACCGGCTGACAGGCTCGCACCAAACGAAACCTTTGAATTCTGGCTGATCGTTAATCCGCCGACATTCGTCGATGCGTGAGCATAGGAAAGACCGACCGCCGGTCTAACATAGAGGTCCTTCCAGAAATACCACTGCAGCGCGACAGGGAAATTCAACACGTAAAGATTCACACCGTCGGCCTTTGTATAGCCGGCATACTGGTTGTACATCAAAAGAATATCTTCGGTGATACCGGCGCCGATCTTGATATCGGTTATCAAAGCACCTTTGGTTTCACTGCTGCCGTCACTTGTCATATACATTCCGCCGCCGCCAACGCCAAAACCAAGCAGGAAGCCTTTTCTGTCGTTCTTGCCGTTTTCCAACTGACCGGCGTTTGCAACCCCCGAAACTGCGAAAGCACATACCAACATCAACGCCACCGCCAACACAATTCTCTTCATTTTAAGCTCCTTTTTTGTAAACCAATTTTCGCCTCTTCTTTCACGCCGAAATATTTTTATCAAGATAAAAAATTACAGGTTTTAATCGTTTACAATGAAGGTCAATAATGATTATAACCACTTGAAATTATGGCACTAAACCACATTCACATACTTGGAATTTGCGGCACCGGAGTCGGCAGCCTTGCTATTCTTTTAAAAGAGGCCGGACATAAGATCACCGGAAGCGATGAAAATGTTTACCCCCCGATGTCGACGCAACTTGAGGCGGCCGGAATAACTGTTTTTGAAGGCTACAAAGCGGAAAACCTCGCCGCCGGCGGAAATCCCGACCTGATAATAATCGGCAACGTTATTTCGCGCGGAAATTCCGAAGCCGAAGCCGCAATTTCAAGCGGCATAAAATACCTCTCCATGCCGCAAGCGGTCGCCGATTTTTTCATTAAAGGCCGCAAGTCGATAGTCGCGTGCGGAACGCACGGCAAAACCACAACATCAAACATCGCCGCGTGGATGCTGGAATCTCTCGGTCAAACCCCCGGTTTTCTGATAGGCGGAGTCGGCAAGAATTTCGGCATCAGCGCCAGAATCGGCAAACCGCCCTACTTTGTCGTCGAAGGCGACGAATACGACACCGCATTTTTCGACAAGGGGCCGAAGTTTCTGCACTATCTTCCACACTTTGTCATCATGGGGCCGGTCGAATTTGACCACGCCGATATTTACCGCGACCTAAACCACGTCATGAGCTCGTTTGAAAAGCTCGTCGCCATCACACCAAAAGATGGCGTTATTTTTGCATGCGCCGATTCGCCCAACACGCTTAAACTTGCAGAGAAAGCCGTCTGCAAAGTCGTAACTTACGGAAACTCCAAAGACGCCGACGTTCATCCGTTGAATGTGAAAGCCGACCAAAACTGCACCCGCTTTGAAATTGCGGGGATTTCCGGCATAACGTTCACAATGCCGATGTACGGCTCGCACAATTTGCAAAACACGCTCGGCGTTATTGCCTTGCTTATCGAACTTGGCTTTGCCCCCGAAAAAATCGCCGCAAGTCTCGCGCAATTTAAAGGGGTCGTCCGCAGACAGGAAATCAAAGGCGAAAAGAACGGCGTCATCGTCATAGACGATTTTGCCCATCATCCGACCGCTATCTGCGAAACGATAAAAGCGATGCGCACGAAATATCCAAACGCAAAATTATGGGCGATTTTCGAGCCGCGTTCGAACACCAGCCGGCGCAAGATTTTTCAGCACGATTTTGCCTCCGCGCTGGCTAGCGCCGACGAAGCCATAGTCGCAAACGTTCATCGCGCCGACAAACTTGCCGAGCACGAACGGCTTAACATCTCCGAGCTCATAGACGAAATAAACGCCATCGGCCCCGCCAAGGGAAAAACCCTTCCAAACGCAGAAGAAATTTCAAAGTTCGTCGCGCAAAATGCAAAGAGCGGAGATGTCGTTCTTGTAATGTCTAACGGTGGGTTCGACAATATTCACCAAAAGCTATTGGAACTTTTGTAAATGTTAAAACGGCATTTTAAAAAAATAACCGCTCTGGCGACACTCGCCGTCATTCTTGGAGCTATCTGGTCGGCCATGTACGCGGTTAACGCGCCGTTCGCCCAGCGCGCTGTTTTTGCCGCTCTTTCAAAAGCGGGCTACGACTTCTCATTTACAAACGATGACGGCTCAATAAAAATCAGCCCGCTTTTTGGCAAGATCACCGTTAAAAGTCTGCTCTTCGCGAGTCCTTCGACAAAGAACAGCTTTTCCATCGACAGCGCCGAACTTAAAATAAATCCGTTCGGGCTTTTGCGCGGCAGGCTCATAGTTACCGACTTAAACGCAAAGGGCTTTGTGGCAAATTTCGCCCCCCAGCAACAAAAGAAAAAAAGCCAAAAAATAAGCATTAAAAAACTTTTGCTTTTGCAAAACCTTCAGATCGATTCGGCCACACTTGAAGGAGCCAACCTTTACTTTGAAGGGATCGGCAGGCTTTCGGCCGACATGGCCGCCCTCGAATTCAAACCTAGGATAACCGGCGAGGTCAACTTAAAGACCGACCTTCAAGGGGCCAAGTTCGATTCGGCAAGTGAAAGCGTCCAGCTGGCCAGCATGGAGCTTCGAGGCCGAACAAAACTCACCGACTGGATAGACACCCCACCTTACGTAAATTCGATCAAAGGCAGACTCGGCATAGGCGATCTTAAATACGGCGAAATCGAGGTCTCCAACATCGCGGCCAAAGTCGCTGTTTTAGGGCCCAAGATCGAAATGAGCGACTTCGAACTTGTTACCGGCAAAAAACCGATCGCAGGAAGTTTCAGCATTAATTTCGACGACGACAGCTTTGCCGCAAACATCGAAACGAAAGAGGCCATCCCAGTTCCAACGCTTGGAGCGGCGGGCGACCCGACCATCGACACGCAAGGTCTTGTCGAAGCAAAAATCAAACTGGAAGGCACAGGTCTCGACCTAGAACATTCGCAGGGAAAAGCCGACATCTGGTCGGTGCACATGCGCGAAGGACTCCCCAACGTGGAAGTTAGCGCCCCGCTCTCTTGGAAGGACGGCGTAATAAAGCTAAACGACACAAAGGTAAAGATCGGGGAAACAGGAAATGTCGATGTAAAAGGAAGCGTCGATATCGCCGGCAAAAAACTCGACATAAAAGTTAACGGCGGCGACATCCCTGTTGAGGGGGTGTTCGGCAGGTTCGGCGACGAAAACTTTCATCCGATCTTTGGAACCGCCGAAGCCGTAGCGCAAGTCACGGGCTGGGGCGAAAACTTCAAGGTTTCGGGAGATGCTTCAACAACAGGGGTCGGCGGATACTACAAGATCAAGTGCGACAAAGCGCACGCCCGCATCGAGGCCACCTATAAAGAGCTGATGCTCGTTGGAGAGATATTTCAAAAAGAACGCGAAGCCGGCAATATCGACATGAAGATAAAGTACGGCAAAAAAACATCCAACAAGCCGCGTCCCAAAGACCTTTTCATTGACGCAAAAGCCGTCAACAACGACCTCACACAAAGCATGGGTGATTACGGCCTGCACGGAACTGGCAACGCTCACATGCGGCTGGAAGGCCCGAAAGAAAATTTCAAAGCGGTCATCACCGCCACAATAGACGAAGGAGAATTCGTCAACGTCGGCTTCCAGAAATTATCAACGAAGGCCGATCTCCGCTATAACGGAATCAAATTCACCGAGGCTACCATAACAAGACCGAACAGCGAGCCGATCATCTTTCAGTCGCCTCTCAACATAGATTTCCAGACAGGCTCGATACATTTTTCGGGCTCGCCCATCGATGGGCTGGCAATAGACGCGAACTACGCGACAAGATCGGGCGACTGGAGCATTAAGAACGTTCGCTATAAAGATTTGGTCGCACGAGGCAACTATTCAGCGACGGGAGCTAACAACCTGTCGATAGAGGGTAGCGCAGATCTGTCGCTTCTGATGTTTTTTAAGAACCTCGTCAGGGAGGCATCGGGCCCGGCAAAGGTCGCAATTAAGATCGGCGGAACCGGAGAAAACCCGCAGATTAACGGCTCGCTAAAGCTTCAGGGCAACACGATCTACCCAAGGTCGATGTATCAGTCGATGGAGGAAATATCGGGCGAAATAGATTTTTCGGGTAGAAAAATATCGACCGACGGACTGACAGGCACGATTCAGGACGGCAAATTCAGTATCAAAGGCTATCTTGAGCATGCCTCGCTCGAGCCGCAAAGGTTCGACATGGCGTTCAAAGGCGAGAACTTACGCTTTCTGATGTGGGACAAAGACCTCAAAACCGAACTTAACGTCGACCTTAAATGGAGCGGAACGGCGGCCTCCTCGCTGCTGGAAGGAAACGTCGTCATTCTCGACGGAAAATATACAAAGGACTTCAGCATCTTCGAGGGGCTTTCGTCGTCCAAAAATAAAAATGCTCTCGCAAAAACCGGCGACGACAAACTTCGGCTTAAGCTCAACATCCGCAACACCGGAGATCTTGCCATCCGCAACAACATCGGCGACATCTGGCTTAGCGCCGACCTCAACGTGACCGGCACCGAGGCCAAACCCCAAGTCAACGGCCGCGTCGAGACTCAAGACGGCAAGATACACTATCTCGGCCACGATTTCACTATCACAAGAGGCTTTGTTGAATTCAGAGACCCATACACAAATCCCTACATTGAGGTCACAGCGGAATACGATGTCCCGAACATTACCGATCTTGTCATCACCGCGCTGCTGCACGGGAGGCTTGACAACCTGACGGTCGATCTTTCGGCAACCAAACCGATGGAGAGGCGCGACATCATTTCGATGCTGCTTTTCGGCGTGACCGAAGAGGACGCAAAGAACGCACAAAGCAGCTTCGGCGGAAACGTCGGCCCATCTATCGTGGCCGGACAAATCACCGCAATGATCGAACGCCCAATCACGAAATTCACACATCTCGATATTTTCAGGCTCGAAGCCGCAGGGACGCAAACAACGACAAGCAGCGGCGCTTCTGCAACTCAAATATCGAAAGTATATCTGGGCAAACAACTTTCGGACAGGCTCAGCCTGTCGTTCATGACCGACATCAACACCGAGTACGCATCGCAGACGGTTCAGGCGGAATACCTGCTGACCGACTCGCTGCTGCTAAAGGGCGAACGTCTTATGGACGACGAATACCTGTTCAATTTTTCGCTTAGATTTAGAGAGAGATGAAATTTACTAGAACGTTCAAATCATTTTTTGCACTATTGTCCGCGACCGGAATATTATTCGCGGCCGCGAATTCCTTTGCCTCCGAAAAGATCGGCGACATTTTTATAGAATTCGCCGGCGGCGGACCGTTCAAAACGACCGAAAGACAGGTCAGAAACGTCATCCCTCTCAAGTCCGGAGACGAGCTAACCTCAAAGAACATCGACACGGCCATCGATCAGCTCCGCAAATGGGGTCTCTTTGAAACTATCAGCACGAGCATTTCGGAAGGGGCTCACAACACGGCCCAGCTGACCTTCACGCTTAAAGAAGCGGTGCTCATAGGCGAAATAGACGTAAGCGGAAACTACCCTTTCGTCGCCCCGCGCGTAAAAAAATATCTCACGATCCGCCCCGGCGACATGTACACGCACGAACGTATCGAAGAACAGCTCCAGCGCATTAAGGAATTCTACGAACGGGAAGGCTTTTACAACACTCAGGTCAAGGTCGATGAAAAATGGGACGAGGTCAATAACGACGTTCTGGTGAATTTTAAGATCAAGCGCGGAGACTTGGTCAGATACGGCGAAATAAACATAACCGGAATGAAAGCCTTTCCGAACGGCCGACTTGTTTCTGCTATCAATCCGCTGCGGCGATACAGACCCAGACAGCTAAACGACGCCATTCGAAGCGTGGCCGAATTTTATCATCGCAACGGTTATCCAAGAGCCCGTATAAAGATCACCGGTAAAGATCTTGACCTCGAAAAGAGACGTCTAAACGTCGCCATCACGGTCAACGAAGGCCCTAAAGTCGATGTTATTTTTTCCGGCAACTCACACGTCTCCACTAAAAAACTGCGCAAAGGTCTGACCATAGCCGACGCTTCGAGCTTCGACGATTACGAACTCGAACTAAGCAAAGAGAACATGAAAAAAATCCTCTTCGCCAACGGATTTCCCAAGGCGGAGATAAGTTATAAAAAGAAAGAGCTCCCCGACGGAAACTATATCATCGATTTTATTATAAACGAAGGGGCCAGAAGACGGATATTTGACATCGACGTCGTCGACAACAGACGGATATCGGACGGGCGACTAAAGAACCAGATGCGAAATAAAGAGGTCGGCCTTTCGGAAAAGGGTTCTTTTGACGAAGAGGTTCTAAAAGAAGACCTCAAAAAGATCGAGGAGCATTACCGCAACCAAGGGTTTTTGAACGCAAAGGTCGGCCCCGCTAACATTAGCGAGGTTCGCGAAGGGATTCGAATTAAAATCCCGGTCGTCGAGAACGAACAGACGCTCGTCGGCGAAATTATATTTAACGGCGCGTCATCACTTCAAAAACATGTTCTCATAAAAAGACTTAAGAACAGACAAGGCAAACCGTTCGACCCCGCCGCACTTGAAGAAGACAAAAAAACGCTGCTTCTGGCTTATGCCGATAGCGGCTTCCCCTACGCTGCGATAAAATATTCTACGGAGTTCAACGAAAACCGAGCGACGATAATCTTCGAAATTGAAGAAGATAAAAAAGTTAAGATCGGCGAAATTCTTGTTATAGGAAATTCTCTTACGCGCACAAAGGCCATCAGGAAAGCCATGCCCATCAAAGCGGGGCATCCGTTCAGCTACCAGAAAATAAGCGACAGTCAGCTTGCGCTTCGAAGGCTTGGCGCGTTCAACTCGGTAAACATCGAAACCATCGGGCTCACGGAAAAACAGGACGTAGTCAATCTTAGGGTAAAGGTCGAAGAGCAAAAGCCGCTGGTCCTTGACTTTGAACTTGGATATTCGACCAACACCGGCTTTACCGGCACAATGCTTTTCAATAATTTTAACTCGTTCGGCCTCGCAAAACGCAGCACGCTGAGGCTTACCGGAGGTCGTGAGCTTTCCAGAGGCGAGGCGGCATGGAACGACCCAAGGTTCTTGGGCACCGATCTTGAAATGGCCGCCTCCAGCTGGCTGCAGTACGAAGACGAAAAGGTCTATACCTACGTTCAAGGGGGCGGCGGTTTCGGTTTCTTCAGGCGCTTTCACAGAACGGGCCTCACCGCCAAGTGGGAGCTGATGCGCAACTATTTCGTCAAAGGCGACTCAAACGCCGCCGACGCAAACTCGCTGCGCGATACGACGATAAGCAAGATCACCCTCTCCGGAAGTTTCGACACAAGAAACAATTTCGCAAATCCGAGCAAAGGGATATTCGCTCTGGCAGGGACCGATTTCTATAACGAAATTCGCGGCAAACACGCCAATTTCGTGCGTTTCAAGACGGCGTTCGGAATCTATAAAGGCTTCGTAAGGTATTTTGTGCTCGCCAACGAACTAAGGTTCGACAGGATCGAAACTTTCGGCCACAACGTCAGCGTACCTACGAACGAACTGCTCCTCCTTGGCGGAGACGATACAATCAGAGGTTTCGCAAGAAACTCGCTGGGACCGACCAACCCCGCCGGAAAGCCGGTGGGCGGAAGAACCCGCGGTATTTACAACGCCGAGCTAAGATTCAATGTCGTAAAAAACTTTCAGCTCGCCGGTTTTTTCGACGCAGCATTTCTTGTTAACAATTTTACCGACATCAATAACGCCAACATCCGCTGCTCGGCGGGCGGAGGCATACGCTACATAACGCCGGTCGGGCCTTTGCGGGCAGACTACGGCGTTATTCTCGACCGGAAACCGGGAGAAAGCTTCGGGCGCTTCCACTTTACGTTCGGATATATTTTCTAGAAAAAATCAGACTGCCGAGGAACCAAGATATCGTTCGCTGACAGACTCCGTCTCCATGCAAAGATAGGGAGAAACGCTGGGGGCAAATTCTCTGATCCAGCCGCGCATTTTGAGATACATCTCTTCGCGAATGGGCCTGAAATATCGCATTTTGCCGTTGGCCGGCACGAACTCACCCGTAAAAATCCTCGTCGCCGGAAAACGCTTTTCGGCAATCGTCTTAAGATTCTGCGGAAAACGAAGAGCTCCAAGACTTACCCACGCAACCGAAGCGGCAGGCACGGCCTTAAAAAGTTTTTCGACAACACCGCGATAATCGGCCTCCCAGCCGTTATAATTTATCATCGGGTCAAAATGAAAGCCGACTCGGTACCCAAACTGGACACACCTCGCGGCGGCGGCAAGCCTTTCGTCAAGAGAGGCGGCCCCTTTCTCGTCACTTTCGATTATGGATGGAGGATTGAGTGACCAAGAGACAACGACCCTACCCGAATGTTTGAGCCCGAGAAGGTTCGCGATATTTGTCGTCTTGGTCTTAAATTCGAAAGTAGCGTTACGCTGCTGAGCGAAGAACGGTACGATGATCTTTGAATAGCCGGTGATATCGTCGTATGCGAGGCTGTCGGCTAATTCTCCGGTGCCTATCCTGAAATGCTGACCCTGATTATTGTCAAGTCGCTCTCTCACCGACATCAATATCTGTTCGATATTGACGTAAATGGTCGTCATCGGATTGTTCGCAAGATAGTGCTGCAAGATACAATACGAACAGTCGCACGGGCAACCGGAGCCAAGGTCGATAGTGTGATAACCACAGCACACAACCCCTTCGCAAAGCCCCTGACACGGCTTGAACGCAACGCCCTTGTGCGTCGTTAAAACAAGCTGGCGTTTTGCTTTAAGCGGATCGGACGGATATTTTAGATGGCGAACATCCTCGACAACGTCGGCCGAAACTCCGGAGAGGCGTTCAATTATTGAATGTGTTACCGGATAAAGGAGTGCGTCTTTGTCTATCCAGATCTGATCGAAGTGCATTTTTAGCACGACCTTTCGCAAAAATTAGATGCGGTACCACTCGAAGAGTTTGTTCCAATGTTGCTTGTCGAGAGCCTCTTGTATCTGTTTGACAAGCGCATCGAGCTCCTCGGGGCGGCTGAACTGATATTCGAGCTTGAGCTTGGGATCCTCGAAATAAGGGTCGGCGATAAGCTTAGCCTGCTGCGGTAACTGCAATCCCTGAATGAGCTGCGTAAGCTGCTTTTGTCTCTCGGTAAGGTGTGGCAATCTGACGCTGCGCAACGTCTGGCGCAAGGCCGCCACTTTTTCCGGCGCGGCAACGCTCGGGTCTGCGACAATCGTCAGCAGCTGATAACGCTGCAGGATCTCTTCGACTGAAGTACCGTCTCTGGCGGCGATTTCGCGAATTAATGTGAGCAGCTCGTTAAGTTTGTTCGTGCTGGGGTTGACATGTTTGAGGACGTTCAATAGCGAGCTTTGCGTTGACGGTGAAAACTCCGCGATTCTCATGGCGCTGGAAAGTGCGACCTGTTTTTCGACGACGTGGGCCTTCATAGGCTCGATCAACTGCTCGAGATTTAAGAACTGATGCAACACTTTGTAGCTCGGCTCTTCGCCAAGAAGCGGAAGATAATTTCTGACCACATCCTCTTCGGTAACCGCGAAGGTTTTAATCAGCTTAACGCAAACGTTGAACTTTTCAACTATGCTCAAAGGTCTTGTGAACACGTTATCGTGCAGGTTGAACAAAAACGCCTGCATTGGAGAGAGATCGTGCGGCTCATAAACAAGCGCCGGAATCGTTTGTCTGTTAAGTTCCTGACAAGCAAGGAGTCGTTTGTACCCCGCCACCACCTGATACGCGCCATCCTGAGTGTGACGAAGTATTATCGGATTGATCACACCGACATTTTTTATCGAATTCTTCAGCTCGGTAAGCAAAGGGGCGAAAGTAATTCTGAAACTATCGTCGCTGATGTTGATCTGATTTGTCTGGATGTATTGTAGTATCATAGTGGCGTGCGAACTACCAAATTATGCGTCTTTTCGCAAGCGATTTTTCGGTTATACGAAGCCTATTGCGAAAAAAATTTTTTTCAAATAGAGGTCACCCACCATGAACCATGAACTCTACATGCGAGTCGCAATTGAAGAGGCGCTATCGGCCGCAAATGCAGGCGAGGTGCCGATTGGCGCGGTAGCTGTCATTGATGGAGAAATCAAAGCGAGATCGCATAACGTGCGGGAATCGACTAATAATCCGCTTGGACACGCTGAAATTCTCGTCTTGCAGTCGCTAATTTCACAGAAAATCTTTCCGAGCTGGAGATGTGAAGGAGTCACCATCTATTCGACGGTCGAACCGTGCATGATGTGCATGGGTGCCCTGCTTCACGCGCGCGTGCCAAAACTTGTTTTCGGATGTCGCGATAAAAAGTTCGGTGCATGCGGTTCGCTCTACAATTTTGCGTCTGACAATAAAATGAACCACACAATTGAAGTTGTCTCCGGCGTCCTTGAAGATGAATGCGCAAAAATCATGAGCGACTTTTTTAAATCGCTTAGGACCAAAAAATGAAAATCGGCGAACTAAAGTTGAAAAATAAATTTATTGCGGCGCCGCTTGCCGGTTTTAGCGACGCTCCGTGGCGGCTCATCGTCACGGAACTCGGCGCCAGCCTCACCTATTCCGAAATGATATCGGTCGAAGGTCTTTTTCGCGCAAAAAAGAGAACCCTTGTTTATCTAAACAACTACGAAACGGCACGCCCGTTCGGTGCACAGCTCTTCGGCCACAAACCCGAATCGTTTGCGCGCGCGATCGAACTTATAAAAGATTACTCCATCGACGTTATCGACATAAACATGGGCTGCCCCGTTAAAAAAGTCGTCGGCCGCGGCGAGGGCTCGGCCTTAATGAAAACGCCAAAGCTTGCGCAGGAGATAATCGCGGCAACGCGCGCTGCGTGGAAGGGCCCGCTTACCGTAAAGATCAGAACCGGCTGGGACGACACATGCATCAACGCGCTGGAAATCGCAAAGATTGCGGAGGGCGAAGGGGCCGACGCGCTCATAGTTCACGGCAGAACCCGCATGCAGTCGTTTAGCGGGCCGATAAATTTCGAAATGATCGCAAAAGTAAAATCGGCGCTGAAAATTCCAGTTGTCGGCAACGGCGACATCGTGGACACACAAAGTGCGCGCCAGATGTTTGAACTTACCGGCTGTGACGCCGTAATGATAGG